>JAJEEE010000026.1 GCA_022821145.1 Acidobacteriota bacterium
CGCCTACGCGACGCTGGGGCGCGACGACGACGCCGCGCGGGCGGTCCGGACCGCTGACCGGTTGCCCCGGTACGACGCCTACCTCGACCCCCTGTCCGAGACGCTCGTCCGGGAATCGCGGAGCACGACGTTCCTGCTGCAGCAGGCCGCGACCGCCGACCTCGCGGCCAACGCCGACTGGCGCGAGTACCTGATTCGCCGGGCCCTGGAGTTCGATCCCGACCACGACGTGGCGCTCGCGGAGCTCGTGACGACGTTGCGCGGGGTCCGGCGCTACGAGGAGGCACTGGAGCTGCTGGAGCGTCGGCGGCGGGAACGGCCCGACGACTTCGGCGTGCTCGCCGACATCGGCCGCACCCTCTCCGCTCTCGGACGCTACCCGGAGGCCGAGGACGTGCTGCGGCGCGCGCTGGAGGGGCTCGACGACGCGCCCACGCGCTACGAGCTGGGACTCGTGCTCGACGAGGCGGGACGGCCGAGCGAGGCCATCGCCGAGTACCGGCGCGCCCTCGACCGCAACCCCAACCACCTGGAGTCTCTCAACAACCTCGGGGCGGCGCTGGCCAACCAGGGCCGCATGGACGAGGCCGCTCCCCACTTCGAGCGCCTCATCGCGGTCGACCCCGAGAACGCCGACGCCCACGCCAATCTCGGCTTCGCCCTCGCGGCCGCCGGCGCCCGCGCCCGCGCCGCGGTCGCGTTCCGGGAAGCGTTGCGGCTCGATCCCGATCACGCGGAGGCCCGCGGCGCGCTGCCGGACATCGAGCCCCGGTGACGCCTCCGCCAGCCACCGGGCTCACGCCACCGGGCTCACGCCTCCCGTCGCGACGACCGGCGGAGCTGTCCTGGGAGTTTGCGCCGCAGAACGGTACAGACCGGCCAAGGTCGCCGGCCTGCCGCGGAGACAGACGGCTCGAATCCTCCAGGGCGCAGTTGGGCGCCGAGCGGAGCCGAAGGCGACGATTGGCGGGCGGCTTTCAGGGCGTGGCGGGGCCGCGTCGACGGCGTGAGCGAGCGGCGGCGGGACGCGCACGGCCAGCCGCGAACCAGGCCAGGGAGCTCGACGTCGAGCCGAGCCGCTTCGCTCGCCAACCCGGGGGTTCACATGGCGGGCTCCGCCTCCGAGCGGCCGCCGTCCGCATCGACCGGACCGTCCGGACCCGCGTCTTCCGGATCCGCGGAATCCATGCCGGCCAGCCCGGCCGGAGCCGCGTCTGCCTGACTCCCCTCACTCGCGTCCACCCCGTGCTCCCGTTCCCGGGCGCGGCCGTCGATGACGAGGCGGGCGCGGGCCAGACGTGAACGGACGGTGCCGATGGGGATGCCGAGGCAGTCTGCGATGTCCGCGTAGCGCATGCCTTCGCGGAACCGCAGCTCGACCACCTGTCGCTGTAGTCGCGGCAGCCGGTCGACGCAGGGTTTGACCGTCTTCCACCGAGCCCGGAGCCGGCCGGGTGCGTCCGTCGGAACGGCGCTTGCCGGAGGGTCCGAAGCGTTTCCGCGGGCGCCGATGTGCTCCTCGATGACCAGCCTCGCAATCGATCTCAGCCAGTCCACCGTCTCGACCGCGTTCCTTCCTTCGATGCGCAACTCGGGCATGTCCTTGATGGGCGAATGACGTCGGTCCGCATACCGGTACGGACGACCACGAGAGTGCCTGTGAGGCTGCACTTCGTTTAGACGCAGGACCGTGTCAAAGGGTTCAACCGAGCGGGTCCGACTACGGTACGGAACCTCGCCGACGACTGTCTTGCCGCAAACGCCGCTGCGAGAACCAGCTCGCGACGCCTTCTCCAATAGAAGCCCGCTGCTCTCGTTGCTACTTACGCCCATACCGGGCGAGACGTTTACAGGCGGGGTCTCCTTGCGCGTGAGAAGGGAAATTGCGCGTGAGAAAGAGGACGCCTCGTTCCCGCTCCGAATCGCCACGATTCCTCGCCGTTCGGCGAGCGAGAGCAGACCCGTCCCGGGCGGGGTGGAAGCGCACCTGACCAATTGTACAAAGTGGGAGCCGGGAGAGAAGGACTCTCTCCCGGCTCTGGAACGAAGGCAGGATTGCCGCCGGCCCGGGGGCCGGCGGCAACGACCGCGCGCTAGAAGCGGGCGGTGACCGCGAACTGGATGACGCGGCCTTCGAGCATCCGGTTGCCGCGCTCCCACGAGCTCAGGGCCTGGTAGGTGGCCCCGGTGCTCCCGCGGGCGTTCCGCGACCCGGTGTGCTCGAGAACGACGCCGTTGTTCAGGACGTTGTAGAACGAGAACCGCGCGTCGTAGCGCCAGCTCCCGATGTTGAACACCTTCTGGACGTTCACGTCGAGCTGCGTCCAGTACGGCAGGAACTTCACGCTGCTCAGCGGGACCATCGGATACCAGGCTCCGCCCGTGGAACGCTCGATGTTCGACAAGCCGGCCGGGATGATATCCTGCCCGAGGACGCACGGCGCAACGCACTGCGGAGTGCCGTTCGCCCGCGTCTGCCCGTAGAACTCGGGCGAGTAGGTCCGGTACGTGTCGTTGCTGGACGTACGGTGGACGTAGAGGCCCTCCTGCAGGCCGCCCCAGTCGCCGAGGCCGCCGGGATACGCCTGCAGCGAGAAGCCCGCCTGCAGGTCGCCGATGCCCGGCATCGAGAACGGCTGCGTGCCCGACAGCTTGAACTCGTTCCGGAACGGGCGCGGATACGCGCTGGCGTCGCAGAACCGGAGCTGTGTCGGATCGTCACCGCGCTCGAGAATGTCCGAGCAGGCGTTCACCTCGCCGCCGTACCGGCTGCCCGCGCCGCCGTTGGTGTCGTAGCCGTAGATCGACGTCCGGCCCGTGTCCTCCATCGACCAGCCGCCGAACAGCGTGCCGCCGCCGGGCAGACGCCCCTGGAGGCTCAGCTCGAAGCCGCGGTACACATTGGTGAACCCCGGGCCCCTGCTGCGATCGGTTCGGCCCACGGTGTTGGTACGCACCGCCTCATCGATGCTGAACGCGGTGAAGGTACCGACCATGGGGTACGGCCGCGCCACCTGGAAGTGGTTGATGCCCGCGTATTGGGGCAACGGGTTCCCCATCGCGTCCGCCCCGTAATCGGCGAACGTCCAGTTCGGGTTGTCGGTCTCCCACGTGTTGTGATACGAGCGCTGCCGGTACTCCGCGCTCACCGAGATTCCCGGAATGATCTCCTGCTGGATGCCGGCGGTCCAGATGCGATTGTACTCGCGCGCGAAGTTGTCCAGGTTCGGCGTGAAGGTGGGGTCGGTGATGGACCCGAACGTCGCCGACTGAATCGCCCCGATCTCCCAGTTCTGCGCGACGCCGTCGAAGTTGCTTCCGTACTGGTTCAGCCCCGAGCAGGCGTCTCCCGCCGCGTTCATCTGGCAGTCGTACCAGTCGCGGGTCTCGTAAACCGAGGCCCCGTACGAATAGCGGCGCGACAGGTTGCCGCCAACGTCACGCACGTACTTGTTCCAGCCGAACTTCAACGCCGTGCGCGCGTCGCCGAACAGGTCGTAGGCCACGCTCAGCCGCGGCGAGAAGTCGGGACCGAAGCTGGGAAGCGTGCTCCGCTCCCGGCCCGGCTGGAGCTGCGCCGGCACGAACCGCCCCTGACCCTTGGGCGCCTCCGGAATCGAGACCGCCGCGAAGTCGACCCGCATCCCGTAGTTGAGGGTCAGTCGGTCGACGGTCCACGAGTCCTGCGCATAGACGCCGCCGTTGTAGTCCAGCTTGTAGGACTCGAAGGAGGGGAAGTTCTGGATTCGCACGGCATCGGGCGTGCCGATCAGGCCGCAGGGCGTGCCGGCGTCCTTGTTCGCCAGCGCCTGGGGATGGTCGCAGTTGAACCAGGGAACGCCGAGGGGAAGCGGCGAGTCCGTGATGAGCCGGCCGCGGGGGTTGGCGCCGTCGTCGTAGTAGAGCGACAGGTTGCCGTTGCTGTTCCGCGTGTGCCGGTTGTGACCGTTCGTGAAGTTCATCCCGAACTTGAAGCTGTGCGAGCCGGTGACGTACGACAGCGCGCTCTGGTAGGCCCAGCGGTGCGTGTAGTTGTTGTTCTCGCCGTCGTTCCGGGCGCCGTACAGCATGCCGAGCCGCCCGTCGTTGACCGCGACCTGGCTGTACCACGGGTCGCCGCCCATCGACACCGGCATCTGCGCCATGTGCGCGGCCGAGCCCACCTCGGGGAAGCACGGGGTCGAGAAGCAGGTCGCCAGCGCCGACGCGTCGGGCTTCTCCTGGAAGATCAACTCGCCGTCGGGGCGGTACCGGTAGTAGCCGGGGTCCCAGTCCTCGTAGATGATCGACCACCCGAACTCCGCCAGCATCCGGTTCGACAGCGTCCCCGTCCACTTCGCGGTCCCCGTGTCGTAGTGCGGGGACGTCCACGACGACGACGCCGTGTTCAGGTCGGTGCCGGGGCCGTGCTGGCTGAACCGGCGCTTCCGCACCTTGTCGAACATCGCCGAGAACTTGTGCTGCTGCGTCATCTGCCACGTCAGCCGCACGTTCGCGCTGTGGATGGTGTTGTTGTCGAGCCCCTGCGTGTAGTCGGGGTTCACGCTGTTGGTGATCTGGTTGTTCACGCCGTTCCAGCGGCCCGTCGAGAAGAACCACAGACGGTCGCGGAACACCGGGCCGCCGACGGCCCCGTTGTTGTCGTAGATGAGGTCGACGCCGGTCGCCTGCTGGATGCCCTGGGCCTGGGCCAGCGACCCCAGGTTGTCGGCCTGCCAGTTCCCCGGCGTGAAGCCCGTGAACCAGTTCCCGCTGTACTGGTTGCCGCCCTCGTTCGGGATCATGTTGATGCGCAGGCCGCCGGTCTGGGTCTCCGCCCCCTGCCCCGACGTCGTGTACGACGTCTCCGCCGCCAGCATCGGGTTCAGATAGGCCTGGTACCGGCCGTCGCTGATCATCGTGTTGATCATCATCCCGTCGACCTCGATCGTCGTGTTCGACGCGTCGAGACCGCGGCCCATCATCTCGGACTGCTGCACCCCCGCGGTGCCGCCCACGTCCGGCTTGTGCACCTTCACG
>JAJEEE010000028.1 GCA_022821145.1 Acidobacteriota bacterium
CGGTCCTCGGTCCGCCGCTGCCGTCGCAGGGCGGGAGGGGCCATGCGCACCGAGCGGCAGATGGAACAGCGTATCGAGAACGTCGAACGTCGGATGGATCGGATCGAGCAGATTCTGCCGACCCTCGCGACCCTGGATCACGTGTCCAGCGAGATCGCGGCCTCGGAGGCGCGCATGCGCGCCCACGTTTCGAGCGAGATCGCGGCCTCGGAGGCGCGCATGCGCGCCCACGTCTCCGACGCGATCACCGCATCGGAGCAGCGCACGCGCACCCATTTCGACGTGGTCGCCGAAGACATGCGGCACCAGATTCGGCTGGTTGCCGAGGCCGTCGCCGAGCTCTCGGAACGGGTGCGGTAGCTCCCGGCCACGGCGTTACGGCCGGCCGATGCTCTTCGCCATCGCACTCTTCAACTCGGAACGGGTGCGGTAGCTCCCGGCCACGGCGTTGGGTCCCGACTCCGGCCCCCGAACGGCTGCAGTAGCGTGCCGCGCGGGGCGGGTAGCGGTCCGTCCGCGACGCGCCCCGCGACCCGCCCCGCGACCCGTTCCCTTCAGAACCCGTACCGAATGCCCGCCTGGAACTGCCTCGGGTAGCCCCCGGCGAGGAGCTGGGTCGGCACGAGGAAGCTGCCCGACCGCCGGTCGCCCGACGGGTTGACCCAGTTCACGCGGTTGGTCGCGTTGAAGAGCTCGCCGAAGACGTCGACGGTCTGCTCGCCGCCCCCCCGGAAGCGGTAGCCGATGCGCAGGTCGAGCTGGAAGTAGTCGGGCCCGTAGGCGCCCCTGAGCCCCCCCGCGTTGTCCACGCTGATGGCGTTCTGCCCGGTGCCGCTGTAGGCGCCCGCCGGCAGCGGGTCGAGCAACTGGCCGTTCATGTCCGGATCGAAGTTGCTGTCGTGGATGGTGAACGGCGTGCCGCTCATGTACCGGGCGACGGCGCTGAGGGTCACGCCCCCCGTCCCCGGTATCTCCGTCTGCCCGCTGATCGTCAGCAGGTGGCGCCGGTCGTACTGGCTGGGGCCCCACAGCAGGTCGAGGTTGCGGTTCTCCATGACCTGGGCCACGTTCACCTCGTCGTTGGGGTCGCCGTCGTTGTTGCCCCGGGCGTAGCCGATGGTGTAGGCCACGCGCGCGCTCCAGTTGTCGGCGTAGCGCTTCTCGATCTGGAAGTTGAGGCCGTCGTAGGCCGAGCTGGCGTTGTTCTCGATGATCCAGACGTCGCTGGCGAACGGCGCGATGCCCAACTGGTCGGCGAGCCCCATGAAGTCGACCCGGGTGATGGGATCGGTCCGGCTCGTCCCGGCCCGCACCCGCGGGGTGAGGTTGTAGCGGAGCGGCAGGTCGCGGCCCCAGAGCTTGACGTAGTCGATGCCGAACGAGACCTGGGGGCTGAGCTCGCGCTCGTAGCCGAACGACACCGAGTCCTGGTGGGCGACGGGACGCTCGGGCGTGTCCAGCCACACCGACCCCAGGTTGCGGCTGAGGCCGGGCGGCACGAACTGGCTGACGAGGCTGCGGTCGAGGACGGGTCCGTTCATGAGGAGCGGGTGGGTGGGGAACGTCCCCTGGCTCGGGCCCGGATCGATGTCGTCGAGCGGGAAGTCGATCAGGAACGAGCTGGCGTAGACCCCGTTCCGGACGAAGGGCTCGAAGCGGTTGACCCACAGCCGCTCGTAGAAACGGCCGAAGCCGCCGCGGATGACCGAGTTGTTGCCCGCGTCGTAGGCGAAGCCGAGGCGCGGCGCGATGTTGTTCTTGTCGACCGGATAGGCGTCCGGGTCGTCGAACAACGGGTTGAAGAACGCATTGATGGGGGCGATGTGGATGTCGTAGCGCACTCCCAGGTTGAGGGTCAGATTGTCGATGCGCCACTTGTCCTGGAGGAAGAGGCCGCCGGAATGCACCGTGGTGTACGGCGTGTCCGGCCGGGGCACGCGCACTCTCAGCCGTTCAGGATACGTGAAGGGATCGCTCGCATCGAACGGGTTGTCGCTCGCCAGGGTGAAGCTCCCGTTCATGTAGCTCTGGTCGACGCGCCGGTGCTGGGCGTTGTTGTACTGGATGCCGAACTTGAAGTCGTGGTCGCCGCCGTCGGTGGGCACGAACCAGCTCAAGGCGTTCTGGAACGCGTAGGACTGCATCTTCCGGTCCAGTGCGAACCAGTCGGCCTGGGTGCTGATGCCGCTCCTCAGCGTGATGTTGGGCAGCTCCAGGGTCTGGTCGTTCGTGTCGTGGTACCCCAGCGAGCCCCAGTTGGGGCGCTCGTAGGTCCAAGACGCCCGCATGGTGTTGACGGCGTTCGTGCCGACGATCCAGTTGTAGGTCCCCACCAGGGTCCAGTCGTCGTCCCGCTCGTTGGTCACCGTCTCCGCCGTGCGCGAGCCGGCCGGGTTGCTGTTGGTGGGCTGGTGGTCCCAGAGGTAGCGGATCGAGTAGTTGTGATCGGAGTTGATCTGGTCGTCGAAGCGGAGCAGGTAGTTGTCGAAGTTGGACTCCTGCACGGTCGTGAAGCTCAGGTCCTCGAGGAATTGTCAAATGTTGTGGATCGGCCCTTGACGTGATCAGGCGGCCTCCTTCCGATCCTCCGTCCGGATGACGCCATCGACGAAGACGACGCCGGCCCGGACCAGGGGCAGCAGGTGCGCCCCGTTCAACCGACGCC
>JAJEEE010000002.1 GCA_022821145.1 Acidobacteriota bacterium
CACGCCCATGATCAGCCAACCATCCACGATCGCCGCCAAACGGGCGATCGACCCCCGCCTGCCCCGATACACGAGCCTGGTTCACATGTTTCGCGATGCCGTCCAACGGGAGCCGGACCGGACCGCTGTCATATACGAGGATCGCACGATCCGATACAGGGAGTTCGGGCGCGCCGTCAACGGCATGGCGGAAGAGCTCCAGCTTCGCGAGATCGGCCGCCGGCCGGTCATCCTCGTCATGCCCAACTCCATCGAGATGGACATCGCGCTGATGGCGGTCATGACGGCGGGGGCGCAGGCGGCGCCGGTCAATCCGTTCTTCAAGGTCCGCGAGCTGGAGTCGGTCCTGGCCAGCGTGGACGCGGCCGCGGTCATCACGGATCAGACGGCGGGTGAGAAGGCGCGGCAGGTGGCGGCCGGCCTGGGCATTTCCGAGGTGATCGCCTTCGAGCCGCAGGGGTTGGACATCGGGCGCTGGGTGGACGAGGCCTACCTGGACGGCCCGCCGAGAGACATGCCGCTGGCGGACGATCCCGCGCTGGTGCTGTTCACCGGCGGCTCGACCGGCGTGCCGAAAGGCGTCAGCCACACGCACCGCGGATTGATGTGGTCGCTGCTGCAGCACATATCGGTCTGGCCGATGGAGAACGGCCGCGAGGTGTTCCTGAACGCCGCGCCGATGTTCCACACCTGGGGTCTGACCTACGCGACCTGGGTGCCGATCTTCTGCCGGGGCACGCTGGTGATGATGCCCAAGTACGATCCGGAGCAGGTGGTCCGGTCGCTGGACCGTTACAAGGTGACGGTGTTCGCGGGGGGGCCTGCTCCGATCTACATGGGGCTGTTGGCCGTGCCGGCCTTCGACGACCATGACTTCTCGTCGCTGAAGTACTGTCCCACGGGCGGCGCGCCGTGCCCGGAGGACCTGCACCGCGAGTGGCTCGCCCGCACGGGTTGTCCGCTGCTCGAGGGTTGGGGGATGACCGAGGGCGCCCCGTTCTGCCTCAACGCCAAGGACGCCCCTCGCAAGCTGCTGTCGGTAGGGAACCCGGTGCCCGAGACCCGGGTCGAGATCGTCGACATCGAGACCGGCGAACGCGTTCTGCCGTTGGGCGAGGCCGGCGAGGTCCGAGTGAAGGGGCCGCAGTTGATGGAAGGATACCTCGCCAACCCGGACGAGACCGCCGGGGCCGTGCGGGACGGGTGGATCTACACCGGGGACATCGGCTACGCGGACGCGGACGGCTTCGTCTTCCTGGTCGACCGGAAGAAGGACATGGTGATCGTGGGGGGCTACAACGTCTACCCGCGCGAGGTCGACGAGGTCCTGTTCAACCACCCGAAGATTCGCGAGGCCGCCACGGTGGGGAAGCCCGATCCGAGACTGGGCGAGGTGGTGGTCGCCTTCGTCGTCCTCGACCGCGGGCAGACGATGACCGAGGACGCGTTCTTCGCCTACTGCAACGAGTCGATGGTCAAGTACAAGCGGCCGGTCGAGGTCCGCTTCGTCGACGCCATCCCGCGGACCGGCGCCAACAAGATCAACCGCGTGGCGTTGCGGGAGCTGGCTAACCCGCCGTCTTGACGACCCGCTTCGTCACGAACAGGACGAGGGCGCCGGGTATCCAGAACATGACGGCGGCCACCGTCGGGTTGAACAGCAGGTGCGAGACGGCGTGGGCGATGTGGTCGACGTCTTCGCTCGCGGCCGACGGGCCGGTGAAAATGGTCTCGATGCCGGTGAGGGGCGTCAACATGATGGCCAGCGCCGTGACGACGCCGGCCAGCAGGTTCGCGAGCACGATCAGGACCAGGAGCTGCGGATAGCCGCCGAATCCCGTCGTATGGACGCGCGCGCCGAAGTACATGGCCGCCGCCAGCGTCAGCGCCGTCATGCTGAACCACCGCGTGAAATCGTCGGGCGCCCCGGCCATTGACAGTCCGGCCCGCGCGACGCCCACGATCACGACCAGGACAAGGGCGACGCGTGCGAACTGCGCGTACTCTCGAAACGACTTTCCGAAAATGGGCATGGCGGCCTCCTCCTGCGCGGTTTCGGGTTTCCCCAACGGCGCATTATAGGAACCGCAACTGTCAGTGACGAGCTATTTCCCGCCGTCCGCGAAATACTGTTTCGCCCGGCAACGCTCGAATAGAATGGCCCTCAGCGTGACGCGGAACACCATTCTGGCCCTCGCCGTCGCGGCCGCCCCGGCCTTTTCCCAGCGCGGGCCCGCCCAGATGACGGGACAGGTCATCGCGGGCGGCGCGGGGCGCGCGAACGTCGCCGTCCAACTCGTCGACCAGACATCGACCATTCTGGATGTCGTGTTCACCGACGCCAGCGGGCGCTTCCTGTTCAGGCGCGTGCCGTCGGAGAACCCCGGTGGCGTCTTTCTCACCGTCGAAGAGGACGGGTTCCTTCCTGTTCGCGAGCGCCTGAACCTGCGGCAGCTCACGGGCCTGCACACCATCTACCTGGCGCCGCAACCCGACCCCGGCGCGTCGGCGCCGGACGGCGGCCTCCTGGTGGACGTGCGGACGCTCGGCGCGAACATTCCCGATGACGCGCGGGACGCGTACGCCCGCGCCGTCGACGACGTCGAGCGGGGCCGCGCCGCGGAGGCGGTCGAACGCCTGGAGCGCCTGGTCGAAAGCGTTCCGGAATACCACGACGCCTGGATCACGCTCGGCGTTCAATACCTGAACGGCGGCCGTTTCGATGAGGCCGAAGCCGCGTTCGAAGCGGCTCGCGAAGCCGATCCCGGCAGCGCGCTGGCTCCGCTCAACCTGGGCATCCTGCGGTACCAGGCGGCCGAGAACCTGCAGGGCCAAGAGAATCCCGACGCGGCGCTCGGGGCGTTCGAGGAGAGCCGCGCGCTGCTGGAGGACGCCGCCCGCCTGGACCCGGCCTCGACCCGGGCCGTGTCCTACCTCGGCATGGCCCTGTATCGCGTCGGGGCCTACGACGCGGCGGAAAGCCGGTTGGTGCAAGCGATGGGGATGCCGGCGCCGGGACGGAACGTCCGCCTGATGCTGATCAACGTCCATGTCCGGCAGAATCGGCTCCAGGCCGCGCTCGACCAGGCGGTCGCCTTTCTCGAGGAGAACCCGGACGCGCCCGAGCGCCCGGCCATCGAGGACGTCCAGCGCCAGATCCGCGCCGCACTGGGGCAGTAATCGGGCCCATCCGTCGTACGCGAAAGACCCGCACCGGCGTCCTCACGTCGAACAGCCGCCGGGTTCACCGAGGGCTTCTACGATCCGATCGGCGGAACCGACAACCGGCGGCAGATCTTGTCGGCGAGCATGTTGGGGACTTCCGTGTGCTGGGGTGCGGCCTCGAGTACGCCAGTGGCCGGATTCATCCAGAGCGAATGGGATGCGCCTTCGCGCTTGAGATGGCAGCCGTGTTTGCGCAAGTGGCGCAGGAGACGGCCGCGTTTCATTCCACGACGATCGTGTCGCGCTCGGCGTCGTCCGGCACGCCGCGGAGGCCTTCTTCGCGCCGGTCGTCAAGAATCAACGTGACGGCTTCCGCCAAACTCCGTTGCGCCTCGTCCCTTGTCGGCCCCTGTCCGTTGGCCCCCGGAATCTCCGGGCAGTAGGCGATGAACCACTCACCGTCGCGTTCCAGTATCGCGGTGAATTCGTTACGCATCGATGGTCACCGGCTCCCACGATACGACGAATGCCGGCGCCTGGGAAGACGGTCCGCCCGATGCCGAAGGTGCTTTCGGACCAGGCCGGTGTCGTGTCTCGTCAGTCCAAGAAACGAATTCTTCAACGCCCTACCAGCGTGAAACAGCCCCGCCGGATGCCGATCGCCGTCCGCCCATAGGAACCGGTTCCAGGTTACCCGCTTACGGCGCCGGAACGATCCCTTCGCCTTCGCGGACGGTCCAGTACCGGTTGCCCTCCAGCGGGCCCAGTTCCTCGACGTCGCCGTTGGGCCACCGGATCCGAAGTCCGTCGACGCCCCCCGCCTCGCCCAGGCCGAACAGGAGGCGCATGTCGTTGTGCGACAGGTAGCTCTCGCCGCTGCGGACCTCCTTCGCCTGTGTCCGGTCCCCGCGCGTGATCTCGACGCGGGCCCCGATGGCGTCCCGGTTGCTTCGCGTACCCTCCAGACGGAAGCCGATCCATCCGTTGCGGTTCCCGCCGTCGTTCCGGTACAGGTTGGGCCGATCGTTGATGTTGATGACCAGGACGTCGATGTCGCCGTCGTTGTCGTAGTCGCCGAACGCCGTCCCCCGGGCGGGACGCGGGTCCGCCAGATTTCCCTCCAGCGCGGCGGCGACGTCCTCGAACGCGCCGTTCCCGTTGTTTCGATACACCTCCTTGCGCTGCCGGTAGCCGCCGGCGATGTCCAGGCCGTCGATTTCGGGATACACGTGCCCGTTGGCGACGAACAGGTCCGCCCACCCGTCGTTGTCCAGGTCCCGGAAGCCGGCGCCCCAACCCAGGTGGGGCAGCGAGACCGCGCCCAGACCGGCGTTGGCCGTGGCGTCGGAGAAGAGCATGCCGCCCAGGTTCCGGTAGAGCGTGTTCGTGTCGCGCGAGAAATGCGTCACGAAGAGGTCGAACAGACCGTCCCCGTCGTAGTCCCCGATGCCCACGCCCATGCCGGCCTGCTCCCGGCCCTCGTCGTTGAGCGCGGCGCCCGACGCCAGGCCGGTTTCCGTGAACGTGCCGTCCCGCTCGTTGCGGTACAACAGGTTCGGCGTCATGTCGTTGGCGACGTAGATGTCGGGCCAGCCATCGTTGTCGAGATCGCTGAACGCGACGCCGAAGCCGCTGTAGGTGGGGCCGGCGACGCCCGCGTCATCGGTGACATCGGTGAAGGCGCCGTCGCCGTCGTTGCGGTACAGCACGTCCGGCTGGCTCTCCAGGCCGCGGGGGCCGCAGAACACGTCCAAGCCCAGGTACCGGCATACGTCGGTCTCGCCGCGCCGCGGCACCGTGTCCACGTCGAAGCTCAGGTAGTTGGCCACGTAGAGGTCCACGTCGCCGTCGCGGTCGTAGTCGCCGAACGCGCAGTTGGTGCTCCACCCGGTGTTGCCCGTGTCCGCCTCGTCGGTGACGTCGGTGAAAACGCCGCCGTCGTTCCGGTACAGGACGTTCGGACCGTAGGCGGTGGCGTAGACGTCCCCATCGCCGTCGTTGTCGTAGTCGGCCACGCACACGCCCATGCCCCAGCCCCGCCCATCGAGGCCGGCTTCGAGGGTCACGTCGACGAAGCGCCCGCCGTCGTTCCGGTAAAGGGCCGCCATCGGGCCGCCGCCGGCGGCGTACTCGTCGAGCGTCGAGCCGTTGGCGATCCATGCGTCCAGGTCTCCGTCGTTGTCGTAGTCGAAGAAGGCGGCGCCGTTGCCGTTGACGTCGACGATATAGTCCTTGACGGCGGCGCCGGTGACGTTCATCAGCGTGATGCCGGCTTCGGCCGCGACGTCCGGAAACGCGGGGAAGTCCTGGGCCGCGCCGGTATCGACGCGCGCGCCCATGGTCAGCGCGGCGAACAGGGCAAGTTGCGTTCGAAGTCGCATGCGTGTCTATCCGGACGGCGCCGACCGAAGGGCTTCAACCGGGAAGTTGGGCCTCCAGTTCCACCCGTATCCGCTGCAGGTACAGCGCCGTGTGACGCTGGCTGGGCGCTGTTTCGCCCAGCATCGCATACGCGGCGGCCAGGTTCCGATGGACGACGGAGTCGTCTCCGAGCCCGTCCGATAGGATTCTTTCGAGGGTCTCGACGGCGGCGGCGTTCCGGCCAAGCCGAATCTCGGCCAGACCGAGCGCCAGACGCAGGCGTACCGCGTCGGGGAATCGCTCGATGCCGCCCTCCATCAACGCCAGCGCGCGGTCGTCTCCGTCCGCGAGCGCTTCGAGCCCCTCCGCGCCGGCGCGGACCGAATCCAGCACGCGGGCCTGACGCGCGCGTTCCTCGGCTTCGAGCCGCGCGTATTCCTCCAGCAGTCGCCGGCCTTCGTCCACGCCCCCGGTGCGGAGCAGTGCCTGGCCGAGCAGGTAGCGCGCCCGGCGGTGCGCCGGATCCAGCTCGACCGCCCGCCGCGCCGACACTGCGGCGTCGCCGGGGCGGTCCAGGCGCAGGTACGCGTCGGCCAACCCGGAGTGCGCGTCCGCGCCGGCGCCGTCCATCGCCGTTGCCTGCCGGAACGCATTCAGGGCGTCGTCGAGCCGGGACCGGCGCGCGTGGAGCCGGCCCAGGGCGAGGGGCGCGCCGGGATCGCCCAGACTGAGCGCCGCGGCGCTCGCGTAGGCGTCCCCGGCGGCGTCCAGTGCATCCATGTCCCAGAGGACGCCGCCCATCCGCATCAGGGTCTGGTAACGGGCCGCGTCGGAGGCGGCCAGACCGGCGGCGGCTCGGAATTCGTCCAGAGCCTGCCGGTAACGGCCGTGATCCGCGTGGAACGTCCCCATCCGGAAGCGCGCGTTCCAGGAGTCGGGAAACCGGCCGGCGGCGTCCGCCAGGATCGTCTCGCCCGATACCGTCAAACCCGCCGAAAGAAGTACGCCCGCAACGGCGACGTGCAGGTCGGGGTTGGCGAACCGGGACATCGACCCGACGAAAGCGTTCGCGGCCGCGTCGAAACCGTCGCCCCGAACGAACCCGAGAGCCACCAGGTCCATGAGCGCATCGAGCAGGTTTCCGACTCCGGGAGAGTCCGCGTTCGGGCTCCACAGGATCTCCAGTACGCGTTGGCGACCGAGGGCGGCGCCCGCGTGGTCGCCGCGAGCCGATGCAAGCTCGGCCAGGCCGTCGAGGCTCTGGACGAGACCCGGATGGCGCGGGCCGAGCGTCCGCTCCAGGATCGCCAGCGACCGGCGGAGGAGCGATTCGGCTTCCGCCGCCTCGCCGCCGCCGCGCGCGCGGAGCAGGTTCGCCAGGTTGTGGAGCGCGGCCGCGACGTTGGGGTCCGCCTCGTCCGAAACGCGTTCCCGGATGGACAGCGCGCGGCGAAACACGCTCTCGGCCTCGTCCAGTTGCCGGCCGGCCTGCAAGGCCAGCCCCAGGTTGTTCAGACCGGTCGCGACGTTCGCGTGGTCCGGGCCGAGCGCCTGTTCCCAGATCGCGACGGCGCGACGGTAGAGGGGCTCGGCTTCGGCCGGGTTTCCGTCCGAGCGGTAGGTTTCGGCGAGGTTGTTCAACGCCGTCGCGATATCGGGATGCTCCGGTCCCAGGACCACTTCCCAGATGGCCACCGCCCTGCGGTAGAGCGGCGCGGCTCCTGCGCCATCGCCCTGGATGCGCCGGGTCTCGGCCAGATCGTTCAGGCTCGCGGCGAGCCGCGAGTCCCCGTCGCCGAACGCCCCGGCGAGAGCCAGGGCGCGTTCGAAACGCTCGGCGGCCTCGGCGTATTCCCGGTTCCGCACGTGCTCGATGCCCGCCGATCGCGCCTCCATCCACGCTTCCTCGTCCGGAGTGAGCGCCTGGAGCAGCGCGAAGCCGGCGCCGAGACGGAAGACTGGGCTGAGGGAACCCTCGTCGATCCGGCCGAGGGCCTCCCGGAACTCTTCGCGCAGGTCGGCGACGTCGAACCGGCCGAGATATCCGCCGCCCGTGGAGGAGGGATCCAGGGAGCGGTCGCGGGCGAGCGCTTCGAACGATTCGCCCGCGGCGATGCGGGCGCGCAGTTCGACGGCTTCGGCTTCGGCGTCGACCACGATCAGCCGCAGGCTGAGCGTGTCTTGCCGGAGCTGCGCCGACGCGGCCGAAGGCGCGAGGCACGCCGCGGCCAGCAGCATGGCCGTCGTCTTCATCGTCGTTCCGTCCGCAGCCGGTCCATTATACGTCCGCGGCCCCGGGCCCATAACCGATGGCGGTCGCGTTGGGCGCCGCGCGCTTTTGACCCCTCACCGGCCCTCCGATAACATGAACCGGACTTCCGGGGAGGGGCGATGTTGACGGAGAACCGAGCCCCGAGGCATCGGCCGTGGTCGCACGCGCACCTGGCGTTCGCCGCCGTGTTGTGCCTGGCCCCCGGCGCCCGCGGCCAGGAGGCGCCCGCCTTGGGCCTGATCCTGGTCTCGACGGAAGCGGAGGCGTCGGAGTTGCGCGGCCGCGTGGCCGGGGGCGAGTCGTTCGACACCCTGGCGCGGTTGCATTCCCGGGACGCGTCCGCGCCGCAAGGCGGATATCTCGGCGTGTTGCGGATCGGCGACTTGCGCGACGCCTTCCGCGCGGCGCTGGGGGGACTGGAGTCGGGGGCGGTCTCCGCGGTGACGCCCCTCGACGGCGGCTACGCGCTGCTTCGCGTCTACACGGACGCGGAGCGCGAGTGGATCCGCAACCGGGAGGCCGGCGCCGCCGCCCTCCGGGACGGGCGGTACGCGGACGCGGACGCCGCCTTCGACGCGGCGCTCCGGGGCGCGGAGGGACTCGGTCCCCGGGACGCCCGGCTCGGGGTCAGCCTGAACGACCGGGCCGAGCTCGGGCGGCTCCGGGGCAATCTCGCCGAGGCTGCCGATTTCTACGGCCGCGCCGTGAGTGCGTGGGACGAGGCGCTGGGTCCGGGTCACGCCTCGACGGCTTCCAGTCTCGGACAGATGGCCGAGATTCGACTCGCCCTCGGCGACCATGCGGCGGCGGCGGCGGCGTTCGGTCGCGCGCTGGACGTTCGGGAGCGCGTCCTCGGTCCCGGCCATTCCGACGTGGCCGCCACGCTGAACGGCCTGGGCCTGACACGCCACCTCCAGGGCGATTACGCCGGCGCCCGGGAACACTTCGAACGGGCGCTGGGAATCTGGGAAAGCGCCCTGGGGCCCGACCATGCCAACGTGGCGTCGGTTCTGGGCAACCTGGCCGCCGTCGCGATGATCGAGTCCCGGCACGCGGAGGCCGAACGCCTCGTTCGCCGCTCCCTGGCGATCGTGGAGCCCGCGTTGGCGCCGGACCATCCCGAGGTGACGCGGAAGCTGGAGGCGCTGGCCGAGTTGCGCGGCCTCCAGGGCGATTGGGCGGAGGCGGCCCGGTTGTACGGGCAATCGCTGGCTGCGGTCTGGAGCGCCGCGCCCGGCAGGGTGGACGCATTCCTCGACGTCGTCGAACGCTTCGTCGACGTGCTGTCGCTGCCGTTCGTCGGGGGTGCCCCGGGGGGCGCCGCGGCGCGCTTGGACGACGCGGCGGCGAGCGCCGCGCTGCGGGAGGACTTCTACCTCGCCGCCGGCGCGATTCTCGACTCGGAGGGTCACGCCGCCGAACGCGAATCGATCCTTGAGCGCGCCGCGGCGCGGTTTCCCGACTCGCGGCCGGTGCGTTACGGTCTGGCCGAGCTGGACGCCGGCCGGGGCCGCATCGCGGACGCGCTCGAATCCCTCGAGTCCGCTGCGCTCCTGGAGGGTGCATCCCCTCCACTCGTGACGATTCTCAAACGCCGGGGAGACCTGTTGATGGAGGCCGGCCGGCTCGAAGCCGCGGGCGCGGCGTATGTCGATGCGTCGAACGTAGATCCTGGTTCGGTGGCGGTCCGGCTCGCGTTGGGGAACCTGCATTTCCGGTCCAACCGGTTCGACGCGGCCCTGGCGGAATTCGACGAGGCGGCGCGCCTCGACCCGGGCAATCCCACCGTCCACTACCGCGCCGCGGAGACGTACGTCCGCATGGGCAGGCCCGCCGAGGCGGCCGCCGCGGCGGGCCGCGCCGTGGAGCGGGATCCGGACGACCGCCGTGCGCACTACATCCGGGGCCGCGCGCTGATGGAAACGGGCCGCGAGGCGGAGGGTCGCCAGTCTCTGGCCGTCTACGCGCGGCTCGAGGAACGGAGCCGCGAAGAGAACCGGCGGCAGCTCGAGATCTCCGGGATCGAACGCGACATGCGAGCCGCCGGGGCGGGCGGAGACCTCGAATCGGCCGTCGGGATCCTGGAGGCCGGTCTCGAGCGTTACCCCGCGTCCTACCGTCTCCGCCTGGCGCTTGGCCTGGTGCAGAGCCGGGCCGGGTTGCACCGGGACTCCATCCGGACGCTGGATTCGCTGATCGAGGACGGCCTGGGCGACGACGCCGTCGTTCGGAAGCACCTGGCCGACGCCTACCGGTCCGTCGGCGACGCCGCGGCCTCCGAGCGCCACGACGCGCTCTTCCTCCGGCGGATACTCTCGGAACTGGCATCCGCGCTGTCTCGCTGATCGACCGTCAGTCGACGGGTGCGCCAGTCCCGCGCGCGGTGATGAGGGGTCGGGAGTCCGCCGGCCGCAGCCGGCGGGCTCCCGCTCGGTCAGAAGTTGAGGCGCACTTCCAGTTGGAACTGGCGGTGCAGGCCGGTCTTGCCTTCGACCAGGCCGAAGTCGCCGTCGTTGATGTTCACGACGGGCGCGACCGGCTCGGGGTGGTTGAACACGTTCCGCGCGTCCATGCGGAACTGCAGCGACCGGGATTCGTCCAGCCGGATTTCCTTGCTCAGGCTGGCGTCGAAGCGCCAACGACCGGGTCCGAACAACTGCGTCTGGCCGAACGTGCCGCGGTTGCCGGGCAGGGGGTTCTGCAGCAGGATCTGCCCGCTCGCGTCGGCGATGGCCGTCAGCGTGCAGGCTCGCTGCAGCGAGGCGTGGATGGTGCCGCACTGCGGGTCGTCGACGATCTGGAACGCCGTGCCCGGATTGCCGAAGTACGTGCCGTCCGTGCTGGCGAGCTGGGCGCTGGTCCCGAAGGCGACCTGGCCGCCCCGACGGAACAGTTGATCGATCGCTTCGGGCGGACCCACGGCGTCGGGGACGCCGCTGTCGTACAGGTGGTTGACGCCCGTGCCGCCGAAGAAGCCGGCCGGGGCGAACGTCGAGATGGTCAGCGGCGCGCCGGTGCTCATGTCGGCGATCCAGCTCATCTGCCACCCCTCGACGATGCGCGCCAGGGCCCCGGAGCTGTTGCCGAACAGCAACTGGTTCGGACCCATCGGCAACTGGAAGACGCCGTGCGTCCGCAGCTCGTGGACGCGCGTGGAGCTGAGCAACTGGTAGTCGGGCTTCCGGTCGAGCGGGTTCGTCCAGTCCGGGCCCCCCGGATAACCGTGGTTCTTGCTCCAGGTGTAGGTGGTCTGCGTGCTTAACCCCGCGGTCGGCCGCAACGTGAACCGCAGGATCCCCGAATGGTAGTTCGAGCTCCGGTCGTTCGTGTTGTACTGGACGTTGTTGAGCTGCGGGTTGGCCACGATGAAGTTGGCCGGGAACTGTCCCGGGTGGAGCGTGTTGGCGTGGGCCAGGACGGCGCCCGTGACGCCGGAGGACACCGGCGGCAGATCCGGGTTGTACTGCGTCAGGTAGTTCAGCTCGCCGATCGTGTCGGCCACCTCGGCGTAGTCGCCGTTGGCGAGGTCGGTGCTGAAGCGCGAGTCGCTCCGCAGGTGCAGACCCGCGGTCTGGAGCACGCCGTCGACGGTGGTGCCCACCGGCCCGAAGCCGCGCCCCGCGATGTTGACGCCTTCGAAGAGGCGTTCCAGCACCAGGGCGTCGGCGTGCATGTCATCACCGGCGCGCACGGCGTCGAAGGCTTCCTTCAAGCCGTTGTACAGGAAGTTGGGTTCGTTCAGGTTGATGCCGAAGCTCCGCCTCTTGCGCGAAAGCGTGGCGACGTACTGCGCCTCGACGGTCATGTTGCGCCCGAGGCTTCGCGATACCGTGAACGTGATGTTCTGGACGTAGGGGGCCATCAGCTCCGGATCGTTGACGTAGAGGTTGCCGATGCGCGCGGTCCGGGGAATGGTCTCCAGGGGCTCGATCAGCACGGGCACCGGTACGACCGTCGGCAGATCCGTGAGGTCCAGGTACGGGTCGATGCTGTCTCCCCGGTGAATGGCCGGATAGGTCATGCCCGGCCAGTTGGTTTCCTGGAACACCGCGTTGTAGCCGTCGTCCGGCTGCAGGTAGCTGATCTGGTAGCCGCCGCGGACCGTGGTCAGGCCCTGGCCCAGCCAGGGCACCGCCCACGCGAAGCCGACGGCCGGAGCGAAGTTGTTCCGGTCGTCTTCCCGCCACGGGCGGTCCGGGTGCGGAGAGTGCTTGCCGACGAAGACAACGGACATGTCCGGTCCGCGGTCGCCAGGCACCATCCACGTGTCGAACGGATTCCCGACGCCGTCCCAGCTCATGCCCCACACACGCTCGTTGCGCTCGTGCGGAGCGGGCATCATGCCGCCGGAGTCGTAGAGCACGCCGATCCAGTCGTAGCGCACGCCCAGGTTCAACGTCAGGTCCTGCGTGATCTTCCAGTCGTCCTTGACGAACCAGCTGATCTCGGGAATGTTGAACTTGCGGTTCCGGTGCGTGTAGGTGAGCAGGTTCTCGAACGCGTCGAGCTTGTCGGGTTCCTGCATCCAGTAGTACTGGTTCACCTGGGACAGGGAGCCCGACAGCGCGTTCAGCAGGTGCTGCATGGCGTCCCGGTTGCCGAACGTCGCGGTGCCGTTCAGGCCCGGCACGTTGGAGGACGTGATGGCCGGGGGCAGTCCGAAGGCCGTCGTCCCGCCCAGGGCGCGGGGATACGCGGTGGGGTTGATGCCGGCGTCGTAGCCGTCGGAATATCCCAGCCGGGTCTCGGCGCCGAACTTGAAGGAGTGTTCGCCCCGGGTCCAGCTCACCGTGTCGCCGAAGGACCATTGACCCGTCTTGTCGAAGTAGCTGCTGGTGGTGCCGTTGATCCACCCGTCGCCCTGGAAGTTGATCGCGCCGTCGCCGATGCCGACGAAGACGGGATACCCGTTGATGTTCGGGTAGTAGGACTGGGCCTCCTCGCCGGTCTCCGGGTTGTTGAACGCGTTGTAGCTGTCCAGGCCGCTCTTGCGGAAGCCGGCCTTGAACTCGTTCAAGAGGCGCGGCGTCAACGTCGAGGTGAAGTTGACCGCCAGGTGCTGCGGGTACGAGAACTGCCGGCCCGAGAAGGTGTCGGGCCAGTCCATCGGACGGAGCGTGGTCTCGTTGGTCTGGTACGAGTAGGTCACGGCGATCTTGTGCGCCGTGTTGAAGTTGTGGTCCAGCTTGATATTGATCTGCTTGTGCGGCGAGCCGTCCCCGCCCAGACCCTGGTTACCGAAAATGTTCTGGCCGCCGTCCTCGGTGCGGACCCAGCGGTGTCCGGCGACGTTCAACCCGTCGCCGATCTCGTAGTTGTTCGGCAGCGGCTGGTCGTTGAAGAACCGCGAGACGAACCCGGTCGTGTCCATCCCCGTGCGGAACTCGTCCCACGGCTGCCCCTCGGCCACGATCGCGTCGGAGCAGTCCGGCGCGGTCGGCGTGTTCAGCAGCGGCCCGAAGACGCTGGCGTACCGGACCTGGGCGCCGGTGTCCCGGACCCCGTTGACGAAGAGCGCGGGCTGCCCGGTCGCGTCGACCACCTGCGTCCGGTTGAACGGATGGCCGGGGGTCCGCGATGTCGACTGCAGGATGTTGCCGTTGTTCCAGCCGTCGAAGAAGCGGAAGATGCCGTTCCGCGCGCACGGCGTCAGCACCTGCGTGTTGATCGAGTCGCGGTTGCGGACCATCTGGTGGTCCCAGAGCGCGAAGAAGAACGTCCGGTTCCGGACGATCGGACCGCCGAAGCTGACCGTGTACTGGTTCCGGTTGATCCAGTCCGCGGGCGTCGGGCTCCAGTCTCCGGTCAGCGCGTCGGTGTCGTTGTTGTTGCCCCACGTGTTCGCGTCGAGCGCGCTGTTCCGCAGCGACCACACGGCGCTGCCGCGATACTGGTTCGTCCCCGAGCGCGTGGTCATCAGGAACGTCCCGTTGCCGCGGCCGAGCTCGGCGTCGACCGGCGCGGTGATGACGCGCACCTCGGCGATCATGTCCGGGTTGGTGTAGGTGGCCGGCGCGACGCCCGAGGGCCACCGCGCCGAGGAACGGGCGTCGATGCCGTCGCGCTGGACGTTGACGAAGTTGGTGCTCAGCCCGTTGAACGTGCCGGTGATCCCGTTGTCGTTCATGCGGACGCCGGCGATGGTCTGGAGCATCGAGACGATGTCGTTGCCCACGGCCGGCAGGGACTCCACCATCAGCTCGGGCAACACATCGCCCACGGACTGGCTGGTTTCCGCCAGCAGCGTGTCGGCCGCCGCGACCACTTCCACGGCCTGCGCGACCCCGGCCACCTCGAGGGCGAAGTTCAATCGAAGACGCTGCGTGGTTCCCAGTGTTACGTCGCTGTAGGTCTGGGTCTGAAAGCCCGGCAGCACGGCGCTCACCGTGTACGTGCCGGGTTGAAGCGTGAACGAGTAGGTCCCGGTATCGTTGGTCACCGTCGTGGTCGCGATCTCCGTGCCGATGTTGGTCGCCGTGACCTCGACTCCGGGGATCAGCGCTTCGGTGGCGTCGGACACCGTGCCGCCGATGGTCGCGCTCTGGAGCTGCGCGCCGGCGGTCTGGGGCCATAGAAGCAACAGCGGCGCGAGCGCCGCCAGCATGCGTCTGTTCATGTCCCTCCCCTTGTGTTCGGCGTGTTCGCGACAGGCCCCGAGCGTTCTGTCGCGAATTTTTTGTTTGTAATACGATGTGAAGCTATGGCGCGGTCGATGGGAGGTCAAGAACATTCGATGTGTCCTAAAGCCCCCGGTCGGCGTTTCCCAGCGATACTCGTCGTCCTGTTGCTGTGGGGTGCGTCGGCCGCCCGCCTCGACGCTCAAGTCGCCCCGGCGGACTTCTTCGGCGGCACGGTCGTCGCCGGCGGAGCGCCCCTGCCCGACGCCTTCGTGCAGCTCGAGAACCTGAACGGGGAACACGTCGCGACGGTTTTCACCGACGCCGACGGGAGCTTCCGGTTCGAGCGCCTCGCCAGCAACAACAACTTCGTCTACGTCATCGTCGATGAAGCCGGTTTCGAACCGTACCGCGAACGCCTGGAGTTGCCTTACGTGCTGGGAGGCGTCGTCACGATCTACCTGGAGCCGGAAGCCGGCCGCGAGGGCCCGTCCCCCGCGGTCGTCGACCTTTCCCAGCTTCAGGCGGATGTCCCCGACGAGGCCCGGGACGCCTATGGCGAAGCTCGGCGTGCGGCGGATGGCGGAGACAGCGCGCGCGCCGTAGAGCTGCTGGAACGCGCTCTGGAACGCGCGCCGGATTTCTTCGAGGCGCGGATCGCCGTCGGCGGCCACTACAGCCGGCTCGGGCGTTACGCCGAGGCCGAAGCGGCCTACCGCCGGGCGTGGGAAACCAATCCGGGCAGCGAGCTGGCGCCGCTGAACCTTGGCGTCCTGTACTACGAGCAGGCGGAGCGCGCCATCGCGGCAGGGAACGCGTCCGATGCGGGGGCGTTGCTGGATCAGGCCGGCCCGTTGCTGGACGAGGCCATCAACAGAAACCCGGTGTCGGCCGACGCGCGTTTCTACATGGGGGCCGCGCTCTACCGCGTGGCGGCCTACGATCTGGCCGAAGTCGAGCTGCTCGAATCGCTGGAGCTCGACCCGCGGGAAGGCCAGGCCCGACTGGTGCTGATCAACGTGTACCAGGGCATGGGGCGGCTCGACGCGGCGCTGGACCAGGCGGACCGTTTCATCGAGGAGAACCCCGACTCGCCGCAGCGCGCGGACATCGAGTCGGTGCGTTCGCGGATCGAAGCCGCGCTCCGGCAATAGTTCAGAAGCCGGCGGCGCGTTCGTCCACGACCCCGTCTCCTTCCCGGATCGTCACGAAACGGTCCGCCTCGACGCCGCCCAGGTCCTCCGCGCTCCCGTCGGGCCACCGGACGCGAATCGCGTCGATGCGCTCCACGCTTCCCAAACCGAAGTGCAGCCGCATGTCGTTGTGCGAGAGATAGCTGCCGCCGCTGGCGACGACGCCGAACCGCGAGCGCCCTCCGGCGCGAATCTCGACGCGCGCGCCGATGGCGTCCCGGTTGCTCCGGGTTCCCTCCAGCCGCAGGGTGATCCAGTGGTTGCGGTTTCCCCCGTCGTTCCGGTAGACGCTCGGCCCGTCGTCGATGTTGACGACGACCGCGTCGACGTAGCCGTCGTTGTCGTAGTCGCCGAAGGCGGCGCCCCGCGCGGACCGTGCGACGGCAAGGTCGCCGTCGAGGTCGCCGCCGATCTCGTCGAACCGGCCGTTTCCCGCGTTGCGGTAGATCTCCTTGGGTTGCAGGAACCGCGTGCCGGCGTCCACGTCGTCGACCTGGGGATACACGTGCCCGTTCGCGACGAAGATGTCCAGCAGTCCGTCGTTGTCCAGATCGACGAGGCCGGCGCCCCATCCCAGGTGCGGGAGCGAGTCGGCGCCCAACCCCGCCCCGGCCGTACCATCGAGGAACAGCAGGTCGCCCAGGTTCTGGTACAACGTGTTCGTGTCGTGCGAGAAGTTGGTGACGAACAGGTCGAGATAGCCGTTCCCGTCGTAGTCGCCCGCCGCGAGGCCCATGCCGGCCTGGGCGTGTCCGGCCTCGTTGAAGGCCGTGCCCGACACCACGCCCGCCTCCGAGAACGTTCCATCCCCATCGTTATGGAAGAGCAGGTTGGGAACCGAATCGTTCGCCACATACACGTCGGGCCACCCGTCGCCGTCGAGGTCGCTGAATACGACACCGAATCCGTAGAGTCCCGGGTCCCGGATCCCCGCTTCGTCAGTGACGTCGGTGAAGATCCCGTCGCCGTCGTTGCGGTACAGCCGATCGGCTTCGCCCGTCAGGCCGACCGGGCCGCACATGACGTCGGCGCCCATGTAGCGGCACGTCGAGCGCTCGCCGGGCCGGGGCGCGCTCTCCACGCTGAACTGCACGTAGTTGGCGACGTAGAGGTCGACGTCGCCGTCCCGATCGTAGTCGGCGAAGGCGCAGTTGGTGCCCCAACCCGCATCGCCCACGCCGGCTCGGGCGGTCGTGTCCTCGAACGCCCCGTCGCCCCGGTTGCGGTACAGGACGTTGGGTCCGTACGCGGTGACGTACGCGTCGCTGCGGCCGTCGTTGTCGTAGTCGGCGACGCAGGCGCCCATGCCCCAGCCCCTGGCCTCGAGTCCCGCCGCGCCGGTGACGTCGACGAATCGCCCCCCGTCGTTCCGGTAGAGCGCCGCCATGGGGTCGCCGCCCTGCGCATAACGTTCCAGCGTCGTTCCGTTCGCGATCAGCAGGTCGATGTCGCCGTCGCCGTCGTAGTCGAAAAGCGCCGCGCCGTTGCCGTTGGTCTCGATGATGTACTCCTTCTCCGCGCCGCCCGACACGTTGATCAACGTCACGCCGATCGCCTCGGCGACGTCGGGAAAACCGGGGAACGCGCCGGTGGCTTGCGAACGGGCGACGGCCGGAACCGACGCGGCCAGGATCCCGGCCGACAACGACGCGACGATCGTTGGACGCACGGTCACGAGCATGTCAGCGCCGCGTCCCGGCGTCTTCCGGCTCGAAGGGACGCCGGTCGCGGACGCCCTCTCCCTCGACGACGGTCAGGATGTGGTTCGACTCGATGTCCTCGATGACGTCGATCACGCCGCCGGGCCACCGGATTTCCAACCGGTCGGCCATTCGGGCGGCGCCGATGCCGAAGTGAACCCGCAGGTCGTTCTGTCCCAGGTAGCTCGAACCCGCCCGGACCTCGCGAACCAGGACCCGTCCGCCGCCGGACAGGGTCAGCCGCGCGCCGATCCCGTCCCGGTTGCTGATGGAGCCGACGGCGCGAACCATCAGGGCGGCGTTGGCGCGGCCGCCGTCGTTTCGCAGGACGTCGGCCTCTTGCCCGTTGTTGGTCACGATGACGTCCAGATCGCCGTCGTTGTCCAGGTCGCCCACCAGGAGCCCGCGGCTGACCTTCTCGAGGGCGAACCCCGGACCGGACTCCGGCCCGACGTCCGTGAACCGGCCGACGCCGTCGTTCCGGAGCAGAAGGTTCCGTTGCGGGTACGTCGTGTCGTCCCTGTAGAGGCTGACGTTGTCGATGACGTCGCCGTTCGCGATGGCCAGGTCCAGGTCCGAGTCGTTGTCGTAGTCGAAGAACGCGGCGCCGAAGCCGACGAACGGGCGCGTCGCCTGCGCCAGTCCGCTCTCGACGGTGACGTCGGCGAACAGCCCGCCGCCCAGGTTCTGGTAAAGGCTGTGAGTCTCCTTGTCCAGGTTGGTGACCAGAATCTCGAACAGGCCGTCGCCGTCCGTGTCGGCCATGTCGGTCCCCATACCCGCCTGCGCCTCGCCGTTGGCCCCGACGGCCACGCCGGCGAAGAAGCCGTTCTCCTCGAATCCGCCGCCACCCGTATTGTGAAACAGGAAGTTGGGCAAGGCGTCGTTGGCCACGTGGATATCGATCCACCCGTCCTGGTCGTAGTCTCCGAATGCCACGCCCAGCCCGTTGCCTTCGACGATTCCCACGCCCGCCTCCCGGCTGACGTCGGTCAGCGTCCCGTCTCCGTTGTTGCGGTAGAGCGTGTCGGGAACGGGGTTGTAGATGTTCGGGTGGCAGTAGGCGGGAACGTTGGAGTTCGTGCAGTGGCGGTTGTTGTCGATGGACCAGTCCACGTATCGTGTCACGTAGAGGTCGACGTCGCCGTCGTTGTCGACGTCTCCGAACGCGCAGCTCGCGCTCCACGGTCCGGCGTCAATGCCGGCTTCCACCGTCACGTCCACGAACTGGCCGTCTCCGGCGTTCCGGTAAAGGTTATCGGCGGCGACGCCGGTGATGAACAGGTCCGTCCACCCGTCGTTGTCGTAGTCGGCGGCACAGGCCCCCATGCCGTGGCCGTCGCCGTTCAGGCCGGAGGCGGCCGTCACGTCGGCGAACGTCCCGTCACCGCGGTTCCGAAACAGCCGGTGATGCGGGCCGTCTCCGGTTTGTCGTTCGCCGGCCAACGGCCCGCCGCCGACCAGCAGCACGTCCGCCCAGCCGTCGTTGTCGTAGTCCCAGACGACTCCGCCGGAGCCCATCGTTTCCGGCAGATGCCGGTCCTCGCTCCGGTCGTTGTCGTGCCCGAACAGAATCCCCACGTCCCGGGCGACGTTGCGGAACTGCACCGACTGGGCGCCGGCCGGGGCGCGGACGGGGGCCGTCGACGCGATCGCCGCCGTCACGAAGACGGCCGTCAGGGTGGGGCGTCCGTGCGTCATTTCTCGTGCGCGGCGTTCCGAACCGCCTATTCGACGCGGCTTCTCAGCGCCGCCTCGATCGCTTCGAGGTACGCCGCACTCTCGCGCTCGCTCGCCGCGGCGTCGCCCAGGGCCGCGTACGCGCCGGCCAGCTCGCGGCGCGCCAGGAAGTCGTCGCCGATGTCCATGGCGATCATCGCCTCGAGCGTTTCGATCGCCTCGGCGTGCCGTCCCATGCGGCTTCGGGCCACGGCCAGGTTGAATCGGAACGCTGCCTCGGACGGATGCGAGCCGATGCCCTCGCGAAACAGGCGCTGCGCGACTTCGGGCTCTCCCGCGACCCATGCGTCCGCGGCGTCCCGGTTGAGCACGTAGACGTCCCGGGCGCGGTCCTCCGAGGCCTGTTCCTCGGCCTGGAGCCTCTGGTAGGCCTGCACTTCGCTCTGGCCCTCGTCCCGGCGCCCCATCTGGATCAACGCACGGGCGCGGTGGTATCGGGCCGTCACGGCGTCAGGATCGAGCTCCAGGGCCGCCTCGGCCGACGCGACGGCGGCCTCGAGTTGACGCGTCCTCAGGTAAGCGGCGGCCGCAGCCGTGCGGGCGGCGGCGTTCTCCGGATCGAGTGCGACGACCGCGGCGTATTCCTCCAGGGCCTCTTCCACGCGGTTGTTGCGAAGATACAGGTCTCCCAGCGCGAGCCGCGACTCGATCCGGTCCGGGTCGATCTCCACAGACGTCCGGTATTCGGACTCCGCCGCGTCGAATTGGAGCAGCTCCGACTGGATGTCGCCGATCCTCTGATGGACGAAGCTTTGCTGGCGCGCGTCCGGGGCCGGGCGGGCCCGCATCGCGAGGGCACGCCGCATCTCGTCGAGCGCGCGCTGCAGCTTCATGGACTCGACGAACACCTCGGCCAGCTCGTAGCGCGCCCGCCACGAATCGGGATACGCCTCGACGGCGGTGAGCATCACGGCTTCGGCCTCGTCCTCGCGGGCCACTTCGACCAGCAGCGCGCTCAGCGCGTAGTACAGGGTTTCCCGCACAGGCGTTTCGGCCAGCGACTCCAGGAACGCGCCGAGCGCCGCGTCGAACTCGGCGTCCAGGAAGTAGGCGAGCCGCATGACGCCGGAGAAACGGTCCAGCAATCCGACGACGTCGGCCGAGGCCTGCCCCCAACCGCCGTCGAGCGCCCGCCGGAACAGGCGCGCGGCGTCGGCCGGATCGCCTTCGGCCCGGGCCACCCGGCCGAGGCTGGCGACACTGGCCGCCACGTTCGGGTGGTCGGGACCCAGGGCGCGTTCCAGGATCGACAGCGACCGGCCGTAGAGCGGGGCCGCGTCCGGGGCGTCCCCCTGCGCTTCGAGCACCCGGGCCAGGTTGTTCAGGCTCGCGGCGACTTCCACGTGACCGGGCCCGAGCGCCCCCTCGGCAATGCCCAGGGCGCGCCGCAGAAGCGGCTCGGCGCCGGCGAAGTCCCGCCGCGCCTCCAGAAGTTGCGCCAGGTTGTTGAGGCTGCGCGCGACGTTGGCGTGGTCCGGCCCCAACGCCTGTTCCAGGATCGACAGCGACCGCCGGTAGAGGGGCTCTGCGGCGGAATCGTTCCCGCGGAACCGCTCGACTTCCGCCAGGTTGTTCAGGCTGGTGGCCACATCGAGATGATCCATGCCGAGGTGGATCTCCCGGATTTCGAGGGACCGGCGATAGTGCGCCGCCGCACGGGACCAGTCTTCCCGGAGCCGGTAGACGGCCGCGAGGCTGTTGAGGCTCTCGCCCTGGCGATAATCGTCGCTCCCCAGACTCTCCGCCGCGCGAATCGCGTTTCGATAAAGCTCGGCGGCCTCGACCAGCCGGCCCGCTTGCAGGGCCTGGCCGGCAGCCGCATCGGCGTCGATCCAGGCCTGCTCGGCCTCGGGAATCGTCTGGAGAAGCGCGTAGGCGCCGCCGACGGCCGCCACGGGACTGATCTGACCGGCATCGACGCCGGCGAGCGCGTTCCTGAATTCCGGCCGGAGATCGGCCGGGTTCATCCGCCCCAGGTACCCGTGGAACGCCGCCGAGGCGTCGAGCGAATGCTCGCGCGCCAATTGCTCGAACGAAGCGCCCGCGTCGATTCGGGCGCGCAACTCGACAGCCTCGGTCTCGCTCTTCACCAGGATCATCCGGACGCCGGGCGGCGCGGTCTGCGCCGCGGACGCCGGTATCGCCAGGATCAAGAACCATGCAACGACCGGCATCATCCAAACCGGAAGCCAGGCCCTCGATTCACGGACCGAGCGCCGGGTTCGCGTACCCGGCCGGGAGCACGCGGTCGGGATCGGGCCGCACGCTCAGGTACGTCACGTGATCCGGCACCTCCACCCACCCGTGCAGAACGCCGGCGGGAATGACGACGACGTCGCCGGCGGAAACCGTCCGGCGTTCGCCTTCCGTGAACGGCGCGAAGACGCTGGGGCCGACCGCCACCTCCACGACCTCCGAATCGTCGGGCAGCGGCGTCGGATCGACGATCGGCCCGCCCGTGATCAGCGTGCCGGACCCCGACAGGACGTAGTACACCTCGGTGACCTGCGTGTGGGCGATGCCTCGAACCGGCTCCCCGGCATCTTCCAGCCGTCCGCGTTGCAACACGCCGACACCCACGTTCAACGCGCCGACGTCGACCACGCGGACCTGGCGGTCGACGCCGCCCTCGGGCAAGTTCATCACCGCTTCGATCTCGGTCCGCGGAACGTCGGTGGCGTCGGCTTGCGGTGCTCGGGCCGCGGCCCCGATGAGCGCCGTCGGCGCGACGGCCATCAGCGTCCCCGCCAAGGTGGGAAGCCGGACACCGAACGCCCTGTTCTTCATCATGCGCCTCCCTGTGCTCATCGGATCGGCAGGCCGAGCAGGCGCGCCGGGTTTTCCTTGAACATCATGTCGAGCTCGCTCTCCGAGAACCCGTTCGCGCGCAACGCCTCGGCCGCGCCCGCCAGGCCGTCAAGGTGCGTGGGCGCGGGCCCGTCGTCGCCCTCGGGGCCGCGTCCCTGGCCGCGATCGCTCGAGACGATCGCATGCTCCGGCCCGATCTCCCGGATCGCCTCGACGTGTTCCTCGATCGTCTCGGGAAGCCGCGTGAACCCGGAGACGAACTCGAGGTAGGCGCCCATGTCCGCGGCTCGCCGCATCTGTTCCATGTTCATGCCCACGGACTCGAGAAGCGGATGCGTCACCACGACCTGCAACCCCAGACCGCGCGCCTCGGCGACCATGAGCAGGACTTCCTCGGGCGCGTTGTGCCCGGTCGCCAGCACGAGCGAACCGCCGCTGCCCCGGGTGTTGCCGGAAACGTCCGCCATGGCCTCGATGACGGCCCGGACGGGTTCGAGAAGCGCGCCGCCATCGGCGACCGGAATGAAGTCCCGGTCGTTGCCGTGGTTGCGCACGTAGTGCTCCGCGTCCCAGGTCGGCATCCAGACGATGCGTCCCCAACCGCCCTTGACGTCGGCCATCTGCCGGATCGCGTGCGGGTTGAGTCCGCCCGTCGCGAAGTTGGTCCCGATTCCCCCGAAGACTTCCAGGTCGGGATAGAGCTTGCGGACGAGGTAGGCCGAGTCCGCGGTCTGGTCGTAGTGCTGCTTGATCACGTAGCCCCGCATGCCGGCCGATTGGGCCAGCTCGGCCAAGTCCAGGACGTCCATCGACCGGCCGTTGGCTCCGGGGCCGTAACCGTCGGGATCCAGGTGCGCGTGGATGTCGATTGCGCCGCGCAACGCCGGGTCGGTATCGGAGGCCTGGGCCGCGGCGGCGGACCAGACCGGCACGGCCAGCGCGACGAGCACCCCCAACCCAACGGACCACGACTGCCTGCCCGTCATCGAACCTCCTTCAATTCCGGTGCTCCGGAAACCGTATGTTGAGCCATGTGATCGCGTCGGTCTCCTTCATTCCATGCGGCACGCCCGCGGGAATGAAGATCAGGTCTCCGACGGTGATGAAGCGTTCCTCGCCGCCGACGTGGCGATTATCGATCCTTTCGCCTCCGGTGACGAGCGTTCCCGAACCCTCCTGAACGATCCAGACGTCGATGGTGTCGGGATGCACCAGCGTGACGAAGTTCTCCGGCGTGACGTTCTCGACGTGGCGGATATTCACGTTGTATTCGCCGCCTTCCAGCAGGCGCGTCGTCGCGATGCCGTCGCGGCTCGCTTCCCGGAACAGCGCCTCCAGACGGTCGCGCGGGAAGTCGACGGCGTGGTCCAACGGCGCGTCGCCGAGAACGATGACGCGCCGGTTCTGACCCGAGCCCGCCGTCGCGAAGCATAGCGCCGCGAAGATGCTGGCGATGACAGTCTCCCTCATGGTCCGCTCCGTTCCGCTATCGGGCGATCGACACGTTATCGAGCCGGAAACGATCGCCGTCTCCCTCGGACGTGAAACGGATGCTGGAGAAGGGAACGTCCGACACGATGCCGAAGAAACTCATGTATCCGCTGCCGGCGTACTCCAGCACTTCGGTCAGGTCGAACGCGTGCTCCAGGACGTGCAGCGTCGTATGATCGTTGCTGTCCGTGCCCAACCCCTGGCCGAACCCGGCGCCGTCGACCGAATAGATGTCCGCCGACCAGGCGAATACAGGCGGATCGAACCGGAGCTCGAGCGTTTCGGTCACCGGACCCAGCGTCTCGAAGCGGAGCTCCAGCCCATCGATGGTTTCCGCGTTCTCACCGCCACCCGTCCCCGTGGCGCCGACGAAAACACCGGTCGGGCGCGGATCCGGCGCCGTGTTGCCGGCGTCGGGCGAGTAGCCGCCCGTCTGCTCGTAGTAGACGCTGAAATGGCCGACGGGCGTGACGGTGTCGGCGGGCACGTCGATACTGACGCCGTTGAAGTCGTCGGTCAGAATCGTACCATCGAGCGCGGTGACGCTCCCAGTCCACGACGCGCGTCCCGCCGCTCCACGGGACGGCGAGCCGACGGCGCGGTCCGTGCCGTCGATGTAGACCGTAATCATGCCGGCGCGGCCCACGGCAAGCCCCAGCCACGCGACGAGGCCGAAACAGAGCCAACGACGCATCATCGATTGCGTCCTCCCGGAGCCGCCGGTCATCGATGGCCGGCTCACTCGATGGGCAACCCGAGCAGGAATGCCGGGTTGTCCCGGAACAACATGTCGAGATCGCGTTCCGTGAAGCCGGCTTCGCGAAGCACGCCCGCCGCCATCGCCAGGGCGTCGGGATGGTTCGGCGTACCCGTCAGGCCGCTGTCGCTCGACACGAAGCACCGCCCGGGTCCGACCTCCCGCAGCACGGCGAGGATGCGCCGTCGGGCCTCGTCGCCGCCGAGCAGCGTGCCGGCCGTGATCTCGATGTATCCGCCGAGCTCGGCGGCTTGCCGCAATTCGTCCACGGACATGTACGTGTACTGCGGATGGAGCATCGGATGGGTGACGATGATCCGCTCGACGCCCCGTTGCCGCGCCTCGCGCATGATCAGGAACGCTTCGTCCGGCGTCACGTGGCCCGTGGCGAGAGTCAGGCCATGCTCGGCGATCAGGCCGATCACCTCGCGTGTCTCGGGCAGCAGCGCCCCCTGTCGCGAAACGGGGACGAACGGCCGGTCGTCGCCGTTGAAGCGGACTTCGTGTTCGGAATCGTGCGTCGGCATCCAGACGACGCGTCCCCGGTTGCCGGTCACGTCGACCATGTAGCGTATGGCCTGAGGGTTCATGCCCCCGACCGGCGTGTTGAGCGCGACGCCGCCGAACACCTCGATGCCATCCGCTCCGTTCGCATCGACCAGGTGCGCCAGACCCGCCGTTTCGGTCCAGTGGTTCTTGAGCACGATGGCGCGCAGGCCGCGTTCGGCGGCCAGTTCCGAAACCTGGAAGGCGCTCCACTGCCGCGGATACGCGTCGGGCCCGTGATGCGCATGCAGATCGATGGCGCCGACGAGGATCGGGTCCTCGACGCGCCGGTCCTCGGATGCGGCGCGGTCCCAGTCGCGGTAGGCCTCCCAGTGCGTTTGCGCGCCGCGTGCGGCCGGGGACACGAAGGCCGGGCCGATCAGGGAAATCGCCAGCACCGTCCCGAGCGCTCGTCGCGTCATTCGATCCTCCCGCGGCCCCGACGGTTGGAACGTGTCACAAGCGGGCCGGGATCGTCAAGGAGATGTGGGGGCGCGGCGTCGAACGAGATTCGGAGCAGTCGATTTCCAGGTGGAGGCCGGCCCCGCGATTCTTAGGTGGATGTCCGCCCCGCGATGGCCTCGCGCAAGCCGTCGATCAGTCCTTCCAGCTTGGCGTAGCCGTGCTCGAGCCGACCGACGCGGTCGGACAAACTCTTGATGTCGTCCCGCTGGCGTACTTCGGTTCGAGCCAGGTCCTGTCGGAACTCCGTCCGCAACTGGGTGATGTCGTGCCGCAACCCGCGGTTGCTGGTCAGGATCAACCCGGCCAGGGCGATCCCGACCGAGGCGATGGCGATGATTTCTCCGCTCATGTTCGTTCGTCGTGGCGAATCGGAAGGGCGCTGTGAAATATAGCACGTGACGCCGGCGTGACGAGCGATGTGGATGGCGCGTCTACAACGCGAAGCGGCGCGTGCTTCGCCCGATCGTGTCGATTTCGACGTTCATCAGGTCGGCGAGGCCGAGCAGCAGGTTGGCCGTCGGCTCGCCGCTCTCGGCCGCGATGTGCCGGTTGCCTTGCAGCCGGCCGTTGGCGCCGCCGGCGATGAGCGCCGGGGGGTTGCCTCTGTCGTGCGTGTTGCCGTTGCCCATGCCGCTCCCGTAGTAGATGAGGGAGCGGTCCAGCAGCGTGCCGTCGCCGTCCTCGCGCGCCTGGAGCTTTCCGAGGAACTCGGCCAGTTTCTCGGAGTGGTACGCGGCGATCCTCACGTACTTTTCGATCGCGGCGGGCCGGTTCAGGTGGTGCGAGACGGGATGGTGCGGCTCGGGAATCCCGATGTGCGCGTAGCTGCGGCTGCTGCCCTCATGGCCGACCATGAACGTGAAGACGCGAGACATGTCGCCCTCGAAGGCCAGACGCATCAGGTCGTACGTCACCGTCAGGTGCTCGTCGAACGCGTCGGGAATCCCGCTCGGCGCCGACGTATCGGAGGGAACGGCTCCGGCCCGGGCTTCCATACGGTCCAGTTGCCGCTCGACCTCGCGCACGTCGGTCAGGTACTCGTCGAGGATCGCGTTGTCGGCCGGTCCCAGGCTCCGTTGCAATTCCGCGGTTTCTTCCACGATCGAGTCCAGGACGCTCCGCTTCAGCGCAAGATCCGACGCCCGCCTCGCTTCCGAGCCCGTACCGCCGAACATGCGCTCGAACGTGACGCGCGGATTGATCCCCATCGGCAGCGGGCTCGTCGCGTCACGCCATGAGAGCGTGTTGAAGAAGACGCAGGGATAACCGTCGCATGCGCCGGCGGAGGTTCCCATGTCCTCGGTGCCCACCTGGAGCGACCGCAGCGGCGTGTCGCCGGCGATCGCGTCGGCGATGAACTGGTCGAGCGATTTCTCGGAACGGATGACGGAAAAGTCTCCCTGGCCGGTGAGCGGCCCGACGCCGTTCAGCCAGGCCGCGCTCGCGCCCATGTGGACCCCGCCGTTCTCGGGGTTCCCGTCGGGCGCCTTCAGGCCGCTGATCGTGACGAGGCTCTCCCGGTAAGGCTCCAGTGGCTTCATGATCGGCCTGAATTCGAAGGCGCCGCCGGTCGGTTCCGGATGCCAGGCCTCGGGTTGGACGCCGTTGGGCAGATAGACCGCGCCGAATCGGAGCGGCCGGCGCGCGTCCTGGGCCGACAGTGCCGGAACCATCGCGTCGAGAAACGGCAGCGCCACCGCGGCGCCCAGAGCGCTCCGAAGGAACGTGCGGCGCGGCAGATGGGCCTTCGTGACGATCATGCGTCAGTCCTCCCCGCGCCCGAGGGGATCGACCGTGGCGGAGTCGAACAACTTGGTTCGCATCTGAAACGCCGGGCTCCGGACGATGCCCAGAACGATCGATCGCAACGCGTAGTCATCCGGCGCGGCGTCGTTCAGGATGCCGCGCACGAGCGGCATGTCGGCCGCTTCGAGGCCGCGTCCCAGGGCGTATGTCATCAATTTTTCGGTCACCGCGCCGGCGAACACCTCGGGGCGGGTCAGCAGGGCGTTCCGCAACGCCACGGGGCCTTCGACGCGCGCGCCGCCGGCGAGCAGTCCCGCCGAATCGATCGGCCGGCCATCGCGCGCGGCGTCTTGCCACTGGCCCACGGCGTTGAAGTTCTCCAGGGCGAACCCGACCGGATCCATGTAACGATGGCACGCGGCGCAACCCGGATTCGCGCTGTGCCGTTCCAGTTGCTCGCGCACGGACCCTTCCGACGGCGCATCGTCCTCGAACTCGAAGACCGCGGGCGGCGGCGGCGGGGGCGGCGTGTTCAGGAAGTTCGAAAGGACGTATTCGCCGCGCATGATGGGCGAGGTCCGGTCCGCGGCGGCCGTCAGCGCCAGGAAGCTGCCGTGGCCGAGCAGCCCCCGCCGGTTCGGATCCGCGATGCTGACGCGACGGAATCGCGATCCGTAAACGCCCGGAATGCCGTAGTGCCGGGCGAGCCGTTCGTTCAGGAACGTGTAGTCGGCGTCCATCAGATCCAGGACGCTTCGGTTCTCACGAAGGACACTGGAGAACATCAGCTCCGTTTCCGTCCGGAAGGCCTGGCGGACGTTGTCGTCGAAGTCCGGGAACATCAGGAGATCCGGCGTGACCTTGTCGAGGTTGCGAAGCTGAAGCCATTGTCCGACGAACTCGGCGATCATCGCGTCGGCGCGCCGGTCGGCGATCATGCGCCGCACCTGGGCTTCGAGGATTCCGGGCGCGCTGAGCCGGCCGGCCTCGGCCAGATCCAGCAGCTCGTCATCCGGGATGCTGCTCCACAGGAAGAACGAGAGGCGTGACGCCAACTCGAGGTCGGTGATGCGATGCGCGGCGTCTCGTGGCAGGCCGGGCGGGTCCTCCTCGGCGCGGAACACGAACTTCGGGCTCGCAAGGATTCGGACCAGACCGGCGCGGACGCCGGCGTCGAAGTCGCCGCCCGATTCGCGTGCCTGTTGGTAGAAGGCCAACGGCGCCTCGATGTCGCGGCCCGCGACGGGCCGCCGAAATGCCCGGCGGGCCACCGTGGACAGAATCCGATCGGCGCACGGGGCTTCCTCCCGAGGCGTTGACGGCTCGCAAACGAAGACGCGCCGCCGGGAAGGCGCATCGCCCGCGCCGGTCGCGTTATACGGACCCTCGATGCTTCCCGAACGCAACCTTGGAAGCCCGGACGCGTTGTGCGCCTCCTGCGTGTCCCGCAAGGCCGGTTGCCAGACGCTCTGCTCCAGGTCGGGCCGGTCGATGAACGTGAAGCCGACGTCGCGCGGCCCGGCCGGAACCCATATCGGTGGCGACGTCATCCGCGCGTCGATCTCGGCCTGGGCCGCGGCGATGTTCCGAGTGCTCGAATCGTGATCGTCCGGGCCGCCGACGTACGCTGCATACACCTCGGCGCCGTCGATCGTCACGACGAACGCGTACGGGGTCTCGTGCCCTTCGACTCCGACGTAGCCTTCCGCGACGGTCCTGAGAAGCCGTCCGTTGAACACGTACTCGGCGTCGGCCGGAAAGTTGTGGCGGGCCAGGATGCCCCCCCGGGTTCCGATGGGCAAACCGTCGACATGCTCACGCTGCGAGACTTCGGCGCCGATGGAGTAGGTCGCCGCGCCGGGTTCGGCGTCGGCGTCGCCGACGGCCAGATCGCTGACCGCCAGCGCGGCGGCCAGGTATCCCTCGACCAGCATGGGCGAAGATTTCAACGCGGCCGCGACGTTGTCGAATCCGAAGTCGCCTCCGTCGCTGGGCAGGTACTCCGCGACATCCAGCTCGACGCCCAGAAGATCGCGAACGGCGTTGGCGTATTCGTTCCGGTTCAGGCGGTGCACGACGTAGCGTCCGGGGCGCGGCGCCGAGGAGGCCGCCGCGTCCAGGCTCGCGATCAGCGCCGACCGAAAGGAGTCCAGCGCCGCGGCGCCCGGCGTGGGGGAACCTTCAGGCGGCATGGCCCCGACCCCGAGTTTGCGAACGACCTTTTCCCAGGTCTCGGCGTCGGCGGCGAGGTCTTCGAGATCGGCCTCGTCCAGACGCAGGGGCGTCCCGGCGGGGGCGTCCGTCCGCTGGTTGTGGCAGGTGACGCAGTAGGCGTCGAGCATGGCCCGGTATTCGGCGGGCGCCGCCTGGCGAGCGGCCGCGGCCGAGCCGACCGGGCCGCCCGTGAACGCCAATGCGAGACCTGCGGCGACCCCGACCCTCTTCATGGCCGCCGTCCCATCAGCTCGCTCAGCAGCGTGGCGATGTCCTCCGCCGGCGCGCCCCCGCCGCGGCCTTCCGCGACGTCGAGCGCGGTCAGACCGTCGTTGTCTCTCCGGTGGAGGTCCGCTCCGAAACCGGCCAGCATTCGGACCATCTCGAGGCTGCCGGCGCGTACGGCCTGGTGAAGCAGGGTGGCGCCGTCGGGGGCTGCGGCGTCGGGACTCGCGCCGGCTTCGAGCAGCACGGCCAGCGCGTCGGCGGGGCGGCGGCTTCCCGGTTCGCGGTAGGGGACCTCGCCCTCGCGGAAATACGCCGGCCCCCCCGTCAAATCGGGGCCGCGCCCCCCGGTGATCGCCAGCATCGTCGCCGTTCGGCCGGCGTGGGGATTGCACGACAACGCGAGGAGCCCCGTCGCCGCGTCGTGGCACCACAGGCCGGCCGGAACGACGGGGATCGTATCGAGATCGGACACGTAATCGACGAAGATCTTCAGCGCCTCGACGTCGGCGCCGAACGCCGCACGCAGGAACGGCGCGCCGCTGAATCGGTCGCTGTTCGGCATCGACGCGGAATGGAACTGCCCCGCGAACCACCGGTGGGGATCGGCGCCGCCGTCCAGCAGCAGCCGGACCAGGTCCAGGGCCGTCCGCCGGTTCGGATGGTCCGGGCGCAAGCGCGACCCGTCGAACGCGTACTGGTCCGTTGTGGACCGGCGCATCTCGACGGCCGTGAACAACGATCCGTAATTGACGTCGGCTCCAAGCTCGATGAGCGTTCGAGCCATGTCGAAGCGGTCGTTGTAGATCGCGATCATCGTCGCCGAGGCGCCGTCGCCGTTCCGGAGGTCCAGGTCGGCCCCATGCGCCGCCAGTCGCCGCACCGTGTCTTCGTGCCCGCCGCGCGCCGCCCACATCAACGCGGTGAACCCGCCGGTCGGATAGTCGACGTTCCTGCGAGTCGTGAGCGACGTGAGGCCGGCCTGGAGATCGGGGTCCGCGCCGGCCCCGAGCAGGATGTCGACGACGCCGGCGTGGCCTTCCGCGGCGGCCCACATCAGGGCGGTCTGGCTCTCCAACCCACCGGTGGCATTGACGTCGACGCCGCCGTCGAGCAGCGGGAGGAGGGCGGCGGGGTTGCCGGCGCGCGCGGCGGCCATCAGGGGTGTTTCGCCGTCCGGATGCGCCAGTCTCGGATCGGCGCCCGCCTCCAGGAGCACCGTCGTCATCCGGGCGTCGCCCGTGCGGGCGGCCTGAAGCAGGGGCGTGACCCCGTAGCGGTTCGCGCCGTTCGCGTCGGCGCCGGCCGCGACCAGGACGCGGGCCGTCTCGGAGTCGAAGTTGTAGGCCGCCCAGAGCAGGGGCGTCGACCCGTCGGCTGAGGGGGCGTCGACATCCTCCCCGGACGCGATGAGCGCGCGGACGCGGTCGAGG
>JAJEEE010000004.1 GCA_022821145.1 Acidobacteriota bacterium
CCGGCGCCCCAACGCCCCGCCGCCGCGACGGCCCCGCCGCCCGAGGCGCGGAAGACCATGCAGCAGTTGGCCCAGGAACGGCTGCGCCAGCAGAACCGGCCGGTTCCCAAGACCCCGCCGCGCCGGGACACGCGCGGTATGCGAACCGCCCACACGCGCACGGTGACGCCTCAGCGGCCGGCGCCGCCTCCGGGCCCGCGGCGCGACTTGCGGCGCGACCGTCCCCGTCCGACACGGGCGTCCCGCGTCGAGCGGCTCATGAACCGGCGCCCGATGCCGCGCCCGCAGCCCAAGCCGGAACCCGTACGCGAACACCGCAACATCACGCTGACCGACAACGTCACCGTCAAGGAAATCGCCGAAAAGCTGGACGCCCGGTCCAAGGACGTGATCAAGAAGCTCATGGATCGCGGCATGCTGGCCACGATCAACCAGACCCTGGACAAGGAGCTGGCCGAACAGATCTGCAAGGAATTCAACGCCGACGTCGATTTCGTGACGTTCGAAGAATCGGTCCAGCTCGAGGCCGTGGAAAAAGTCAGCGATACCGGGGACTCGGGCGCGCTCACGCCCCGCTCACCGGTGGTCACGATCATGGGCCACGTGGACCACGGGAAGACGTCGCTTCTCGACGCGGTTCGCGAAAGCCGGGTGACCGAGTCCGAGCACGGCGGGATCACACAGCACATCGGCGCGTACCAGGTCGACGTCGACGGGCGCAAGATCACGTTCCTGGACACGCCCGGTCACGAGGCCTTCACGTTGATGCGGGCGCGCGGCGCCTCGGTCACCGACGTGGTCATCCTGGTGGTCGCGGCCGACGACGGCGTGATGCCGCAAACGGTGGAATCGATCTCGCACACGCGCGCGGCCAAGGTTCCGCTGATCGTCGCGATCAACAAGATCGACGCCCCCAACGCCAACGTCGACAAGGTCAAGCGTGAGCTGGCGGAAAAGGACGTGCTGGTCGAGGATTGGGGCGGCGACATCGTCAGCGTCGAGGTGTCGGCCAAGCAGAAAACGAACCTTGCGCAGCTTCTCGAGATGGTCCTTCTCGTCGCCGACATGCGCAACCTGCGCGCCGATGCGGACTTCCCGGCGATGGGCACGGTCCTGGAAGCCAAGCTGGACAAGGGGCGCGGCAACGTCGCGACGGTTCTGGTCCAGAACGGCACGCTGCATGTCGGGGACAACTTCATCGTCGGCTCCGTCCACGGGAAGGTCCGCGCCATGTACGACGAGAACGGGCAGGCGGTCAAGGATGCCGGGCCGGCCGTCCCCTGCGAAGTCCTGGGACTGCAGGGGCTGCCGATGGCCGGTGACTCCCTTCAGGTGATCACCGACGAGAGCAAGGCCCGCCAGATCGCGAGCTTCCGTCAGGAAACGCTCAGAGAGCAGGAACTGGCCAAGAAGTCGCGGCTTACCCTGGAGCAGCTCCACGCGCGCATGGCCGAGGGCGAGGTCAAGGAGGTTCCGGTCGTCCTCAAGGCCGACGTCCAGGGCTCGATCGAAGCGCTCAGCGGCATGCTTGGAAAGATGGAAACCGACAAGGTGCGGATCAAGATCATTCACTCCGCCGTCGGCGCCATCACGGAATACGACGTCCTGCTGGCCGCGACCTCCAACGCGATCATCATCGGCTTCAACGTCCGTCCCGAGAAGAAGGCCTCCGACATCGCAGTGCGCGAGAAGGTCGATGTCCGGCTCCACACCGTGATCTACGACGTGGTGGACGAGCTCAAACAAGCCATGGCGGGGGTCCTGGAACCGGTGGAGAAGGAAGTCTCGCAGGCGACGGTCGAGGTGCGGGAAACCTTCCGGGTTCCCAAGGTGGGCACCATCGCCGGTTGTTACGTGACCGACGGGTCGATTTCCCGGAACGCGCGGATCCGGTTGCTGCGCGACAACGTCGTGGTCTTCGAGGGCAAGATCGCGTCGCTGAAGCGCTTCAAGGACGACGCGTCCGAAGTACGTTCCGGTTACGAGTGCGGCATCGCGCTCCAGGGCTACAATGACGTCAAGATCGGCGACGTCATCGAGTCGTTCACGACCGAGAAGGTGGCCGTCGACATCGGGGTTTAGGAGCCTGTGGTGAAACCCCTGCTGCATTCGACCGGTGAAGCATCCCGTCCGGACTGCGTTGCTCGTCGGTCACATATCGGGAATATGCTCCCTTCTCGCGCCTTGCCGGACGGGCGCCTCACCGGTCTCGGTGCGACGCGGGGTCTCACCACAGGCTCCTAGCCCCCGGCTCCTCCCGCGCGAGCGCCTGTGTCGTCATGCATGTCGCGCTGCTCGAACTCGACCTTCGTATCCCGTACGCGCAATCCCTGAAAGACAAGCGCATGGCCCTGCGCAGCCTGAAGGACCGCCTTCGGAAGCGATTCAACGTATCCGTCGCCGAGCTTCAACACCAGGATCTCTGGCAACGGGCGGAAGTCGGCGTGGTCAGTATCGGACCGGATCCGGTTTACCTGGAACGGCAACTCGCCATGGCGCTCGAGGACGTGGAGCGGACCCTCCCCGACTGCGAGGTGCGGGGACGGATCGAATTCCTGTGACGACGGGACAACGACGCATCGAACGCATCGGGCGGCAGTTGAGGGCCGAGCTCGGCCAACTGATCGCGACGGACCTGGACGACCCGCGCATCCGAGCGGTCACGGTGACCCACGTCCAGGTGTCCCGCGACCTGCGGCATGCGCGCGTCTTCGTCAGCGGGCTCGGAACCGAGGCCGACAGGCGGGCGACGCTCGCCGGCCTGAATTCGGCGCGCGGTTTCCTTCGCCGGCAGCTCAGCATGCGGCTGTCGCACATGGCGAGAACGCCCGAGCTGGTCTTCGACTACGACGCGTCCATCGAAACCGGGATGCGGATCGAAGAACTGCTTTCGGAAATCTCCGATGTCCGGGACGATCGGGAATGAGCACGCGCGCCATGATCGACCGCATCATCGAAACCGTCGACGCGAAGGACGACCTGCTCGTGGTTTCTCACGTGCGTCCCGACGGCGATTCGGCCGGCTCGCAGTTCGCGCTCGCCCTGGCCCTGGAATCCCTCGACAAGCGCGTCAGCCTGATCAGCCGCGACCCGATGCCCGCGCGCTACGGCGCGCTGCCGGGGGCCGGGCGGCTTCGCGTCGCCTCGCGCCTGGAACGGTCCTACGACGCGGTGTTCGTGCTGGAGTGCGGGAACATCGAAAGGCCCGGCATCCAGGGGCTCGAGAACCAGTTCATCGTCAACGTCGACCACCATCATTCCACCGAGCCCTTCGGCGCGATCAACTGGATCGACCCGGAGGCCTGCGCCGTGGGCGAGATGATCTTCCGGCTCCTGAATGCGATGAAGGTCGAGATCACGCCGGCCATCGCCACCAATATCTACGTGGCCATCCTGACCGACACGGGCTCGTTCCAGTTCTCCTCGACGCGGGCCGACACGTTCCGCGTGGCCGCGGAGTTGGCCGACCGCGGCGCCGACGTCTCGCGCATCGCCATGGACACGTTCTACTCCAACCCCGTCGACAAGGTGCGCAAGATGGGCGTCGTCATCAACGCGATGGAGCTGGCCGCGGACGGGCGCATCGTGACCACCGCCCTGACGCGCGGCGACATGCGGGCGCACGGCATTCCCGTCGACGGATCCGACATCGAGGGGCTGATCAACTACCCGATGACCATCGACGGCGTCGAAGTGGCCGTCCTGTTCCAGGAGCTCGACGGCGGCGCGTTCCGCGTCAGCCTGCGATCGAAGAACGCCCTCGACGTCTCGCGCATTGCCGCGGCGTTCGGCGGAGGCGGACACCGGAAAGCGGCCGGATGCCAATTGGCCGGACCGTTGGCGGAGGCGCGGGAGCGCGTGCTCGCCGCGGTGGGGGAAGCGCTGGGCCGGCGCGACCCGGCGGCGCCCGGCCGGACGAAACCTCTACGCTGAACGTCGTGGGACGCGCAGCGTCTCATGCGATACGTCCGAACGATCGGAACTTCCGGATCGCGGCCTCGATAGTCTCAAGCGACGAACGCACGGCCTCATCCTGTCGGCCGTGCGATCCGGCATGGCTTCCACTTCCTGGTCCAATGCTCTTCGGTCTGCACATGGCCGACGCGGACGCTCTTGCAAACGTTCTCCTGGAACTCCGCCGCCGGAAACTCACGCGCCAACCGCATCACGACACCTTCCCGCTCACCGCCAAGCACCGAAGGCTCGCCGTGGGCGCGCTTCATGAACGCCCGTATCTCGGCCACCGACCGGAAGCAGCCCCTGAACAGAACCGGAACGACGGGAATCTGCCGGCGTTTCGCATATGCCTCCACGTCTGAAAACGCCTCGAACACGCCCTCGCCGTTCAGTAGCGCAAACGCATGGAACGTCTCGTGCTCCGGAACCGGATCATAGACGATGCTGTGCACCCCGTAGATATCCTCTCCATAGAGGTAGACGTCCGGCTCGTTCACCTTCCAGGCGTGGTATTTCTTCACCATCGCCATCCACTTGCCGGCGGAAGGCGCCGACACGCTACGCGCGTAGACCTTGCCGGCATGGAGCAGCGTGTTTCCGCCATCCAGCTTTTCCGTTGCGACCACGGCGACCCCCACGAATCGATCGGGATCCCGATGCACGCACTCGTCGCGGCCGATCGATGGCGACCATGGCCAATACGGCGTGCTGGGATACTTGGTTGTCGACAACACACGGGAACCGCTCTCCATCGTCATTGCCCGACTCGGTTTCTTCTGGAGGCGTGTTGGGAACAGAGTTGATCGACTTCGATCCCCAGACTGTCCATCAACGCCTTGTGCTCATCCCAATCGCTGTCGGTCGCGTTCAGAATGACCGCTCTTTCGACCACCGCAACGGCCAGGAACTTCCGGTCCGAACGGTCGAACGAATTCTCGGGCAACTCCTCGAAGCCCCGCCGCTCGTCGTCGCAAGGCGTCACCGCGACCCTTTGCACCCGACCGTCCTGGTACTGGTAGTTGAACACGTGTTTCAGGAAAGCGTCGCCCATTCCCGGCCTTCCGGAGAGACTCAGGCGCTTTCTGTATTCCCCCAGGATGACGCCCTTGTCGTCAATGGCGACGACTTCGCCGTTCGCCACGGATCTCAGTCGTTCCACGCACGATAACTGACATCGCCGGTCGGCATGGGTTCCACGCCCGTTGGCGGCAATCGCAACATTGGTATCCACGACGAACGCCGTCATCCCGCTTGCCCCAACTTTCGCCGTAGCGCAGCCTCGGTGATCGCGGCGATCTCACCCATCTCGTCTCCGAAGAACTTCTCCGGTCAGTTCTCGATCTCGCCCCATTCGTTCATGGTCAGATCGGCAATCTGCGCCCTGCCTCGATTCGACGAAACGAAGTAAAGTTTCACCTCGTCTGAGGAAGCCTTTTCTTCAGCCACTCGGCGTTGGAGACGCCGCATCAGGTGTTCGCTGTGGCTCTCCACGATGATCTGCACGGTTCGCACGTCGGCGACACTCAGCATGATGTCGGCCAGACCGCTCTGTACGGCCGGATGAAGATGGATTTCCGGTTGTTCCATCAGTACGGTCGAACCTTCCGGGACGTAGTAGAGCAGCACCAGCACAGGCAGGACCTGGGAAACGCCGAATCCGACGTCGGTCAGTGACGTCGTCACACTCGAGGAGGACATCTGGACCATCGCCCGGTAGAGGTTGGTTCCTTTGGCGATCTCCTCAAGGCGGAAGTCGTGAATCAGTCCCAACTCGGACAGCCAATGGGCGATCATGGCCTGGAACGCCTTGCGCCGCTTCCGGTGTCCGAGACTCCGCGTTTCCTTGCGAACGGTGGCGGCAAGTATCGCGTCCATCGTGCGCTCGCCGCGTTGTCCCACGTCGTCCGGACTTGAGCCGCCCCAGTGATATTCCCGCCGCGGATACTCGCGTAGGGGTCCGAGGTAGTAAATCGAGTCCATCAGGTTCTCGTACGCCAGCTCGAAATCGCCGAGGAAGTCCGTATTCTGAAAATAGCTCCGCGCCTGACTGGGAAACAGGTGAGTCTTCACCGGGTGCGGAAGGGGCCAGGGACGGCCCTGGTTACGTATGAATCCCAGAACCGGCGGGTCGGTTGCCAGTTCGAACTCCTGTTTCGATTGAGCCGTCGGTCGCAACCGGAAATCCACATTGTCGAACCGGTATGCCAACTCGCTCGGCCACAGGCGCGAATCGTCGAAACGTACTTCGCAACTCGTCTGAAGAGTGTCGCCCGTAAACTGTGGGCCGGCCGAATGCGCCCGTTGACCCTGGATCTTCAGTGACTTTGGCAAGCCCCATTCGAGAAGCCATCGTATCGCTTGATCCTTCTTGTGTTGGTGGACGACGTCTTCGAACGTCCCCAGACTCACCATGTCCCTCGGCCCACCGAAATCAAGGACGATGCCGCGGTCCGTAGCGTTCCGGGTCTGCTTGAGCAACAGGAGAAGATGCAGCAGGCTGCTCTTTCCGGCGCTGTTGTTCCCGAAGAAACCGGTCACCTTGCCGAACGTAAGATCAGCTTCCCGCCACGCCTTGAAATTCTCAAGCGACAGGCGGTTCAACATGATCTATCGCTCCTTCCGGAGAGTCCGGAACTCCGCTGATTGCTCCGCATCGGTCCCGCATGCCACGCGGCTTATGTCAGGCGTCATACCCGGCCTCCATCCCCTGCCGGTTCATCCCCACGTGGCGTGGAGCGTTCCGGCGGGAACGGAACGATGACAGCTCGGGCGCGTGCATCGCTGGATGATACACTACGGTTCAGCCTGCCGCCGCTGGCGTCCGTCGACACTGCGACATGCCGCATCGGCCACGCGAGGAGATCCGCAACTGTGTGGCCATCCTGACCGACACGGGTTCGTTCCGGTTCTCGTCGACGCGGGCCGACGCGTTCCGCGTCGCCGCTGGGCGGGACCGCTGGCGGAGGCTCGGGCGCGCGTGTTGGCCGCCGTGCGGGAGGCGTTGGGACGGCGCGATCCGGCGGCGCTTTGGCCGTAAGTCTACCGGCCGACGGCGATTACCTGTAAGTCCGGTGCGCGCTGCGCGCCCGAAGTTACGGCGATGTCGACGCCGAACGCCACGTAACGGTCCAGGAACGCCCCGCCGAATCCCGCTCTGGCAACGAGTCGTTCGAACGCCAACAGCGTGTAGTCGCCCGGGGCCACGTTGCGAAACGTATAGGCGCCGGATTCATCCGTGTCGGCCCGTCGGTACAGCCGGGAATCGCCGGGTCTCGGCTGGGCGCGTATCAGGAGCACCGTCGCGCCGATGGAAAAACCGTCCACCCGGCCGGAAACCACCCCGGCCCCGGCGCGAACGTCCACGGTGATCGCGTCGGTGGCGGCCGGGCCGTCCAGCGTCACGAATCCGCCGGGGGCAGGGCTGCCGCCGTGCGAAACGCCATCGACATACGTGTCCGCAGGCAGGCCGGAGGCGACCACACGATACTGCCCTCTCGGGACCCCGGGTAGCCGGAAGCGACCGTCCGGCGCGCGTTCGGCATCGTACCGATCGGATCTCGGCGGCCACGGGCCGAAGGGCAAGGGACTGACCGGAACCAATATGATTCGAACGAACCGGCGTGGGCCCTCCAGATCGCCGATGAACCGGCCCGTCACTTCCAAAGGGGCGCGAACGATCGACACGATGCCGTCCACGTCCTCGTCGCCAACCAGAACGCGCACCGAACCGATCGCCGGAGCGGGCGGTTCGTCGCGGCGGAACGTGGAAAACTCGTCGAGATCCGGCTCCCCCGGGACACCGTCGTCCGGATCTTCGCTTCGGAGTAACGGAAAAAGATCGTAAAGACCGGACGGCACGCCCTCGATCAGGAAATCGCCGTCGGTTCTGTCCGCCGCGATGTTGGGGAAGGCCTCGGGGGGCGCGATCGGTGAATCGGAATCGACCCTCACCAGGTAGACTTCGGATACCTCCGGGGACTCCACTTCAACGCCGTCCACGACGGCGCGGCCCGAAACGCGAACGGAGCCCGGCTCCGGCATCCGTATATCCGCCGCACCACGCTCGGAACCGCCGCGCACGGCCACGGGAGCCGCCGCGGCAACCTCCGACACACCGGGATAGTAGGCGGACGCCGCACCCGGCACGTCGGGTTCGACGCGCAGATAATAGTCCCCCGGCACGAGCCCGAACAGGCGATAGACGCCGCGGTCATCCGTCGTTTTCGCGCTGAAACGCACCGGCACAAGCAACGGCCGTCCGGTATAGTCCATCAACTCGAGCGCCTCGACTCGAGCCAATGCCAAGGGTTGGCCGTTGCTGTCGGTGACGCGTCCCGTCACCACCCCCGTCGCCATCAGCGAAAGACCCACGGTGGCGACCGCGTCCGCCCGCACCGAGACCCGCACGCCGGCATACCGTGTGGTGAACGACGGGTTCGACTCCTGGCCGCTCAAGGCCTCCGAGAACAAGCTCGCACCCGTCGTCTCGAAGCCCCCCGGCGGATTGACGTAACCCTCCGACTCCGCCCGGACGCGGTAGGCGCCCGCCGGCATGTCCCGCACCAGAAATCGCCCGTCGGGGCCCGTCATCGTCGACGTGAGCACCTCGGCCGGAATCTGACCCGTCGTCCATACGGTAACCGTGACGTCGGCAAGCGGCTCCCCGCCCAAACGCGTCACCGTGCCGGCGATGTCACCCGTGTCGTTCTGCGGAGTGACGGCCGACGCCGCAGCCCAACCCAAAGCGACCGTCAAGATCAGCGCATTCATGAATCCCTCGATAGCTCGGCACATTGGCTTCCGAAAACTAATCCAAACCCAGGGGCACCACGATACCCGTCGCCCGACTACCGGGTTGCGCCACCGTGACCGATACACCGCGGTCGCTGTTCCCGGGGTCGAGACTCGGCGTCCGTGCGAGCTCTTCCATCACGCCGATCGAAAACAACTTGTATTCGCCTGGAGGCACGCCTCGAATCGCGAATCGCCCCGCGCCGTCCGCCTCCACGACTCGCTGCTGTGACGCGAAGCCCCCGCCGCCAGGCGACACGGGAACCAGGGTCACCTGGGTATACCCGGCAGTGTTTCCATCGTCCGCCTGAACAACCCCTTCGACACGGCCGCCAAATCCCAGGCGAACGCCGAGATCCAGCATGGATGCGGCGGCGCCCGCCCGGATCGTCAAACCACTGGCCGAAATGTCCCGGTCGCCCATCAAGACGACTTCCGCATAGGCGTCACTGGTGAGAGCCCCGGACAGAATCACGTCGTAGGTTCCCGCAACCACGGAGGGCACGGTGAATCGACCGTCCGGATCCAGCGTCACCTCGCGCGGCAAGAGCATCGACGGGAGCGGGTCGCGCGGTTCGAGAGCGAGTCGTATCGGCCCGTCGAATACCGGATCCGAGGGGCCGGTCTCCCGCAACCGGCCGCTCAAGTCGACGGCGCGCTCGAGACGCAGGTCGACACCGGTCACGTCCTGTCCGGCCACCGAAAACCGAGCACGGCCGAAATGGATCGCGCCTTCCGCATCCGGTATATAGGCGATCGCGTCGTACTCGCCGTTCCGTACACCCGGGATCACGAACTCCGAACCGGAATAGCGCGGCGTCACGACGGGCGCCGGAGCGTCCCGGATTCCGGCGACATCGCGCGCGATGAACATTCGAACGAACGTCTCCGCCGACTCAGGTAATCGTATGGTGCCGGAAACTTGGTAGTTGAGGCTGCTCCTGATCGTAAAATCGATACCGACGGCCTCCGTCCCCGCTTCCACGCGAACCTCGTCCGCCAAACCCACGTCGAGAACGCCGGGATAATAGGTCAGACCGCTGGCGAAGGGACGAATGAAGTCGAGCTGCGAGCGAACGTAATAGCCTCCGGGCGGCAGAAAGAACAATCGGTAGCGTCCGCGATCGTCCGTCAAGGTCGATTCGACGATCTCGAGCTCGCCATCGGCGTTCGATCGCATGGCCTGCACGAACATGCGGCTCATAGGACGCCCGGCCGGCGTGAGCACGACGCCGGTGATGACGCCGGTCGCGACCATCTCGACGACAAGATCTCGTGTGTCTCCGGCAACCTCGAGCTGGGACGGCCAGCCGCCGTAACGCGGCCGGGCATACCCGTTGACGTTGACCTGGAACGAGTAGCGCCCGGGTGGCACTTGGCTGATGGAGAACCGGCCATCCGCGCCAGAGCGCGCCGCGAAGGCGCTTCCACGCGGATCCTCCAGCACGACCGAGGCGCTGGCGATCGGCTCCTCCGAGGTGCGGTGACGCACGACACCGGCCAGTTCGTGGACAGGGTCCGTCTGAACGGCCGGAACGGCCGTCAGGACGAGTCCGAGGATGAATCCGGCGCTCACAGCCCCCTCCACCGACAGGACCGCGGCCCGACTCGGGCCGCGATTGGCACTATACTCGCGGAAGGCACCATGGAGCGAAGGAAAGCGCGTGCGGCGCTCGTGGGGCACGGTGACCGGAGGCGCCGCCGTGAACGAGGCCGCTGAAGCCCCCATCGGTTTCCTCGTCATCGACAAGCCCGCGGGGATCACCTCGCACGACGTGGTCGACGGCGTCCGGCGACGGTTTCGCACACGCAAGGTCGGACACCTGGGAACGCTCGATCCGATGGCCACCGGCGTCCTGCCCGTCAGCGTCGGCAAGGCCACGCGGCTCGCGCGCTACATCACCGACACCACCAAGGAATACACGGGCGCCATCCGTCTGGGCCGGGATACGTCCACGTGCGACGCCGAGGGGACGCCGATCGGCGAGGAGCACGCCGTTGACGTCGATCGGGAGCAGGCCGCGCGCGCCATGACGGGATTCGTAGGGACGATCCGGCAGGCGGCTCCGGCCTACTCCGCCAAGAAGATCTCGGGGGTGCCCGCGCACCGGTTGGCGCGACGGGGCGTCGCGGTGGATCCGGCCCCGGTGGAGGTCACCGTCACGGCGTTCGATCTGGTGGGTTGGGATCCGCCCGACCTGGAGTTCCGCGTCGCCTGCTCGTCGGGGACCTACGTCCGGTCCCTGGCGCGCGACCTGGGTTCGCGTCTCGAGACCGGTGGCCATCTGCGCAGCCTGGTGCGGACGCGGTCGGGACCGTTCCGCATCGGGGACGCCGTTCCGCTGGAGGACGCCGGCCCGGAACATCTGCGGCCCCCCGGACAGGTTCTGGGCGACCGGCCCCGGGTCGAGGTGGACGACGCCGACCTGGAATACCTGGGCCGGGGACGCGCCGTCCGGTGCCCGGACGCGAATACGCCCGACGGCGCCGATGTCTGCGTCTTCGACGGGAACGGCCGGCTCGTCGCCGTTGCGCGGGTGGCGGGGGGTTGGGCGCACCCCAAAGTTGTGCTAATCTAGCGGGTTCCTATTAAAGGAGGAAGACGAAATCAACGAATGGCTCTGACGAGGGAATCCAAAGGCTCGATCATCGACCAGTATCGCATCCATCCTTCGGACACGGGGTCGCCGGAAGTTCAGATCGCTATTCTGAGCGAGCGTATCACTTACCTGACTGAGCATTTCAAGACGCACAAAAAGGATCACGCTTCCCGGCGCGGGCTTCTGAAACTCGTGGGACGGCGGCGCCGCCTGCTCGAGTACCTGAAGAGACACGAGGTTCCGCGCTACCGGGAAGTCATCCAGAAGCTCGGCCTGCGCAAGTAATCGGGGACGACTCCGTCCCGGAACTCCGATCGACGACAGTCTGCGGCCGCTCCGCCGGCCGACGAAGGATGTCCGCATCCGCCCCTCGTCATACGAGCGAAAGGACACACCACATCATGAAAGTACACACGGTATCGACGACGATCGGAGGCCGCGAGCTCTCCATCGAAATCGGCAAGCTCGCCACCCAGGCCGACGGCGCGGCGTTCGTCCGCTACGGGGAGACGGCCGTTCTGGTCAGCGCCTGCGGCGCGAAGGTGCCCCGCGAAGGCGCGGACTTTTTTCCGCTGACCTGCGACCACAGGGACAACTTCTACGCCGCCGGCAAGATTCCCGGCGGGTTCTTCAAGCGGGAGGGCAAGCCCTCGGAACGCGAGGTGCTGTACAGCCGGATGATCGACCGCCCGATCCGGCCGTTGTTTCCGGACGGCTACCGGAACGAGACCCAGGTGATCGCCCTGGTCCTGTCCGCGGATCCGGAGAACGACCCGTCCGCGCTGAGCATCATCGGCGCGTCCACGGCGCTGTACGTATCCACGCTCCCCTTCACCCAACCGGTGGCGGCCGTGCGCGTGGGCCTCGTCGATGACCGTTACGTCATCAACCCGACCTACCCTCAACTCGAAGAAAGCCGGTTGAACCTGCTGGTCACCGGAACCGAGCACGGCATCACGATGGTCGAGGCCGGCGCCGAGGAGATTTCCGAGGACGAAATGCTGCGCGCACTGGAGGCGGGGCACGACGCGGTTCGCGAGATCATCGAGCTGGAGAAGGAGCTTTACTCCCACATCCAACCCGAAAAACTCGTCTATGAACCGCCCGCCTCGGATCCGGAGATCGACCGAACGGTCGAGGAACGGATCCGGACCACGCTGGAAGACGCGCTCAACACCGAGAAGTACGACAAGCTGACCAGCTACGCCCGGGTCGACAACGCCAAAGCCGAGGTGGTCGCCAGCTTCGGCGAAGACGCCGACGAAGGCACCGTCAAGATGGTCAAGCGCTCCTTCAACGCCTTGAAGGAACGGATCTTCCGCGATCAGATCCTCCACGACGGCATCCGGCCCGACCGCAGGGCCCACGACCAGATCCGGCCGATCTGGATCGAGGACGGCATTCTGCCGCGGGCCCATGGTTCGGCGGTCTTCACGCGCGGCGAGACACAGGCCCTCGTGACGGCGACGTTGGGCACGGCCGACGAAGCGCAGAAGCTGGACCGGCTGGAAGGCGAGTCGTACAAGCACTTCATGCTGCACTACAACTTCCCGCCGTTCTCGGTCGGCGAAGTCCGTCGGATGGGATCGACGAGCCGGCGCGAGGTCGGTCACGGGAACCTGGCCGAGCGGGCGCTTCTGCCGCTCATGCCCGACGACGAAGGGTTCCCCTACACGGTCCGCATCGTGTCGGACATCCTCGAGTCCAACGGCTCCTCGTCCATGGCGACGGTGTGCGGAGGCTCACTGGCGCTGATGTCGGCCGGGGTGCCGCTCCGGCGGCCGGTGGCGGGCGTTGCGATGGGCCTGGTCTCGGAGGGCGACAACTACGCCATCCTGAGCGACATCGCCGGCGCCGAGGACCACTACGGGGACATGGACTTCAAGGTGGCCGGCACGCGCGACGGCATCACCGCGCTCCAGATGGACATCAAGATCACCAACGTCTCGTTCGAGATCATGGGCCGGGCGATGGAGCAGGCGCGGCAGGGCCGGATGCACATCCTGGACAAGATGGAAGAGGCCGTTCCGGCGGTTGCCGAAGAGATGTCCCAGTACGCGCCGCGCATCTACACGATCACGATCCCGACCGACAAGATCCGCGACGTCATCGGTCCGGGCGGCAAGATGATCCGTTCGATCGTCGAGCAGACCGGGGTCAAGATCGACGTCAACGACGACGGGCGCGTGAACATCGCCTCGGCCGACGGCCCCTCGGCACAGAAGGCCATCGAGATCGTCGAGAACCTCACGGCCGTGCCCGAGGTCGGCAAGACCTACCTGGGCCGGGTGGTCCGCATCGCCGATTTCGGAGCCTTCGTGGAGATCTTCCCGGGCACGGACGGCCTGCTCCACATTTCGGAGATTGCCGAGCAGCGCATACGCGAAGTCCGCGACGAGCTCAACGAGGACGACCAGGTGATGGTGAAGGTCATCGCCCTGGACGGGAACCGGATCAAGCTCTCGCGGAAGGCCGTGCTCCGGGAACAGCGCGGCGAGCCGCCCGAGATCGGG
>JAJEEE010000015.1 GCA_022821145.1 Acidobacteriota bacterium
GAGCCCGTGCTGCATGGGCGGCCGCCCGCAGGTCGACCGGCCGGCGTGGGCGCAGATCGCGGCGCTGTCGTCCGTCGACGAAGTCGCGGGCCTCGACTTCGGCGCCAGCGCGATGCTGGCCTCGGCCGCGGCGTGGTCGCCTAACCCGGAGAACCCGCCGTTCTACGTCGACCTGCCGGTCCGGGACGGCGAGCTGCAGGCCGACGTCGCCGCCTGATGGGCGGCCTACGATCCCATCGCGATGCTGGACCAGTACGTCGCGAACCTCGGCCGGCTCTCGGCGTTGGCCGTCGACTCCGGCGACCGGGACGGAAACATCACGCGGACGTCGGGCGTTCTGAGCGGGAGGCTCGCGGCGTTCGGGGTCGACCATGACTTCGAAATCTACGACGGCGACCACGTCAACCGGATCGCCGAGAGGCTGGGGACGCACGTGCTGCCCTTCTTCACGGCCCACCTCGCTTCGAACGGTCGTTGAAAATGCCGCCAGATCCCGGCGAACCCAACACCGGCGCTCCCCCGCCGATCGACGCGCCCGACTCCACGGACCTCGGCTATCCCTGGTACGTCGTCCTGGTGCTCACGGCCGTCTACATGCTGTCGTTCGTGGACCGGACGATCCTGGGCATGCTGGTGGGACCGATCCAGGCCGATCTGGGTATCTCGGACACCCAGTTCGGCGTGCTCACCGGCTTCGCGTTCACGCTGTTCTACGTGTTGATGGGCGTGCCCCTGGGGCGCCTGGCCGACACCTACAGCCGACGGAACCTGATCATCATCGGCATACTCGGCTGGAGTTTCTTCACCAGCGTGTCGAGCCTCGCCGGACGCTACCTGACGCTGTCGCTCGCGCGCGTGGGCGTCGGCGTTGGGGAGGCCAGCCTGTCGCCGTCGGCCTATTCGATGATCACGGACTACTTCCCCAACCGGAAGCTCGGCGTGCCGATGTCGGTCTACAACATGGGCATCTTCCTGGGAATCGCCGCCGCGTTCCTGGTGGGCGGTACGGTCGTGGACATGGTGTCGGGCACCGAGGAAATCCTGGTGCCGCTCCTGGGCGCGATGCCGCCGTGGCGCGTCACGTTCCTCATCGTCGGCCTTCCGGGCGTCCTGTTCGCCCTGCTGATGCTCACCGTGCGCGAGCCGCGGCGCAAGAACATGCGCCGGGACGCCCTGGGCGCGCCGCCCCGGTTGAGTCCCGGACAGGTGCTCGGGGAAATCGGGCAGCGCTGGCAGTCGCTGCTGGGCATCTCGCTGGGAATGATCTTCCAGTCGAGCCAGGTCTACGCGCTGTTGACATGGGCCACGGCCATCTTCGACCGTTCCTATGGCTGGACGCCGGGACAGACCGGCCGGCCGCTGGCGCTGCTGCTGCTGACGTTCGGTTGCCTCGGGATGTACGTCGGCGGCGTCTGGAGCGACCGTTGGCTCAAGCAGGGCGTGCCGGAAGCGCCGCTGAAGGTGGGCGCCTACGCCGGCATGGGAACGCTGGTCTTCTTCACGCCGGCCCTGTCGATGTCCGACCCGAACATGGCGCTGGCGCTGCTGGCGCCCAGCGTCTTCCTGACCGCGCTCCCGATGGGAATCACGATCGCCGCACTCCAGCGCATCTTCCCCAACCAGGCCCGAGCGCAGGTGTCGGCCGTGTTCCTGTTCTTCCTGAACCTGGGAGGCTACCCCTTGGGCGCCATCCTCCCCGGATTGCTCAACGACCGCGTCCTGGGCTCCGAGGCCATCGGGACGGCCGCATCGATGACCATCGGCGCCGCGGCGGTGATGATGATCGTCTGCTTCTCGCTCACCGCGAAGCCCTACCGCCGCCATTACACGAAAATGCACGCCAGCTAGAAGCCCGATGCCGAAACCGAAGCTAGACGTCGACCGGCTCGCCGCCATCGATACGCACGTGCACATCCACGACGATGCCGAAGGAGCCGGGAACGCGGCCGACGCGGCGGCCCGCCGATACTTCGGCTCCCGCGCCGCGCCCGGACCGGATGCGCTCGTCGCCTATTATCGCGAACGCCGGATCGCGTGCGTCGTCTTCTCCGTCGAGGAAACGCTGACGGGCCGGCCGCAGTTTCCCAACGAGGCGGTCCTGGCGCTGGCCGAGGCCCACGCCGACGTCCTGATCCCGTTCGCCAGCGTCAACCCGATGCGTGGACCGGGCGCCGTCGACGACGCGAAGCGCCTGATCGGGATGGGCGTCCGCGGGTTCAAGCTGCATCCCCCGCTGCAGGAGTTCCACGCGAACGACCGGAAGGCCTACCCGTTCTACGAGGTCGTCAACGAGGCCCGACTGCCGATCGTGTTTCACACGGGCCACAGCGGCATCGGCACGGGAATGCCCGGCGGCGGCGGGGTCCGGCTGAAGTACGGGAACCCGATGGACATCGACGACGTCGCCGTCGACTTCCCCGACATGCCGATCATCCTGGCGCACCCGTCGTTCCCGTGGCAGGACGAGGCGCTGTCGGTCTGTCTGCACAAGCCCCAGGTGTACATCGACCTGTCGGGCTGGTCTCCGAAGTACTTCTCGCCGACCCTGATCCAGTACGCGAACACGCTGCTGAAACGCAAGATGCTGTTCGGCTCCGACTACCCGCTGCTGACGCCCGACCGTTGGTTGGCCGACTTCGCGGGGATCGCCATTCGCGACGAGGTCCGGCCCCTGATTCTCAAGGAAAACGCCGTCCGGCTGCTGGGGCTGGACGCGGACGGTGAGACAGGCTCATGAGCGATCTTGTCCGCGTCGACCTCGACGGTGACGTCGCCGTCATCACCATCGACAATCCCCCGGTCAACGCCCTGAGCACGGCGGTGGCGGACGGGCTCCGCGCGGCTTTCGCCGCGGTGTCGGGCGACGGCCGGTCGCGCGCCGTCGTCCTGGCCTGCGCGGGCCGGACCTTCGTGGCCGGCGCCGACATCCGGGAACTGGAGGCCGTGGCCGAGGGGCGCGGACCCGCCGGAGGCCCCGACGTCCACGACTTGCTGACGGCGGTCGAGGACTGCCCGAAGCCGGTGGTCATGGCCATGCACGGGACGACGCTCGGCGGCGGACTGGAGTTGGCGATGGCCGGGCACTACCGCGTGGCCGCTCCGGACGCGTCCATGGGACAGCCCGAGGTGAACCTGGGCATCATCCCGGGGGCGGAGGGCAGTCAGCGGTTGCCGCGGCTGGTGGGCGTGGAGGCGGCCATCGAGATGCTCGTCGGCGGGCGTCCCGTGCGGGCGGCGCAGGCGCTGGAGACCGGGCTGGTGGACCGCATCGTCGAAGGCCCGCTGCTGGACGGCGCCGTCCGGTTCGCGCGAGAGATGGCCGGACGGGGCGCGCCGCCCCGCACGCGCGACCGCAACGACCGGCTGGCCTCGCCCGACGCGCACGCCGGCGCCTTCCGCGCCGGCCGTGAGATGGCGGCGGCGACGCGCAAGAACGAAACGGCGCCCTTCTTCGCTCTGGAAGCCCTGGAAGCCGCCGTCACGCTGCCCTTCGACGCGGGCTGCCGCCGAGAGAAGGATCTCGTGGTCCGATGCCTGGCCTCGGACCAGGCCCGTGCCATGATCCACGGCTTCTTCGCCGAGCGCGCCGCCTCGAAGATCCCCGGCATTCCGGAGGACGCACCGGACGTCGGCCAGGCCGCCGTCATCGGCGCCGGCACGATGGGCGCCGGCATCGCCACCGCGCTGCTCAACGCCGGCATTCCCGTCGGGCTCCGCGACGCGTCGGCCGAAGCCCTCGAACGCGGCGTCGAAACGATCCGAAAGAACTTCCAGCGCCGGGTCGACCGAGGGCGGATGACGGCCGCGTCCATGGCCGAACGCCTCGCCATGATCGAGGCGGCGACCGGCCTGGACGGCGTCGGAGACGCCGACCTGGTCATCGAGGCCGTCTTCGAGGACATGGAACTCAAGAAGAGCGTGTTCGCCGAGCTGGACGGCGTCGCGCAGGCCGAGGCCGTCCTGGCGACGAACACGTCCACGCTCGACATCGACGCGATCGCGTCGGCCACGGCGCGGCCGGAGAGCGTCATCGGCCTGCACTTCTTCAGCCCGGCCCACGTCATGCGGCTGGTCGAGATCGTCCGAGGAGAGTCCACCGACGCCCGCGTCGTCGCCACCGCATCCCGCCTCGTGAAGCGCCTTCGCAAGGTCGGCGTGGTGGTGGGCAACTGCCGGGGTTTCGTCGGCAACCGGATGATGCTGCCCTACATGCGCGAAGCGCAGTTCCTGGTCGAGGAGGGCGCCACCCCGGCCGGCGTCGACGCGGCGCTGCGGGAGTTCGGCATGGCGATGGGCATCTTCGCCGTCGACGACATGGGCGGTATCGACCTGGCGTGGCGCGTCCGCCAGCAATACCGGCATCTGGATGCGCCCGGCGTCCGAGCGCCGCTGGTTCTCGACAAGCTGTACGCGATGAATCGTTGGGGCCAGAAGACCGGGCGCGGCTGGCACCGCTACGAGGACGGGGACCGGACGCCGATCCGGGATCCGGAGGTCGAGGCGCTGGTCGCGGCCACGGCGGCGGAAGCCGGAATCGCGCGCCGCGACGTCGCCGACACGGAGATCGTCGAGCGCTGCATGTACATCATGATCAACGAGGCGGCCCGGATCCTGGAGGAAGGCCATGCCGCGCGCGCCGGCGACATCGACACGATCTACCTCAGCGGCTACGGCTTCCCGCGCTACCGCGGCGGCCCCCTGTGGTATGCCGACGCGGTCGGCGTCGACCGGGTCCTGGCGCGCGTCCGGGAATTCCACGCCGCGCACGGCGAGCTCTGGACGCCGGCGCCCCTGCTGGAGCGGTTGGCCGGGGACGGCAAGGGCTTCGCCGACTTCGATCGCGGACGGTAGGCGCGCCGCCGGCCGCATGGCCCCACGATGAGCCTGGAGCAGGACCGACCCGGAGGCGGCGGCTTCCTCCATCGCGCGTCCCGACCGTCCGAAGTCTTCACGCCCGAAGACCTCACCGAGGAACACGCCCACATCGCCCGCACGGTCGACGCGTTCTGGAAGAACGAGGTGACTCCGGCGCTGCCGGCCATTCGGAGGCTCGAGCCCGGCGCCGCGCGCGCGGTGATGCGGAAGGCCGCGGACCTCGGCCTGATGGGGCTGGCCATACCCGAAGAGTACGGCGGAATGGAGCTGGACCTGCCCGCCATGTTGGTCGTCGCCGAGCGCGTCGCCCGCGATGCGTCCTACATGGTCTGGGAAGGCGGCCAAACGCTGCTCGGAACGCTGCCCATCCTCTACTTCGGCGCCGATGAACACAAACGGCGCTACCTGCCGAAGCTGGTGCGCCTGGAAATGCTGACCGCCTACGCGTTGAGCGAGACCGAGTCGGGCTCCGACGCCCTGGCCATACGGACGCGGGCGGACCTGAACGGCGCCGGAACGCACTATGTCCTCAACGGCCAGAAGATGTGGGTGACCAACGCCGGCGAGGCCGACCTGTTCATCGTGTTCGCCCGGGCCGGTGGGGAGCGGTTCACTTGCTTCCTCGTCGAACGGGCTTCGGAGGGCCTGGCCATCGGAGCGAACGAGCGCAAGATGGGCCTCCACGGCAGTTCGACGGCCGCGCTGTACCTGGACCGTGTCCAGGTCCCGGTCGCCAACGTGCTCGGCGAGGTGGGCCGCGGGCATGTCGTCGCGTTCAACATCCTCAACCTGGGACGCCTGAAACTGGGCGCATCGACGGTCGGGGCCGCCAAGGACGTGCTGGCGACGTCGATCCGCTACGCGAAGTCGCGCCGCGCGTTCGGCTCGCCGATCGCGGAGTTCGGCGCCATCCGGCACAAGCTGGCCGAAATGGCCATCCGGATCTACGCCGCCGAATCGATCGTCTGGCGAACGGCCGGGCTGATCGAGGACGACGCGCGCACCGCGGGATGGGACGCGCCCGGCGCCGCCGCGATCAAGCTGGCCGCCGTCCGTGCCGCGGCCGCAGAATGCTCGATGGTCAAGGTGTTCGGATCCGAGATGCTGGACTACGTCGTGGACGAAGGCGTTCAGATCCACGGCGGCTACGGCTACCACCAGGACTACGCCGTCGAGCGCGCCTACCGCGACGCCCGCGTCAACCGGATATTCGAGGGCACCAACGAGATCAACCGCCTGCTGATTCCCCGCATCGTCCTCGAGGACGCGGCGGCCGCCGCGTCCGATGCGGACGCACCGCCCGGCGACGCCGAGCGCCTCGTCCACGCGGCCAAGCGGCTGGCGGTGGACGGCCTCGCCATGGCCCGCCAAGCGTTCCCCGACACTCTCGCGTCGGAACAGGAAGTCCTGATGTGCCTGGCCGACATCCTGATCGATACGTACGCCATGGAATCCACGCTGCTCCGGGCGCGCAAGATCGAAGCGTCGGGCCGAGACTCCGGAGCCCCGGCGATGGCCGCCGTGTTCCTGGCCGACGCGGCGGGGCGCATCGAACGGACCGCGCGAACCGTCGCCACGCACATGGCTGGGCGCGCGAACCTGGACGCGCAGGTGGAGTCGCTGGAGCGGCTGGCGCGCCGCGCGCCCCTGGACGCGATCGCCATCCGGCGCAGGATCGCCGCCCATTTGATCGACAACGAGCGGTACTCGGTCTAGTCCAGCAAGCGAAGCCGTCCGAGTCCGGTGTCCGGGTCGGTCGGTTCGGGATGTCCGACGGTATGATCGAAAGAGCGGGTACCGGGGACCCCGATGGAACACAAGAGTCGTGTACACTGGAACAGTGTTATCCGAGCATCGGGGAGGCGGCCATGAAGAACATCACCTTGAGCGCCGACGAGAACCTGATCGAAGCGGCGCGCCGACGCGCCGCAGCGGAGCACACGACCTTGAACGCGCAGTTTCGATTGTGGCTCGACAACTACGTTCGGCGCGAACAGCAGGCTGCCGAAGCCATGAGAGTCATCCGTGACCTGCAAGGCGGTCTATTCACCGGCGGACGGACGTTCACCCGAGACGAAATGAATGAGCGTTGAGAACTTCCTCGACACCCATGTCTTCGTCTACCTGTTCGACGAAACCGATGACGACAAACGCAAGAGAGCGGAACGTCTGGTTCAGCGGGCCCTGGAGAGCGAAACCGGTTGCATCAGTTACCAGGTTGTCCAGGAGACGATCAACGTCATCACACGAAAACTCGATGCGGCGCCGCAACAAGCTCAACAGATGTTGGACCGCGTGCTGATTCCTCTTTGGCGGGTCAACCCGACCCGGATGCTCTATCAACGCGGCCTCGATCTGCAGACCCGCTACAGGCTCAGTTTCTACGACAGCCTGATCGTGGCCGCCGCGCTGGACGCGGGCTGCAAGACCCTCTACAGCGAAGACCTGCAACACGGACAGCGAATCGAAGGCGTGACCATCGCAAATCCTTTCAGGGCCTGAGCAGCTCCAAGGCGAAGAAGTCACGCCAGACGACGGTCGGCGGCACGGCGGGCTTCTCCGTCGAGAGCGGCGCGAAACTCCGACGGGAGCTTCACGGAAACGGAGTCCATGAGGCCGACGACCTGAATTTTTGCTGCAGATCGCCATGCGCTCGACGTCACGCCGCTCTCTTCGACGCGTCCGCGCCAGACCCAAGACACGGAACGAGCGCGATCGGGCGGCTTTGGAAGTCGTCCAGTTGTCGAACCACGGTGGGCGTGACGGCTGGGCCAACGGACGGCCGCCCGGACGGGCGGGAACATTTTCGACGAGTCCGTACTCAATCGCTTGCAGTCACAGGGCGACCGGGCGAGACTGACATCGGCAGACCGCCAAGCGAGCGTGCCTGCCGGACTGAACATCGGAGGACAGTGTCATGCGTGGAGCAATGCTGTTGGCGGCGGGGCTCGCCGCGGGGATGGCCGTCACCGTGGTCACGGGGCAGGACGCCGGCCGCAACGTCGTGATGATGAATCACGTGGGCATCAACGTGCCCGACATACCGGAGGCCATCGCGTACTACACCGAGACGATGGGTTACCGCGAAGCCTTCCGGCTCGAGAACGACGACGGGCAGCCACGGCTGGTCTACATGCACATCAGCCGGAACACGTTCCTCGAGCTCCAGCAGGCGAACGCCGACCGGCCCGCGGGTTTCACGCACTACGGCCTGCACGTTGCGAACGCGGCGGAGGCGGTGGCGGACTTCAGGAGCCGAGGCGCCACGGTCAGCGACACGAACGACAGCGCGACCAACGCGGTGCTCGCCAACATCACGGACCCCTACATGGGGCGGATCGAGTTGACCGAGCTGCCGCCCGATTCCTTGCACTACCAGGCCATCGAGAGCTGGAACTGAGAGGAGCACCGCCATGGACGCTTCACGCTACGCGAGATTCGCAATGACGACGGTCGGGATCGCCCTCCTGGCGACGACCGCTCTGCCCGGGCAACGGGGCGGCACTCCGGCGAGCGACCAGATCGAGCCCGTCAACAGCGGCGACAATCCCTACCGCGTCGTCCTCGACTGGGCGCAACTCGACCGGGAAGCCCGGCCGTGGGGCGGCTCGAACGGCGTCGACGTCGACCCGGACGGGGAGTCGGTCTGGGCCGTCGACCGCTGTTCACCCGGAATGACGCCGGGATGCGTCGACAGCCCCGCCAACCCGGTCCACCACTTCGACGCGTCGGGGAACGAGATCCGCAGCTTCGGCGGCGGGATGTTCGTCTGGCCCCACGGCATCCACGTCGACGTGGACGGGAACGTGTGGGTCGCCGACGCCCGCGCCGACGGCGGCAAGGGCAGCGTGGTCGTCAAGTTCAGCCCCATGGGCGAAACGCTGCTGACGTTGGGAACGCCCGGCGTGCGCGGCGACCCGCCCGCGGCGCTGACGGATCCGACCGACGTCGTGACCGATCCGGACAACGGCGACGTCTACGTGGCGGAGAGCCATACCAACGTCGCCGATCCGGACCTGATCGGCCGCGTTTCCGTGTTCGATGCGGACGGAAACTTTCTCAGGGTGATCGGCAACACCGGCACCGGGCCCGGAGAGTTCCGCACGCCGCACGCGATCGAGTTCGACTCCCAGGGGCGGCTCGTCGTCGCCGACCGCCACAACCATCGCATCCAGGTGCTGACCCGGGAGGGCGCCTTCATCCGGGAGTATCTGAACTTCGGGCGCGTCAGCGGCCTGGCCATCGACGCGAACGACGTCGTCTACGCCGCCGACTCGGAATCGAACGAACGCGTGCATCCCGGCTGGCAGCGGGGCATCCGGATCGGAAGCCTCGAGGACGGCGAAGTGACGGTGTTCATCCCCGCGCACGCGTCGAATTCTCCGGACGGTGCGATGGGCGAGGGCATCGCGATCGATCCCGCCGGCAACCTCTATACGGCGGAGGCGCAACTCCGCGGCGTCACCAAGTACGTTCGAAACGCGGACTGATACCGGCGGATTACCCCGGCCCGATCGGCGATCGAACGAGCGGCCCGTGCGCCCGGCTCACTCCAGGCCCAGGAAGCGGGCCGGGTTGCGCTTGGTCATGATGTCGATCTCTTCCTGGGTGAACCCGGCGTCCACCAGGACTTCCAGGGCCATCTCGAAAGAGCGGGCGTGGTGCACCCGGTTGGGCTGTCCGAGATCGGACGTCAGCACGATGTTCTCGGGTCCGAGCTCCCGCATGTCGTGCAGTTTCTGCGGCCCGAAATCCGCGACCGGGTTCTCGGTATCGACGTCGGCCGGACCGCCGCCCGTGAGCCCGTCGCCGCTGAGCACGACCTCGATCAGGGCGCCCATCTCGATCATCTCCCTCATCTGGGCAATGGACAGCGGAAGCCCCCCGTGGTTCGGGTGCTGCACGTAGATGTTCTCGACGCCGGCTTCCCGGGCCGCCTGGATCAGCAACAGGCATTCCTCCGGACTGATGTGCCCCGTGGACAGGCTCAGGTTGTTCTCCGCCATGATCTCGAGGACCTCGAGCACTTCCGGCAGCAGCTCGCCGTTGCTCGAGACGCGGACCACGGTGGGCGAGTCCGGACGGCTGCGGTACTCCGCGTCGGTCGTCGGCATGTACACCACGCGGCCATGCCCGCCGCGCGACTTGGCCATCGCCTCGACGGCCACCGGGTTGATGCCGCCGACCGCGCGGTTCAGGACGATGCCGCCGTACAGTTCGATGCCGGGAACCATCTGGGACACCAGGTAGGCCCAGGACGCGGTCTCCACGTGGTGTTCCTTGAACACGACGCCCCTCATGCCGTAGAGCCGGGCGATCTGGGCCGCTTCGACCGCGTCGAAGGCGCGCCGGAAGTTCAGCATCGTCGTCTCCGGCGCCACGTGCAGGTGAAGGTCGATGATGCCCTCCAGGGACGGCGACTCATCGGCTTGGGCGTTGGCCACGCCCGGCGCACCCGCCAGCGACGCCAGGACACCGCATAGGATCCATGTTCGCAATCTCATCGTTCGCTCCTTCGTGTGTTCGAGGCGAGATCCGCGGCAGCGCCCTTTACGTGTCCGCTCGCGCGCGCAACCCGCCGCCTGAGGCCGGGACGACCCGGACCAGAATACGAGACGAGTCCGTAAGAGGCTATATTAATCTCGGCCCGAACGCGCCCGAAAGGCGTGGCGAACCACACGGACGTCGTTGACCGCCTTCAGGAGGACGGCGGCCAGCATGACGCCGGCGGCGCCCCGCAACCACGCCGGATCGGCGCGGTAGAGCGCGAACGCGAGGCCGGGCACGCCCGCCGACCAGAGCACAAGGACGGCCAACTGCAAACCTCGCGCCGGCATCCCGTACAGGGACGGCGGAAGCACCGTGTAGGCCGACCCCGCGTAGGCGTGGAGCCACGCGAACAGGGGCAGCAGCCGAGCCTGCATGCCCACGGCCATCTGCGACAGGAATCCCACCAGGGCGAAAACCCCGTAGACCGCGGCGGCATCCGTCGCCCAAGCCGCCGTCGGCGTCATCACGAGCGCCAACCCGATCGCGGCGGCGGCGAACAGGAACACCAGCGCGGACAGGGCATGTCCCATCCCGAAGTCGGGACGCCGGAGCCGGGGCGGAGTCTTCCTCGGATGCCGGCGCATCCAGTGCATCTGCCGGAAGAATATTGCCAGTCCCGCGGCGGCCAGCACGCCCCAGACCGGCGCCGATGCGCTGCCCCACGCCAGAGCGGCGGCCAACCCCAGCGCGCCGGCTTCCAGACACGCCGCGCTGGCCCAGACCCACGACCCCGACGGCATGGCCGCGGGCAGGAACATGGGGAAAAGCCGGTAACCCGTGCCCACGACCATCATCGTCGCCCAGCCGAGCCCGGCCAGGTGCGCGTGCGCGTACACGCTGTCGAGGACGAACCCGGGGAGGACGTGAACACCCATCTTCTCGAGCCCGACGAGGAACCCGAGGCTGCCCGCGATCATCACGTTCAGGAAGGCCAGACCGATGTGCGCCTTCACGGGCCCGGGAATCGGCGCCGTCCTGAGTGACGCGGCCGCTTGCGCGCCCACCCAGCCGATCCCTGCCAGCAGCGTTCCGGCCGACCAGAGCATCCCGCTGTAGGAATCGATCCAGAAATGCCCCGCCATCCCCACCGTGCCGAGGGCGAAGAACGCGAACGCGGCGTAGTCCACCCGGCGGACCCGGACCTGCATTCGAAGGGCGATGGGGCCGATCATGTAGACGGCCCCGAGTATGGAGCCGGTGATCCACCCCAGCGTCACCAGGTGCACGACGGCCATCGTCGCCGGTTGATAGAAGAAGCCGGCAAGCACTCCCGGCCGCCACATGAGCATCAGGAACGCCGCGGCCAGGCACGTCTGGCCGAAACCGAAGTAGAGCAGCGGGAGAACGCGGGGAGGCAGGCGATCGGGCGTGGGGTCCGTCCGCGGCAACGGTCAGTGCGTCATGGAGTAGACGATCCAGTTGATCCCGATCCGGAACGCGAAGTTCGCGAAGCGGTTCGGGTAACACGGAACGTCGGCCCACTCCCAGGCGTCGCCCACGTCGGTGTTGAAGTTGATCACCATCATCGGGCGGCGGTCGTCATCGTATATCGCCAGCGCGTAGGGCGTGTACCCGTCCGCCTGATGGGTCTGGTAACCGTCGCAGCCGTTGCGGACGTTCGGAACCTGCAGGATCTGGTCGATGTCGAAGAACGCGTGGAAGAGCGGGTGGGACAGGGGAATCTCCTCGGGCTCCTTGTCCGGGAAGATCTTCTTCAACTCCCGGTAGAAATTCTGCCACTGGTAGGTCCCCCAGAAATCGTCGATGACCAGGAACCCGCCGCGCATCATGTACTCGCGCAATCGCTCGGCCTCTTCCGGGCTGAGCGTCATGCCGCGGCCGACTTCCAGCGCGTAGACGAACGGGTAGCTGAACAGGTTCGGGTCCATGATCCCGATCGCGATATCCCGGTCCATGACGACGCGCACATTCGACATCCGGTCGATCGCGAAGATGAACTGCTTGTCGGCCTTGGGCCAGTCCGTGGCCCAACTGTTCCGCCCCCAGCCGCGGAAATTCTCCATTCCCTCGTTGTAGATCAGGCGGGCGAAGACGAACTCGGATCCGTCGACGCCGCCGTAGCCGCCCGATTCCTGGACCGGGAACAACTGGCCCGCCAGCAGGGGCGCCGGCAGGAGGACCAGGACGATGATTCTGGCAAACCGCGTCATGGGTATGGCTCGCTTCCGTGCGTACGATCATCCTCCGTCCACCCGACAGATTCAAGCGGCAACGGGCCGCTTGACGTGTGTTACCCTACGCGGTAACGTTTCATGAACGCCGAAGGTCCGGCGGGGCGGGTACGTATTCCTGACCTGGAAGGGCGATCAGGCGGCGCGCCGTGAAGATCCGATCCGTCAAGGCCAACAACCGCCGGAAGGCTTTCGAGGTCGGAATCGCCCGGGGAACGCTGCCGTTTCCCTATTCGAAGTCGGAGCCCGTACCCGGCGCTTCCGACCCGGTCGTTCGAATCGCCGTCGACGAGGAACTCGCACGCGAAGCGTTTACCTACGTGACGGGCTCCGGCGAGGAAGGAACGGTCCACATCGAACAGGTTCTGGAATACAACCGGGATCCGGACCACATGCGCGATGCGCTGCTCTACAGGCTGACGATCGAGGCTCAACGACGCATCGATGCCAGTCCGCTGTCCAAACGGGAGATCATCCGTCGGCTGGGCACGTCGGCGGCGCAGTTCTACCGTCTCCTGGATCCGACGAATTTCCGGACGTCGATCGACCAACTCCTGGCCTTGCTTCACGTTCTCGATTGCGACGTCGATCTTGTCATCCGGGACAGGAACGATTCCGAAGCGGCATGACAGTGCGGGCGCCGGGAAACGCCGCAGCGTTCAGCGGAGGTCGCTACCCATGAGACAAGGTTTCACGATGCTTCCCGCGGCGAGCCTCGCCATCGTCCTGCTCGGTTCGGCGCACGGCGCCGGCCCGCAGTCCGACCTGTCCGCCTTGGGATCGCTGTCCGGGACCGTCACGGCGCCCGCTCCCTTCCAGGCCGCCCAGGTATTGATCCGGAACACGGACAACAACGTGCTGTACGGTGTGTACACCGCCGGCGGCCGCTACCGGGCCGTGGCCCTGATTCCCGGAACCTACCGGGTCACGGTGAAAAAGACCGGGTTTGCCGCGGATGCGCGAACAGTGGACATCCGCGCGGGCGCGACGGCGGTGCTCGACTTCGAGATGGTCGAGGGTGCGCCGACTCCGGAGCAGCAACCGATCTTCGGCGCCGGAGCGCGGGAGGACCTTGTTTACGTGACGCGAGACGCCCTGTTCCCGCCCGGTCCGGGCCAGGACGCCGTCCGGCGGCATTGCTTCACATGCCACTCCGAGAGCTTCTTCGGTCTGCGGCAGCAGGACGAAGGGCGGTGGAACACGACCGTCGACAACATGGTCGGCGCCGGCTATCTCGACGCGATCCCCCAACCGGAACGGTCCGAGCTGGTCGGTTACCTGACGCGGAACTACGGGCCGGACAGCGTCAGACGCGCCGTCGAACCGGACTTCCCGCTCGACGAGGACGCGCTGGGCCGGGCGATGTACGTCGAGTACTACCTGCCCCTCGGCCCGGACGCCCGTCCCCGCCGGTCCCAGGAACCCCAGATCGACTACGACGGCAACGTCTGGTTCACCGAGCGGAGCGATCCCAACATGGTCGGCGTGGTCGATCCTCGAACCGGGGCGGTGACCGACTATCCCCTTCCGGACCCCGAAGGCGACCCCCACGGGCTGACCGTGGACGCGGACGGCCACGTGTGGTGGGCCGAGACCGACGGGTGGCACCTGGGACGGCTCGACCCGGCAACGGGCGAGATGACGCGCTACAGCCTGACGCCGGACGACGACCCGGAACTGTTGGGCCGAGGGCACACGCCCGTGCTGGATTCGGAAGACAACGTCTGGGTCTCGGTCCGGGACATGGTCCGGGGCGGGACCGGGGTCACCGGCGTGTTCGGCCGCGGCGGCACCGGGGGCGGCGTCGACGAACCCCGGGACGGCATCGCCAAGTGGGACCGCGCCACGGAAACGGTCTCGGTCTACTTCCATCCCACGCCCGGCTCGCGCCCCTACGGCATGCTCGTCGATGGGAACGACCACGTCTGGACGGCATTGAGCCAGGGTTGCGGCGTCGCCCGTTTCGAGCCGGCCACCGAGACGTGGACGGACTTCCTCTCGCCGACGGGCAACAACTGCCAGGTGCGGCGCCTGGGCGTCGATTCCTCCGGCGCCACCGTCTGGTACGGCATCTGGTCGGGGGGCGGACGGCTGGGCAAGGTCGACGTGGCGACCGGGGACATCGTCGAGTACGACGTCCCGATGCCGGACGCCCAACCGTACGACACGTGGGTCGACGGCGAGGATCGGGTCTGGATTTCCGACGGGGGACAGGGCGGCGCGCTCATCCGGTTCGATCCCGAAACGGAAGATTGGACGTACTACCCGAGTCCCCAGATCACCGACATGCCGAAGCTCGCGATCGGCGGCAACGGCGCCGTCTGGTATTGTCCGCGATCCTCGGCCAACGCCGCGGTCGGGGTCCTGTACCCGGACATGTCCCGGATCACGTCGCTGGAGGCCGTGCGGCCCCTGGAAGACTGGCGTTAGCGGAACCGCCGGGACCGGCGGTGGCGCCGGTGTGTTTGCCTGTGACAACCGCGCCGTTCCACGGTATAAGGCGTTTCATGCGACACTCGATTCGACCCAAGAACGTCCGCGCCGCGTGTGCGGCGCTTGTCCTGGCTCTCTTCGCGGCGACGCCCGCCACGGCGCAGCGCGGCGATTTCACGGCGCAGACGCGCGACGCGTTCCGGATCTTCGACAACCTGTACTACATCGGCGTCGACCTGGTCAGCGCCTACCTAGTGACCACCAGCGAGGGACTCATCGTCATCGACACGCTGTTCGCAGCGTCGTCCGACACGCTGCTGGACAACATCCGCGCCGTCGGCTTCGACCCGGACGACGTCGAGTACGTCTTCGTCTCGCACGGCCACGGCGACCACGCCGAGGGCGCGCCGCTCCTGAAGGCGGCCACCGGGGCGCGCGTGGGCATGACGGGCCCGGACTGGGACATGACCGGCCAGGAGCGGGACATGGTGATCGCCGACGGCGAGACCGTCACGCTCGGGGACACCACGTTCACCTTCCACGTCACGCCGGGTCACACGTTGGGCGTCCTGTCGATGGCGTTCCCGGTGCGGGACGGCGAAAGCACGCACAACGCGTTCATGTTCGGCGGCATGGGCCTGAACTTCAGCGGCGTGGACCGCACGGAGATGTACATCGACAGCGTGCGGCGCGTCCAGGCGATGGAGGGGATCGAGGTGAACGTCACCAACCACGAGGGCGCGGGGCAGGTCTTCGCGCGCGCCGACAGGCTCGCGGACCGGGCGACGGGCGATCCGCATCCGTTCGTCGATCCCGACGGCTTCTACGCCTGGCTGGATACGCTGGAAGCGAACGCGCAAGTCAAGCTCGAGGAAGAGCGCGCGGCCGCGAACTAGGCGCCGCCCTCGTCGAATTCACGCCGGGCCTGCTAGAATTTTCCGGCTATGAGCGAATCGTCCGGATCCAGCCCGGCGGGCGTGGCCGAACCGACCGGCGTCGGCAGCTACTTCGTCGCCAACTACCCGCCGTTCTCGGTCTGGACGAAGGAACGCGTCGAAACCGAAGCTCTGCCGGCGCTCCACGCGCCGCCGTCGGACGGCGTCCCGCTGGGCGTCTACCTGCACGTTCCCTTCTGCCGGAAGCGCTGCCACTTCTGTTACTTCCGAGTCTACACGGACAAGAACGCCGACGAGATCAACGGTTACCTCGACACGCTGGTCCGCGAGATGGAGATGTACTCCCGCCTGGAAGCCGTCGGCGGCCGGGAGCTGGATTTCGTGTACTTCGGCGGCGGGACGCCGTCGTTCCTTTCGTCGCGCCAGCTCGACGGCCTGGTCGCGCGGTTGCGCGCCATCATGCCGTGGGACGCGGCCCGGGAGATCACGTTCGAGTGCGAGCCGGGCACGTTGACCGCCGGCAAGCTGTCCGTCATCCGCGACCTCGGGGTCACGCGGCTGAGCCTGGGGATCGAGAACTTCGACGACCGGATCCTCGACCTCAACGGAAGGGCCCACCGGAGCCCGGAAATCCATGCGGCCTATGACCGGGCGCGCGCGCTTGATTTCCCCACAATCAACGTCGACCTGATCGCCGGAATGCTGGGCGAGACCGACGACACCTGGCAGAAGTCGGTGGACGCGGTCGTGAAGCTGGCTCCGGACAGCGTCACGATCTACCAGATGGAGCTGCCGTTCAACACGACGATCAGCAGCGACATCCTTAACGGGAGCGGCCGATTCGCCGAACCGGTGGCGGACTGGGCGACAAAACGCCGCTGGGTGGGTGAGGCCTTCGACGCGCTCGAAAGCGCGGGCTACGCGGTGCGCACGGCATACGCGGCCGTGCGCGACCCCGTCACGAGCTTCCTCTACACGGACCGCCTCTGGCAGGGCGCCGACATGGCGGGCCTGGGAGTCGCCTCGTTCGGCCACATCAGCGGCGTGCATGTCCAGAACTTCGACCGCTGGGAGACTTACAGCGGCGCCGTCGAGGGCGGCGAGCTGCCGCTCGCCCGCGCCTATGGTCAGTCCGACGAGGAGCGCATGATTCGCGAATTCATTTTGCAACTGAAGCGCGGCGCGGTGCGCTCGGAGTACTTCCGGACGAAGCACGGCGTCGATCCCGGGCAGCGTTTCACCGGACAGTTGGCCTCGCTGCGGTCCGCGGGGTACGTGTCGACGCTCAACGACGAGGAAATCGTGCTCTCGCGCGACGGGCTCCTGCGCGTCGATACCCTGTTGCCCGGCTTCTTCCTGCCCGAGCATTCGGGCGTCCGATACACCTGACCCGACGATCGGAATCCACGTTGATCAGCAAGCATCGACTGAAGCGCACCGTCAAGTTCTACGAGACCGACGCGGCCGGGATCGTGCACTTCAGTTGGTTCAACCGGTACATGGAGGAGGCCGAGCACGCGCTTTGGCGAGCGGCCGGCGTGAGCATCGCCGGCGGCGCGAGCCGGAACATCGGCTGGCCGCGCGTCGCGGCCGCCTTCGAGTTCCACAAGCCCCTGCGCTTCGAGGACGAGTTCGAGGTCCGGATACGCATCGACGCGATCGGCGACAAGTCGATCACCTATGCCTGCGTTCTCGTCAAGGACGGCGCGCGCGTGGCCAACGGATCGATGACGATCGCGTGCGTCGAAAGACTCCCCGACGGGACGATCCGTTCGCGCCCGATCCCCGCCGAAATCGCCGAGCTCTTCGAGGCGGCTCCCCCGTCGGACGACGAGCCGTAAATGAAACCGGCACTCGAGCTGCCCGCGCTGGAATGCGCCGGTCGAACGGCGCTGGACGCGTATCAGCAACAGCTTCTCCAGGAACTGATCCAGCACACCTACGGCCGGAACCCCTTCTATACACGGAAGCTTGACGCGGCCGGGATCGACCCCGAGGCGCTCAGGGCCATGCCGGACCTGCGCGCAAGCTTGGAGGCGCTGCCCTTCACCACGAAGGAGGATCTCGTCCGGGACCAGGCGTCGGCACCCCCCTGGGGCACGGCGCGCAGCGAGCCGCTCAAGGACTACACCCGCTATTGCCAGACGTCGTCCACGAGTGGCAACCCCTTGCGCTGGTGCGATACGGACCGGAACTGGCAGTGGTTGCTCGACTGCTGGAAGACGGTCTTTCGCGCCGCGCACGTCGGCCCGGGCGACCGCATTTTCTTCCCGTTCTCGTTCGGCCCGTTCCTCGGCTTCTGGCTCGCGTTCGAGGCCGGATCGCGCATCGGGGCGCAGTGCGTGCCCGGCGGCGGCATGTCGAGCCTCCTCCGGCTGCGCCTGATCGAGACGATCGAGGCCTCCGTCGTCTGCTGCACGCCGACGTACGCGCTGTGGCTGGCCGAGGTCGCGGCCTCGCACGGCGACCTGAAACCGTTGACGGAGAGCACGGTGCACACGCTGATCGTCGCCGGCGAGCCCGGAGGCAGCATTCCGGCGACGCGGAACCGGATCGAGAGCAGTTGGTCCGCGCGGGTCATGGACCATCACGGCTTGAGCGAAACCGGCCCGATCAGCTTCGAATGCCAGGAAAGCCCCGGCGCCCTGCACCTCAACGAGGGCGCCTTCATCTGCGAAGTCGTGGACCCGGCGACCGCGCGGACGGTCCCGGACGGGGAGCGCGGCGAGCTGGTCGTCACCAATCTGGGCCGCGTCGACGCGCCGGCCATCCGGTACCGCACCGGCGACATCGTGGCGCGGCGGACCGGACCGTGCGCCTGCGGCCGGACATGGTCGCGGCTCGAAGGCGGCATCCTCGCCCGCGCGGACGACATGATCAACATCCGGGGCGTCAACGTCTATCCGTCCGCGATCGAGTCGGTCGTCCGGCGATTCGACGAGATCGTGGAGTTCCGCGCCACGGCGTCGCGGTCCGGACCGATGGGGTCGCTGACGGTCGAGGTGGAGCCCGTCCGCGGCGCCGCCGACATCGCGGCGATCCCGTCGCGCGTGTCGCACCAGTTGCGCGAGGCGCTGGGCCTGACGGTGCCCGTCCATCTCGTCGAGCCCGAGGGCCTGCCGCGATTCGAGATGAAGGCCCGCCGGTTCGTCATCAAGCCGTGAACCCGGTGAAGTCTCCGGATCGCGAAGCCCAACTTCTGCGATGGACCCACCCTGTCCCGCCCACAGCCGATTCTTGTAAACGCCCTTGGTTTTCCGCATACCGTTTCGATGCGAGACTCCGGTCATGAAGAACGAGCGTCGCCCAGGGCAGTCTTCCTCGACTTCCCGACCCTGGTTCGCGTGGCGCCAAAACTGACGGTCGCGACACGCGCTGGCAATCCCGCAGGGGAACGGCGCTCTCTCACGCGCCCTGTGATCGGGGAGCGGAGTTGATCCGGTAGTGCGATTGGAACGAACCCATGGGCACAGACAGTGGACAACTCGTCAGCGGTGACCTTCGTTCGGAGGTCACGGCCGCAACGCTTCTGGATCGTCTCGACTTGGCACGATTGGAGACGTCATGCCGCATCGCGACTGACCCCGAGCGCCGCGCCAATCTCGGTCAGTTCTTTACCCCATCCCACGTGGCCCGTTTCATGGCGGCCATGTTGCGAAATCCCAGCCCACCGAACGAATTCCGCCTGCTCGACGCGGGCGCCGGAAACGGAATACTCACCGCCGCAGTCGCCACGGAACTCTCCACGCGACCTCCGGCATCGCGTCCGAATGCCTTGAACGCAACGGTTTGGGAGATCGACGAACGGCTTGTTCCCGACCTCAACGGCACGTTGAAACATTGCCGTACTGTCTGTGAGACTGCGGGAATCCGGTTCACGGCATCCATACGCCGGGAGAACTTCGTCCTCGCGGCCACAGGTCTGGTCGACAACGGCGAACTCTTTCCGGACCATGAGAGTCCTCGTTTCGACGCCGCCATTCTGAACCCGCCATACCGCAAGCTCTCCAGCGAAAGCATCGAACGCGGAGTCCTGCGTTCAGTCGGAATCGAAACCAGCAACCTCTACTCCGCATTCGTTTGGCTGGCAATGAAGCTGTTGGACGACGGTGGCGAGCTCGTGGCGATCACGCCGCGCAGCTTCATGAACGGGACGTACTTTCGCCGATTCCGCCGCGCGCTGACCCGCGAATTGTCGTTACGCCGCATTCACGTCTATGACGCCCGCGACGCGGCTTTCGCCGGCGACTCGGTGCTCCAGGAGAACGTCATCTATCACGGGGTCCGGAGGGGAACGCAAGAGCAGGTGAGAATCACCACTTCGTTCGGTCCCACCGACGCGGGACTCGCGGAACGCACTGTCGATCGGACCGAACTGACTCTCCCCGACGATCCAGCCTGCATGCTGCATGTCGTACCCGACGGGCTAGACGCGCGTATAGCAGAGCGGATGCGATCGTTGCCCCAGACGCTAGCGAGCCTTGGCGTTCGCGTCTCCACGGGCCGCGTCGTCTGTTTCCGGGTTCGGGAGCGACTGCGTGCAAAGGCCGGCGAGGGAGACGCCCCACTGATCATGCCCCGTCATTTCGCCCAGGGATTCGTGTCGTGGCCCGACGGGTCCGGCTCGAAACCGAACGCATTGGCGGTATCGGATCCTTGTGACGACCTTCTGTTGCCGGCCGGTTGGTATGTCCTGATCCGCCGCTTCAGCGCGAAGGAAGAAAGGCGGCGCGTCGTCGCCGCTATCTACGATCCGACGCGCGTGGATGCAAGCGCGGTTGCCTTCGACAACAAGCTGAATGTGTTGCACGGCGGCGAGGCCGGCCTGTCGGAAGAGTTGGCCAGGGGGCTTGCGGTCTTTCTGAACAGTACGGTGATCGACGCGTACTTCCGGCAGTTCAGCGGCCACACGCAAGTCAACGCCGAAGACTTGCGGTCGCTCCGCTTTCCGACTTCAAGCGACCTCGCGCGCCTCGGGCACCGAATCATGCAGTCGATGCCCACTCAGGACGAAATCGACCGACTCGTCCGAGAGGAGATTCCCGAAATGAAGGAAGGTGATGACCCGGCCGCCGCGAAACGACGGGTCCAAGCCGCCCAAACGATCTTGCAAGAGCTGGGAGCACCGAAGGAACAGTCCAATGAGCGGTCGGCCCTGACCCTGCTCGCACTGCTCGACCTTGCCCCAACGGCGCCCTGGTCCGAAGCCCAAGCGCCACTCCGCGGCGTCACGGAACTCATGGGCTGGATCGCCGACAACTATCTCAAGCAATACGCGCCCAATACCCGGGAGACGATTCGCCGTTTCACGCTCCATCAGTTCATCCAGATGGGTCTGGTCGTCCTCAATCCGGATGAGCCCGAACGGCCGCCGAACAGCCCGAGAAACGTCTATCAGATCGAAGCCTCCGTGTTAGAACTCTTGCGGAGCGTCGAAACGGAGGCGTGGAAGCGCAACCTCGCGACCTATCTCATAGAGATGAAAGGGGTAAACCGGCTTCGCGAAACGCTGCGCCGAACGGAATACATCCCTGTGAATCTCCCGGACGGTGAGTCGATCGAACTCACAGCCGGCGGCCAGAACGTGCTTGTCAAGGAGATTGTCGAGCAGTTCGCGCCACGCTTCACGCCCGACGGTTACGTGATCTATGTTGGCGACACGGGTGAGAAGCACCTGTTCTTCGACGACCAATACCTGCGTCGCTTGGGCGTCGAAATCGACCGACATGGCAAAATGCCGGATGTCGTCATCCACCACGTCGAGCACGACTGGCTCGTGCTCATCGAGGCCGTCACCTCGCACGGGCCCGTAAACCGTCTGCGTCATAACCAACTCATGGACCTCTTCGCCGGCTCGACTTCCGGGCTGGTTTTCGTGACGGCGTTCCTCGATCGGACAGCGATGCGCGAATACCTGCCCGAGATCGCGTGGGAAACCGAAGTATGGGTCGCCGATGCTCCCGATCACCTCATCCATTTCAACGGCGAACGCTTCCTCGGTCCGCACGGGGGCGACGAGTAGGACGCCACGATGATCGCGACCGCGACGAAGCGTATTGACAGAAGTGGTCCGGTTTCCGGGATGTGGTTCGACGAGAACAATAACGGCTAATGCCCACTCGGCAACGAAGCTCACGAGAAACCATCACGCTGTCGTGGGAAATGCGAGATGATGCATGGAGCCATTGGACGCAAGGCCGCGGCCCACAATCAGTCAGAGACGTCATCCTCGAACGGGTTCGTCAGGTTTCAAAGAATGCTGACGCGGCTAAGGCCGCTAGAGAACGCTGCAACGCCGTGGTGCAAGCAGCCCACGCTGAACAAGGCACGGTTGTTGTCCCGAGCCACAAGATCGAGATTCAACTCCCCTCGCATGAATGGGCCAATGCATGCGAACGAGTTGGACGAATCGACGGCAACGCAGTCGGAACTAGCCAGCTTCTCGCAGCCTTGATTCTTGAGAGCGAGAGTTGGCGACAACACGGAGACGACGCGTCCAAGTACGACGCCGGATGGAACGAAGATTCGCTTGTTTCATCCCTAAATTCGCTTACCGCCACTACTGCGGGACTCAGTCTGGCAAGGACGGAAAAGAGACTGGCTTGGGTCGTCGCTGTTGCTGCCGCGGTTTCCGCGGCATCCACCGTCGCTATCGCAATCGCCACATGGTGTAAGCCTTGAATGGAAGTTAATTCTCGGGCCGAAGCGGTGCGTGTGGTGTTTAATCGGAACTTGATGTTATGCGCGGCTCGAATCAACGCGTGACGTCATGAGTATCGCCAGAAGACACCATTATGTTCCGAAAGGCTATCTCGCAGGATTCACCGATGACGGCACGCGAAACGGTAAGCTCACCGTGTTTGACCTCAAGTCACGGAAAATCTTTAGGACAAGCCCTGCAAACGTAGCGTCGATGCGCGACTTCAATCGAGTCGATCTCGATGGCCTCCCCCCCGACTTTGTAGAGCGAGAACTAGGTGACTTCGAGGGCAAGGCGATTTCATCTATTCGCCAGATTCAGGCGCGAGGGGAACCGATGACGGACGACGAACGGTCAGACATCGTCACCCTGATCACGCTACTGATCGTTCGCAATCCGCGGCGCCGTCGAGAGATCAGTGACTTTCGTAGACGGGCGGTCCGTGGCATCCTTGATCCTCTTGCCTCGGATCGGGACCTGTACGAACATCACTTCGCGAATGCCAAACGCGACGGTTCTCTTCCTGAAGACGCGGAACTGAAATTTGAAGACGCAGCCGAGTTTATCGAATCGGATAGCTACGATGTCGAGGTCAGTACGACTGAGAGCATCTCGTTGGAACTCGGTGGCTTCGACAACATTTTTGAGACCCTTGCTTCCCGCTGGTGGTCACTGGCCGTCGCCGACACGGGGGCTCCAGAGTTTGTCACCAGCGATCACCCGGTTGCGGTTGTGTACAAGGACCCGACCAAGCGTGGGCCCATCGGATTTGGTCTGCCTTATACCGAGGTGTCGTTTCCGTTGGGTCCGAGGCACGCTGTGATCGGAGTTCTCGAAAAACCATTACCACCGCGATTCACGGTGCTCGTTAACGGAGTAGCGGTCCTGAACAGCCGCACCGTGTATTGGGCGGACCGCCAAGTTTACTCCACGTCCCGGCGTGTTTCGATTCTCAAGTCAGACGGCGTCGTCGAATTCGATGTACGTCGTTATCGACAAGATCAGTAGCGTCCCTTCTCCACGGGACAAGACCGTCGGATTCCTTCAGAGGGGCGACGCGTGCTTCGCGTTGAATGGCGGTCGGCAAATAGTGTTGAAGTGACGCGAAACACGACGATGGCTCCGGCGCCAGAGCGTCTCTCAGCAAGTCTGTGGCATGGTTGTCTCCGGATCAACCCGCGATCCCGACTCGCTCAGATGGTTTCGACGCAGTCGAAGTCCGCTACACTCCCGTGATGTCTACATATCTGATCACCGGTTGCGGGCGCGGCATCGGCCTCGCCCTCGCGCGGCAGCTTCTGGAACGGGGCGACGATGTCATTGGCTCCGTGCGAGACGGCGAGCCGCCGATCCGCCACGAACGATTGCGCACCGTACGGTTCGACGTGCGCAATCCCGAAGCGATCGACGCCGCCCGTGACAGCATCGACGGCCCCGTGGACGTTCTCGTCAACAACGCCGGCATCGCGGGCGAACGGACCGACCGTGCCCACGCGGCCGGCGTGGACGACTTCGCTGAGGTGCTCGACGTCAACGTCCTCGGACCGCTCCGCGTCACGCGCGCGTTCCTGCCGCTGCTCGGGCGCTCGGACCAACCCAAGGTGATGGCCGTCTCCAGCCAGCTCGGCGGCATGACGTTCCCGCCCACCGGCCATGTCGCGTATTGCGCGTCCAAGGCCGCGCTGAACAAGCTGATGCAGGCGATGGCCCACGACCTCCGGCAGGACGGCATTCCCCTCGTCATCGCCCATCCCGGGTGGGTCCGAACCGACATGGGCGGCCCGTCGGCCTCGATCGCTCCCGAGGAGAGCGCCGCCGGACTGGTGAACCTGCTGGACGATCTCACGCTCGCGACCACCGGGCGCTTCATGAACTGGGACGGTTCCGAGAGGGCGTGGTAGCTGCGGCCGACGGATCAGGACGCGGGCCGCGCCCCGATCCAGTCGACGCCGACATCGCGGGCTTGGCGCAGACGGTCGGCGAGTTGCGCCGTATGGTGCTGGATGTGCCGGATCGCGATGAACTGGTGCTCGAGCTTCGACACGCCGGGGTACCAGGGGAAACCGCAGTCGGGAGACGTCAGGTCGAAACCGTCTATGGCGTCGTCGACCATGGCGTCGCAGATGGCGCACAGCTCCAGGACCTGATCGCGCGTATACGGCTCGGGCAGGTCGGCGAGCACGCTGTCGGGGTCCCGGGGCGGCCGCAGCGCGTCGGGACGCCGCACCTCCGCCCTGTGGCCCGGCCAGGGCCGAAACGACGCCCAATCCCGATGCAGGTACATGTGGCCGTAGAAGAGCGTGTGGTAGGCGATCTGCCAGAACGCGCTGGGGCGCGCGTCGTCGAGCCACACCGCGTCGGTCGACTGCCGGACCGCGTCGGCGAACATCGCCAGCGTCGCGTGCAGTTGGCTCTTGATGATCGGCCTGAGGCCGTCGGCCGGAATCGCATCGTCGCGAACCGTCATGCCTGCCAATCCTCGAAGTCCAGGCCCGTCACCCGTGCAAACTCGCTGACGTTGTGCGTGATCAACGTCAGGGAACGTGCGGCGGCCTGCCCTGCGATCAACACGTCATACGGACCGATCGGCCGGCCCTCGGCCTGCAGCGCCGCGCGGAGTCGTCCCGCCTGTTCGGCGTCGGTTTTCGAGATTGGCAGCAACTCGAATCGCAGCGCGCGAATACGTTGCAAGTTCGCTTCGACCCGCCGGCTCTTGTACGCCCCGAAGCACAACTCGTGATGCGTGATCGAGGACACGCCGAAGTCGGACGGTCGATAGGCGCACATGCGACGGACGAACGCGGAATCGTTCCTGAACAGGGAAATGACGGCGTTCGTGTCCAGCAGAAACCTCATTCGAAGATATTCAGGTCCGGTCGTTCCTGAGCGATCGGTCTCTCAGCCACGGCCTCGAGAAAATCCCCATCGACCGGGCGCTCGATGTCGTCGAGCCAAGCCCAATCCTCCGCCACGGGTTCGAGGATGACCGCGTTGCCCTCTTTCCGGATCCCGACCTCACCGGAATCGAAACGGAACTCTTTCGGCAAACGAACGGCCTGGGAGCGGCCATTCATGAAGATCTTGGCTCTTCTCCTCACGGCATGCCTCCTCGATAGCTCTCATTGGTATATATCATTGATGAGGCGGCTTGTCCACGGTGCGGTGAGTACGCCCCCCAGTCCTCTGAGTCCAGAGCCGGCCCGGACCCTCGGATCGAGGACCGGATCGTCATGGCGGTTTACTCGAACGCGTAGATCACGCCGTCGGTGGCGCCGATGACGAGGCGGCCGCCGGCGATGGCCGGGGAGGCGGTCAGGGCGGCGCCGGCGTTGAACTCCCATCCGGCCTCGCCCGTCCTCGTGTCCAGGGCATAGAGCCGGCCGTCGCTGGAGCCGACGAAGACGCGGTCTCCGGCGACCACGGGCGAGGAATCCACGCGCGCGCGGGTCTCGAACCGCCAGCGCGCCTCGCCCGTACCGGCGTCGATGCCGTGGACGAACTTGTCCCGGCCGCCCAGGACGACCATGCCGTCGACGTGCGCGGCCGAGGAGAGGAAAGGAAACTCGCGGCCGGGATTGCTGTAGCGCCAGGCGACGTTCCGCTCCGTCAGGTCCAGGGCAAGGACCTCGTACTCGTACGTGCCGAAGTAGGCCCGGTCGCCGACCAGGAGCGTCGAGGCTCCGGTATAGGCGCCGATCACGATGCTGTAGGCCTCGGCGCCGTCCGTCACGTCGATGGCCCGGAACACGCCGTCGCATCCGGCCACGAAGGCCAGGCCGTCGCGTACGGCAGGCGTGGCGTGGAGCTGGCCGTCGGTCGCGACCGTCCAACGGAGCTCGCCGGTCGCTTCCTCCAACGCGTAGAGCTGCGCGTCGTAGGACCCGATCAGCACGACGCCGTCGGTCACCACGGCAGACGACTTGATCTCGGCGCCCGTCTCGAACGTCCAGACGCGTTCGCCGGAGCCCGCATCCACCGCGTGGAGCACGCCGTCCAGGTCGCCGACATAGACCGTGCCGTTGGCCACGGCCGGCGACGATTCGCCGATGAAGCGGCCCGTGGCGTACGACCACTGAAGCTCGCCGGTGTCGAAGTCCAGCGCGATCAGGTCGCCGTTGCCGACGCCGACATAGACGACGCCGCCCACGATCGCGGCCGACGAGTCGATCGCGTCCCCGGTGTCGTAGGTCCATCGGAGCTCGAGGTCCTCGGCGAGCGGCGCGCCCGCCGCGCCCCGCAGCTCGGGACCACCCCTGAACTGGGGCCATGCGGCGTCCGGCGCCTGTGCGGACGCGGTCAGGGCCGCGGCGATCGATACGGCGAACGCGTGCTCGATGGGGCGCACGGCGACAACTACTCCAGGGCGAGCGAGAACAGCTCGTTCCGGTTGTTCAGGATCAGGGCGCCGTTGGCGGGGACGACGGTGGCGTAGACGGCGCTCCCCATGTTCATTTCGGCCAGCACTTCCATTTCCCGTCCGTGCTCGAGGACGACAATGTCGCCGTCCTCGTCGCCGAGGTATACCTTGCCGTCGACGACGAACGGGGAACCCCACACGGCGGCGAACGTGTCGTACACCCACAGCGGCTCGCCCGTCTCGGCGTCGAGGCAGTGCAGGTAGCCGCTGAAATCGGCGATGTAGACCAGCCCGTCGGCGACCGCGGCCGTCGAGATCGAGCGCCGGATGTCCTGGTAGTGCCAGATCATGCCGCTCTCGGTGATGTCGCCGCGCGCGGTCCCGTCGATGGCGTAGAAGTGACCCACGCCTTCTCCGTGCTCGGGATCCTGGCCGTTGGCCAGGTAGACCACGTCGTCCACGATCACCGGCGTCGAGATCAGCTCGTTGCGCGTCCGCGGCCACTCCGAGTCCTTCGGGTTGGTGTCGAACTCCCAGAGCTTCTCGCCCGTCTCGGCGACGTATCCCCGCACCCAGCCGTCTCCCTGCGCCGAGACCACTTGCGCGACGCCGCCGATCTCGCCGACCGTGGGCGTGGACCATTGGCCGTGCAGTATGCGGTCCTCCACGGAGTTGTCTTCCCAGACGTATTCGCCGGTGTCCTTGTTCAGGGCCACGATCGAAGGCGCCAGCGGGGAGGGCACGTTGACGTGGCTCTCGTCGTGGCCGTTGGAGGTGCTGACGAAGATCAGGTCGCCCCACAGGACCGGAGACGAGTTCGACAGGTTGTGGGGATAGGCCCCCACCTCCTCCAGCATGTCGAACTCCCAGATCACGTCGGCGTCGAACTCGCCGGTGAGTTCCTCGTCGGTGATCGGCCCGTCGTTCTCCCCGTCCCGGAAGCCATGAACGTCCAACGCGATCACCACGCCGCGGTTCGACGTGTAGTACAGGATCTCGCCGTCGACGAGCGGCGAGGACGCCACGCCCTGGAACGGCCAGTCGTTCGCGCGCCCCGCCTCCAGCTTGGTATGCGTCTGCTGCCAAAGGAATTCGCCGTCGGACTCCCGGAACGCCATCAGCACGCCCCGGTCGCCCGGCTGGTTCGGATCGCGCTCCAACTCGTTGTTGGTGCCGACGAAGACCATCCCGCCCGCCACCACGGGATTGCCATAGCTCTGCGAGCCCAGATCGGCCACCCACTTGACGTTCGTCCCGGCGTCGACGTCCCACGCCATGGGCAGGCCCGTCATTTCCGAGACCATGTTTCGTTCGGGCGCGCCGCCCCACATCGGCCAATCGCCAACGCCGGGGCCGCCCCCCGGACTCTGTGCGTGCGCGGCGGCAGCTGCGGTCACGCCCGCCGCCAGCAATTGGAACAACCTTGTTGTGATCACGGGTTCGACCCTTCCTCGGCGTTGTTGGTCAAGATGAAGTTGTCCAGGTATGCGCCGTTCTCCGCGTCCAGGAACAGACCCGGAGACCCGCTGCGGTTGCCGATCGGATCGACGCGGTCGATCATCCACGCCTCCGGTTCCGGATCGGCGACGGCCCACGCCTTGCCGCGCGCGCGGACCTGGCCGTCGGGCAGGTTGTCGACGCGCAGCTTCACGCGGTACCAGGTGTCCGGGTCCCAGGTGAACGGAACCGTCACGGTCCGCTCAATCTCGGGCTCCCACGGCTCGAGCTTGAGCCGGCGCGTGGTCCCGTACAGAACCAGCGAGTAGGTCTGCGCCGTGATGCCGACATCGGCCTGCTGGCGCCGCCGGAGCGGCGCCCGGATGTCGGCCTGGAACGTGTAGTCGGACATGTCCGGCGAGCCGAAAAAGAGCCGCGCGCGGCCGAAGATCGTGTTGTCGGGCGGCTTCTCGAAGACCGTGTTGCCCTCGAGCGTCGAGATGGTGAACCGGCCGGCCTGGGCGTTGATCCAGCCGGGCGGCAGGTCGCCGTCGGCGTAGGACTCGAAGTCCTCCTCGATCGGGAACGGATGGACCACGCGCGCCCGCGACTCCCCGGTCAACCCCTCGGCCGCGGCGCGAATCGCGCCGGCCTCGAACCGGGCGCCGCCCGACAGGGTCAGGACGCCGTCGCCGGAGACGTCGCCGGAAAGCCCGTCCAGCGACCAGTCGGCGTCGACCTCGCGGAGAAACCGGCCCGACGCGTCGAAGAGGCGCGCCGAGAGCTCGACGGTGTCCCCAGGTTCGAGGACCATCTCCGTCGGAACCACCTGCAGGTGGACCGGGGCGCCCTCGCCGCGGACGGCGGGCTCATCGACGGCGAAACCCGGGAGGTTGCGCGCCTCGGCGGACCCGATGGCGTATACGGCGTCGCTGGTAACGAAGAACACGCGTCCCCGGGAGACGGCGGCGCCGGCGACGATCTGCTCGGCCGTGCCCTCGGAACCGCAGCAGCTCTCCACCGACACGGGCAGTGTCACCTGGCTGAGGATCTCACCGCCGGTCTCGCCGGGCCGGATGATGAAGAACGCCCCGCCGTTGGTGCCGACGTAGATCTTCCCATCGGCCAGGACGGGGTTGGCCCGTTGCGCGTTGCCCAGGGGCAGTTCCCAGAGGCGCTCGCCCGAATCGGCGTCGAAGGCATGCAGCGTGGAGCCCGTGTCGATCTGGTAGAGACGGTTTCCGTCCAGGACCGGGGACGCGTACCCGAACTCCAGTCCCTGGATCCCCCAGATCGTTTCGGTCAGATCCCCGGTCCGGTTGCCGGCGATCGCCGCGATCATTCCCATCTGGTTGCCTTCCAGGTTCTCGTCGCCATGCGACATGAACACGCGATCGCCGGAGACGACGACGCCGGTGTTGATCGCCCGCTGCGCGGCCGGAAAGCTCCACACGACGGCGCCCGTCTGCGGCTGGATGGCGTGGACGCCGCCGTTGCCCAAGCCCTGGATCAACAGGCGCTGGCCCCCGACGGTCGCGATCGTCGGAGGCGCGTAGGCCGTGTCGTAGGGGCGCGTGCCCGGCGCCGTGACGTAGACGATGTCGCCGGTACGCTTGTCGAGCGCCATCAGGCGGTGCGCCCGGTTCCAGTTGGACCCCCAGCTCGAGACGGCCGCGGCCACGATGACCAGGTCGCCGTCGATCAGCGGCGAACCGGTGCGGCCGCCGTGCGTCGTGAAGGCGGCCCACTCCTCGCCGAAGGACCGGCGCCACAGTTCCCGCCCGTCGGGATCGAGCGCGATCGCCATGGCGCCGCCGCTCATCACGTAGACGTTCCCGGTATCGGGATCGACCGCCGGCGAGGCCCAGCCGACGCGGTGCGAAGGCACGTCGCTCTGGAACAGGTTGAACGTGAATTCCCAGATGACGTCGCCGGTATCGGCGTCCAGCGCCATGACCCGCTCCTGCAGCTCGGCGCCCCGCCCCGAGGGGTTCTGGACGTAGACCCGGTCGCCCAGGACGACCGGCGTGGAGCGTCCGCCGTACGGCGCGCGCCACAGGAAGTTCTCGCCGTCGAGCTCCCAGGTGTCGGGCAGATCGGTTTCCAGCGAGGTCCCGTCGCGATGCGGCCCCCGCAACTCGGGCCAATCGCCCAGCGCGACCTGACGCGGGCCCTGCCCGGCGGCCATACCGGCGGCGCCCAGCCAGAACCCCAGGAAGAGAGATGTTCGTTTCGACATAGGAACGCGATCCTTGGTCAACGGAAGATTCCGGAAAACAACCGACTTCAGGAATATATAGACGCGCTTCGACGAGTGTCAACGACGGCGCGCCGCCGTGATTCATCGTTCGTGCTGATCGAACTGAAGAGATCTCTCGCTTGGACTGACGCCGCGGCGACAACTGGGAGTCCCGCAGGATCGCGGCGGAACACGCCGGGTCGGTCACGGCGTCGGAGGATCCAGGGCGATGCCGCGATGCGAAGGACAAGCGAAACGTTACCGCAAGCCCCATCGGACCCGCGGCGTTCCTCGCCGCGGGTGGACGCCTCCATGGCATAGCCATGGAGGCGGCGAAGCGAGGCGTCAGTTCAATAGATTATCTCTTCGATCTCTTCCCCCGCCCCCCCGCGACCTATCGTTCGTGCCGGGCTTCCATCGGCATCAACGCCGCCTTGATCGTCGCGCCCCAGATCGCGTTGCCCAGGTCGTTGAAGTGGAGGTCGTCCTCGACGAAGACGTCGGTCATGACGGTCCCGTCGTTGTTGAGAAACGGCGTGGCGACATCCACGTAGTACACCCGCGGATCGTTGTCGGCGATCTCCTTGTACCCGGCGCTCACACGCTGCGCGACGGGCCACACGCCCCAGCGCAGGACGCTCGGCTTGACCGACAGGACGTAGATGCGCGTGTCGGGCAGTGCTTCGTGAACACGATCGATGATCTGCCGGAGCTGGTCGAGAATCATGTCCTCGGGAATCGGGTTGTTGCTCCCCGTATCGTTGTCGCCCTCGTAGATCAGGATCGCGCGCGGCCTGTATTTCAGGGCGACCCGGTCCAGGTAGTGCAGGACGTCGTTCATGACGCTGCCGCCGAACCCGCGCGGGATGACGGTCAGCGGCGCCAGCGCCGCCGGGGCCTGGTCGTTCCAGCGCGCGATGCTGGAGCTGCCGGTCAGAACGATCGCGCCCTCGGGCGGCGGGTTCAGGCGATCCTGCTCTTCGAACCGTTGGATCGCGTCCTCGAACCGTTCGGGACCGGGAAGCTGGCGGGCGTGGACCTCGACGGCGAACAGGACCAGCGCAATGGCGAATACGCGCCCGACGCATCGGGCAGTCTTTCTTGGCATCGTGAACTCCCTGTCGGGGCGGCGGCCCTCAACGCGCGCGAATGTCGTAGGCGGCGACCGTCCCCTGGTTTCGGATATAGAGCGTTCCGTGGCTCACGACCGGATGCGCCCAACTGGACAGGCCCCGATCCTCGATCTCGAACCGGCCCTTTTCGACGTAACCCTCGGGCGAGGCCTCGACCAGCGCCACCTCGTTGTCCTCGCTCAGCACGTAGAGATGGCCATCCGCGTAGATCACCGATCCCTTGCCCACGCTCCTGTTCCGCCAGATCCGCTCGCCCGTGTCGAAGTCCAGGCACGTCAGGATCGAGTTGTGGAAACCGTACAGGTAGCCGTCGACGTAGACCAGTCCGCCGTGATGGTTCTCCATGGCGCGCGTGCGGTAAACCTCCTCGGCCCGCACGACGCCGCCTTCGTTGACCATTCGCACGAGCGCCCCGCCGCCGCCGTAGCTGGACGAAAAGAATACCCGGTCGTCGTGGAACACCGGGGTCGCGATGTTGGCGGTCCGGTTGGCCGCGCCGTCGTAGCGCCACATGATATGGCCATCCGCGGCCCGGACTCCGACGCCGGCACGCGACGTCATCGTCATCAGCGTCGGGACGCCGCCGACATCCTCGAGGATCAACGAGGCGTAGCCGGCCCGATCGCTCAACCCGGCCGCGGCCCACACGGTCTCGCCCGTCGCCTTGTCCAGGGCGACGATCCCCGCATCCCGGCCTCCCGGAGTGACGTAGACCCGGCTTTCGTCGACGAGCGGCGATTCGCTGATCAACCAGTCGATGTTACGGCCGCCGAAATCCTCCAGGATGTTTCGCGACCAGATGATGGCCCCGTCGGCCGTCGCCAACGCAACCAGATCGCCGTTCTCGGTCAGCGCATAGACGCGGTCGCCGTCGACGGTCGGTGTGCCCCGGGGCCCGGGACCGCGGTCGTTGTTCCGCATCGGACCCAACGCCCGGGACCAGAGCAACCGGCCTCCGGCCATGTCCAGGGCGCCGACGGCGCTCCGATTGCCCACCCGATACTGCAGAAACACTCGATCGCGCGCGACGGCGAGCGAACCGAATCCGGCTCCGAGCCCCTCGGTTCGCCAGTTCAGCTCCGGGCCGCCGTCCGGCCAGGCATCCAGCAGGTCCGTCTCGATCGAGCGGCCGGATCGGTCCGGCCCGCGCCATTGCGGCCAGTCGGCGCCGTCGGGGGCTTGCCCGCGCGCCAGGCCGCCCGCGGCCAGCGCGAGTGACAACGCGAGGATCCAACGTTGTTGGCTCCATACGCGTCCGGTTCCTGTAGGCTTATTCATTCGAATCGGGACAGCGTCCGGGACTGTGGCCAGAGTAGCACGGGCGTCCCCGTTCCGATGCAGAGGAGGCCGCAAGACATGCGCATGCCGAAACTCGCTCCGATGACCGTGGCGATCCTGTTCGCCGCCATACCGGCGGGAGCCCAGTCGCTGGGAACCGTGCGCGGGCTCGTCCTGGACCCGGACGGCGCGCCGATCCCGGGCGCGGCGCTCAGGCTCACGAACGAGTCCACCGGCGGTGAACGGTCCGTCGAGGGCGCCGCGACGGGCGCGTTCGCGTTCTCGACCCTGCCGCCCGGGACCTACCGCCTGGACATCGAGCAGAGCGGCTATGCCCCCTACGCCGCCCGCCTCGAGCTGCGGGTCGGCCAGGAACTCTGGATCGACGTCGCGTTGTCGATCGGCCCGGTGCAGGACGCCATAGAGGTCACCGCCTCGGCCGTGCCCGTCGACCGGCAGTCGGCGGCGCTGGGGACCGTGATCGACACGGCGCAGCTCGAGGGGCTGCCCCTGGACGGCCGCAACTTCCTGGAGCTGTCGCTTCTTGCGCCGGGAACGGCGGCCGCCGCCCAGGGCTCGGCCAGCTCGCAGCGCGGAGACTTCGCCTTCACGGTCAACGGCGGACGCGAGGACGCGCAGTCGTTCATCCTCGACGGCGTCTACAACGTGGACCCCAAGCTCAACACGCCGGGCGTGCGCCCGCCCATCGACGCCATCCGGGAGTTCGAGGTCACGACCGGCAACTACGACGCCTCGTTCGGACGGAACGCGGCCGGACAGGTCAACGTCGTCACGCAGTCGGGAACCAATGCCGTCCACGGCACCGCCTACGCATTCGTCCGGACCGAGGCGCTGGGCGCGCGCAACTTCTTCGCGCCCCCCGGCGAGGCGGACCCGGAGTTCGATCGCGGACAGTACGGCTTCTCCATCGGGGGCCCCATCGCACGCGATCGGACGTTCTACTTCGCCGACTACGAGCGGACGCGGCTTCGGGAGGGGGTCACGCGGCTGGCACGCGTGCCGACGGCGGCCGAACGCGCCGGCGATTTCTCGGAGAGCCTCCTGCCGGCCCCGCGGAACTTCCTGACCGGGCAGCCGTTTCCCGGCAACGTCATCCCCGGTTTCTTCGTTGACCCCATCGGTGTGGCGATCGCCAACCTCTACCCGCTGCCCAACCGGGCGGACCCGCGCGCCAACTACGTGTCGTCGCCCATCGTCGCCGACGACGTCGACCATTTCGACGTCCGCCTTGATCACGGCTTCGGCGGCGGCTCCACGGTCTCGGCCCGGTACAGCTTCGGCGACCGGCGTCTGTTCGAGCCGTTCCCGATGTCGTCGCAGGTGAGCGTCCCCGGATACGGGGTCGACGTCGCCCGGCGCGGGCAGAACCTGGCCGCGAGCCTGACGTCGCCCATCGGCGCGGCGATGGTCAACGAGTTGCGCTTCGGCTACACGCGCGTGGGCATCGGCGTGTTTCAGGAGAACCAGGGGACGAGCATCAACCAGGCCGTCGGCCTCCCCGAGCTGTCGTCGGCGGCGCGCGACTTCGGCCTGAGCCAGATCAGCGTCGTCGGCTTCAGCCCGCTGGGCGACGAGTTCACCTCGCCGCAGGAAAGCGCGGCCGAGACTTTCCAGGTTCTCGACAACGCGAGTTGGTCCCGGGGCGCGCACCTGATCGAGACCGGGTTCGACGTCCGCCTGGTCCGGCAGAACGGCTATCGCCACGTCCAGTCTCGCGGCTTCCTGAACTTCTCGGACCGGTACGTCACCGGCAACGCGCTGGCGGACCTGCTGCTGGGCCTGCCGCTGGTGACCGGCGGCGCCCGGCTCGACAACCCGCAGCGGCTCCGCTCCACGTCCTGGAGCGCGTTCATACAGGACAGCTACAAGGTCACGCCCCGGCTGACACTGACCGCGGGCCTGCGCTACGAGCACGTGGGTCCCGGCGTGGACGCCGACGACCGCGCCAGTCTGTACGATCCGGCCACGGGCGGCCTGCTCCCGGTCGGAACCGGCGGCATGCCGCGCGGCGGATACACCGCGGACGCCAACAACTTCGGGCCCCGGATCGGAGCGGCATGGACGCCCGCCGCGTCCGGACGCACCGTCGTGCGCGCCGGATACGGCGTCTACTACAACCAGGGCGCGCTGGCCACCGGCGAGGGGCTCTACTTCAACCACCCCTACTTCGACTTCAACCTGTACTTCCCCCTGGGGCCGGGGCTGCCGGCGCCCAGCCTCACCGACCCGTTCCCCGCGGCCTTCCCGCTGCCCACGCCGCCCTCGGCCACGGCGTACCAGCGCGATCTCCGGACGCCCTGGCAGGAACACTGGAGTGTGAGCGTCCAGCAGCAACTGGGACCGACGCGGTTCCTCGAAATCGCGTACGCGGCCTCGCGGGGGCATGACCTGATCGCCGCGCGCGACGTCAACCAACCGGAGCCGACGGCCCTGCGGTTCCCCAACCTCCGGCCGAATCCCCTGTTCGACGACGTGACGCTGATCGAATCGCGGGGCCGGTCCGACTACGATGCGCTCCAGGTCGAGTTCCAGCAACGGTTGGACCGGGGCTTGTCGATCCTGGCGGCCTACACGCTCGGACAATCCATGGACGACGCGTCGGGCTTCTTCGCCAGCGCGGGCGATCCCAACTTCCCGCAGGACAGCCGCAACCCGGAGCTCGAGTACGCGCGTTCCGGCTTCGACGTCCGGCACGGCTTCTCGACGAGCTTCGCCTGGGAACTGCCCTTCGGCTCGGGCCGGGCCTGGCTGAACGGCGGCGGGGCGGCGGCGGCGATCCTCGGAAACTGGGACCTCCAGGGCATCGTCACGCTCTCCTCGGGCCGGCCGTTCACCGTGGCGCTGCTTCCCGAGGTGGACAACTCCAACACGGGCCGGTCGACCCTGGGCTTCGGGGCCAACGACCGGCCGAACCGCATCGGCAACCCGGAGCTTCCGAACCCGACGCACGAAGCGTGGTTCGACACGGCCGCGTTCCAGACGCCGCCCTACGGGACCTTCGGCGACGCGGGACGCAACATCCTGGAGGGCCCCGGGTACGCGAACGTCAACCTGGGCGTCCACAAGAACGTTCCGCTGGGCGAGTCCGCGACGTTCCAGTTGCGCGTCGAGGCGTTCAATCTGTTCGACCGCGTGAACCTGGACCTGCCGGACGCGTTCGTGGGATCGCCGACGTTCGGCCGGATCGTCTCGGCGGGCAGCCCGCGCCGGTGCCAGTTCGGTTTCAAGCTGTTGTTCTGATGCGGCCGTTCGACTTTCATCCGCCCGTGCGCGCCGTTTTCGGCGAGGGCGCCATCGACCGTTTGGGCGGCATCGCGAGCGAGCTGGGTTTCCGGCGGACGCTGATCGTATCGGACCCGCCGATCGTCGAGACGGGGATGGTCGCCACCGCGGGCCAACGGCTCGAAGAGGCCGGCATCGAATGGACGGCCTTCAGCGATCTGGCGCCCAATCCGGATTCGCGCATGGTGGAAGACGGCCGGACGGCCGCCGCCGCCGCGGACGTCGACTCGATCGTCGGATTGGGCGGCGGCAGCGCCATGGACTGCGCCAAGGGGATCAACTTCGTCCTGACCAACGGCGGACATATCCGCGACTACTGGGGCCAGGACAAGGCTCAACGGCCCATGCTTCCGAGCATCGGCATACCCACCACGGCCGGAACCGGCAGCGAAGCCCAACCCACGGCGCTGATTTCCGACGCCGAGACGCACGCCAAGATGGCCTGCACCGATCCGAAGGCCGCGTTCCGGGCGGCGATCCTGGATCCGCTGCTGACGCTGACCCAACCGCCGCCGGTGACCGCCACGGCCGGCTTCGACGCGGTTTCGCACGCCGTCGAGGCTTTCGTCACCGCCGCCCACACGCCGGTATCGGAGATGTTCGCCCGCGACGCCTGGCGGCTCCTGGAAGGCAACTTCGAGACGGTCCTCGCCGAACCCGGGAACACCGCCGCGCGCGGGGCCATGCTGTTCGGATCGCACGCGGCCGGCATTGCAATCGCGCAGTCCATGCTGGGCGCCACGCACGCCTGCGCCAACCCGCTGACGATGACCTACGGGACCACGCACGCGGTCGCCATCGCGGTGATGCTGCCGCACGTCGTGCGCTGGAACGCCGATGCTGTCGGCGAACGCTACGCGGAGCTTCTGAACGTGTCGGGCCGGCGCTCGACGGCCATCACGGCCGGGGATCAACTGGCCGCCCGGCTCGAGGATCTGGCCCGCGCCGCCGGCCTGCCGCTCTCACTCGAGGACATCGGCGCGCGCGAGGCGGACGTACCGGAACTGGCCGCCAACGCCGCCACGCAGTGGACGGGCACGTTCAATCCCCGGCCCTTCGACGCCGGCGCCGCCGAGGCGCTCTACCGGGGCGCATTCTCCTGATCGATGCGTCCCGACCGCGTCATCTACACGCCGCCGGGCGGGCCGCCGCCAGGGCCCGGCCCCAGCCGGGAGATCTACGGCCTGATGGGCGAGGCGAACGTCTTCAGGATGATTGCGGACTTCTACCGGGAGCTGGAGGCCTCGGAAATTCGGCCCCTGTTCCCATCCGACATGGAAGCGTCGTCGCGAAAGACGGCCCTGTTCTTCGTGATGCTGCTCGGGGGGCCGCCCGAGTACGTCCGACGCTACGGACCGCCGCGGATGCGCGCCCGCCACCTCCCGTTCGAAATCGACGAACGGGCGCGTCAGGTCTGGCTGGCGTGCTTCGAGAAGACGCTGGAGGACGCCGAGTCGAAGTACGACTTCCCCGCCCGGCACCTGGAAGGGTTCCGGGAGTTCCTGCGAAGCTTCTCGGCGTGGATGGTCAACAAGCGCTGAACGCGCCGGCCCGCGACGGGCGGCCCATTTCCATTCGCCGCGCCTTTTCGCTTACAATGCGCGATTCACCGCGAGCCGTTGCGCTCGACTGAAGGAGGTCACGATCAGATGAGTCGGCAAAGCCTGGAGGACAAGTTGAACGCGGTGGGCAATCCCGTCCACATGCTGCGAAATTCACAAATCGGGGCCTACATCTATCCTGTCGTACCTCCCGAGTTCAGCAACTGGCGCGACGAGCAGCGGGCCTGGCGCGAGTCCTGCGTTCTTTTCGACCAGTCCCATCACATGGTCGATATCTACATCGAGGGCCCGGACGCGATCCGGATGCTTTCGGATCTGGCCATCAACAGCTTCGCCAAGTTCCCCGTCAACCGGGCCAAGCAGTTCGTGCCGTGCAGCCACGACGGCTATGTCATCGGCGACGGCATCCTGTTCCACCTGGAGGAGAACAAGCTGGTCTTCGTGGGACGCGCTCCGACGGCCAACTGGATCGAGTTCCACGCCGACACGGGCGGCTACGACCTGACGATCCAGAAGGACGACCGGTCCCCGGGACGCCCGATGGGCCGGCCGGTCTCGCGCGTCTCCTACCGGTACCAGATCCAGGGGCCCAACGCCTGGCAACTGATCGAGAAGCTCAACGGCGGACCGCCCCCCGAGGTGAAGTTCTTCCACATGGACGCCATCAACATCGCCGGGCGCCGCGTGCGCGCGCTGCGGCACGGCATGGCGGGCGCGCCCGGACTCGAGATCTGGGGCCCCTACGAGGAGGGCGAGGAAATCCGCGCGGCGATCGTCGAAGCCGGAGCGGAGTTCGGACTGACGCAGGTCGGCGCGCGGGCCTACGCGACGAACACGCTGGAGTCGGGCTGGATCCCGTCGCCCCTGCCCGCCGTCTACACCGGCGACGGGATGAAGCCTTACCGGGAGTGGTTGCCGGCCAACGGATACGAAGGCTCGGGGTCGCTCGGCGGAAGCCTGTACTCGGACCGCATCGAGGACTACTACGCCACCCCGTACGCGCTCGGCTACGGCCCCTTCGTGAAGTTCGACCACGACTTCATCGGCCGCGAAGCCCTGGAGGCCATGGCCGGTGAGCCCCAACGCAAAAAGGTGACGTTCGCATGGAACGGCGACGACGTCGCGCGTGCGTTCGCCTCCATGTTCCGGCCCGGAGAAGACCATTTCAAGTACATCGACCTGCCCCTGTCGAACTACACCTCCGCGTCCTTCGACCGGGTCATGAAGGGGGACCGGATCGCGGGCATCTCGATGTTCGCCGGATACAGCTACAACGAGCGGTCGATGCTGTCGCTCGGCTCCGTCGATCCGGACATCGAGATCGGCGACGAGTTGGTGCTGGTGTGGGGCGAGGAAGGCGGGGGCTCGGCGAAGACCACCGTGGAACGCCACAACCAGATCGAGGTCCGCGTAGTCATCAGCCCGGTCCCCTATTCGGGAGTCGTGCGCGAGACATACGCCGACGGCTGGCGGACGGGCAAGGCCTGACGGGGAAGGCGCCGGGGCTGATTGACCTTAGGTATTACGCTGAAGAGACAGGTTATCGGACTGACGCCTCGCTCCGCTCGTTGTCCAACCGCGGCGAGGAACGCCGCGGTTACGATGGGGAATGCGGCAACGTGTTGCGCATCCCCCGCAACGTGGCCATGGCCCTCCGTCCCCCAACGCCATGACGTCCCCACGCGTTCCGCCGCCAACTCGCGGAACTCCCAGTCGTAGCCGCGGGGTTCCTCCCCGCGGCTGGACAACGAGGCGGAGCCGAGGCGTCAGTTCAAGAAAAAAGATCTATTCGTTCTCGGTGCAGGCCCCTGGCAAGATCGCGTCTTGCTGACGCGGCGGCCCGGAGGCCGCCTTGTCCACCCGCGGCGAGGAACGCCGCGGGTACGATGGGGAATGCGGCAACGTGTTGCGCATCCCCCGCAACGTGGCCATGGCCCTCCGGCCCCCAACGCCATGACGTCCCCACGCGTTCCGCCGCCAACTCGCGGAACTCCCAGTCGTAGCCGCGGGGTTCCTCCCCGCGGCTGGACAACGAGGCGGAGCCGAGGCGTCAGTTCAAGAAAAAAGATCT
>JAJEEE010000079.1 GCA_022821145.1 Acidobacteriota bacterium
GAGCCCGTGCTGCATGGGCGGCCGCCCGCAGGTCGACCGGCCGGCGTGGGCGCAGATCGCGGCGCTGTCGTCCGTCGACGAAGTCGCGGGCCTCGACTTCGGCGCCAGCGCGATGCTGGCCTCGGCCGCGGCGTGGTCGCCGAACCCGGAGAACCCGCCGTTCTACGTCGACCTGCCGGTCCGGGACGGTGAGCTGCAGGCCGACGTCGCCGCCCGATGGGCGGCCTCCGATACCTGACGGGCTGGACCGACGAGGACGGCTCTCTGCGCTTCGACGCGATGGCGCCCGGGGAGTACCGCGTGTTCGCGTGGGAGCGCGTTGCGGCAGACGCCTGGCTGGATCCCGAGTACATCGCGGGGATCGAGGGACGCGGCCAACTCGTACGTGTCGGCGAGAGCGGGCGCGTGACCGTCGAAGTGCGCGTGATCCGCTGAGCCGCAGCACGGGTATGGGAGTTCGGCTTCGCGCACGACGCCCGGCGTCGTGCCGACCGATCGGCGTTGGTTGCCCGGGCCAAGCCGGCAACCGGCCCACGCCGGCGGTCATCGGTTGTGTCACGATCACGCCGGACCGGAGGCGATCTACCTGCTGACGGCCTATACGTAGGCTGACCGTGAAGGCCTGACTCCTGCGGACAGGAAGACTCTGTCGCACTTGGTGGCCGCGATCAAGAAGGAAGAGGCAAGCCGATGACGAAGGAACGAACCCGGGTGGGCCGAGAGGTCGAACGAGCGTTGGGCGAGGTGCTTGCCCACGTGCGCGGCGAAGTGGATCTGCCGTGCCGCATCGTCGACGATCCCGCCGCAGAGCACATCCTTGCGATACGGAAGCGCATGAAGTTGAGTCGTCGGAAATTCGCGGATCGATTCGGTCTCGACGCGCGCGCCGTGCAGGATTGGGAGCAGGGGCGCCGGGTTCCGGATCGCGCCGCCCGCGTTTTGCTGACCGTCATCGACAGGGATCCCGAGGCCGTCGTGCGCGTGCTCAGCGAGTGAGTGACGAAAAAGCCATGTTTCGGAACACAGGCGCCGAATCGAACGATTCCCCTGGCAATCCGTGAATAGCCGATAGGAAACGGTCAGCCCGTTCTTCGACCGCCCCACCCTGAACTCGCCCCATGCGTGCCCACGGCGGCGCCAGGAGACGGACTCCAAGGGGCGGCCGACTCCGACGGTGTTGGACCGTCGGCGGCGCGCCGAGTTCATCAGCAAGCGATGGAGTGGACGACGAAGCCGCTCTCCCCCGAGCAAAAATAGCCGACAAAGTCTGTAACTTTCCCGCACGAAATGGATCTCCAAAGCGTGAGCGAGAAGACGGGCGCGATCGGCTTTCACGATGTCTACGCCAAATACTCGAAGGACATTTACCGATATTCGCTCTATCTGTCGGGCAATGCGTCCATGGCCGAAGATCTGACCGCTGAGACTTTTCTCCGCATGTGGCAGGGGCACGGACTCGACCGGGCGGCAAACGTCAAGGCATACCTCTTGACGATCGTCCGCAACCTTTACCTGCACGAACTCCGGCATGTCCGCCGCACCTCCCCACTCGTCGGCGTGACTTCGCAGGCCGTGTCTCCGTCGAGAGAACTCGAAAAACGCGAAGAGTTGCGGATCGTGTTGGCGGAACTGGCGAAACTGCCCGAGGTCGATCGGTCCGCGCTGTTGCTGCGAGTCAACGACGGATTGCCGTATGACCAGATCGCCAGGATCCTCAGGATCTCCATCGCGGCCGCCAAGGTGAAAGTGCATCGGGCTCGTATGCGGCTATCCAGGGTCCGGACAGGGAGCGCGAAATGAAGGAAATCAGCCCCAACGTCATTCGGGACCTGCTACCGGTCTACCTGGCCGGGGAGGCGAGCGAGGAAACCCGATCCCTCGTTGAAGAGTTCCTGGCCGCAGATCCGGAATTGCGCGAACTGGCGGCTGCCGAGGGCTTCACGATGCCGGAGTTGGCGCCGGTCACAGACTCCGACGAACTGGAAAAGCGAGCCCTGGACAGAACATGCAGGCTTCTTTCCAGGAAGAACTGGCTCATGGGCGCCTCATTGGTCCTTACGGTCGTACCGCTGGCCCTCTACTTCAGCTTCCTCAGCCGGCCGGTCACGGGCCAAGCGCCCGTCATCGATTCGACGCCCGTCAAGGTTGTGATGACGATTGTGTTGGCGGGCGCCTTGACAGGTTGGGCGCATTTTCTCCAGACGTGCCGGCAACTGCAGGTGGCGGGCCTCGAGCCTCCGAGGAGCTTGGGCAGATCAATTCAGTGGTTTTACATGGGGTACCTTGCCACCTCCTCGGTTGGAGCCGTCATCGTAAGTTGGATGGGCTGGACTCTTGACAATGTGAACCTTGTTGCGGCGGCCGGAGGCTGCGCATGCATATACATCGGAAAACGTCTAGGTCAGGTATCGACGGACGACGAAATCGAGAAGCCTCTGAGTCTCTTCGATCACGGCCGACGGTGACGCCGGTTGGACCGCAGGCGTCGGTTCAGAATCGTGCTGACTGGGTGGACGGGGTTGGTTGACTCGTGCTCAGGCACCCGCCCCGAGGCCGTTGACCGGCGAGCCGACCCGAGAATTTTCCTGCGGGGATCGGTCATGCGAAATGGCAACCTGACGCGACATCAACCAAACCGAACCCGTGCTTCCCGGGTCGCGATCATCAGCCGCCGCCCGAGAGCATGCAGCGCCGTTTCGACTTGGCCGATGTGCGACCGGTGGTCGAGGTCTATCAGACGCCGCACCGCGCCCTCGCTAACGCCCAGCCGCGCAGCCAGCGCGGTGTTCCCGACGCCCTGGGTGTGCATGGCGTCGTAGAGCGCGACCTTCGCGGCGGCGAGCGCCGGCAGCGCGATCGAATCCATCCCCCGCGCCGAAGACGGCCGGGGTATGGCGCGCCGCCTCCCGATGTAGCCTCCTAGGGCGGCGATCAGGCAGTCCCGGGCCTCGGCGAGCGCCTCGGCCTCGGTGTCTCCCTCGGTGAGGGCTTCCGGGACGTCCGGGAACGATACCAGGATCGAGCCGTCATCCTGCCTCTCCAACGTTGCGGGCCAAGCCAGCGTTCGCGTCATCGTGCGTGCCCCCGTCGCGTGCTACGCCAAGTCCGTGCGCCTCAGTCCGAGTTGCCGAAGCATCGCCGTCAGTAGCCCCGGACCTATCTCCTTGCGCCGGTCCTTCACCGTGGCGAAGCGTTCCCCGTAATGTAGCCGTCCATGGCTTCCCTTGCCCGAACGGCTCTCGAAACGCACCGCAACTCCGCGCTCGCGACCGACCCGCCGGACGCGGCGCACGAACTCGTCACCGGTCATCGTATCCGTACAAATATGTACGATGCAAGAGACTCATCGGGCGGGCGGTGCCGGATTCAGCGGATCGTGTAATCTTGCCCGTCGGGCGAGATCAGCGTGATGATCTCCCAGTAGTTCGTGTTCCCCAGCTCCGCGACGATCTCGGGATTCCGGTTACGGCTATAGCCGATGCGCACAGCGTATTGCCACCCTCCAGTTCTGAACAGGTAGGAGGTTTCCTCGCCACCGGAAACACCCGTGCCGAAGACGCGGACGAACCCCCCGGAGTCGGACCCGGCCGCGATTTCGGCCAACGTCTGTTGGGACAGGTCTCCGGACTCCGCGGCGCCGTACTCCACGAGTTCCGGAAGATCCGCGCTGAACGACCAATCCGGAATCGTCCCGAGAAGCGGGCCGCGATACTCGAGCTCGGGTGGGTCTCCGACGGCGCCGTAGTAGTAGGTCAGCTCGGACGACTCGGGGTTACGACAGATCGTGACCGTCTTCCCGTTCTCCAGTGCGAAGCTCATCAGCCCGCCCTCGCCGGGGCTATCGGGCACTTCGTTCCCCGGACACCAACTGGACACTGCCTGCATCAAGCCAACCCCGGGCGTCCCCGCGGCGGTCGCGACAATCACGGCGGCTGCCATCACCGGCACCGTTCGGATCGATGTCATCTTCCCTCCTACAGGTCGCGTCTTCCCGTGCCGGATGCGAACCGGCCGGGAACAAGCAGGGTTATGGTTCCCTACTTGCGGGCGCGCTCCGCTCACCACACCCACCGAATTCGATCAACCCCACGAATCGGGCCGAATGCGCCCTTGCCGACGCCAGCGCCTTAGTTCATCTTCACAGCGCCGTCGCAATTCCTGGGGCAATTCGCTCCCGCCGTGCGCGCTCCGAAGATTCGGTCGGTCCGGATCTCGTCCATCCTCGAATAGAGGGCCGTAGGCGTTTCGCAAGTCCTGCGCGAAGACCTGTCGGTAGGACCCGTCTCGGATTCCACCGTTGGACCGCGTCGGGGCTGACCCCACCAGGATCCCGCTTGATCTATCCCATACCCTGCGACTGCTGCTGGGCTCCCCCCGATGCGGATCGTCCTTGGGTTTGGGTTCCTCGACGAACGTAAGAAAACGATCACCCTCGCCATCCCTCGTGCGGGGCCGGTAATAGAATGCCCGGATAACGTACAGTCCCATCGGACCTGCGTCTCCATGTACCGAGGCGTCGGTGCGCCCCCGTATCGCTCTCCCGCGTCGGCCGAACGCACATCCGCCGAGAATCCCCCGGGATCCGGCTATTCCTCGCCCGGAATCTCGGCCCGGCGGTCTTCGCGCTCCCGCAGCTCCCCCTCACTCAGGTACTCGTCCGGAAGGTCGTACATCATCTCCTCCCGCATAGACATCTGCTGCAGGTTCACTTCCTGCTCGATCTTCATCGGGTCCACTTTGCCGTCCGGCCCCTGGTACTTCTCCGGGCGGCGCTTCGCATCCTCAAGAACCAATTCCCGCTGGCGGCCGAGCATGCCCTTGACCTCCGACTGGTTCAGGAAGTCGACCGCGTCCGGTCTGGAATACTCGTCCGAAATCTCTTCCAGTCTGGCCTTGAGGCTGACGACGAGCGGATCATCCTCTGTGCTTCCGGCAGCGATTATCTGCTCGATGGCATTCTGCAAGGCTTCCTCAAGCGGATCCCTCGTCTCCGATCCCGTCATTGCTCGCCTCCTTCGCAACACCCGTTGCAGAACTTCCACGCCCCCAGGCCCCTGACCTGATTCACGCGGGAAGTCAGCTCCCGCAAATCCGTTGACACAAGTTTCTCGATCACGGTTCGACGGCCCGAGTCGACCGCCCGGTGAAGATGGCGGCACGAAGCTTGGTGGATAACGTTGTAGGCTGCGTGCTGGCCGCCGAAGTGGTTGAACACAAACCCGTCGGGATGCTCCGCAAGCCATGCGGCATAGCCTGACTCATCGTCTGAAAACCACTCGACCACTGAGACGCCCCTCCGGTCGCCGAGCCTAACACGGCGGGCCGATTCGAGGCCCGTCGAGAACGCCCTGAATCGACGGGTACGCCGCAGAGAGATCGTCGGCGACTGCCCCGGCCGCCGCGGAGCATCGGCGTCGAGAGGGTCGAGCGGGTGGAAGGAGAGGGGCGGTAGCGTCCGAAGCGTCGGATGCTGTCGAAGGCGGGACGCCGTCAGATCGTGGAGACATTTGCCGGGACGGGAGGCCGCGAGCGAGCGAGCGGTCGCATTCTACAGCCGGATCGGCGCGGCCACGCTCCACGGCATCGACCAGGAGGCGCATCTGGCGAACGTCCTGGCCCGGATCGCTGACCACCCGGTCCGCCATGTCGACGCGCTGCTGCCCAGGAACTCGCCCGACTCGCTGGGCGCCGGCCCCCGACCCGCGGCCCGAACCCCTCTCAACCGATCGTGTCCACAACTTCCGGTTTCGGACACAACTCGGTTCGACCCGTCAACGAGGTCCGTAACTTTCCCGCAGGACACGGATCTCAGAGCATCAGCCACCCGCACGACCGCTGGAACGTCGGTGATAACATCGCTCGGTGTTTCCCGACATGCCGCTTCGTTTCCGGGGCCCGATCCGCACGTGTGAAGTCAGATCCGACCGTAGGAGTCTCATCGGCTTCTATCGTCGAGACGGGCAGCTTTGCGATGTTCGGGAGAAAGTCGGGGAGCAGGACTGGGTTCAGATTGCGCGGCTGAGATACGACTCCCATGGCCGTCTGGCGGAGGAGACCGGGGTGGCCACGCGACGTGTCTGGGATTACGACGAGCGTCGGCGCCTGTGCCGAGTCTGCGCCTACCTGCATGACGCCGACAGCACTCTGGAGATTCTCGAGGAATACGATTACAGCTCGCCGTATGCCCCGAGCGCGCGCGTAGAGTCAGAAACGGCCGAGATGTTCCATCTTTCGGCATCGACATCGCTGCATCTGTTTCTGGCGCCACTCCTCTATACCGGAAATACGGCGCGGACCGCGACGCGGGTCGATTCGCTGGGTCGGCCCATCCATCGCACCTTGTACGATCGTGAGGGCGTCCAGCTTCTTGGGGGCGCTTTCCATTACAGCGACGGCCGGCTCACGGTCGACAGCGCGGATCGCGATCCCATCGAAGACATAAGTTCGAACTGGAGGGTGATCTACACGAACGACCAGTCGGGCCGGTGTTTGCGAGCTGAGATCGAGCGTCCTTTCGCGAACGCCGTACAACGTGTCGACCGTGAATACGGCCACAGCGGGTTCGTGAGCAGAGAGCGGATTTTCGAGTCCGGCGCCCCGGTTCGTGAGAAGACCTATTCATACCGAACGAACGACTTCGGAGACTGGACGCAACGGATCGACAGGATAGCCGATGATGAACAAGAGGAGCGTCAACACGTTGACGTTTTTCGCCGCCATCTGACGTATTGGGACCGCTCTTGAATTCATGATCGATCACAGCCCCATCTCCGGTATCAGACGACAGCCGACCCTCCGGCGGCAACGCCACCGGGACGGCCCCAGTGGATTCAGCCGAGGCGGCCCACCCATCGGTTCGGACGTGGACGGCCGGAACACGAAGACTCCCGCGGGCATCGACTACATTCCGAGATCGGCCACTCCGTCCGGCGCCGGTTCGTCTGGCCTCAAGCCCACTGCCCGTGGCTCTACGGCGCCTCCCGAGCGTACTCCGGGCCGATCCTGGCTCGCGACGAGTCGACAAGGACCGGCCCTCCCGCCGCAGGACCCGATCCCGGGGACAGATCCTTACCAGGGTTACCAGCATCCCCGACCCGTCTCACTGTCGTGTCGGGCGTCCATTCACGGGCGGCCAGTAGAGGCCACCGGCCGCCGCGCGGTATACTGTCCTCGGTCGCGCCTCACGCTTGTGGGCCGTCATGCTGGGGGCGTTTGCGCCCGCCCGGTCACCGGCACTGGACCAGTCACGGACTGGCGTCGACCGAAAGGCTGCAGGAGATCTTGATGTTCGACTCACTCACTATCGCCCGCCAGTTGACCGAGGCCGGCATCGAACGCGCCCAAGCCGACGTGCTGGCAGATGCCATCCGCCAAGCAGCCGAGCACGGCGAGCACGTGACTCCAGAGATGCTACGCGCCGAGATCGCAACGCTGCACGGTGCGATCAGTTCACTTCGTGCGGATACGTTCCGTGCGATGCTCCTGCAAGCAGGCGCAATCGTGGGAGCCGTCGTCGCCATCCTCCGGTTGCTCGGCTGACCCTTCGTAGCCGCCTGACCGATACGAAATGCTGAGACGCCACGGGAGACCGCCGGCCAGCCCTCCCGATTCACGGCCGGACGCATGAGCCGAACGACGGAAGCCTTCTCCCGCGTCAAGATCGACGCTCTCCTCAAGGACGCCGGCTGGAATCTCACCGACGGCGTGAGCGTCCTGTTCGAGCAGGCGCTGCCGGACGGCTCGCAGGCCGATTACGCGCTGTGTGACCGCGCCGGACGTCCCCTTGCGGCGCTTGAGGCCAAGCGCGCCAGCGTCCGACCTCGTACGGCGGAAGGTCAGGGACGCCACTACGCCGAACAACTCGGCGTGCCGTTCGTGTTCCTGTCCAACGGCGAGGAAGTCTGGTTCCTGGACCGTGAGACCGACGCGCACGCGCGGAAGATCGCCACCTTCTATTCCCAGGACGACCTGGAACGGCGGGTCGCCGCACGCAGGAACCGGCTGGATCTTTCCACTGTGGAGATCGACCAGAGAATCGTGGAACGCGACTATCAGATCGCGTGTATCGAGGCTCTGTCGAGGGGGGTTTCCCAGGGACGCCGCAAACTGCTCGTCGAGATGGCGACCGGCGCCGGCAAGACCCGCACCGCGGCGGCCTTCGTCAAGCGCCTGTTCGAGGCGGGTATCGTGACCCGCGTCCTGTTCCTGGTGGACCGCATCGCCCTCGCCGGGCAGGCCGAGGACGCCTTCAACGACCATCTCGGCGACTATCCCTGTCACGTGCTCAGGCCGGGCCGGGGCTTCGACCGTACGAAGCGAATCACGATCGCGACCCTGCAGACGATGATCACGGATTACCACGACCTGTCGTCGGGCTACTTCGATCTCGTGATCACCGACGAGTGCCACCGCTCGATCTACGGCAAGTGGAGCGGCGTGCTCCAGCACTTCGACAGTATCCAGCTCGGACTGACGGCCACGCCGTGCATGGCCGAGCCGGACAGGCTGCCGGACCCCGAGGACGGCCGCTTCGTACGCGACACGCTGCGGTTCTTCGAACTCGCGGAGCCGACCTTCCGCTACACGCTTCGCCAAGCCATCGAGGACGGCCACTTGTTGCCGTACCGCATCTACAAGGCGATGACGGTGAAGACGGCCGCCGAAGACGGGTTCCAGGTGGCGCGTGAGGAACTCGACTGGACGGCGATGGACGCCTCGACACGACGGGAATTCGAGAAGCTCTTCGCTTCGTCCGACCCCATCACCGTGGACCCGCGGGCGCTGGAGCGCACGTTCACGATCCCGGAGCGCAACCGCGCGATCGTGCGGGAATTCCGCGACGCGCACGACAAGGGATTCATGGGCAAGGACGGCGTCCGGCGCTGGCCGACGTGGGGCAAGACCATCGTGTTCGCGGTGACGAAACGCCACGCCGAGACGCTGGCGGCGATGCTCGACGACCACTTCGCCGACCTGAAGCCGCATCCCACTACACGTTACGCGGATTTCGTCGTCAGCGACGTCGGCGGCGGCCCGGCCCCGGACGCGAGCGCCATCATCAAGAGGTTCAAGGAGGAGGAGTTCCCCAAGATCCTGGTCAGCGTGAACATGCTCGACACGGGCTTCGACTGTCCGGAGGTGGTCAGCTTGGTCATGGCGCGGTTCACGCAGAGCACGATTCTCTACCGCCAGATGCGTGGACGCGGCACGCGCAAGGCGCCGCACATCGGCAAGACCGACTTCACGATCTTCGACTTCGTGGGCGTGACGGATTTTCACGACGACGAGGAGGGAGACACCGGCGGCGGCATCAGCGCGGGACGTCCGACGCCGCCCGGACCCGGCGACCCGAACACGTTGTTGACTCTCGACGTGGACGACCACATCGACCCGGAGAGCCGAGACTGGCTCACGCTGGACGACAACGGCCGGATCGTCCGGACGGCGGAGCACGAAACGAAAGCGTCGGAAGTCGGCGTCCGTTTCGAGTCGTGGCGCGGCGTCCAGGAGTTCGACGCGGAACAGGCGCGTTGGGCGGCGTTGATCGGCAGCCGAATCCGGGCCGACGCGATGGACATGGACGCTCTCGGCGACTACGATTTCGACGAGCACCCCTTCAAGGGGAAGGGCGGCTACGAGCAGGCCTGCCGGGTGTTCGGAGGACAGTCCGCCCTCGACCGCATGATCGCCGGGTTCAACGCCGCCGTTTTCGGGCGGCCCGACGCCGATTCCGAAAGCAGCGACACCGCCGCACCGTGACCAGTTTGCCATGCCGCTAACGCCCGAGCTTCGCCGCGCCATCGACCGGATCCGGGACTATCTTTTCGCCGGAGGCTACCCCGACCCGGCGCAGAACGCCGAACAGCTCAGCTTCCTGATCTACTTCTACATGTTCGAGGCCGCCGATGCGGCGCGCGTCCGCGCGGCGCGCCGTCCCCGCGCGAAACCCTACGCCGGCGCCTTCGCCGGCGAATGGACGCTGCGCAACCCGCGCAACGCCCGGGAACCCGGAGCAGAAACGGTCCCGCGCGACACGCTCCGTTGGTCCAACTGGGCCAACGCCCTGAACGGCCAGCGGCTCGTGTCCTGGGTGCGCGAGGAGGTCTTCCCGTTCCACGCCGGGATCGCCGCCGAGGGCGTCACCGACTTCATGGCGGACGCGCGGCTCGTGATCGACGAGCCGACCGTCCTCTCGCAGGTCGTCAGCCACGTCAACGACCTGCACCTGGAACAAGTCGACGCCGACACGAAGGGCGACCTGTTCGAGCACGTGTTGCGCCAGATTCGGCAAGCCGGTGAGTTGGGCCAGTTCCGCACGCCGCGCCACGTCATCCGCACGATGGTCCAGCTTGTCGATCCCCGACTCGGCGAAACGGTGCACGACCCGGCCGCCGGCACGGCCGGTTTCCTGGTCGGAGCGTACGACCACATCCGGCTCGCCAACTCCTCGGAAGCCGGCATCGAAGAGATCGAAGCGGACGGCAAGACCGTCCGACGTGGCCTCGGTGACACGTTGAGCCGCGGCGCCGTGCGCCGTCTGCACGAGGCCACGCTGTTCGGCAACGATGTGGACCCACGGATGGTCCGGCTCGCCACGATGAACCTGTCCCTGCGCGGGCTGGACAAGGTGCGCATCCTTCGACGGGACGCGTTGACCCGGTCTCTGGACCGCGCAGCGAAGGCGGAACTCGACCTGCCCGTCAAGGGGTTCGACATCGTGCTCGCCAATCCGCCCTTCTCCGGACGGCTGGACGCGGATCGGATCGTCGAGGAAGTGAAGGTCGGCAGGACGCGGCAGACGGAACTGCTGTTCCTCCAGTATATGCTGAACCACCTGAAGGACGGCGGCCGGTGCGGCGTGGTAGTTCCCGAGGGCGTCCTGTTCGGCCCGACCGTCGCGCACCGGGAGTTGCGCCGCAAGCTCGTCGAGAACAACCGCGTCGACGCAGTGCTGTCGCTTCCCGGCGGGGTGTTCAACCCGTATTCCGGCGTCAAGACTTCGGTTCTGGTCTTCCGCAAGGGCGGAGCGACGGATCGGGTAATGTTCCTCCACGCCGACAACGACGGCTTCAAGCTCGACGCCAACCATGACACGCCCATCGACGAGGATGACCTACCCGCATTGGTCGCCGCATTCCGCGACCGGGAGGCACGGTGGACGGACTGGAGCAACCGCGACGCGGAGATGGACTGGACGGAGAACTGGTGGTTCGCCAAGGCCGACGCGGTCCGCGCTACCGATTTCAACCTGAGTGCTGGGCGGTATCGGCCACAGAACCGGACGACGGTAGACCATCGCGACCCCCTGGAGATCCTTAACGAACTCAAGATCATCGAGCTCGAAATTCTCAGCGAGATCGACGAGTTGGCCGAGGCCACGAAGGACACCCTCGAGCGATGACCACCTGCGATCAAGTCGCGCTCGGCGCGATTTGTACCGTCAATCCACGGGAACAAAGACGCGCGTGTGCCGACGACACGGTCGTGACCTTCGTTCCGATGGCCGCCGTCGACCAGCAAACCGGGACGATCGCCGTCCGCGAGGATCGGCGTCTCGCCGAGGTCGCGAACGGATTCACTGCATTCGAGGAGGGCGATGTCCTGTTCGCCAAGATCACTCCGTCCATGCAGAATGGGAAGGCTGCACTGGCCCGCGATCTCACCAACGGAATCGGACGGGGTTCGACCGAGTTCTACGTTCTGCGCCCAGGTGATCAAGTGCTCGGAGAGTACATCTGGCACTTTATCATACCTGTCCAAATTAGATTCTGCGGAATGGAGAGAGGATTGAGAGGTTGAGCCCGACCTCGTAGGATTGGTTTTTCGACAAGAAAGACCGAACCGAAGAGGAGGGCTCAACCATGCAGAGATTTTCCAGCATTTTTT
>JAJEEE010000070.1 GCA_022821145.1 Acidobacteriota bacterium
ACGATCAGGACCAGCGCCGTCGCCATGCTCTGCCACAACCCGATCGTGTCGCGGAGCGGGATGACGCCGCTGATGGCCAGGCTCGAGTCGGGCAGCGACGCCGGCGTCGCCATGATCAGCGCGGCCGATGAGGACAGGCCCAGCGCCCAGACGCTGCCCACGCCCAGGTAGGCGGCGGCCGCGACGGCGCGGCAGTCCGCCCCGCGGACGTGGTGGGCCACCTCGCGGGCCAGCAGGCCGCTGAAGATCAGGCTGAAGCTCCACGACAGCAGCGACGTCAGCATCGAGAACAGCCCGACGTACGCGGCGGCGGCGGGTCCGTTCTTCGGCACGAGCGCCATCCGGCGAATGACGCGGAACACCGGCGGCGAGGTGGCCACGGAGTAGCCGGTGATGATGATCAGCGTCATCTGCATCGTGAAGGCGACCAGGTCCCAGAAACCGGCGCCGAACCACTGGGCTGTCTCCGTCACCGAGCTGCCGATGGACAGGCTGGCCAGGAACACGATGCCGACGGCCACGATGGCCAGGACGAAGGGATCGGGGAACCAGCGTTCGAACCAGTCCGACAGGCGAAGGCCCATGCGGGCCAGCCGGGACTCGGCGGCGTTTTCCGGACGGCTCATGGGCGCGAGATGTTATCAGATGGCCGGCGGGGCGCACGGTGTCCCGTCGCCGCGCGGAGTTCTGGTAGGATGATGCGCGCCGCGACGAAAGGATTGGGTGGATGAGCTACAGGAACCTCGAGGAGAAGTTGCAGGCCGCCGGGAGCGCGGCCCGTATGCTGCGTCATTCGCAGATCGGCCCCTATGCCTTCCCGTCCGTGCCCCCGGAGTATACGAACTGGCGGGACGAGCAGCGCGCCTGGCGCGAGACCTGCGCGCTGTTCGACCAGTCGCACCACATGACCGACCTCTACGTGGAGGGCCCCGATGCCACGCGTCTGTTGTCGGACCTCGGCGTCAACAGTTTCCGGAACTTCACCGTGGACAAGGCCAAGCAGTTCGTCGCGTGCAACGCGGACGGCTACGTGATCGGCGACGCGATCCTGTTCTACCTGGACGAGAGCAGGCTCAGCCTCGTGGGACGTCCCTCGGCCCTGAACTGGGTGCAGTACCACGCCGAGATCGGCGGTTACGACGTGACCGTGGAACGGGACGAGCGAACGGCCGTCAACAAGGGCTTCCGGAAGATGTTCCGGTTCCAGGTGCAGGGCCCGCACGCCGTGTCCCTGATGGAGAAGGTCACGGGTGAGACGGCGCCGCCGATCAAGTTCTTCAACATGGGGCGGTTCCGGATCGACGGGTGCGACGTGCGCGCCCTCCGGCACGGCATGGTCGGCCAACCGGGCTGGGAGCTGTTCGGTCCGTGGGACGACGTCGAGCGCGTGCGGGACGCTATCGTCGAGGCCGGACGCGAGTTCGGGCTCCGGCAGGTGGGCTCCAAGGCCTACCCGACCAGTTGCCTCGAGTCCGGATGGATCCCCTCGCCGCTCCCGGCCGTCTACTCCGGCGACGCCATGAAGCCGTACCGGGAATGGCTCGGCGCGGACAGCTACGAGGCCATGGCCTCGCTGGGCGGCAGCTTCGAATCCGACGACATCGCCGACTATTACCTGACGCCGTACGACCTGGGTTACGGGCCTTTCGTCCGGTTCGACCACGAGTTCGTGGGGCGCGCCGCGCTGGAGGCGATCGCTCCGAGTCCCCCTCGGGCCAAGGTGACGCTGGTCTGGAACGGCGACGACGTCGGCCGGGCCCTCGGCTCGATCTTCGGGAGCGGCGAGACGGCCAAGTACATCGACCTGCCCCTGACCAACTACGCGACGCTGCCGTTCGACGCGGTCCTCCGGGACGGCCGGACGGTCGGCGTGTCGACCTACAGCGGGTACCTGTGGAACGAGCGCGCCCTCGTGTCGCTGGCTTCCGTCGACGTCGAGTCCAGCGAGCCGGCCACGGAGGTCCGGGTGGTGTGGGGCGAATCGGGCGGCGGCTCGTCCAAGCCGACCGTCGAACCGCACGTGCAGACCGAGATCCGCGCCCGGGTGGCGCCGGCCCCCCTGGCCGAGCCGGCGCGGGTGGCCTACCGGCCGCGTTGACCGAGGTTGGCCCCGGAGATTCCGTGGATCAATCGTCTGCGGATGGGGAGCCTTCGAGCCGTTCGATGCGTCCGGTCAACTCGATGATGGTGTCGTTGATGTCCTGGTGCTGGGCGTCCAGTCGATCCTCGAGCCGGTCGATCCGGGCGGTCAATCGCGCCTCCGTTCGACCGTTCATCGTGAGCATCAAACCGCCGAACGCGGCGAACATCGTGGCCATCGACGCGATGACCGTCACCGTCTGCAGGAACTCGTTCACGGTCTCGGACCTCATGCGCCATCCCCGAGGGCCGGAAACGTCGTCGGATCGGAGTCCGAATGGCATCTTCCCCCGGCTCAGGCGTCAACGGAACGGGCACTTCGTTAGTAGGACACCGGCGCCGGAACCTCAAGGATCGACATGTGCGGAAGCTCGTCGCGTCGGGCCGTCAGAATTCCACCTGCGAATAGTCGATGAACGCCTGCTCGTTGCATTGATCCTCGGCGTAGGGCGCGTCGGCCGGCTGGACGACGTCCGAGCCGGTGAGCGGGCGGGCCAGGTAGACCGGGTCCTCGGCCGTCCACGCGCGCGTCAGCTCCATGGTCTCCGGATCGAGCGTGAACCGCTCGGTGACCCGCAGCCGGTCGCTGTTGCGGATGGGCGCCCTGAGAACGCCGGGCAGGAACATGGCCGTGTCGACGACGAGCACGTCGTCCTCCCAGCGTCCGATGGAGTGGCCCGCGCGGCTGGGAAACGCGTCCGGGGGGTGGCGGTCCCGGTCCATGTGGATCGTCCGCTCGAGGTTGTGCTGGCCGTAGAGGATCACGATCGCGTCGCCGGTCTGCGTGATCCGGTTGACGGGTCCGTCGAACGTCCAGTCGAAGACGATGCTGGTGGTTTCGCACCGGAACCGCGGGTTGTCCTCGCGCGCGAACCTCCCGGCGCGGGCTTCCCCCAGCGGCGTGAGGGCCGGGCCGGCGCCGGGGCCGCCGCCGCGTCCGCGGCCGGTTGCGGCCTGCCCGGCGTCGATCGCCTCGAGCGTGTCCAGCGGCACCAGGCCGCCGCCCGTGCCGCGCGGGTCGGCCATCACGCGTTGCACCGGCGCCCAGTCGCCCGTGATGTTCGGCTCGCCGCCGGGGAGCCGCGCGTCCCGGTCGCGGTCCGGCGCCGCCAGCGGCCCCCGGACCTCGCGGAGTCCGCCTTCGGGCAGGCGGACGTACTGGCCGTACCGGTCCATGCGCACGCCGTCGGCGAAGACGAGCGTCTGGAGGTAGCACGAGTTGGGGTCGAAGCGGTCGGGGGAGGCATGGATCGTGACGCGTGCGCCGGCGGGCAGCAGGTCCGCCGTCCAGCCCGAGCGCCTGAGGACGTGGGCCGACCGCATCTCGCAGCGGTGGCGCTCCACGTTGCCCGCCGCATCGGTGACTTCGAAGTACAGCCAGGCGTGGGGGTTGACCAGGTCGACGCCCGTCAGCGTGGCGTCGGTGAAGGTGACGTTCGATCGAAGGTCGAACGTGCCCGCGCCGTGATGGGCCCAGGCGGGCGGAGACACGGCCAGGGCCAGCATGAGCACCGCGGATCGATTCATGAAGTCCTCGGGTGGGCGGCTTCCGTCGGGCAGGCCGCCGAGCCCGCGTCCATGAAACTACACACCGGTGGGCGGGTCAATCAGATCGGGACCTTGCGGTCCTCGAACGCTTTCTTCCAGAAGTAGACTTCGACCTTCTCGCGCAGGCCGTTCGTCCAGAACGGATCGGTCGCGTAGATGGCCTCGACGGCGGCCCGGCTGTCGGCCTCGACGATCCAGAGGCCGCCCAGGGATTCCCCGTCGACGTCCGGCCGGAGGGAGCCGGGCACGAGCACCGTGTCCTTGTTCGCCTCGAGCCACTCCAGGTGGGCGGGGAACAGTTGCTGGCGCAGCTCGCCCACGCCGGGCTTGTCGGTGAAGCGGGCGATGAAGAGCATGCCGGCTACTTCGGAATCTGACGGACCACGAGTTGGAACAGCTTGAGCGATTGGCCGTCCGCGGCGCGGATCGAGGCGCCCTCGCCGGGGCCGAGGTAGACGCCCATGCCCCGGGACGCGTCGTGGCTTCGGCCGGCGAGCGTGATGCTCCCGGCCCCGTCCATCAGGTAGATCAGTTGGTGATCGTCCGACGCCCGGGCCTCGAACTCCTGGCCGGAGCTCAGCCAGCGAAGCGTGCCGACGACGTTCTGCGCGCCGGCCAGCTCGTTGTTGAGGATCTCGGTGAAGTCGCCGTTCGGCGTCGCGTGCCGGTCCAGCGCGTTCGTGTCGATGAAGAGCGTCTTGGGCATGTCGGTTCCCGCCTACGTTTGAACCCACACGCTCCCGTCGACGCGGTTCCACCGCAGGTCGTCGGGCGTGCCGTCCAGGATCGTCGTCTTGAAACGGTTCGGGGCCTGGAACTCGAAGTAGAACAGCGGCTCGTCGGTCGAACGGAGGCGGTGCTTGGCCTCGGCCGGGATGAACACCATCGTGCCGGGGCCGACGTCCCGGACGCCGTCGGGCGTTTCGACCGTGCCTTTGCCTTCCATGATGAAGTAGAAGTGCTCGCAGTTCTCGTGAAGGTGGAACGGCGAGGAGGCCCCCTTCTCGTAGTTCATGATCCCGGCCAGCATGTTGTCGGTGTCGGCCAGCTCCTTGTTCACGAAGAACGTCCGCTTGCGGCCCGGCACCGCCGACACGAGGTGCGGCAGCTCGTCCTGGTGAAATATGTAGGCCATGGTCGATCTCCTCCGGTCGATCAGTCGTTCGTTGCGAGGCCGAAGGCGCCCGGATCTCCGATCGCCTCGGCCAGGTCGTTGAGGAACGCGGCGGCCTGCGCGCCGTCCACGACGCGATGATCGCTCGACAGCGTGATGGTCATCATCGGGCGGACGCCGGGCCGCCCGTCCACGGGAACGACGCGGTCCGCGATCTTGCCGACCGCCAGTATGCCGGCCTGCGGCGGCACGATGATCGCCGTGAACGCGTCGATCCCGTACATCCCCAGGTTGCTGATCGTGAACGTGCCGCCCGCGACGTCGGAGGGGAGCAGGCGTCCGGCCCGCGCGCGCTCGGCCATGTCCCGCCGCCGGACGGCGACATCGCCCAGCCCGGCCGTGTCCGCGTCGGGAACGACGGCCGCGACCACGCCGTCCTCCACCGCCATCGCGACGCCGACGTTGATACGTTCGTTGGCGCGGATTCCCTGACCCTCCCAGCTCGCGTTCATCTTGGGGTGCCGCGCCAGCACGCGCGCGGCGAGCGCGACCAGCAGATCGGTGTGCGTGAGCTTCACGCCGTGTCGGTTCTGTATGGCCGGCTTCAGCGCCTCGCGGTGCGCGTCGAGCGCGCCGGCGTCCACCTCGCGAACCAGGAAGAAGTGCGGTGCGCGGGTCCAGCTCTCGGTCGTGCGCTCGGCCATCAACCGGGCCACCGCGCTCGGCGGGGGCGCGCTTGCGGTCGCCTCGCCGGCGGATTGCGCCGCGGCGAGAACGTCGTCGCCCGTGATCGCCCCGTCCGGACCGGTTCCCTGGACATCGTCCAGGTCGACGCCGTGCTCGGCGGCCAGCCGGCGCGCCTTGGGCGAGATCTTCCCCCGGCGGGACGCGGAGGCGGGTCGGGGCGCGGCCGGTTCCGGACTGGACGCCGCCTCGACGGGCGCGGTGGACATGGCGCGGCCGGTGGCCATGGCGGCCTCTTCCGCCGGCGGCTCTTCGCCCGGCGCGACGATCCAGGCGATGGTCTGTCCGACGGGGACTTCGGCTCCCGCCTCGGCCTTGACGCCGGCCAGGACGCCGTCGGCGTTGGCCTCGACCTCGACCGTGGCCTTGTCGGTCTCGACCTCGAGAAGCGGCTCGCCCTTCGCGACCGGGTCGCCTTCCTGCTTGAGCCAGGAGACGACCGTGCCGGTTTCCTGCGCCATCTCCAGCGCGGGCATCACGACGCTTTTCGCCATCGAGCGCCCGCTACTCCGTCACGGGGACCCGCTCGGTCCGCGCGCTGGCCTCGATCATCTCCAGCACGCGCGTGCTGGGCGCCGGCTCGTGCTCGCGCGTCTTCGGCAGGGGCCCCTTGACCGTGTGGTAGCTCGGACCGGCCACCATCAGCTCCTCGGCCGGGAACCGGGTGATCACCTCGTGGCCGGTTTCGGTCACGACGATCTCCTCCTCGATGCGCGCGGCGCTCCAACCGTCGGACGACGGCCAGAACGTTTCCAGGGCGAACACCATGCCCGGCTTGATCTCCTGCGGGTGGTCCAGCGAGACCAGGCGGCTGATCACAGGTTTCTCCCAGATCGCCAGCCCGATGCCGTGTCCGTACTGGAGTCCGAAGCACGACTCCTCGTTCGGGAACCCGAACTCCTGGGCCCGCGGCCAGACGGCCGCGATCTCGCCCGTCGTCCGGCCCGGCCGGACCAGCTCGATCGCCGCGTCCAGGTACTCCCGGCAACGCTTGTAGGCGTCGACCATGGCGTGCGAGCCGTAGTTGATCATGAAGCACCGGTAGTAGCAGGTCCGGTAGCCCATGTAGGAGTGGAGGATGTCGTAGTAGACCGGATCGCCGGGCCGCAGGACGCGGTCCGAAAAGATGTGCGGGTGCGGGTTGCAGCGTTCGCCCGAGATCGCGTTGACGGCCTCCACGTACTCGGAACCGAGGTCGTAGAGCGTCTTGCTCGCCAGCGCGACCGCCTGGCTCTCCATCATGCCGGGCTTCATCGCCTCGTAGATCTCGTGGTAGGCCGCGTCGACCATCATCGCGGCGTGGTTGAGCAGCGAGATCTCGTCCTCGGTCTTGATGACGCGGGCGTCGGAGAGGATCTGCTGGCCGTCGACCAGCTTCAGGCCCTCCCGCTCCAGGGCGAACCAGACCGGGGGCTCGACGATGTCGATGCCGACCGGCTCGTTGTGAAGCCCGCGCTTCTCGAGCTGTTCCTTGATCTTTCTGGCGACGTCCTCGGCGATGCCCATCTCGGGAGAGATGGCGCCCCGAAGCAGCGAGATCCCGGCGCGCGAACGGGGTTCCCCGAACTCGTCGTCGCCCAGCCACGGGCAGTTCAGCTCGTGATGCTTGGCCGCCGACCCGAAGTCCCACAGGATCGGCTCGCCGCCCTGCGGCAGCAGGGAGAAGCGGCTGACCTTGTCCTGCGCCCAGGCGCCGATGTTGGTCGACGTCAGGTAGCGCACGTTGTTCATGTCGAAGCAGAGCAGCGAGCCCATCCCGGACTTCGCCAGCTCCGCTTTCGCCTTCTCCAGGCGCTCGCGGCGCAGCCGGTCGAAGTCGATGCGCTGTTCCCAGTCGACCTGCGTGGATCCATGAGTCTTCAAAGCCACTCGACACCCCCAGGGGTCGGAATCGAACCCATTCCCAGTTGTCTGTGCATCGAATCCGCGACCCTAATTCGGCATTCCCAATCGTACCCGCGGCGTTCCTCGCCGCGGGTGGACAACGAGCGCAGCGAGGCGTCAGTCCAAGAAAACAGTCTCTTCCGATTCACGCGACACCCCACTACCCGCACATCGCCTCGGCCGCCTCGCACACGGTTTCCTCGGTGGGCACCGTGGCGTCCTCCAGCGGCGGCGAGAAGGGAATCGGCACGTGCATGGCGCCGATCCGCTTCACGGGCGCCTCGAGATCGAAGAACGCCTGCTCGGCGATCACCGACGCGATCTCGGCCATCACGCCGTATCGCCCGTACCCCTCGTCCATGACGATCGCGCGCGACGTCTTGCGGACCGATTCCAGGATCGTGGTCTCGTCCAGCGGCCACAGCGTGCGCGGGTCCACGACTTCGGCGCCGATGCCGCGCTCGGCCAACCGCCCCGCGGCGCCGAGCGCCACCTGGACCATGCTGCTTGTGGCGACGATCGTGATGTCGTCGCCCTCGCGCTTGACGTCGGCCGCGCCGAGCGGGATGGTGTAGTCCTCCTCCGGGACCGGCCCCTTCAGCTTGTACATCATCTTGTCTTCGAAGAAAGCCACGGGGTTCTCGTCCCGGATCGCCGACTTCATCAGACCCTTGGCGTCATACGGCGTCGAGGGCAGGACGACCTTCAGGCCCGGTACGTGGCAGAACCATGCGTGCAGCGATTGCGAGTGCTGCGCCGCCGACCGCCGCGTGGCCCCCATCGTCGTGCGCATCACCATCGGGACCTTCCACTTGCCCCCGGACATGTAGTGGATCTTCGCCGCCTGGTTGACCATCTGGTCCATCGTCAGGCCGATGAAGTCGCCGAACATGATGTCGACGACCGGGCGCAGGCCGGTCATCGCCGCGCCGACGGCGATTCCCGTGAAGCCGGGCTCGGAGATCGGCGTGTCCAGGACGCGGTCCGGCCCGAACTCCTCCACCAGGCCGGTCAGGACCTTGAAGACCGTGCCCGCCTCGGCGATGTCCTCGCCGAGGATCAGCACGCGGGAGTCGCGCCGCATCTCCTCGGCCAGCGCCTCGCGGATGGCGTCTCCCAGCGTCAACTGCCGGACGACGGTTTCGGTTTCAGGCATAGACATCGTCGTCCACCTCGTCAACCGACGGATACGGCGCGTTCTTGGCGAACTCGACGGCCCGCGCGACGTCCGCGCTCACCTCGGCGTCGATCGCGTCCAGACCGGCCGGATCCGCCGCCTGCTCGGCGATCAGGGCCTCGCCCAGGAGCCGGATCGGGTCGCGGTGCGTCTTCCATTCGCTTTCCTCGTCCTTGGACCGGTAGTACTCGCGGCTGACGTCGCCGACGTGGTGTCCCATGAACCGGTACGTGTCGCACAGGAGGAACGACGGCCCCTCGCCGGCCCTCGCGCGCGCGACCTGCCCGCGGGCGGCGGAATGGACGGCGCGCGCGTCCTGGCCGTCGACGCGTTCTCCGGGCACGCCGAAGGCGGGGCCGCGGGTCATGATGTCGCCGGCCAGGGTCTCCGAGTTGTGCGTGTACTCATTGTAGAGGTTGTTCTCGCACACGTAGACGACGGGCAGCTTCCACAGGGCGGCCATGTTCATCACCTCGTAGACCAGCCCCTGTCCCAGCGCGCCGTCCCCGAAGAAGCAGACCGCGACCTGACCCGTGCCGAGCCGCAGGGCCGAGAAGGCCGCCCCCGTGGCGATGCCGGCGCTGCCGCCGACGATCGCGTTGGCGCCCAGGTTGCCGGTGTCCGGATCCGCGATGTGCATCGAGCCGCCCTTGCCCTTGCAGTAGCCGGCGCGCTTGCCGAGCAGCTCGGCGAACATGCGATCCAGCTCGGCGCCCTTGGCCAGGCAATGACCGTGGCCGCGATGGGTGCTGGTGATGTAGTCGTCCGGGGCGAGAGCCTCGCACACGCCCACGGCCACGGCTTCCTCGCCGATGTAGAGGTGGGCGAGGCCGGGCATCAGCGCCCGCGTATACAGGTCGTTGGCCTCTTCCTCGAACCGCCGGATCATCAGCATCCGCCGGTACATGCGAAGCCACCGGTCGAGTGCGGCGTCGGTGCGGGTGGGGGCGGCCTGTGTCATGCGATCACTCCCAAAACCTGTTGCAATACTTCAATTACGGTGGCGAAGTCGCTCTATCGCAAAGCGCAGGGCCCTCCGCGCCCCGTGACGGCAACCGTCGCGCCGGTGACGGCGCCGACGTGATTCGCCGCGGGGCTACTACATAAACAGAAGTCGTTCGGGCCTGTCAAGGCCGCGCGGGGGGAGGGGCAGGGTACCCATTGCCGGCCCTGTTGACGTATACTCCGTGGCTTCGGGAGCAACCGAGACCGCGGAGACAGACCAGGAGAAGACAGACAATGGCGAAGAAGATCGTAGACACCATCCTTCCGACGACGATGGTCGGCTCGTATCCCCGGCCCCACTGGTTCAAGCACCAGTTGCTCGGCCGGGACGTCCGGGTGGCCTTCAAGGAGGTCGAGCACGAGGAAGCCTACGAGGACGCCGTGGCCACGGTGATCCGGGACCAGGAGGAAGCCGGCCTGGACATCACCACCGACGGCAACATGTGCTACGACGACTACATCGGCGCGATCGGCGCGTTCTGCTGGTACATGTACGAGCGGATCCCGGGATTCGAGCCCGCCCGCGAGCCGCACCCGATGGCCGTCGGCGCCGAGACGCAGGACAAGGGCACCGTGCTGCTCGACGACTGGGGCGGCGTGATCAACAGCGGGCCGGTCAGCCGCGGGACGATGCGCCTGACCGACCTGTTCAAGATCGCCAACCGGCACGCCCGGACGCCGATGAAGGTGTCGGTCGGCGCCGGACCGGGCAACCTGGCCTGGCACGTCTACTTCCAGCACTACAAGGACCCCCGGGAGTTGAGCCTGGCCCTGGCCCCGATCTTCAACCAGGAGATGAAGGAGCTGGCCGCGGCGGGCGCCGAGTACATCCAGATCGAGGACCTGGGTGCGTGGTTTCCCCTGTTCACCAGCAACGACGGCGACTACGAGTGGATGAAGGAAACCATCGCGATCTGCTGCGACGGGGTCGATGCGAAGATCGGATGGCACTTCTGCTTCGGCAACGCCTGGGGGAACGACATCATCAGCGAGAACTTCCCCCAGGGCTACCAGACCGTGCTGCCGCACTATTGGGACACGCCGGGCATCGACCAGTTCGTCCTGGACTACGCCAACCGCGAGATGAACGGCATCGAGTTCCTCGAGAACCTGCCCGCGGACAAGGACGTGCAGGTCGGCGTCGTCGACATCCGGACCAGCATGGTCGAATCGCCCGCCAAGATCGCGGGTCGGATCCGCCAGGTGCTGAAGCACGTGTCGCCGGAGCAGGTGACGTTGAGCACCGACTGCGGCATGAAGCCGCTGTCGCGGATGGTCGCCAAGATGAAGCTGAAGGCCCTGGCCGAAGGCGCCGCCATCGTTCGCGACGAGATCAGCTAGACATCGGAACGTTCTGAATATTTCCGGGTTCGCGGATCGCATGACCGCGAGCCCCGGCGCATCGAAGATCGGAGGAGAGTACAGGTATGGCCGACAAGAAAGTCATCGCCGTGGTCGGGGCCACGGGCTCGCAAGGCAGCGGACTCGTCCGCGCGATCCTGAACGACGGCGAGTTCGCGGCGCGGGCGATCACGCGGGACGTCAACAGCGAAAAGGCGCGGGCGCTCGCGGCGGCCGGCGCGGAAGTCGTCGCCGCCGACCTCGACGACGCCGGGAGCGTCGAACGGGCGTTCGCGGGCGCCCACGGCGCGTATTGCGTCACGTTCTTCTGGGCGCATTTCTCCACGGCGAAGGAGAACGAGCACGCGCGGAACATGGCGAACGCGGCCCGGGCCGCCGGCGTCGAACACGTCGTCTGGTCCACGTTGGAAGATACGCGGCAGTGGCTGCCCGTCAGCGACCCGCGGATGCCGGCGCTCCAGGAGAAGTACAACGTTCCCCACTTCGACGCGAAGGGGGAGATGGACCACGTGTTCACCGACATGGGGTTGCCGGTCACCCTGTTCCGGACGTGCTTCTACTGGGACAACATGTACATGTTCGGGATGGGGCCGCAGAAGGGCGAGGACGGTTCATACGCCATCACGTTCCCGTTGGGCGACCATTCCTTTCCCAGCATCGCGGCCGAAGACATCGGCCCCTGCGCGCTGGGCGTCTTCAAGGGCGGCCAGGCTCATGTGGGTCAGACGGTCGGGATCGCCGGCGAGATCTTCAACTGCCACACGATGGCGGCCACGCTGTCGAAGGTCCTGGGCGTCGACGTCGGTTACAACGCCGTGCCCCCGGACGTCTACCGCGGGTTCGGTTTCCCGGGCGCCGACGACATCGGCAACATGTTCCAGACGTGGGCCGATTTCGAGAGCGCCTACGTCGGAGCCCGCAGCCTGGAGTTGACGCGCGCGCTGCACCCCGGGGTCCAGTCCTTCGAGCAGTGGCTCGTCAAGTACAAGGACAAGGTCCTGCCGGCCACCTAGACCGCGGCGACCCGCGGACCGCGTCCGTCGATCCGGAAGCGCGCCTTCGATCCGAGGGCGCGCCGTCGAGGCGGGGATGCAGACCAGCACCGACCGGATTCTGACCACGCACGTGGGAAGCCTGCCGCGCCCGCAGGAGGTCGTCGACCTGCTGTTCGCCCAGGAACGGGGGGACGAATACGACGCGCGGTCGTTCGACGAGACGATGCAGGCGTCCGTCTCCGACGTGGTGCGGCGGCAGGTGGACGCCGGCATCGACATCGTCAGCGACGGCGAGACCAGCAAAATCAGCTACGCCACGTACGTGCGCCACCGGTTGGGCGGCTTCGAGCCGGGCAACGTGCCGCGGGCGACGCCCCAGGACCTGGACGACTTTCCGGAATACCGCGACCGGATCGCGGCCGCGGGGATCACGCCCAAGTACCTGCGCCCCATCTGCAAGGGGCCGGTCACGGTCAAGGACCGGAAGCCGCTCGAGGACGACATCCGGAGGATGCGCACCGCCCTGTCCGGGGTGGACTGCGTGGAAGCCTTCGCGCCGTCGGTTTCGCCCGGGACCGTCGCGGTGTTCCAGCCGGACGAGTACTACGATTCCTACGAGGCCTACCTGATGGGCATCGCCGACGCGATGCGCGACGAATACGAGGCGATCGTCGATGCGGGTTTTGTGCTCCAGCTCGACTGTCCCGACCTGGGCATGGGGCGGCACATCCGTTTCCGCGACGCCGACGAGGATACGTTCGTCCGGAACGCGCACGTTCAGGTCGAGGCATTGAACCACGCCCTCGAGAACGTACCGCCGGAGCGCTCGAGGTTGCACGTGTGCTGGGGTAACTACGAGGGGCCCCACACGCGCGACGTCCCGCTGGTGAAGGTCCTGCCGGCGTTGCTGGAGTCCAGGGTCGGAGCGTTGATGATCGAGGCCGCGAACCCCCGCCACGAGCACGAATGGGAGCTGTGGAAAACGACGCCGCTGCCGGAGGACATGATCCTGATCCCGGGCGTGCTGGACTCGACGTGCAACTTCGTCGAGCACCCCGAGCTGGTGGCCCAACGCCTGGTCCGCTTCGCGGACATGGTCGGCCGGGAACGCGTGATCGCGGGTACGGATTGCGGCTTCGGCACGTTCGCCGGGTTCGGCGCCATCCATCCGTTGATCTGTTGGGAGAAGCTCCGCTCGCTCGCCGAGGGCGCGCGGATCGCGACCCGCCGGCTCTGGTAACGGTCCGCGTGTCGTTTCCCGGCGGCGGCTACGGAACGATGGTTCCGGGGGCCTGGTCGACCTGGACGCTGAACCGCTTGAATTCGGAATAGTCGGCCCGGGCCTCGACGGTGTGGAATTCGCTGTCGTAGCGCTCCTCCATCGAAGCGGGGACGAGGATCCCTAGCACCGAGTTTTCCTCGTACTGGACGCGCTGCGTGGCGCGATACGGTTCGCGACCGGTCCGGACATCGATGACGATCTCGGTTCTCAGGATCCTTCCCGTGCCGGGAGCGATCCAGATGCGTCCGGTGGCGAAACGGGCGCCGCCGTCGGCGCCGCGAACCAGGGTCGGCGCGACGACCTCCGTGAATCGGATTTCCCACGTGTCGTGGCCTTCGATCCGATCCCGTCCCCGCCTTTCGAACGAGAATCGATCGACGTTCTCGGGTCGAAGCACCGTCAGCGCGAACGTCGGAACGTTGAACGTCCGGGTGAAGTCGCCGATGTTGTACGCGGTGTCGGTGCGGTCTTCGACGATTTCTCGTGGCGATTCCGGAAACGTTTCCGGTTCCTCGACGGGATTGCCGTCGACCCGCAGGACGCTGCGCACGCCGTACCACCGGTCCCGGACCGGGAGCAGCAGGAAGTCCGAACTCATGCGGCGCCGCTCCCTGTCGACGACAACGGGCGGCCGCGCGGCGCGGCTCATCCACGTTGCGTTCTGGACGTATTCCTCCTCGCCGACAATCATGCCGAGCTCGTCCTCGTAAGCGTCGACGTAGGCGGCGGCGCGATCGAGGACGGTTTCGAGGTCCCGGTCGTCCTGGCCGCGCGCCGCGCCGGCGGCGACCGCCGCGGCAACGAGGACGACGAGTGTTCCGGCGATCGTCTTCATGAGACTCGTTCCATCGCCCCGCGGGGCCGATCAGTCGCCGCCTTCCATACGCAGGTTCCAGTGCCGCCGGGCGCGCTCGACGACGGCTTCGACGTCGGCAGAGAGCAGGTATCGTTCCGAGGCCTGCCGGAGGGCGGCGTCCCGCACGCCTTCGAGATAGGCCTGCCGCGACGGATACCGTTCCTCGATCGAGGGGCGGGGGTCGCCCGTCGATTCGCGTTCGGCGCGTGTGGCCGGAAACGGGATATAGGCCCCGACCAGCGGCCAGAGGTCGTCAGGGTCCCCGCGCTCCGGGCGCGTGAAGTTCCACCCCGTATACGTGGCCAGCGGCACCGCCACCTCCGGATGCAGGACACCCGCGGTCTCGTTGCCGTCCGCGTCGACGCGCGGGACCAGCAGCGGCAACAGCGCGCCGGCGCCGCCCTGCGCTTCCGCGAGCGGGTTGGCCGCCCGCGTCCCGGCCGTCCGGTCCTCGGGCGAGCGGACGCCCGGGACAGGCGGGAAGTCCAGCGTGCGCGGCATGACGAGGCTGCCGTCGGCGAAGCGGGGATGGCGGCTGGGCGGAGGTTGCTCGCCGTCGACGATCCACGCCTCCATGGCCGCCAGCAACGCCCGCATGTGCCACCAGTAGTCGACCGGGTTCTGCGCCTCGAGCGTGTTCGCGGCCGGTCCCGGCGGGAAGGTCCCGGGGCCGTGCTGCGTGCCCGCCAGCAGGTAGAAACGGACGTTCGCGGGCAGCATGACGTCCTCGGCGCCGTCCGGCGTGGTGTGGACCAGGGCGGCGACGCGGCCGCCGCCCCAGTACTCGACGCTCGTGTTGGTGTAGAAGATGTGCGGAAGGTTGTTGCGGGCCCTGGGATTGTCCAGGGCGCCTTCCGCGGCGCCGGTGACCGGATCCCGGTACGCGGCGTCGGCGAACGGGAACGATGTCGCGTCGAACTGTCCCAGCGAGATCGGCTCGGCGCCGGGCTCGTTCAGGTTGATCCGCGAAGCGCCGGCGATGTGTGCGATCACGCCGTCGAAGACCGGTTGTCCGTCCTCGCCGGTGTTGAAACCCAGGTAGAGGAAGCTGCGGAGGAAACGGCCGCTCTGGGAAGACCCGAAGGCGAGGGCCCGGTCCGAGGATACGACGGCCCCGGGGTCGCGCCGGATCCATGCGGCGGTGTCGCGCACGGCGGCGAAGCCGAGGCCTCCGATCGGATACGCGGGCGCCCCGTCGGACAGCGGCACGTCGATGCGGATGGCCGCCGGGGTCTCGGGGACGTCGAACTCCCAACCGATCCAGACGATCGTGTACCCCCGGTTCATCAGGAAACCGTCGCCGTAACGGTCCTCGCCCCCGGCCTGGTTGAAACGCATGACGGTTTTGCGACCGCGGTTGACGATGTCGACGAGCGCGATTCCGTTGCCGTTGCCCGCCTCGGCGGGCGCCAGGATCGACAGATCGGCCGACATCTCGACCTGGCCGTTCCGGTTCCGGGGCGCCCGGTCCAGGTTGGCGATGACCCGGTTCCGGGGATGCGCGGGGTCGATGAGGAAGTGGATCCGGCCCGTGATCTCCTCGTAGGGGCCGACCTCGCCGAACGTCCGGCCGCCGTCGAGGGGTGCCCGGGACGTGACCTCCACACGGGAAACCTCGGCGTGAAGGGCCGGGGCCGCCAGCGCGAGCGACAGGGCCCAGCCCAGCAGCGTGCGCGCCGGAACCGGTCCGCCGGTCATTACCGGTATTCCTTGCTGAAGCCGTTGCGGCTGTTGGTCACGGTGAAGGAGCCGTCGTTCGCGGCCGACACCTTGATCCAGTCGGCCGGGCCGTTGTGCGCCGGCGGCGGCGGAACGCCCGCGCCGCGCCCGGGGTTGGGGATGGGCGCGACCGGCATCGCCTCGATCGGTTCGTCGATGAGGTTGGCGATGAAGATGCCGGGCACGGTGTATTCCTGCCCGCTCAACTGCGAGAAGTGCAGTTGCCACAGGTCCTCCAGGCCGGGCGCGGAATGCAGTATCCGCATGGCTTCGGGCTGCCCGCCCTTGCGCGTGCCGTTGTTCATGACGGCCACGCGGGGCTCGATGGCGTGGACCACGACCTGGGCGTTGGAGCTGGGTTGGCCGTGATGCGTGACGACATAGAGATCGACGGTTCCGATCGGGTTGTTCGGGCACATCAGGTCGAACTCGGTGTTGACGGTCAGGTCGCCCAGATGCAGGACCCGAAAGTCGCCGTATTCGACGATGACGCCCACCGACTGGGCGTTCTCGCCGTTGTCCTCGGGTCCTGGCGTGAAGTCGGCGCAGTAGGGGTTGGGCGCGCCCTGGCCCGGCAGCGGTTCGGACAGGACCCGCTTGGCCGACGCCAGGACGGTCACGTCGACGCCCGCGGCGTCGATCGCGTCGCCGGGCGCCACGATCGTGCGTTCCGCCGCCTCGTAGAGGTCGCGATACGTCGTGGCGATGAACGCGTCGGTCGCGGGGTTGGGCTGGATGCTGGGACCGTGGTCGACATAGTGGCGGATGGGTACGCGCGCCGCCAGCGCGGCCAATGACCCGAAATGGTCACCGTGCCAGTGCGTGGTGATCAGGTGGTCGATGGCGTCGACGCCCGCGTCGGTCATGGCGTCGACGATGCGGCCGGAATCACGCTCGGCGGCCGCGCCTCCGTTGCCGGTGTCGATCAGGATCGATTCGCCCCCGGGCGTTACGAACAACGTGGCGCCGCCGCCTTCGACGTCGATCAGGTAGATGTCCAGCGTGTCCTGTGCGCGGGCCGCCCCGCCGGCGGCCAGGACGATTGCCAGTGCAAGCGCTCGCGGCATCGGATATCTCCTCGGGGTGTCGTTCCGAGCGGGCGCGACCATTCCCGCGGCCTTCAGGCCGAAGCCTGCTCGGTCCGAACTATCTTAGCCCCTTCGACCATGGCTTGCATCTTCCGGAACGCCGCGTCCCGGGGCAGGTACTTCAGACCGCAGTCCGGAGCCACGACGATCCGCCCGACGTCGGCGTGCGGCAAGGCGCGGCGGATGCGGGCGGCGACCTGCCCGGGCGACTCCACGTCGGGGCGCGACAGGTCGAGGACGCCCAGGATGACGGTCTTGCCGGGCAGCGTCTCGAGGACGGAGCAGTCCAGGGCGGACTGCGCCGTCTCGATCGAGATCTGGTCGACGGCGGTTTCGGCGAGCTCGGCCAGGAAGTCGTATCCGGCCGGCCGGTCGTGAATGATGGCCGCGTAGCCGAAGCACAGGTGGACGGCCGTCGTTCCCGCCGCGCCGTCCAGCGCCCGGTCGAGGGCGGCCAGGCCGTACGCGCGGGCGTTGTCGGGACGCGCCTGCATGTAGGGTTCGTCGATCTGAACGATGTCGGCGCCGGCGGCGAACAGGTCCCGGACCTCCGCGTTCACCGCCGCCGCGTAGTCCATCGCCATGGCCTCCGGGCTCGGGTAGTAGTCGTTCTGGGCCTGCTGGGACATCGTGTAGGGGCCGGGGACGGTCGCCTTGACGACCCGGTCGGTATGCGCGCGCAGGAACCGGACGTCCGCGTCGCCGACGGGGCGCCTCCGGCGGATCGGTCCGACGACGCGCGGCACCGGGTTGGGGTGGCCGCTGCGGTCCAGCGCCGTGCCCGGGTTGTCGATGTCGACGCCGTCCAGCGCCGTCGCGAAACGGTTCGAGTAGCTTTCCCGCCGGATTTCGCCGTCGGTGATGATATCCAGACCTGCTCGCTCCTGGTCGCGGATGGCGAGGATCGTCGCGTCGTCCTGGGCCTCGTCGAGCCATTCCGCCGCGACGCGCCAAAGCTCCTTGGCCCGCGTCCGCGGCGGAAACCGGGCGGCCAGCTTCCTCCGGTCGATCAGCCAGTCGGGCTGGGCGTAGGAGCCGACCAGCGAGGTCGGTAGCAACGGAAGGCTCATGGGGTCGTCTTCCGCGCGCGGGAACGCGTCATGAAATGGATGGCGGCCATGATCAGCATCGTCGCCGCCGCGGGGGCGGCGAACGCCGCGAACATCGGTTGCGGGTCCCAGTCCATGGCCAGCAACTGGCCCCCGATCCAGGGTCCCACGATGGCGCCGGCGCGTCCGATTCCCAGTCCCCAACCGATGCCGGTGGAGCGCATGGCGGTGGGGTAGAACGTGGCGGCGAACGCGTTCAGGCCGGGTTGGCCGCCGATGACGCACCAACCCGCGATGAACACGGTCGCCGTCAACCACAGCGTCGCCGCCAGGACGGACGGACTGCCGATGAACGCGATGGCCAGCGCGGCGATTCCGAACGTCAACGTCAGCATGGGCGTCAGGCCTTTCCTGGAAATCATCCACGCCAGGCCGAACGTGCCGATCGTTCCGCCGAGCTGCATGGCGCCGGCCACCTGCGCGGCCGAGGACGCGTCCATGTCGATGGTCTGGTTCAGGATCGTCGGGAGCAGACCCGCCAGGAAATACAGGTTGAGCAGGTTCGTGAAGTTCGCCGCCCAGTACAGGACGGTCACGCCCGCGCGGCGCTCTTCCAGGAGTTGAACCACGGGAACGCCCCGCGCGCCTTCTTCCGGGACCCGGTACTCGGCGTCCGGGTCGATCCTCCGGTTCGCGTCCAGCCGCGCCAGCCATTGGCCGACCTCCCGGAACCGTCCGCGAACGGTCAGGAAACGCAGCGACTCCGGCAGCCACTTCACCATCAGCACGGCGATCACGAGCGGCACGGCGCCGCCGAGATAGAGGACCGAGCGCCATCCGAAGCGGGGCATCATCTCGGCGGCGACGAACGCCGCCAGCGCGGCGCCGGCCGTAAATGCCACCGTGATGGTCATCATCAACGTGACGCGCTTCCGCGACGGGCTGTATTCGCCGATCAACGCCGTGGCGTTCGGTATGATCGATCCCATTCCGAGGCCGCCGATGAACCGCAGCAGCATCAGTTGCTCGGCGGTCTGGGCCAGGAGTCCCGTCAGGACGGTGAGGGTCGCGAACCAGAACGTTCCGATGATCAGGACGGGACGTCGACCGATCGCATCCGCGAGCACCGTGAAGAACAGCGACCCGATCAGGAGCCCCACGTTGGTGGCCGCGACGATGTTGCCGACGGGCCCGCCGTCGGGCAGGCCGAACTCCACGATGATCTCCGGACCGACGTACGCGATCAACTGCACGACGAATCCCGCCATCAACAGCGAGAAACCCGACACCCAGAACAGGCGGAGCTGGAGACCGCCGATCGGGGCGGCGTCGATGACGTCGGCGATGTTCAGCCGTTCAGCCGGGCTCATGGAGTGCGTCCTCGCTCATCGAGCGCGTCCTCGCTCACCGAGCGCGTCCTCGCCGGAGACGGCGATGGTACCAGGAAAGCCGGTCACGGCGGTGCGCGGAATCCGGGCTTTCGTCCCGTCTCGCGGCGCGGCGCCGGCAGCACTGTATCCCGAAGCCGTTGGAACGGGGCGCGCGAATGGATTGCAGCGTGTATTATTGTTGAATATCATACCCCAGACGATGGATATACAACTTAATATCGATCGGTCCGAGTTGCTTCGAGCCACGACGCGCGCGCTGTCCGAGGCGCCGGTCGCAGCGTTGCTCGGCGCCCGGCAGGTGGGCAAGACCACCCTGGCGCGGCGGATCGCATCCGTTTGGCCGGGCCCGTCTACGGTCTTCGATCTGGAGGTGGCTCGAACGCGGGAAGCGCTGTCCGCCACGCCGGAAAGGTTGTTGCGCGGCTGCGAAGGTTTGGTGGTTCTGGACGAAGTCCAGCGGATGCCGGAGTTGTTCGAGGTGCTCCGCCCCATTTGTGACGACCGTCGCCGGAACTCGGTGTTCCTCGTGTTGGGGAGTGCGTCCCTGGGCTTGGTGAAAGGCGTTTCCGAGACGCTGGCGGGAAGGATCCTGTTCGTCGACGTGGGCGGCTTCGGACTGGACGAGGTGGGGCCCCGCCATCAGGACCGGCTTTGGCAGCGGGGCGGTTTTCCTCGGGCATATCTGGCGCCCTCGGACGCGGCGTGGGCGCGTTGGATGGACTCGTTCGCGCGGACCTTTCTGGAACGGGACGTTCCGGGATTGGGCTCCCGCGTGCCGGCCGAGGCGCTCGGCCGATTCTGGCGGATGATGGCGCACTTCCATGGGCAGACCTGGAACGCAACGGAACTGGGGCGCGCGATGGACGCCAGCGTCACCTCCATCCAACGCTATCGCGACCTCCTGGCGGGAGCCTTCATGATCCGCGTGCTGCCGCCCTGGTTCGAGAATCTGGGCTAGCGGCTCGTCAAGGCGCCCAAGGTCTATTTGCGAGACAGCGGCATTCTGCATTCTCTGTTGGGCGTGGGCAACATGAGGGAACTCGCGCTCCACCCGCGCTATGGGGCAAGCTGGGAGGGATTCGCGCTGGAACAGACGCTGCTCGCCCACGGGTCGCGAGACGCGTATTTCTTCCGGACCCAGCGCGGCGCGGAGTTGGACCTGATGCTGGTGCGGCACGGGCGGCGATGGGGCTTCGAGTTCAAGTGCACCGACGCGCCGCGCACGACTCGATCCATGCACATCGTTGTCGAGGACTTGCGGCTGGAACACATGTGGATCGTCTATCCCGGCGACGATGCCTACCCGCTCACGGACGCCATCACCGCGCTGCCGTTGAAGGAGATTGGGGACATTCGGCTCCGGCCGTCCGCCTGACGCGGTCGGGCCGCAGGCCGCGCTTGTCATGGCCGCCGTTTGCCGGGCCGCTCGGTGAACTCGAGAACGACCATGGCGGCCAGATTGACGGCGAGCGCCGGCAGGACGGGGTCCCACCCGCCCCATGCTCCGGACAGCACGCCGGTGTCGAGGAGGACCTTCCAGACGATGGCCGTTCCGAGACCGCCGACCATTCCTCCGACGACCGCCCTGGGGGACGTGGCCGGGCGCAGCAGCGCCGCCAGCAGCGCCGGCGCGAGGCTGGCCCCGTAGAGCGTGTAGGCGTACAGCGCGACGCTGAGGAATTCCTCCCACAGGAACGCCGGCATCAGGGCGAACAGTCCGAACAGGACGACCAGGACCCGTTGCCGCGCCGGCGTGGTCGTTCCCCGTCCCAGGTCCATCGACGCCGTCGTCGCGCAGACCAGCAGGTAGGAGTCGGCCGTGGACACGACGACGGCCACCGTCGTCGCGACGAGCAGCAGCCCGACGACGGGCGGAAACACCGCGAACGCCATTTCGACGATGGCGTGCCCCGCGTTGGCCGGGGCCTCGGGCAACATCACGCGGCTGAAGAACGCGATGCCGATGATCGCGCTCTCCAGGACGAGCAACCCGACGAAGGCGCCCATGGCGGCGCGCCGCGCCGTTCGGGGCGAGCCGGCCGCCATGAACCGCTGATACAAGTTGGCGTCTCCCAGCATCAGCAGGAACGGCGGGAGCATGACGTTGATCCACCCGACGGGACCGAGGCCGCCCGACGGCTGCAGCAACCCGGGCGCGAACGGTTGAAGCTCCGGGTCCCACCCGTTCCAGGCCAGCGCCAGCCCGACGAGGAGGCCCGTGGCGAGGACAATGCCGTTGACCACGTCGGTCCATGCGACGCTGATCAGGCCGGCGAGCGCGGTGTACAGGATCACGAACACCGCGAACCCGATCCGGAGTTCGGCCGGCTCGATCCCCGGGAATATGCGCTCGGCGACGGCCGCGCCGGCCCGGTACTGGTAGGACACGATCACGAGGTACGCCACGAGGATCGCCAGCGCGCCCAGAACGCGCGCCGGCGGGCCGAACCGCCGGTCCAGGATCTGGGGGACGCTGGAGGCGGGCAGCTCCCGCACGCGCGGGGCGAGGCGCGCGAGCACCAGCATGCCCGCGATGCCCGACAGCGGCAGCAGGAAACCGGCGACCCCGTTCAGGTACGTGAACTCCGCGTTCCCGAACAGCGAGCCGGTGCCGATCCACGTCGCGACGAGCGTTCCCGTGAGGACGGGGGCGGCGAAGCGGCGGCCGGCCAGAGCGAAGTCCTCCGTCGACCGGACACGGCGCGCGTGCCAAAGACCGACCCCGGCCATGGCCAGGAGAAAGAAGACGACGACCGGCAGCGCGTACGCCATGGGCGGCGACCCGGAAAACCGGCTAGAAGAAGAGACCGCTGACCGGACCCACGTAGGCCATCAGGCGTCCGAAAGTCGTCGCCGCGATCCAGAAAACGAGCGAAGCCGCGGCTACCGCCTTCACGTCCCTCGGGATGGCGGCGCCGTCAAAGGCCGCGTTCAGAAAGACCGTGCGCCGGATCCGCCAGAGGCAGGCCATGGCCAGCGCGATGAACAGGAGCTTGATGTAGAAGACCGGGTTGATGAGCTTGGTCGAGGCGTCCGCGATCAGGAGCAGAACGCCGGACAAGGCGTTGATCCCGAAGCCGATCCACATCACGCCGAAGAACCCGCCCAGCGGCGTCACCGGAATACTCCGGGCGATTCCGAGAAGCCGCAGGTCGACGACAGCGCTGGCGCCCACGAGCAGCCCGAGGCCGATCGTGTGCAGGAAAAGGACGGTCGGGTAGGCCAGAATCGACGGCGACTCGCGTACGAAAGTCCCGATCCGGGTCGCTTCGACCCAGAACAGGATGTTCAGGATTGCGGATTCTTCCATCCGGCTCGCACCCGTCTGCGGAACGCAGTGCGAATGCTAGCACGGAATCGTGGGTGGGCGGGGGGCGCGCCGTCGAGGGGGGAGGGTCCTACGCTGACAGGGCATTGAGGAGATATTTTCTTGGACCGACGGCTCGCTCCGCCTCGGCGATTGCGGAGGCCATTGCCGCAGTGTCCACCCGCGGCGAGGAACCCCGTGGGCGGGTCCAACTGGGCTTACGGCAACGTTTTGCGTGTCCTCCGCGTCGTGGAATTGCCGCGGCGCCTCCGTGCACAATCCCTTCGCGGGCTGCTATAGTAGGCGTTCTTTTTTCGGATCGGACCTTCAGGGGAGCGGAATCGTGGCTCAGGCAGCCTCTTCGTTGACAACACAAGGATTCGGCCGCACGCGCCGCCGGGATCGCTGGTGGGTGACGCCGCTGGCGATCTTTCTCGGCCTGTCCGGCTTCGTCGTCTACTCGACGTGGGCCGCGTTCCAGGGCGAGCATTACCACTTCGGATCGTACCTGTCGCCCTTCTATTCGCCGGAGATCTTCGGTTCCTCGCCGCACAGCCTTTTCGGGGCCGTCCCGGCGGCGTGGCCCGTGTGGCTGCCGTTCTCGCCGGCGCTGCTCATCCTGTGGGCGCCCGCCGGGTTCCGTTTCACCTGCTACTACTACCGCGGCAGCTACTACAAGGCGTTCTGGGCCGATCCGCCGGCGTGCGCCGTGGGCGAGCCCCGGAAGGGCTATCGCGGCGAGAACTCGTTTCCGCTCGTCATCCAGAACGTGCATCGCTATTTCCTCTACCTGGCGCTGATCTTCCTGGTCTTCCTCAGCCTGGACGTCTGGAACGCCTTGTGGTTCACCGGGGCGGACGGTCAGGTTGCGTTCGGGATCGGAGTCGGCACCCTCGTCCTGGCGATCAACGTCGTCCTGCTCGGGGGCTACGCCCTCGGGTGTCATTCCATGCGGCACCTGATGGGCGGCGGGAAGGACCACGTCGGCGACGCCGTCTTCGGTCGCGCCGGGTACCGGTGCGTCAGCTGCCTCAACCGGGGGCACATGCGCTGGGCGTGGGCGAGCCTGTTCTGGGTGGCGTTCTCCGACTTCTACGTGCGCATGTGCTCGATGGGCGTCATCGCGGACTGGAGAATCCTCTGATGCCCGAGTACCGGACCTACCCGTACGACGTGCTGGTCGTGGGCGCGGGCGGCGCGGGCCTGCGCGCGGCGATCGAGGCTTCCTCTTCCGGCGCGCGGGTCGGACTGGTCTGCAAGTCGCTTCTCGGCAAGGCTCATACCGTCATGGCCGAAGGCGGCGTGGCCGCGTCGCTGGGCACCGTGAACGCCGACGACAACTGGGAGGTGCACTTCGCCGACACGATGCGGGGCGGACAGTACCTGAGCAGTTGGCGCATGGCCGAGCTTCACGCCCGGGAGGCGCCCGACCGCGTCCGGGAGCTCGAGGCCTGGGGCGCGGTGTTCGACAGGACCGGGGACGGCCGCATTCTCCAGCGCAACTTCGGCGGGCACCGGTACCCGCGCTTGGCCCACGTGGGGGACCGCACCGGTCTGGAGATGATCCGTACGCTCCAGGATCACGGCGTCCACCAGGGCATCGACGTGCACATGGAGTGCACGGTCGTCTCGATTCTGAAGGACGACGGCCGCGTCGCCGGCGCTTTCGGCTTCGACCGGCAGCGGGGACGCTTCATGCTGTTCGAGGCGCGCGCGATCGTCCTGGCGACCGGCGGCATCGGGCGCGCCTACCGGGTGACGAGCAACAGTTGGGAGTACACCGGAGACGGCCACGCGCTGGCCTACGAGGCCGGGGCCGACCTGATGGACATGGAGTTCGTCCAGTTCCATCCGACGGGCATGGTGTGGCCGCCGAGCGTGGCCGGCATCCTGGTCACCGAGGGCGTCCGCGGCGAAGGCGGCGTGCTCCGCAATAGCGAGGGGCGCCGCTTCATGTTCGACGACATCCCCGAGGCCTACCGGAACCAGACGGCCGACAACGAGCCGGAGGGGTGGGAGTACACGCAGGGGAGCCGGACGGCGCGCCGCCCCCCGGAGCTGCTGACCCGGGACCACGTGGCGCGGTGCATCGTCCGGGAGATCAAGGAGGGGCGCGGCAGCCCGCACGGGGGCGTGTTCCTGGACATCGCCTGGATCAAGGAGAAACTGCCGAACGCGGCCGAGCACATCCGGCGGAAGCTCCCGAGCATGTACCACCAGTTCAAGGAGCTGGCCGGGATCGACATCACGACGACGCCGATGGAAGTCGGCCCGACGACGCACTACGTGATGGGCGGCGTCTGGGTCGATCCCGAATCGCAGATGACGACCGTGCCGGGGCTGTTCGCGGCCGGCGAGTGCGCGACCGGGCTGCATGGGGCCAACCGGCTGGGAGGGAACTCGCTGTCCGACCTGCTGGTCTTCGGCAAGCGCGCGGGCGAGTTCGCGGTGCGGTTCGCCGGCGAAAACGGGTCCGCGAGCATCGATCCGGGGGACGTGGAGGCGGTCGCGGCCCATTCGCTGGCGCCGTTCGACGCCCGGGACGGGGACGACGCCCATGGCGCCGGCGACGCCGAGAACGCCGGCGACGCCGAGAACGCCGGCGATGCCGAAAACCCGTACCGGATCCAGTCCGACCTTCAGAGCACCATGCAGGAACGAGTCGGCATCGTCCGGACGGAAACCGACATGCTGCAGGCGCTGGACGATATCGAAGCGCTGAAGCGGCGCGCCCACCGCGTGCGGGTCGACGGCAACCGCGAATACAACAGCGGTTGGCACACGGCGCTCGATCTGGACAACCTCCTCGTCGTCTCCGAGGCGGTCGCGCGGGCGGCCGTGGCGCGGAAGGAGAGCCGCGGCGGACACTTCCGCGAGGACTACCCGGACAAGGACGCCGCGCTCGGGCAGCTCAACATCGTCGTGCGCAAGGGTCCGGACGGCGCGATGCAGGTCGAGCGGCGCCCGATTGCGGAAATGCCGGACCGACTGAAGCAGGTGATCGAGGAGCAGCGATGAAGCCGGTAACGTTCAACGTGTGGCGCGGCGACGCCGACGGCGGGGCCTTCGCGACGTACGAGACGGAAATTTCCGAAGGCATGGTCGTCCTGGACGCCGTGCACCGGATCCAGGCCGAGAGCGCTCCGGACCTCGCCGTCCGGTGGAACTGCAAGGCCGGAAAGTGCGGGTCCTGCTCGGCCGAGGTCAACGGCGCGCCCCGGTTGATGTGCATGACGCGCATGGACGACATGCCGGACGGCGAGCCCGTGCGGGTCGAGCCGATGAAGAGCTTCCCACTGATCCGGGACCTGGTGACCGACGTGTCGTGGAACTTCGAGGTCAAGAAGAAGATCCGGCCGTTCAAGCCGCGCCCACCGGACGCGGACGACGGGACCTGGCGCATGTCCCAGGACGACGTCGACCGGGTCCAGGAGTTCCGCAAGTGCATCGAGTGTTACCTGTGTCAGGACGTGTGTCACGTGCTGCGCGAGCACCAGCTCCACGACGGGTTCATCGGACCCCGTTTCTTCGTGCACGCGGCGGCCCTGGAGATGCATCCGCTGGATACCGAGGACCGCGTGGAGGAACTGGCCGCGACGCAGGGAATCGGGTACTGCAACATCACCAAGTGCTGCACGGCCGTGTGTCCGGAGCACATCACGATCACCGACAACGCGATCATTCCGTTGAAGGAACGCGTGGTCGACGATCTGTACGACCCGATCCGGAGGTTGTTCCGCGTCTTCCGGAGGAAGCGGACGTAGCCGGCCGCGCGGCGCGGCTCGAATCGGCCGTTCGCGCAGGCGTGCGGCGCTGCTAATATTGGAGGCCATGACCGACCGAGGCAAGAGACGGGCATGGGGCGCGCCCCTGCTTCTGCTGGCGTGGGCGGCGCCCGCCGCGGCCCAGAGCGACCTGACCGGCGTGTACGGGGCGCGGTATTCCGAGGACTTCGCCGAGCGCATTCCGGGTCCCGCCCTGGCGGATTTCCTGGGCCTGCCGATGAACGACGCGGCCCGCCAATGGGCGCTCGGCTGGGATCCGGCCCGGTACACGCTGCCGGAGCACCAGTGCCAGGTGCACACCGTGGCGTACATCTACCGGGGGCCCCTGCAGTTGCGGATCTGGGAAGAGCGCGACCCGGCGAGCCAGGAGCTGATCGCGATCAAGCAGTACATCAGCACGTACGAGCAGGAGCGGACGATCTGGATGGACGGGCGGGAACACCCGTCGCCGAACGCGCCGCACACGTGGATGGGTTTCTCGACCGGTGAATGGAACGGTCCGACTCTGACCGTGACGACCACCCACATCAAGCAGGGCTGGCACCGGCGCAACGGTTTTCCGTCCGGCGACCGCGTGACGCTGCGCGAGCACTTCTTCCGTCACGGGGACTACCTGACCCACGTCGGCATCGTCGACGATCCGGACTACTTGAGCGAGCCGTTGATCAAGACCAACAACTTCGTGTTGACGACGAACGCGTCGGGCAACTGGTTGTGGCCGTGCGAGTACGTGGTGGAAGTCGACGGGTGGGCCCAGGGGGACGTTCCTCACTATCTTCCCGGCGAGAACCCGTTCGTGGAGGAGTTCGCCCGCCGTCACGGGCTTCCGCTGGAGGCGACGATGGGAGGACCGGACACGATGTACCCCGAGTTCATGGAGACCGTGCGCGATGCTCGCGAAGACTAGTCTCGCCGCGGTTTTGCTGATCGGCCTGTGCGTCGCCGGGGCCCCCGCGCAGGACCTGGAGATCCTGCACGTGCAGAACAACGTCTACGCGATCTTCGGCGCGGGCGGGAACGTGACGGTGCAGGTCGGGCCCGAGGGGCCCGTTATCGTGGACAGCGGCTCGGCGGGCCGCAGCCAGGACATCATGGATGCGGTCGCGACTCTTTCGGACCGCCCGATTCGGGGCATCGTCAACACCCATGTCCATGCGGACCATGTGGACGGCAACGAGATCATCTCGACGGCGGCCGGGTTCGCCAGCGGCGGGACGACGGGCGCGGGACGGCGCGACGCGACGATCTACGCTCACGAGAACCTGCTGCTGCGGATGAGCGGCGCCGTCGGCGACGACGAGCCGGCGCCCGTGGGTATGTGGCCCGGGAACACGTACTTCAACGACGTCAAGGAACTGTTCGTCAACGGGGAAGCGATCCAGATTCTCCACACCCCGCGCGCGCACACCGACGGCGACTCGATCGTGTTCTTTCGGCGTTCGGACGTGATCGCCGCCGGCGGTGTCTACTCCAACACCGGCTTCCCGGTCATCGACGTGCCGCGGGGCGGCACCGTCGACGGGCTGATCGCCGCGCTGAACACGATCCTGGACATCGTCATCCCCGCTCCGACGCAGGAGCGCGGGACGATGGTCGTGCCCGGGCACGGCCGGATCGCCGACGAGCACGACGTGCTGGAATACCGGGACATGCTGGTCATCGTCCGGGACCGGGTTCAGGCGATGATCGATCGGGGCATGACGTTGGCCGAGATCCGGGACGCGAACCCGACCTTCGAGTACGATTCCCGGTACGGGTCGGATACGGGTTTCTGGACGACGGCGGATTTCGTCGAGGCCGTCCATGCGAGTCTGGTTCAGGACCCGTAAGGGTACGGACGGGGTCGCGGGAAAGGATTCGCATGCAAGGGAGGAAGGTTCCATGAGATCAGGCGGAATGCTTCTGCTGACCGCCGCGCTCCTCGCTGGGACGGGCGCGGCTTACGCCCACCATTCCTTCGCGAGCACCTATCACGAGGAAGACGCGATGACGATCGAGGGCCAGCTGGTTCAGTTTCACTACCGGAACCCGCACTCGTTCGTTCACGTGCTCGTCCCCGGCGACGACGGCGAAACCGAGCGTTGGGCGATCGAGTGGGGCGGAGTCGCCCAGCTCAACCGGGAGGGCGTCGACCGGTTCACGCTGAAGCCGGGCGAAACCGTGCGCATCACCGGGGCGCCGTCGCGCAGCGTCGAGACGGATCGGCGCCTGCTGATGCGGGGTATCGAGCGGCTGGCGGACGGTTGGAGCTGGGGCGGCGAGGTGGATTAGGGGTTCCGGAACTCGGTTCAAACGTTTGGGACCTGGAAGAGATCATTTGATTCGGCTGACGCCTCGCTCCGCCACCTCCATGGCTGCGTCATGGAGGCGTCCACCCGCGGCGAGGAACGCCGCCGGTCCAATGGGGACTTACGACAAATGAATCCAATGCCGTCGGATGTTTCCACAGGGAGATCCGTGACACGCATGCATCGTCGATGGGCCATTGCGGCGGCCTGCATCGCGCTGGTTGCGTCGACCGCATCGGTCGAGGCCGGCCTTCAGCGCGGCCGCGGCGGCGGGCCGCCTCCCTCCGGGCAGGCGGGGGCGACGACGGATCTGACGGGCACATGGGTCTCGGTGGTGACCGAGGACTGGTTGTGGCGCATGGTGACGCCGCCTGTCGGCGATTACGCCAGCCTGCCCATCAACGCCGCGGGACGCGCCGCGGCCGACGCGTGGGACAGGGAAGGGGACATCGCGAACGGCGACGAGTGCAAGGCGTGGGGCGCGGCCGGGCTCATGCGGATGCCGATGCGCGTGCGGATCGGCTGGGAGGACGAGAACACGCTGCGGTTGGACACGGATTCGGGCGCCCAGACGCGCCGGTTCCGTTTCAACGGGACGGGCGAGCCCGCGGCGAGCTCGCTGCAGGGGTTCTCCGAGGCGCAGTGGGAAGGCGGCAACGCGGGCGGCGGTGGAGGCGGCTTCGGGTCCTTCGGCCGCGGCGCCGCCGGGGGTCTCAGCGTCGTGACGACGAACCTCGCTCCCGGGTATCTCCGGAAGAACGGCGTGCCCTACAGCGGGAACGCGGTGTTGCGGGAGTTCTACGACCGTCACTCCGACTTCGGGGACGAGTGGTTCACGGTGACGACGATCGTGGAGGATCCGGCGTACCTGACCCAGCCCTTCATTACGAGCACGCATTTCAAGCGGGAACCCGACGATTCCGCCTTCGATCCGGCGCCGTGCTTCACCGATCCCCCGTTGATCGACGCGCCGGTCGAGAACTGACGCGGAACCGTCGGCAATGTCACCGGGCCGGGGCGTGGCGCCTTGGCCCTTTTTTGTGGGACGCGAAATGGCGGAAGAGCGAGGTTACCTTCGAATCGCGACCGAGGAGGCCTGGGCGACCCGGGAGCTGCTCGACGGGTACGCGAAGATACTGGCGGACGGGAGTTACGACGATCCGGGCTTCGTCAGCCTCTGGGGCCACTACTCCGGGAATCCGACCGACCGGCCCCTGTTCATCCGCAACCGGCTTCCGGACATGGGAGAGTTGCGGATCCGGGACATGGACGACACGGGAATCGACCGGCAGATCCTGCTGCTGACCTCGCCGGGCGTCCAGGTCTTCGACCGCGACACGGCCGTCGGGCTGGCGCGCGACAGCAACGACCAGCTTGCGGAGGCCGTCGGCCGGCGTCCGGACCGGTACACGGGATTGGCGGCGTTCGCGCCCCAGGATCCGGACGAGGCGGCGCGGGAGATCGAACGCGCCGTCGGGACGCTCGGAATGAAAGGCGCGATCGTCAACTCGCACACGCACGGCGAATACCTGGACGATCCGAAGTTCTACCCGATCTTCGAGGCTTGCGAGCACCTGGACGTTCCGCTCTACCTGCATCCCCAGACGCCGCCGCGGGCGATGATCGGGCCGTTCCTGGATCGCGGCCTGGACGGCGCCATCTTCGGGTTCGCCGTGGAGACGGGCCTCCACCTGCTGCGGATCATCGTCTCCGGCGTGTTCGATCGATTCCCCGGGCTCCGCATCGTCGTGGGCCACCTGGGCGAGGGCTTGCCGTTCTGGTTGTACCGCCTGGACTACATGCACGCGGCCGGTATGCGGGCCAACCGATACCGCTCGATCGAGCCGCTGCGGGCGAAGGTCAGCGAGTACATGCGCCGGAACGTCTACGTCACGTCCAGCGGCGTGCCGTGGGCGCCGTCGATCATGCTCTGCCAGCAGGTGCTCGGCGTGGACCGCGTTCTCTACGCGATGGACTATCCGTACGAGTTCGTTCCCGAGGAGGTCGCGATGTCGGACGCGTTGCCGATCAGCGACGCCGACAAGCGGAAGTTCTTCCAGACCAACGCCGAGTCCGTATTCAAGTTATAGGCGCGTCCGAACGCCTGGAGCGGGCCATGAAGTACTACGAGATCAACGAACCGAAGGGAATCGCATCGATCCGGCCGGCCGAGGGGCCGATTCCCAGGCCCGGGCCCGGCCAGGTCCTGGTCCGTGTCCATGCCGTCTCGCTGAACTACAGGGACCTGGCGATCGCCACCGGGCATTACGGGCGCGAGGCCAAGAAGCCGTTGATTCCGCTCTCGGACGGGGCCGGGGAGATCGTCGAGATCGGGTCCGGCGTGAAGAGGGTCCGCACCGGGGACCGCGTGGCCGGGTGTTTCATGCAGGGCTGGATCGCGGGGCCGATGGCGCCCGAGCACGCCGCCACGGCCCTGGGGGGCGCGCGCGACGGCATGCTGGCCGAATACGTCGTGCTGGACGCCGCCGGCGTGGTTCCGGTCCCGGCGCACCTGTCCTGGGAGGAGGCGGCGACGCTGCCGTGCGCGGCCGTCACGGCGTGGCACGCATTGACCGGCTTCGCCCTCCGGCCGGGGTCCAGCGTGTTGGTGCTCGGCACCGGGGGCGTGTCGGTCTTCGCGCTGCAGTTCGCCAAGCTCGCCGGGGCGCGGGTGATCGTCACGTCGAAGAGCGACGCCAAGATCGAGCGGGCCAAGCGGATGGGCGCATCGGCCGGCGTCAACTACACCACGTATGGGAGCTGGGGCGACAAGGTCGTCGAGATCAGCGGCGGGGGCGTGGACCACGTGATCGAGGTCGGCGGCACGGGGACGCTGGCCCGCAGCATGAACGCCGTGCGCGTGGGCGGACGCGTCAGCCTGATCGGCGTCCTGTCGGGCGTCGGCGCCGAGATCGACCCGATGCCGATCCTCGCGAAGCAGATCCAGGTGCAGGGCGTGTTCGTGGGGTCCCGCGAGATGTTCGAGGACATGAACCGGGCCATCGCGATGCATCGACTGAAGCCGGTGATCGAGCGGACGTTCGCGTTCGATGAGGTGCGCGACGCCATGGAGTTGATGGCGTCGGGGGCGCACTTCGGGAAGATCGTCGTCAGGGTGGCTTGACGCGGCGCACGGAGCGGCGCACGGAACGGCGCACGGGACGGAGGGTCGCGCACGCGACCGACGCGCGTATCAGTTGGACGGATTGGTGCCGCGCGTTCGGGCCAGCCACTCCACCAGGGGTTCGACGTCGCTGATCGCCAGCCGCGCGCCGCGGCCCATCATGTCGAGCAGGATGGCGCGCCACTCCTCCTCGTTGGCGCGCATGTCATCCACGCGATCCAGGCCGTGGCAGGCCTCGCATGTTCCCGCCAGCCTGGACTCGGCCTGCTCGTCGTTCAGAAAATCGGCTTCGGACAGCTCCCGAGGCATGTATTCGCGCGGGAACGGGGTCGTGTCCGGACCGAACTGCTCGACCAGCCAGTCCAGGAGGATCTCCTTGTCGGGATCGGAGATCGCGGCGCCCGTGACCACGCCGCTCGGCGTCGTCTTCATGCGCTCGATCACGTCGCTCCAGCCGGCCCGGTCCAAGGCGTGGTAGCCCAGGTCGTCGATGCCGTGACACGACGTGCAACTCTTGAGAATGACGCTGCGAACCGGACCCAGCGGCAGCGTCACGTCGGGCCGGGCCGGGCGGCCGTTTCTGAACTGCGCGGCCGCGGGAAGCGCGGCCGCGCAGAACAGGATCACGACGGCGAGGGACGCTCCTGGAGCCCTCATCCCCGTCTCACGCGAACGACGGCAGCGGCCCCTGGCTCTCGCCGATGCGGTCCCGCTCGATCCCGTACAGGTGAAGGATGCTCACGAGCAGGTCGGCGCAGCGTTGCGTGTTGTCCGGATAGACGATGTGCCGGTTCCCCTTGAACGTGCCGTCGACGCCGCCGACCAGGATCGTCGGCACCTTCTCGTGGGCGTGCCGATGGGAATTGCCCATGTTGCTGCTCTTGTAGATCAGCACGTGATCCAGCAGCGTGCCGTCGCCGTCCGGCGTGTTCCGCAGCTTGTCGCAGAAGTACGCCAGGTTCTCGACGTGATAGCGGTTGATCAGGGCGTAGTTGGCCTTGTTGGACGGGATGTCGCCGTGGTGCGAGATGCCGTGCCAGCCGGCGATGAAGCCGGATTCCGGGAACGTGGTTCCCGACAGGTCGCGGCCCAGCATGAGCGTGGCCGAGCGGGTGATGTCGGCCTGGAACGCCAGGTGCATCAGGTCGTACATGATCTTGAAGTGGACGTCCTTGCTCTCGGGAACCCCGAAGGGCACCTCGGCCGTGACCTCGGCGGCCGGGTTGCTCGTGGCGTTGCGGATGCGCCGCTCGATCTCTCGGACGTTGTCCAGGTAGTTGTCCAGCACGGCCTGGTCGCCGGGGCCGAGATCCTGCTTGAAGATCGGGATCTCGCGCGTCACCGAGTCCAGGATCGAGGCCGACTGCAGCCGGCCGGCGCGCCGGGCCTCGGGGCTCGAGCCATCGCCGAACATGCGTTCGAAGGCCATGCGCGGGTTGACCTCGGTCGGCAGCGGCGTGGTGGCGTCGGGCCAGGAGATCGAGTTGGTGTAGGCGCAACTGTAACCCCAGTTGCAGTTGCCGCTGTTGTGGCTGGCGTCCTCGATGCCCAACTGCACGGAGGACAGGAGCGTGTCGCGGCCGTACTTCTCGGCGATCAACTGGTCGATCGTGACGCCCAGGTGCGGGCTGACCGCGTCCCGGCGGGGTCGCACGCCCGACAGCAGGACGGCGCCGCGCGCGTGGTTGCCGCCCGGCTCCTCGGGCGTCGAGTACGCCGCGGTGGAATCCAGTCCGCTGATCAGCACCGTCCGATCGCGGAACGGCTCGAGCGGCTTGGTGATGAAGGAGAACTCGAAGTCGCGCCCCTCGGTGGTGGGACTCCAGTATCCCGGGGACGCGCCGTGGGGATGCCAAATGCCGACGAAACGCCGGACCGGAGCCGCCGCCGTCTGGGCGTGGGCCGTACCCGCCGGCAGCATCGCCTCGAGAAACGGCAGGGCCACGGTCACGCCCGCGCCGCGCAGGAAGGTCCGGCGCGGGATATGTTTCTTGGTCAGGAACATGGTCGTTCTCCTCCCGAGTGGGGGTCCGGATGTTGGGTCATTCTAGCGTCAAGTATTCCGTTGGCTCCAGAGAATTCGTCCCGTCGTTCACTCCGCCGGCGCCGCCCCGGATTTCGTTCGCATCTGGAACGGGGCGCTGCGGACGATGCCCATCACGACCGAGGAGAACCGGTTCCCGTTCCCCTCGGCCTCCCGCGCGATCGAACGCACGACGGGCATGTCGAAGTACTCGACGCCGCGGCCCAGGGCGTAGGTCATCAGCTTCTCGGTGAACATCCGGACGAACTGCGGCGAGTACTTCATCAACGCCTCGCGCAACTCGACGGGGCCCTCGATCGGCGTGCCGTCCCACAACTCCACGGCCGGATCGATGGCGTTGCCCTCGTCGCCGCTCTCGTGCGTCCGGTACTGCGCGTCCGCGGTGAAGTTCTCCAACGCGAAACCGATCGGGTCCATGATCCGGTGGCACCCCGCGCACGGCGGGCTCGTCCGATGCAGCGTCATCTGTTCCCGGAGCGACAGCACCCGTCCGTCGCTCTCCGCGTCCGTGTCCTCCAGCGCCGGCACGTTGGGCGGCGGCTCGGGCGGCGGCGTGCCGAGTATGTTCTCCAGGACCCAGACGCCCCGCTTCACCGGCGACGTCCGGTAGTTCTGGACCCAGGTCGTCGACAGGAAGCTGCCGTGGCCCAGGATGCCCCGGCGGTAGTCCATGTCGTCGCCCAGGGGCACGCGGCGAAACTGCGATCCGTAGATGTTCGGGATCCCGTAGTGTCGGGCGAGCCGTTCGTTGAGGTGCGTGTAATCCGCCGTCAGCATGTCCACGATGCTGCGGTCCTCTCGCATGATGCTTTCGAAGAGCATCTCCGTTTCGCGCGCGAAGCTCTCGCGCAACTCGTCGTCCCAGTCGGGGAACACGGTCTGCGCCGGCGCCGTCGTCGCCAGGTTCCGGAGGTACAGCCACTGCTGGGCGAAGTTGTCGATCAGGCTGCGGGATTTCGGATCGTCGAGCATGCGCCGGACCTGTTGCTCCAGCACGCCGGGGTCGCTCAGACGTCCCTCGCTGGCCAAATCGACCAGCTCGTCGTCGGGAATCGTGCTCCACAGGAAGAACGACAGCCGAGACGCCAACTCCAGGTCCGTGATGCGGTAGGAATCGCCCGGCGCCACGTCGTCCGGCTCCACTTCGGCGCGCACCAGGAACTGCGGGCTCGCCAGCAGCCGCCTCAGCGCGAACTCGACGCCGTCATCGAACGTGCCGTTGTTCCGGCCCTCGTTGTAGAACAGCATGAAGGCTTCCAGGTCGTCGGCCGTCGTGGGGCGCCGGAAAGCCTGCCGCGTCAACGTCGAGAGGATCTCCCGGGCGCAGGGTTCCTCCTCCGCGGCCGTGGACGGACGGCACGTGAATATCTTTCGCCGGCTCGCCGAGTCCTCCGGACGCGCGGCGTTGAAGGGACCCTCGATGCGGATGGCGCCGATCACCGGGTAGTTGCTCAGCTCGCGGACACGGCCGTTCTCCAGGGACTTGCGGTCGAAGTGCTGCGCCACGTCCAGGCTGGGACGGTAGTTGGTGGCGATGAACGTCCCGCCCACGAAGCGCGAACCGGCCCGGACCGGCAGCGTGACCTCGAGCTGGCCGTCCCCGGCCGAGTTCATGCCTCCGGCCGTTCCCATGCCCGTGTAGGTCCACGTATGGAGTCTCTCGCCGTCGATGCTGAGCTCGAAGGTCTCGTTCGGGATGTAGGTGCCGACGCCGAGGTTCCGGATCGTGAACCTGTATTCGCCGTCGGCGGGAAAGACGTGCTGGACGGCCATGCCGCCGCGCGTGCCGAAGGGCAGGCCGTCCAACTGTTGGTTCTGGGAGCTGTCGGTCCGCTTGATGTAGAGCGCGTCGGTGGGCGTCTCCCAGAAACCGACCGCCATGCGGGCGATCTTCGTGGCCGCGGTCACGTAGGTTTCCAGCAACGTGGGCGAGATCGTCAACGAGCCGGCGATGTTGTCGAAACCCCGGCTGGAGTCGTCCGGCGGCAGGAACTGCGCGGCGTCGATCTCCATGTCCAGCAGGTCGCGGACCGCGTTGGCGTACTCGGTCCGATTGAGGCGGTGGAGCACCTTGGTTCCGGGGTCCATGGGCGCGCCGCGATCGATCTCGGCTTCCAGCCAGTCCCGAAGCGCGTTGTACTGGGTTTCAGGCGGACGCCGGGAGCCGGGCGGGGGCATCATCCCGGCGCGCATCTTGCGGACGACCTTTTCCCACAACTCGGCGTCGCGGCCGACGGCCATCATGTCGAGGTTCTCCAACGACAGGTTCGCCGTTCGAATCTGGTCGCTGTGGCACCCGACGCAGTATTGATCGACGACGGCGCCGTGCCCGTCCGCGACCGCCGCCGGGTCCGGCGCGTCTTGAGCATGGGCGCCGGAGGCGATGGTCAGCGCAACGGTCCCCACCAGAAGCACGGCGCATGAATGTCTTCTCATCGATGCTCTCCGTATCACCGCTGCAGGTGCAAAAGAATTTCCAGTTAGTATGTTGGGCTCGCAAGGGGCATTGCAAGCGCATTATTACAAGGAGTTTACTTCCGGCCGGCCGCTGCCGTTGCGTGTGGAATGGGTTGTCAGTCCGGCGCCCTGATGATACAAAAGGCGGATCGGATAGCAGTGCCGGGCGTGCGCGCCTGACGCGTCGACCCTCAGGAGGCAAGTATGTCCGTCCGAGGCCTTTCGGCTTTCTGCCTGACCGTGGCGCTTTCGACCCATGGTTTCGGCTTTCAGGCCGCCGATGTCGCCAACGCCGCGATGAGCGCGGATTGGGAGGCGGTGCGCGCCCTGATCGAGGGGAACGCGGACGTCGACACGCCCCAGATCGACGGCTCCACGGCGCTTCACTGGGCGGTTCAGTGGGATGACGTCGACACCGTGGAGTTGCTCATCGGCGCCGGCGCCGACGTGGCGGCCGCGAACCGGACGGGCACGACGCCGATGCGCCTGGCCGCGATCAACGGGAACGCGACGATCGTCGAACGGCTGCTCACGGCCGGCGTCGACGCCGACGCGCCGTTGACCGAGTACGGCGATTCGGCGCTGATGATGGCGGCTCGCACCGGTGACCCGGCCGCTGTGCGCGTCCTGCTCGCCAACGGCGCCGACGTCAACCTGCGCGAGACCTGGGGCGGGACCACGGCCCTCACGTGGGCGATTACCGAGCAACACCCTGCGATCGTCGACATGCTGGTCGACGCCGGCGCCGACGTCGACGTCCGTTCCAAGGTGGTCGACGTCGCCAACAGCCGCGGCGTGGAAGGCACGGTCCCCGAGGACGCCGAACCGGACGCCGAACCGGTTGGTTACGCCAATGGCGGGTTCACCCCGTTGGCGTTCGCGGCGCGCGAGGGTCAGTTGGACGCGGCCCGCCGGCTGCTGGAGGCCGGCGCCGACCTCGAAGCGTGGGCGGCGGACGGGAAGACTCCGTTGTCGCTGGCCATCTACAACGGCCACTTCGAGTTGGCGTCGTTCCTGCTCGCCGGCGGCGCCGAGGTCAACACGGCCGACGCCGAGGGTTTCACGCCGCTCTTCTGGGCCGTGGACCGGCGCAACATGGAGTGGAGTCCCGGTTTTCCGTGGGTGGAGACCACCGATCCGTTCCCGCTGATCCGGGAGATGCTCGAGGCCGGCGCGGACCCCAACGCCTTCATCGACAACACGCCGCGGTCGCGGCGCAACTTCGGCGGCTCGCCGCGGACGCGGTTCGCGACCGCGTTGATGCGGGCCGCGTACTCGGGCGACCCGGAGCTGGTCCAGTTGCTGCTGGACTATGGCGCGGACCCGTTCACGCGCAACACCGACAACGAGGATGCGCTGCTGGCCGCCTCCGGATACGCGTGGATCGACGGGTACAGCACGGGCCGGACCACCGAGGAGCGGCTCGCGACGATCCGGCTGCTGGTCGAGCTGGGCATGGACGTGAACTGGGCCTGCGACCACGGGATCACGCCGTTGATGATGGCGGCCAACTTCGGCGAGGTGACGCTGATCCAGTACCTGGTGGACCAGGGCGCCGACCTGTCGGCGCACGACCTGGGCAAGAAGAACGACGGGGCGTTCGGCGGGAGCATCGAGCCGCTGATGCCCATCGACTACGCCATCGGCGTCGGCAGCTTCCGGCCGAACAACGCGGTCCTGCACATGGAAGAGGCCACGGCGCTGATGACCCGGATGATGCAGGAGCGGGGCATCGTCCACACCACCTCGGAATGCACGCTGCGCGCGTTCTCCTGCGGCAGCGTGGACCCGCAGGGCTCGACGCCCGCCGAGATCGCCATCACGCGATCGATCCAGGTGGGCAACCAGGTCGATGGCATCACCGGAGGGCTCGAGGTGGTCCCCGGGGAGGACGCGGCGCCGGAGCCCGAGTAACGCGCCGCGCCGGCGCCCATGACGCAGAGGTTGACCGCGCGGGGGCGGTCCCTGCCCGCCGCCTTGCTCCTGGCCGCCGCCCCGCTCGCGGCGGCCGTTCCCGCTCCCCAGGGCGCCCGAACCGCGCCGGTCACTGTCATCACCACGCCCATTCAGGTCGACGGCCGGCTCGACGAGGAAGCATGGCGCCGGGCGCCGACCATCGGCGAGCTCGTCCAGAGAGAACCCGCCACCGGGGAACGGCCGACCGAGAGGACGGACGTTCGGCTGCTCCGGGACTCCGAGTACCTGTACATCGGAGTCTTGTGCCACGACCGGGAGCCGGACGGCATCGTCGCGAACCAGATGGCCCGCGACGCCGGCCTGGGCTCGGAGGACCGCATCGAGATCGTTCTCGACACGTACCGGGATCAACAGAACGCCTTCTACTTCGCGACGAACCCGTCGGGCGCGCTGGTGGACGGCCTGTTGTTCGCCAACGGCCAATCCAACATGAACTGGGACACGATCTGGGAGGTCCGGACGCAGCGGACCGACCAGGGCTGGTCCGCCGAGTTCGCGATCCCGTTCAAGAGTCTCAGCTTTCCCGCGGCCCGGTCCGCCTGGGGATTCAACATCGCCCGCGTGATCCAGCGCAAGGTGGAGGAGGCCCGCTGGTCGGGCGCGCGCCTGGAAACGCGGTTCGCCCAGGTGTCGGAGGCGGGCGAGATCACCAATCTCGGCGGCATCACCCAGGGCGTCGGCGTCGACGTCCGGCCGTTCCTCGCCGGCCGGTGGCTCCATGTGCGCGAACGTTCCGACGGGACCGTGACGGGCCGGCCGGGCCTGGACCTGTTCTACAACCCGACGCCCAACCTGAAGATCTCGGCCACGGCCAACACCGACTTCGGCGAGACCGAGGTCGACGCGCGCCAGATCAACCTGTCGCGGTTCTCCCTGTTCTTTCCCGAGAAGCGCGCGTTCTTCCTCGAAGACGCCGGCGTGTTCGCGTTCTCCAATACGGCCGTCAGCGCCCCCGCGTTCCTGGCGCCGACGCGCTTCGAGGTCATCCCGTTCTTCAGCCGCAGGATCGGTCTGCTCGAAGGCCGGGAAGTGCCCGTCGACGTCGGCTTGAAGCTGACGGGGAAGATCGGCGGCACGGATTTCGGTTTTCTGAACGTACGCACGGGGGCCGCCCCGCGGGTCGACGAGAAGGATCTCCTGGTCGCGCGCGTCAAGCACAACCTGTTCGAGCAGTCCTACGTCGGCGCCATCGTCACGAGCGGCAATCCGGCCGAGCCCGGGTCGAGCCGGACCGTCGGCGGGGACCTGCGTCTGGCGACCTCGCGGTTCCTGGACGGCGCGAAGAACCTGGTGTTCAACGCCTACGCGCTCAAGAGCCGGAACGCGGGCGTTTCCGGCAAGGATGCGTCCTACGGCGTTTCGGTCGAATACCCGAACGACCTCGTCGAACTGGAGTTCGTCTGGCGCGAGGTGCAGGAAGACTTCCGCCCGGCGCTGGGATTCGTGGGCCGCCGGAACCTGCGCCTGCTGCGGGTCGGCGGCCGGTACAACCCGCGTCCCGAGCGCTTTCTCGACCTCCAGCAGATGTTCATGGGCGTGTTCTACAACCGGTTCACGCGTCTGGACACCGGAGAGGTCGAGAGCTGGAACCTGCACATCCCTGCGCCCATAGACTGGCACTTCCGGTCTGGCGACGCGATTCACGCCGTCATGTGGCCGACGATCCACTACGAGCGCCTCGTCCAGCCCTTCCGGATCGCTCCCGGCGTCACGCTGCCCCCCGGGGAATACCGGTTCACGCGCTGGCGCAACCGGGTGGCGACGGCCGCGCGACGCCGGCTCCAGGTGTCGTTGGGGTGGACGCTGGGCGCGTACTGGTCCGGCCGCGCCGACGAGGTCGGCGCCAACGTCACCTACCGGGTTCCGCCGTGGTTCTCCGTCAGCTTCGACGCCAACCAGACGTTCGCCAGGCTGACGGAAGGGAACTTCGTCGCGCGAATCCTGACCTGGCGGGTGAACTACACGGCCTCGCCGTTCCTGTCGTTCTCCAACCTGGTCCAGTACGACAACCGTTCGCGAAACCTGGGGTGGCAGAGCCGCGTGCGTTGGATCGTTCGGCCGGGAGACGACTTCTTCTTCGTTTTCAGCCAGGGGTGGATTCAGGATCCCGAGGCCGGGCGCCGGTTCGTCGCCGAAGAGCGGAAGTTGTCGGCCAAGCTGCAGTACACGCTGCGATTCTGAACTCCGGGACCTGGCGCACGAAGTCCCCGTTCAGAACTGGAACCGGAGGCCCGCCTCGATTTCCCTGGGCGCATTCGCGCTGGTGATCTTTCCGAAGTTGGGCGACGTCATGACACCGGACGGTGCGTTGTAGTTGGGCCGGTTGAAGGCGTTGGTCATGTTGGCGAACAGGTTCACGTTGGGTTGCGCGCCGCCCGGCGACGCATCGCCCAAGAAGAAGGCCTTGGAGATGTTGAAGTCGAACCGCAGCATCCCCGGGCCGAACTCGCTGTTCCGCTCCACGCCCGGAGGCCGGTCGTTCGCCTCGCCATCCATGTTGTCGTCCATGCCGGTCGTGATCCCGTAGCGCCGCTTGCCGTTCGCCGCCATGACGCCCGTGAAGAAGACCCCCAGCGGGAGCTGCGCGTTCAGCGTCATCCCGTACTGGTGCGTGGGGAACGTCAGGTGCGCCCAGTCCACGCGGAGGTTGTAGTTGTCGGTCGGCAGCACCCGGGGTCCGTAACCGAAGTTCTCGCCGCCGCCCCCGCCGCCCGCGGCCCCGGCGAAACCCGTGCCGTCCCCGCTCTCGACGGCGCGGGCCCGGAGCAGGATGTTGGTCGGGACCGCGTCGGCCTGGACGTACGTCCAGGCGTAGTCGGCGGTCACGTTGAAGATGCTGAACCGCTGGCGGAAGTTGAGCTGGAACGTGTGCCGGGTCTCCAGGCCCGTCGACTCCAGGTTGATGATGTTGCCCTGGTCGGGAATCGGGCGCACGCAGGTCGCCGCGCTCTGCCCCGGGCGGCACGACGCGGGGACGGGCAAGGTGATGTCGAGCGGGGCGTTGAGGTTTCGGAAGCGCAATCGGTGGATCACGCGGTTGCGGTCGTATTGCGCCCGCACGAAGACGTTGTTGCTGAACGACCGCTCGATGGACGCCATGACGATGAAGCTGTAGGGCGCGGCCAAATCCGGGTCCAGGAGCCGTCGCGACGGGCGGAGCTCGGTCACCGCGCCGCCCGTTGCGAACGGGTCGGGATAGGACGGTTCCCGGATGAATATCTCGTGCTGGCGGCGTCCGTCCAGCCGCTCCTGCGCCTCGACGAGCGCCAACGGTATCCGTTCGTGAAAGATCCCGGCGCCGGCGCGAACCACGCTGGACTGGTCGACGGCCCAGGCGACGCCGAGCCGCGGCGCCAGGTTGTTCCGGTCGTCGATATTGGTCTGGAACTCGTAGCGCGCGCCCGCCAGCAGCGTCAGTTGCGGCGTGAGCCGCCAGTCGTTCTGGAAGAACCCGGCGACTTCCCACTGGTCGGTCTGGATCAGCGGATCCCCGCGGGTGACCCGGTAGGTCAGCGGCAGCCCGGCCTGGAACGCCTCCAGGCTCGAGAACTGGAACGTGCCCAGGTAGTTGTCCTCGAAGAACGATCGCCGCGTCCGGTAGGCGCCCTCGACGCCGGTCCGGATGGTCACCCGGGAGCCCAACCGCGTGTACAGGTTGCTGAAGCCGTAGTCCCTGCTCGTGCTGTCGGCCCGGTTCTGCGCGCCGCCGCCCGAGAACGCGTCGATCACGTTGATCCGCACCGACTCGGTCGACGGCTCGGTCTCGTCGCGGTTGCCGACGAAATCGAACCGGGTCTCGTAGATGCTCTGCGGCGACAGGGTGGAGAACTGCGTCACCGAGAGCTCCCGCATCCGTCCGGTGGAGTTCGACGCGCGTTCCGGCAGGCGGAACCCGCCGATGCCCTGGTTCTCGCGCCTCTGGGTCGTGTAGCCCAGGTCCACCGACAACGCGTGCCGGTCCGACGCCTGGAAGGTGTTGCCGACCCGCACCCAGTGGTCGATGGTGGGGCGCGTCACGCCGAGCGCGAACTCGCCGTCGGGGAGCGTCGCGCGGACCGCGTCCACGTTCTCGGCGCGGATGTGCCCGTACTCGAAGTCCGTCGTCAACCGCCCCGGTATCACGGGTCCGCTCAGGTTGAATGTCCCGCGGCGCTCCTGGTAGGGCGGCTTGTTGCGCGCGAATCGCCGGCCGGCGTTCAGCGACTCGTCCTTCATCAGGAACTCGGCCCGGCCGTGAAACTCCCCGGCGCCGCCGCGCTGGATGACCTCGGCCGTCTGGCGGTCGCTGCCCCTTCGCCCGCGGTAGGAGTCGTCCTCGGCCGTGAACACGTTGTTGTTGATCCGCACGTACTGCGTCTGGCTCGGCGCCGACGCCGCCCCGGATCCGGCCTCGCCCAGCACGGTGGAGGCCCCGCTTGCCCGGTAGGCGTTCCACGCCTCGGATTGCTCCGGCGTCAGGAAGTCCTCGATGCGGAGCAGGAACTCGCCCTGCATCCACTCGATGGCGGAGCGCAACCGGTCGGCCTGCTGGCCCTCGGTCGGCCCCGCCGTGAAATCCAGCAGGCCCCCGAACAACTCCTCCGAGGCCAGGCGGCGATCCTCCATCATCAGGACGATCCCGTCGTCCTGCTCGCCGGAGAACGGCAGCCCGGCCTCGGCCAGGACGCCGGCGACTTCGTCCCGGAGCCGTTCCATCGGGTTCTCGGTGGTCAGGGAATCCTGCGCCCGTGCGGCGGGGACCGCCAGGAGCAGAACGAGCGCCAGGGTTTTCAACACGTTGTCCTCGATGCGCGCGCGGCTAGTTGCTTGGCGGCGCCGTGCCGAAGAACGGCTGGCCGAAGTCGTCGGTCAGATCCAGTAGGTACTTGTTGTTCTCCTGGCGGATGTATTCCTGCAACTCGCCGCCCGGACGACTCGACTACGTTACCACCGATCGCGGCCGTACGCGTTTCTTCCGATGGCGGCGTTCAGCGCACGCCGATCTGCTCCAGCCGCTCCAGCGCCTCGCGCGCGGGTTGGAAACCGGGCTCCAGCTCGAGCGCCCGCCGAAAGTGAACGGCGGCGTCGGCGAACCGGTCACCGACGGCCAGCGCGTTGCCGAGATTGAAGTGGAATCGCGCGGAGTCCGGTTGGAGCTCCACGGCGCGTTCGAAGTGCGGGATCGCTTCGTCGATGCGCCCTCGCGAGTATAGCGAGATCCCGAGGTTGGCGTGCGCCGGGGCGAAATCCGGGTTGAGCGTCAACGCGTGCTCGTAGGCGGCGTCGGCCGCCGCGAACCGCGCCAGGGCGTCGAGCGCATTGGCCTGATTGTAGTGGATGACCTCGTTGAGCGGATCCAGTTCGGCGGCGCGCGCGAACCGCGCGACCGCTTCGTCCGGACGGCCCTGGGCCGCGAGCGCGAAACCCAGCGCGCTGAATGTACTGGCGGCCTCGTTTCCGAGACGAATCGCCGCCTCGAGGTGCGGGATCGCGTCTTCGAACCGGCCGGCCTCCCCGTAGCTGCGTCCCAGTAGCGCCCGGTTCACGGCGGACTGGCCGTCATCGGCGACGCGCGCCTCGGCCATCGCGATGCTTCCCCGGAGTTCGCGTTCTCGGAAGAGCGCGACGAGGCGTGCGCCGTCCTCGGGCGATGCGGGCAACACCTGCATCATCAATGTCGCCATCTCGTCCGACGAGTCCGTTCCCCAACGGACGCGGAGCGGTGGGCGTCGTGGGTTCGCCGCGTTTTCGGCCGAGTTGTCGTAGGTGTACCGCATCGTCAACCGTGTGCCGCGAGGCAACGGGATCGGGCTGGCGTAGCGGTAGTCCTGCTGCCAGCGGAAGTCCCATCGCGGTATGTGGAGCAGCGAACGGACCGCTCCGTCGGGCAGCGTGGCCGTGACGCGCATTTCCTTGCCCAGATGATGCGCGTGAGGAAACACGCTCAGCAGGTCCACCGCGACCGGGAGCTCGAAGGTCTCGACGACGACGTAGTCGCGCTCGCCGGGCGGGATGTCGATCGCCTTGGACTCCATCGTCAACCGGAGCGGCGTTTCCGCCGCCGGCGTCTCGCTGAGGAACAGGCCGATCCTCGGATGGATCGAATACGGCCGGTCCGACGGCGGGACGTGCACCTCGACGACGAGGTCGGCGCCGCGTGCCAGGCGCCACGGCATGCCCTGGGGCGAGACGATCGGTCCGCGTCCCGGAGCCCATCCCAGGAACTGGCCGTCGGGGTCCTGGATGTCCCCGTCCCACGACATGGCGTCGAAGCCCGCCCGCCCGTCCCGGCCATCGCGTCGGCGCGAACCCGACGTGCGGTCCAACCGGATGACGGAATGGTGGATGGGCGCGCCCTCGGTCCGGAACTCGACGGCCCGGACGAAGACGTCGGACTCCAAACCGGTGGACAGGACCAGGTGGCGGAACGTGTCCTCGGTTCCGGGCTCGAGCGCGAAGGGCGGGTCCACGGACAGCACCCGGTCGGGTTCGCCGAGCTCCCACCCGTCGGGGAACGACGGCGGATCGGGCCGATCGTCGTCGCCCTCCGGCATCCCGTTCCGGACCCAACGATCGATCGCATCGATCTCCGCATCCGTCAGGCGCCGCTCGCCCAGTATCGCGAAATCCCCGGGTTCGGCCAGCCAGCGCGGCATGTAGCGGCTGCGGGTGGCCTCGGCGATGGCCCGGCCGCGATCGGCGGCGTCCGCGTAGGTCAGCAGCGGGAACGGCGCGGCCTGTCCCGGCCGGTGGCACGACGCGCAGTGGTCGAACAGTATGGGCGCGATATCCCGGTTGAACGTCACAGCCGGCGCTTCGACCGGCGATTGCGCGGGCGGAGCGGATGAGCCGTACGCACCGGGGGCGGCCGCGATCAGGAGCGGCAGCCATGGCAGGGCTCGGATGATTGCAGGTCTCACGGCGTGGCCCTCGCGCCGAGTCTAGTTTCGCACGGAACGGCGTGCCGTTCGGGTGTATCGTACCGGCAATCGGGTGTGATTGTCGGAGGTGGAGCCATGCGTTGGACACGGGCGGCCGGAATGGCCGTGCTTGCGTTCCTCGTTTCGGGCGCGCCGCGGGGTTGGAGCCAGCAGGGCGAAGTGGTCGGACGCGTCAACCTGGTTACGGGCGGGGACCCGGGCGTCGTCGTGGTGCAGATCGAGGATCTCCGGGGCAGCCCCCTGGCGTCGGTCTTCACCGACGAGAAGGGACTCTTCCGTATCACGGGACTGGGCCGTTTGAGCGACAACCTGTTTCTGGTCATCGAGCATGAGGGTTTCGTGCCGGTCCGGGAGGAGATCGATCTGGGCTTGCGGCAGAGCGCCAACATGATGATCTTCCTCCAGCCGGACACAGGTCCCGCCGCCGGGGAGCGTGCCGGCGTGGTCGACATACGGGAACTCGCGGCCGACATCCCGGACGAAGCGGTGGAGGCATACGAACGCGCGCTCGAGGCCTCCGGCGACGGAAGGCCCGAGGACGCGATCGAGCATCTGAACGCGGCCCTGGAGCGGGCGCCGGACTACTACGACGCCCGGATCAAGCTGGGCGCCGAGCAACTGGCGCTCGACCGGTTTCGCGAGGCGGAGGCCGCGTTCGCGCGGGCTTACGATCTTCGTCCCGACGGAGAGCTTGCGCCGCTGAACCTGGGCGTGGTGCACTACAGGGAAGGGGACCTGTCGGCCGCGGGAGGCCGCTTGGAAGACGCCGCCGCGTCGTTCCAGCGCGCGATCGATTTCCTGCAGGAAGCGATCCGGTTGAACCCGCTTTCCGGCGATGCGCACTTCTATCTCGGCGCCACGCTCTACAAGGCGGGAATCTACGACGCGGCGGAAGAGCTGCTGCACCGTGCCCTGAATCTGGCCGAAGGTCACGCCCAGGCGCGGCTGACACTCGTGAACCTGTACGCTCGGCAGTCGCGTTTCGACGACGCGCTGGAACAGGCCGAGGCGTTTCTCGAGGAAAACCCCGATTCACCGCAACGCGCGGCGATCGAGAGAGCGCGCTCGCAGATCGAAGCCGCGTCGGGGCGTTAGGCGGACCCCCTCGCCGAGGGAGTCCGCCGCCGCCAACCGCCGCCGGGCGGCGGGAGAGATCAGAAGTCGATCCGGGCGTTGATGGTGAACGTCCGGTTGCCGCTTGCCGACGTGATGGCCCCGAAACCCGACGACCCCATGTTGAGGTTCGGGTTGCCCCACTGCGGGCTGTTCAGGATGTTGATCGCGTCCGCGCGGATCGTGAAGCTGGTCAACTCGGTCAACTGGATGCGTTTCTGCAACGCCACGTCCAGCCCGAGAGTTCCCGGACCGCTGAGATAGCGGATGCCGAGCGTCCCGGCCCGGCCCGGCTCGGCGTGCCTCAGGATCACGTTCCCCGAGCTGTCCACGATGTCGCGCAGCGAGTAGTGCGCCCCCAGGTTGTCCGGATCCGAGCCGAAATTGACCGGCGCCGGAGCCCGGCTGAGGCCCGTGAAGTACCGGACCCCCGTGGCCGTGACGTTGACCTCGCCGAAGTCTTTCGGAAGGTTGCCCACCAGGTCGGGCGTCGCCTGCCCGCTGTTGGCCGTCATCGTCCGCGAATCCGCCGCGATGGACAACGGCGCTCCGGACTGGTAGGTCATGATCGTCGACAACTGCCAACCTTCGACGAAGCGCGCCAGCACGCCGGACGTGTCGCCCAGAACGGCCCGTCCCGGCCCGAAGGGCAGCTCCCAGGTGCCGTGGGCGTTCCAGGCGTGTGCGCGGTCGAAACCGACGCGGGCCTTGTTGAGGCTCCGGTCGCGTGGATTCAGCGTGGCCCGGTTCTCGTTGTCGCTGCCGCCGGTCGATGTGACCGTGCCGGCCGCGTTGCCCAGGGCCTTGGACCAGGTATAGGAGATCTGGCCGGAGATGCCCTGCGACAGCCGCTTCCGCACCTGGATCTGCAGCGAGTTGTACGTGGAGTTGTCGCCCGTGCCCCAGACCTGGGCGTCGTCGAACTGCGGGCTGACCATGATGAAGTTCTCGGGAAACCCGTTCCGCCGCAGCAGCCCGCCGGGCGAGCCCGTCCCGGAGCGGGTGCTGTTCATCCACTCGGCCATCTCGGCGACTTCGCCGTCGGCGACGAGGTTGTCCGTCGACCCGAAGTCGCGGAGGGCCGAGGATCCGGTGCAGGTCGTGCCGTTGACCACGCCGCAGGTCCCCCGGCCGAGGTTGATCCCCATCAGCATGGCGTCGAACATGGGCGAGTCGCCGCCCGCGCGCGTCGTGTTGAACGCCTGGAGGAAGGTTTCGCCGCCCCACGAGGCGAAGATGTCCGGCTCGTTCAGCTCGATCACGTTGAACAGTTGCGTGGCCTTGTTGCCGATGTAGGTCACCTCGAGCGTCAGGTTGCGGGCCAGCTCCCGCTGGATCGACAGGTTCCAGTTGTACGTGTAAGGCGTCTTGCGGGTGTCCGAGTTGACGTCGAAGTCCTGGACCCGCGTCGTCAGCCGCGCGGGTTCGAACGGCTGGATCGTCGGCGAGAGCGGGAAGATGTCGCCGACGTTGTCGAAGTCCACGTACATGCCCGGGCTGAACCGCCGGATTTCGACGGATCCGGGGACGTTGCCGAAGGCCAGTTCGTAATCGAGCACCTCGATGGCTCCCGCGTAGTTCACGGCCGCGCCGCCGCGAACCACGGTCCGGCCGCCATGGAGGGAGTAGCTGAAGCCGATCGAGGGCGCGAAGTTGTTGCGGTCCTGCGGCCAGAACGTGTCGTCCGGGTTCGGCGAGTTCTTTCCCACCAGCTTGAGCACGGTCACGTTGGCGAGGTTGTTCTCGCGGTCCCACCAGTCGTCGAAGCCCGATCCGGAGATCGAGAAGATCCCGGCCTCGCCGCGCGTGGTGGAGGTGGCCAGGCCGTTCTGCTCGAACATGGTCCCGTAGACGTCGTACCGCAGGCCCAGGTTCAGCGTCAGGTTGCTGGTGACGTTCCAGGTGTCCTTGAAATAGAACGCGTAGTCGTTCTTGTGAAATTCCCGGAATCGCCTGAAATCGCCCCGACCGTAACTGGTCCAGTCCGTCTGCGTGGACGAGCTCAGGACGAATCCCTGCTCGAGCCTCGTGATCGAGCCGGCCAGGTCGTTCAGGATGGCCTCGGCATGGTCGGCGTCGCTGGCCTGAAGACCGGGGAAGTTGGCGCTGTTGATGCCGATCACGGGGGCGCCGCCGCTGCCGAGAATCGCCTCGGGGAACTGCTCCGAGGTCGTGTTCCAGCCGTCGGACCAGTTCCAGAAGTACTCGAAGCCGGCCTTGAAGGAATGGGCCCCGGTGGTCCAGCTCACGTTCTCGGAGAGCTGATAGCTCGGGCTGTCCTGGCCCCGGGTCGAACCGAAGCCGTGGCCGGCGATGCCGTCGCCCCAGATCGCGGCTTCCGGTTGAAGCTGCAACCCGTTGTACATCGGCAGGGACTGGAACAATTCGTCGGCCTCGGGGTCGCGGTCGTCGAGCGCGTCGCCGAAACAGCATCCCACCTCGAACGGCGACCGGTTGTGCGACGACGTCTTCTTCCAACCCAGGCGAAAGTCGTTGAGCACGGTCGGCGTGATCGTCGAGGTCCACGACGCGGTCCATATTCCCGGTTCGTTGACGGTCTTTCCGCCGAACCCCGTGGGCCATTGAGGGTTGTCGCTGTTGACTTCGTTCGTCTCGCGGCTGTTGATGAACGAAGCCCGGTTCGAGTCGTTGATCTGCAGGTCGATGCGGTAGTTGAACTGGTTGCGGTGCGTGTTGTTGCCGACCCGCAGTCCCGCGCCCTGGCCGGTGATCCGGCGGGTCCAGGCGTGGCCGGCCGTGTTCAGGCCGTCGCCGACCGTGTAGTCGTTCGGCATCGGCATTTCCTGGAGCGTCCGCTGCATGTAGGCGTTCGTGCTCGGGCCGGTCCGGTTCGTCTCGCCCGGTACGTCGAAGATGTTGAAGGACCGCAGCCCCGCCGGGTTCAGAACGCTCCCGTTCAGGTCGACCGACGGGTTCCGGTCCAGGGCGTTGCCGTTCTCGACGCCGTCCATGTACCGGAAGATCCCCTGACGCGCCTGTTCGGTCAGCACGGTGGCGACCACGTCCTCCTTCCTGACGTAGCGCTGGTTGTCGACGAGGACGAAGAAGAACAGCCGGTTCCGGAGGATCGGCCCTCCGACGCGGCCTCCGTACTGCGTCCGGTTCAGGTAGTCCTTGGGCCGGCCGCGCAGGTTGTTGAACCAGTTGTTCGCGTTCATCGCGGCGTTGTTGTTGCTGTAGAACAGGGCCCCGTGGAACTCGTTCGTGCCCGACCGCGTCTGGAACGAGACCTGTCCGGAGCCGCGTCCGGCCTCGGCGTCGACCGCGCCCACCACGAGCTGCACCTCTTCGACGAGGTCGGGGCTCGAATACGTGGCCGTCAGCGCCCCGGCGCTGGTCAGGTACCGGGTGTCGTTGACGATCATGCCGTCGCGCTCCACGTTCACCGAGCTGGAACGCTGCCCGCCGAAGCTGTAGCCGACGGCGCCGGCTGTCGTCTGCAACAGGTCGAACACGTCCCGTTCGGCCAGCGGAAGGCTCGTCACCTCGATTTCGGGAAGCACGTCGCCCACCGAGGCCGTCGTCGTCGCCAGCAGGACGTCCGCGTCGGCGATGACTTCGACCTCCTGGCCGACCGCGCCCACCGCCAACTCGAAGTTGAGCCGGATCTGTTGGCTCTGGCTCAGCGTGACGTTCTCGAAGGTCTGCGTCTGGAATCCGGGCAGCGACGCGCTGACGTTGTAGGTCCCCGCCTGCAGGCTCGCGAAGGTGTAGCTTCCGGTTTCGTTCGAGACGTTGAGCGTCATGATCCCGGTGTTGACGTTGGTCGCGGTGACCTCCACGCCCGGGATCAACGCGCCGGTCTGGTCACTGACGGTGCCGATGACGGACGCGCTGAGCTGTGCGAACACCGTCGCCGGGATGATCAAGAGCAGCGAGAACACAAGGAACAAGCGTTTCATCTGGCGTTCCTCCATCGAGTGGGACGTTATGGAGCACTCCCGAAACCGCTCGCCGGATCCGGGCCAACCGAGCAACGCTAGCGTTTACAGTCTTGTTACATGGCGCGCGCCCCGCAGTCAAACAAAAACGGGGTCGCTTTCGGTGGGGGGGAGCGGACCGTTACAGGAGCGCCCGGATGGCCTCTTCGAACGTTGCTTTCGGAGCGAACCCCGTGTGCGACATGCAGACGCGGCCCTCGCGGTCGATGATGAACGCGGTGGGCAGGCCGATGAGCGGCCCATAGGCGTCCTGGATGTCGTCGCGTCCACGTCCCACCAGAACCGGGTAGTTCATCCCCAACTCTTCGGCGTAGGGCCGGAGCTCGTCGACGGAGTCATCGACCGAGATGCCCACGACCTGGAAACCCTGGGGACCGTACTCGTCGTAGAGCTCGACGAAGCCGGGAATCAGGAACCGGCAGGGCGCGCACCAAGTCGCCCAGAAATCGAGCAGGATCACGCGGCCGGCGTAGTCCCGGAGCGCGACCGCGTTCCCGTCGATGTCCTCCAACGTGAAGTCGAGGTTCGCGGTCCGTTCGTCGGCTGTGCAGCCGGTTTCGGCTTGCTGACCGGCCACGGGGCCGGGACCGGCCGACAGGACGCCCGCGGCGGCCGCGACGGCCGCGACGCGAATCCAGCCCCGGTGCATCACGGCTCCGCCGTCGGGTCGCCGCGGAACAATTCGGCGGCGAAAGTGTTCAGGTATCGGCGCCAGTTGATCCAGGTGTGGCCGCCGTCGGTTTCCCGGTACGTCACGTCGAAGCCGTGGCCGCGGAGCAATTCGACGCTGGCCTCCGTGGTGTCCAGGAGAAAGTCGTCGCGGCCGGTCGCGAACCAGATCCATTCCAGCCCTTCGCGCAGCGAGGCGTCGTCGAGCGTCGTCCGATGCCGCTCCCGCCATGAGTCGTCCTGGTCGACGGAGAAGATGCCGGAACTGAACACGCCGATGTAGGCGTACTCGTCGAGATCGGTCATGGACACGTCCAGGGCCTGGGCGCCGCCCATCGACAGCCCGGCGACGGCCGTGTCCGCGCGGTCCGTTCGGACGCGGTAGTTGGCCTCGACGTGGGGCTTGATGTCGGCGGCGAACTCCTCGACGAACGCGTTCGCCGGTCCATCGGCGCCGCCCCGTCCGCTCGGTCCGGTGTGACCGTGAGGCATGACGACCACCATGGGCGTCGCGCCGCCGGACGCGATCAGGTTGTCGAGGATGAATCCCGCCCGTCCCACCGTCGACCAGGAGTCGTCGCTGTCGCCGGCGCCGTGCAGCAGGTACAAGACCGGATACGTGTCCTCGCCGCGGCCGTAACCGGGCGGCGTGTAGACGTGCATGCGCCGGTGGCGTCCGAGCGTTTCGGAGTAATAGGTCACTTCCGACACGGCCCCGTGCGGCACCTCGGCCGTGTCCATGAACGCCGCGCCTTCGACGTGAAACAGGCTCCAGGGCTGATTGTTGGACTCGCTGACGGCGGGATTGCCCGGGTCCAGCGTCGACACGCCGTCCACGTCGTACCGGTAACGGTAGGCGCCTCCGTCCACCGCCGGCAGCGTCACTTCCCAGACGCCTTCCGCGTTCGGTTCCATCGCCAACCCGCCGCCGAAGGGCACCCCCGGGATGTCGCCGCCGCTGGTGACCGCCGCCGCCGCCGCGTTGGGGGCGCGCAGCCGGAACGTGACGTCGCCGTTTGCCTGGATCTCGGGGGACACGATCCGCGCCGGCGCTTGCTGCGCCGGAACCGCACCCGCGGCCAGACATGCGGCCAGAGCGCACACCCACCCGGACACCGACAATCGAACATACGTCATGGCGCCCTCCACTCTCCGTACGCCGCAACCTTACTACGCCGGCGGCGTATCGCGGCGGAATTTGCGGACGTGCGCCGGCGGCGGCCGATGGTGTAGCATCGTGCGGCGCCATCGACGACAACACGGGTTCCACACGTGGAACCGACGAGGACCGACACCATGGCCAAGTCTCCAGTGTCCGGCGAAACGACAGCGGCCCGCACGCGGCCATTCACTTCCGAGGAGTACGTCGAAAGTCTTCGGGACGACCGCGAGATCTGGATCTACGGCGAGCGCGTGAAGGACGTGACGACGCATCCGGCGTTCCGCAACACCGTGCGGATGTTGAGCCGCCTCTACGACGCGCTGCACGACGAGCGGAAGGGCGTGCTGTGCGACGCGACCGACACGGGCAGCGGCGGCTACACGCACCGGTTCTTCAAGGCGCCGACGAGCACGGAAGACATGGTGGGCGCGCGCGACGCGATCGCGGAGTGGGCGCGCGTGACCTACGGCTGGATGGGGCGCAGCCCGGACTACAAGGCGGCGTTCCTGGCCACGCTGGGCGCGAACCCGGACTACTACGAGCCGTTCGCCGAGAACGCCCGCCGCTGGTACCGGAAGGTCCAGGAGGAAGTGACCTTCGTCAACCACGCCATCGTCAACCCGCCGGTCGACCGCAACAAGGAGCTGTCCGAGGTCCGCGACGTCTACATGCGGGTCGAGAAGGAAACCGACGGCGGCCTGATCGTCAACGGCGCGAAGGTCGTGGCCACGACGTCGACGCTGACCCACTACAACTTCATCGCCAACAACGGGGCGCTGCCGATCAAGACGAAGGACTTCGCGTTCGTGTGCATCGTGCCGACCGACGCGCCCGGGGTGAAGCTGTTCTGCCGCCCGTCCTACGAGATGACCGCCGCGGCCATGGGCAGCCCGTTCGACTATCCGCTGTCGAGCCGGCTGGACGAGAACGACTCGATCCTGGTCTTCGACAAGGTCTTCGTTCCCTGGGAGGACGTCTTCGCGTACGGCGACATCGACAAGGTCAACAACTTCTTCCCGCGTTCGGGCTTCCTTCCGCGGTTCATGTTCCACGGCTGCGTCCGACTGGCGGTCAAGCTGGACTTCATCGCCGGGCTGATCCTGAAGGCGGTCGAGGCGACCGGAAGCAGCGAGTTCCGAGGCATACGGGCGCAAGTGGGCGAGATCCTGGCGTGGCGGAACCTCTTCTGGGGATTGACCGACGCCATGGCGCGCACGACGACGCCGTGGACGCCCGGCTACGTGCTGCCCAACCTGGACTACGGTCTGGCGTATCGGGTCGCCGCGAGCGTGATCTACCCGAAGCTCAAGGAAATCGTGCAGAACGTCCTGGCCAGCGGCCTGATCTACCTTCCGTCCAACGCCGCCGACTTCAAGGTGCCGGAGATCCGCGACTACCTGGAACGGTATACGCGCGGGTCGAACGACTATTCCGCCCTCGAGCGGGTAAAGCTGATGAAGCTGATCTGGGACGCCACGGGCACGGAGTTCGGCGGACGGCACGAGCTTTACGAACGCAACTACTTCGGCAATCACGAGAGCATTCGCTTCGAAACGTTGATGGGCGCGGAAGCGATGGGCCAGACCGCCGAGTACAAGGGTTTCGCCGAGCAGTGCATGGCCGAGTACGACGTGGACGGCTGGACGGCGCCCGACCTGATCAACCCGGACGACATCAGTCTCGTCATGAAGAAGTCCGAGTGAAGCCGGAAATGTCCGATTCAACACAGGGCTCCGTCACTTTCGATACCCGGGCGTACCGCGACGCGCTGGGACTGTTCGCGACGGGCGTGACCATCATGACGGCCATGGATGGAGACAGCCCGCACGGCATGACCGCCAACGCGTTCGTGTCCGTCTCGCTGGCGCCGCCGCTCGTGCTGGTGTCGGTCGACCATCGGGCGAACATGCACCGCGTCCTTCAACGTGAGGACCGCTACGGCGTCAGCATCCTGGACGAACGGCAGGAAGCGATCAGCAATCACTTCGCCGGCCGGCCGCAGGAGGGCTTGGTCGTGCCGTTTCTCGACCACGAAGGCGTGCCGCTCGTGGACGGGGCGCTCGCGCACTTCGTCGTGCGGACGAGTGACGCGCACGCCGCCGGCGACCATACGCTGTACATCGGGGAAGTCGAGTATTTTCGCGCCAACGGGGGCCGGCCCCTACTTTTCTTCGGCGGTCGTTACCGGCGCCTGCAGGGCGAGTGAAGCGTCCGGGGCAAACTTCGGACACGATTCGCCGACGCAGGTTTTTCGAGCGTCCGGAGCGTGTCTTCGCTACAATCGCCGGCGTATCGCGTGCGGCGAGCAGTCGCGAAGGAGGCGGGACATGACGATTTCACGACGGAAAGCGATCTATCTGTCCGGTTCGACGCTTGCGGGGTTGTCGATCGGGGCGCTGAAACCGGAGACCCTTCGGGCCGCCACGCCGCGGCAGGAGGACTGGCCCGACCAGCTCGTGGAACGCCCGCGGCGCGAGGGTTTTCCCGTCGACCTGCCTTTGGAGCCCGACGGTTCCGCGCCGGAACACGACGCGAGCGCGGCCGGACCGATCACGCCGCCGTTGATGTGGCGAAGCGAAGGGCGGCAGACGCCGGACGTGGCGGGCCATGAGGACATGGCCATCCGCATCGACACGCGCGGACTGGGGCGGCTCGGCGGGACCCTGCGTTTCAGCGACCTGGAAGCCCTTCCCCAGGTGTCGCGCACGTTCCTGATGCAGTGCGGCGCGCCCAATCCCCGGGGCATCGTGACCTGGGGCGGCGTGCGGTTCTCCGATTTCGCCGAGATGCTCGGCCTGCACCCGGGTGTTCACTACTGCCGCTTCGACGCCGTCGACGGCCATTACGTGGACGAGGACATGACCACGTTGACCCACCCGCAGGTGATGTTGGCCTGGATGATGAACGGGGAGCCGATCACCCCCGACCACGGCGCGCCGCTGCGCTTGGTGATACCGTTCCGCTACGGTAACCGAAGCATCAAGGCGATCAGCGGGATGACCTTCAGCACGCCGGCCCTGCCGGCGCGGGGTTAGCCTGCTTCGGCGAACAGCCCTATTCCATTTTCGAACGATGGAGCGAAGCTTCGGCGTTGCATTCCCGTACTGTTGAATTATCCATCGCCGTCGTTGCCGAACGTATCCGATATGTTATGGTGTAGCGGACCTGTGCATTGAATTGCCGGGAAGTGTCGGAACTGAAACTACAGTAGACTGTAGTTCGGTTACTAGAAAGAAGTCGTTCGCAAGGAGAGAAGCTGATGAAGAGCCAAAAAGCTCTGGAGCGCGCGCTGAAGGCGCTGGAAGCCGAGCGGGACCGGATGGATTCCCAACGGCAGAAACTCGACGGCCAGATCGCCGCGATCCGCGCGATGGTCCGGCGTCCCGGACGCCGCCCGGCAGCCGTGGTTGCAGCCGCTGCCGCCCCCGTGAAGAGGCGGCGGAAACGCAAACCGATGAGTCCCGCCCAGAAGAAGGCCCTCTCCGAGGCGATGAAGCGGCGGTGGGCCGAACGCAAGAAAAAGGCGGCCAAGTAGTCCGATCCCCACTGTCGACGAATCTCCCATGCCGGTATTGACGGACGCGCGAAAAGGACGCGCGCCGCGCGGCGCGTTCCGAACGGCGGCGTCCGCCGCGGTCTGCTTGCTGACGGCGTCCCTGCTCCACGCCGCACCCCAGGGCCGGAACATGGAGCTCATCGGCCACAACGACCTGCAGGGCCGCGACGCCCTGCAGGTGACGGCCATCTCCGACGCGGCCAACGGCGACTGGGTGTACGTGGGTCATCACGACGACACCTGGGAAGGCGCGCCGCGTCCGAACCCGATAACGAACGCGTCCGAATGGAACGGCACGTCGATCCTGGACGTCTCCGATCCGGCGAACCCCGAGCTGGTCTGGCACATTCCCAACGCGGTCAACGCGAATTCGCGTTCGACTTCGGTCGTCTACGACTACGGCTTCGCGTCGGACCCGCCCGGCCGCGACTACCTCGTCCGCAACTCGCAGAGCGCGGACTCGGCAGCGTTCCAGGTCTTCGACATCACGGACCGGGATGCGGATCCGTCCCGCGTACGCATGGTCGCCGAGATCACCTCGACGCCGGAAGGCTCGTGCGGTCCGGGATGCGGCGGCGCGTTGACCGGGGCGCACAAGGGTTGGTGGTCGCCGGAAACGGGCCTGTACTACACGGCGGCCAACGAGCCCGGCTTCCGCGGCGGCCATCACTTGGTGATCTTCGATCTGCGGGATCCGGCGAACCCGGCGTTCGTCGGGCGCGGGTGGCTGCCCGGACAGATGACGAGCGAACCCGAAACGGAGTACGGGACCAACTGGCACCACCCGGTCGTGGACGAGGCGAACGACCGGGTCTACGGGGCGTACCTCGGCGGCGGCGACGTCGTCGCGTTCGACATCGCGGACCCTTCCGAACCGCGCCTGGTTTGGCACATGGACACGGAGCCGCCCGGACGGGGGACGCACACGGTTGCGCCGATCGTCTACGACACCGTGCCCAACTTCGGGCCCGATGCGTTGCCCCGGGTCTACGCGTTGGTGGCGGACGAGGCCACCGGCCCGGACATCGGATGCGCGCACCCGGTGCGAACCAAGCTCTACATGCTGGACATCACCGACGCGGACGCAACGGGCACGGCATACCCGGTCGACACGTGGCAGGTGCCGGACGGCGAGTTCTGCGATACGAGCGGACGGTTCGGGCCGCACCAGTTCGCCGAGAGGATCGACCTCGCCCTGAACCGGTTCGAGGACGGCATCGCTTACGTGGCCTACTTCAACGCGGGTGTGCGCGCGCTCGACGTCTCGGATCCCTACGACATGCGGGAAGTCGGTTACTACGTCCCCGAACCCAACGACAACTCCCACCCGATCGCCGAGGGCGAGCCCACGGCGATCCAGATCAACGACGTCGCGCTCGACGGGCGCGGGTTCGTCTACGCCTCGGACCGCGTGGGCGGCGGCCTGTTCGTGCTCAGGTACGAGCCCGATTAGTGTGAGACGGGACCGCGGTCCGGGTATTCGCCGCGAATCGCTCGCTCGGAGTTACGGCAAGCGACCGGCGCCTCGATTTTCGGCTTGTCCGACCCGATGCTGCGCAGGCGCCGTGGCGAACGAGAGCCGAACCGGGGAGTCCGCCCTAAGGAAGGCCACCAGCGCCTCGATTTCCCCCTCATCCAAGCCAAGGTCGGGCATACGCCATTGGGACCAACCGTATGCGGTTTCGTCGTATTCGAGAATCGAGTCCGGATCGCGCAGCACGGCGGCCAAGTAGTCCTCGGAGCGGGACAGCGAGGTGAGTTCTGGCCCTACCCGGGCCAGCACACGCTTGGCGATGTCGCCGTGAGCGTGGCAACTGACACAACCCGCTGCGACGAAAAGGTGTGCTCCGCGCTTCGTCAGGCTTTGGGCGGGCGGACGCGTCCCCGCATCAACGACCTTGAGTGGCAGCAAGCGGTGGCCCTGGAATGCCCAGATGGTTAGTGTCCAATCGCCGGGGCTGGGCAACGTCACCGTTGCGGAATAGGAATCGGCTTCCGGTCCCGCGAACGTGGGAAACGAGATTCCATGCCCTCTTTCCGGTCCGGCCCGCGTCAAGAAGGAGATCTCCCGTCCTCGTTCCGGTACAGAGAGCGTTGGAGACGAGATCTCCTGCCCCGATCGAGCGGCCGTGACGCCCGTGCCGGGCATGGCGATCACATGCCGCCCGTGTCCACGGATCGCCCAGGTGAGTGTAAAGGGCTTGCCTGCTTCCACATACTCCGGCACGGAGTCGACGGTGACCACAGCCCAACCGCCCCGACTCCAGCCCGCGATGGCCGTGACGGCCAGCAGCGCGATGACCCATGACGCGTTCCTGAGCATTTCGTCCCCCTTCTTGCGCGGCGTGGAAGTCTCCGTACTCGAGTGTATCGGGACGTCTACCAGGGCACGAAAGAAAAAACAGCCCCGTGTGGATGCGCCACGCTTGCGGGCTGGATCGTCACGCGAACCCTCCGGACCCGTCGAACGATCCGATCGCCTGCGCGGACGGGGACAAAAAGACAGCGGGGGGCGCCTCTCGGCGCACCCCCGCTCCGGATACGAATCGACCGCGGCTAGTGTCGATACTGCGTGGCGATGTCGTCGAGCTCGTACGCCTCGCAGGTGCCGCGCTCGACGCCGACCAGGGAGCCGCCCTGACCGCCGGTGGTCAGCAGCAGCGGATTCAGCGTCCAGGGATGGAGGAGCACTTCGGGATCCTCGACCGTCGCCTCGTAGAGCATCTGATCGCCCTGCCGCGTGAATCGTTCGGTGACTTTCATGTTCTCGGAGTGAAAGAAGCCGCCACGCGCCAGCCAGGTCGCCGGCGTGAAACCGATCGACTCGATCACGAGCGTGTCGCCTTCCCAGCGGCCGACGGAGTGGCCCGTGTACTTGGTCTGGATGACTTGCCTTTCGTCCACCTCGCGGCCGTCGGTCGCGATCACGCGGAAGTCCGAGTAACCGCCGCCGCCATCGCCGCCGCGGCCGTAGAGCAGGGTGATGTCGTCCGTGGTGTGGTAGATGCGCCCGGGCGCTCCTTGCCGCGGAATCCCCATCGGCTGACAGGTCATGATCGGATCGTAGCGGTTCGTCCACATGTCGAGATAGATGACCTCGTCCCAGTGCTCGGGCCTGTACAGCGGGCGATTCGGCCCGAAGCGGGAAGCGGCTTCGAACGCGAAATCGATCGTCTGGTTCCACTGCGTGCTGCAGCCTTCGAGCTGCGTCGGCGCGCAGCGGCGGCTGCCGTAGCGCCAGATGAAGAACTTGTTGTTGCCTCTCCAGTTGCCGGTCAGGTCCGGCCGGCCGTCGGCCAGGCGCGGCGTCGGCGCGGTGGAATCCAGCACCGGCGCTTCCTGGTCCGGCCCGTACATCTCCACCGCCGTGGTGGCGGGGCCGACGCTCGCCGGCACGGGCACGACCACGTAGACACTGCCCGTTTCCGTCTGGATCGTGTTCAGGTCCCGCACGACTTCGCCGTTCCGGGTCTCCGTCATTCTGCCGGCCGAATAGACTTCGATCAGATGCAGTGGGTTGTTGTGATCGTCATAGTCGCTGTAGGTGAACTCATAGGTATCGGCGCCATGTGTGACGACAACGGATTCGGCCATGAAGCGATCGTCGAGCCGCGCCACGGCCGCGGCGCCGTCGACGCCCGGAATCGGGAAGCTGACGACCGGCGCGTCACCGTCCCACTCGACGGACGTTTCGCCGAGCGTCGAGGCGCCTCCATCGAGCAGCCCGCCGGGGTTGCGCCACACTCTGCGCAACGGGATTCCGGCGCCGGCCAGCGCGGCCTTGGGCGCGCCGATCGGGCTGGCCCAGAAACGGATCAAGCGCTCGTCGAGCGTATCCGGCGCCGGGGTGGCCGTGCCTTCGCCTTCCACCAGACCGGCGCCCGGAATGTCTTCGTTCCAGGCGTACTCGCCGCTGACGACCTCGATGTTGGAATGCGTCTGACCGTTCGGCAGCGTGCATTCGATGTGGGTGCGGTAGCCGGGTTCCTGGTAACTGGCGCTGATGCGGTATCCCGACGCGCCCAACTCGCCCTCCCGGGGGGCGTTCTCGAACGGCGCGATCTCGCACGCCTGCCCGTCGACCTGGATCGTGCCTTCCGCCCGATACTCGAGCGAAACCATCAGCTCGTGCTCCTCGATGCCGCGCAGCATGCCCATGTGCCACGTCCAGTTGACGAGAACGGACTTCAGGTCCCGGGCGTCGGGCTCGGGTGTGTAGAGCGGAGGGCCCCCGCCCCGTTGAGCGCCGGCGGCAAGCGGCGCGCCGATCGTGAGGGCGATCGCAAGCGCGACCGTTGTCCCAATCGTTCCTTGTCGAATGGCCATGGCAGTTAGTCTCCCTGATTCCATAGGTTGGGGCTCGGCCCCCGACGTGGCCGGCGGACGGCGGCCCGGGAGCCGGTGTCCGGGCCGTTCGGGTTCAAGGCTGTCGTTCCGCTATTCGTCGGGTTCAAATTCGATCTCGGTCTCGTTCGGCAAGGTGATCGACCTCATGAACCCCAACGGACTTCCGCTTCTCGAAGGAAAGTAGGTGATGGTGACCACGTCTCCGGCATAGACGACATTCGCGCCGCCGCGACCGAACCCGAGACTCGACAGGACGTTGGCGGATCCGGTCGTCATGATCCACTCGGTCTTCGAGCCATCATCGTTCTCCACCTCGACGGTCATCGCCCCGTGGGGATTCATGAACTCCACTTTCTGGATTACGCCGGTCAACTCCGCTGTTTGTCGTATGTCGTAAACGGCCGAGAGGGAATGATGGGCCGCCAATCCGCCACCGGCCATCAAACACCCGCAAACGACGACACATCCGAAAGTCCGCTTAATCATTCGTGCTTCTCCTCAAGTCTCGGTCGGCGCATGACGCGGTGACGCGGCCGCATCGGGAAAACGGGTCCTTCGTCCGGGAGCGTAGCATCGCGCGCGTCCGGTTTCCGAGACAATAATTCCACGCGTCCGATTGTTCAACGATTCTGTCACCCTTCGACTGTTCCCGCATGAGATTTCCGTCGCTTCAATCCCTGTCCGTCCTTTCGAGGAACGCCTTGATGTGGGGTGTCTCGAGTTCCTGGTCGTAGGCGGTGATCAGGAAGACGGGCTCGAAACTCTCCGGATCGGCTCGAATGAAATCCTGAATGACGCGTTGAACGACACCCATCCGGGACCGGTGTTCCGGCAACCGCCACCGGACGGCGTGTTCGAGCACGAGGCGGCACGAGGCCGACCGGCACTCCACTTCGACCGCCGAGAACTCCGGACCGATGCCGCTCAGGTGCGATTCGAGCCGGGTTCTCATCGATGCCGCCCACTCCGAATCGACGGGCTCGGAGTCGAATCTCAAGTCCGCCCTCAACCGGTCGTGGACCATCGTGGAAAACTCGGCGTTGACGATCTCGTCGAACTGGTCCGGATCCAGGCCGCCGGGTTCCGAACCGGCGAAGCGAAGCACCCGGTGGCCATCCTCGTCCGTGAATACGAAGTCGCGCTCGTCCTGTGCGGCCGCAAGCCCCGGCGCGGCGGCCAGACACATCCAAACGGCGATGGCGAACGCTGGAAACCGCATCGGCAATGCTCCATGGGCGCCGTCAAGATGCCACCGGGGGCATCGTCGATTCTACAAGATCGCGCTGCGCCGAAATCGCAAGCGGTTCGCTTTCAATGAGCCGTGCTGGACTCGAACCAGCGACCCTCTGATTAAAAGTCAGATGCTCTACCAACTGAGCTAACGGCCCCGGAAAACCCAGGCTCCTATCGTAGCAGCCCGCGGCGGGAGAACGCAGAGCGGCGCCTCGGTCCCGTGCGGGGATTCGTCGAGCGGGACCGTCCGTTCAGTCGAGGCGGATCGTCTCGGTCCGCTCGGCGCCCGTCGAAACGACGCCCAACGGCGTTTCCGTCAGGTCCGAGAGGAACTTCAGGTAGTCCTGCGCCTCTCCGGGAAGGTCGGCCCATGCCTTCGCACCGGCTGTCGACGCCGTCCACCCGGGCCGCGTCTCGTACCGGGGCTCGACCCTCTTGAGTACTTCGGCGTCGGGAGGGAATTCTCCAAGAGGCGAGCCCTTGTAGTCGTAACCGACGCAGACCGGGATGTCGCCGCACCCGTCGAGGACGTCGATCTTCGTCACCACGAGACGGTCCAGCCCGTTGATCATCGCGGCGTGGCGCGCCGCCACGGCGTCGAACCAGCCGCATCGCCGCGGGCGTCCCGTCGTCGCTCCGAACTCGGCGCCCCGCGCCCGCAGCCGCTCGGCCGCGTCCGGCGGCAGCTCGGTCGGGAACGGTCCGCAACCCACGCGCGTCGTGTAGGCCTTGACCACGCCCATGACCTCGTGGACGTGCCTGGGAGCGATCCCCAGTCCGCTCGGGATCCCGCCGGACGTCGAAGTGGACGACGTCACGTAAGGGAACGTCCCGTGGTCGATGTCCAGCAGCGCCCCCTGCGCCCCTTCGAACAGGATGCGGCGGCCGTCCCGGATCCGGCGGTTGACGAGGACGGCCGTGTCGGAGACGAGCGGGCGCAGCCGTTCGGCGTACCCGGCGTAGGCGTCGCAGATCGGTTCGGCATCGATCGCGTCGCGATGGCCGAGCGCGGACAGGGCGCGGTTCTTCGACTGCACCAGGTCGCGAATGCGATCGGCCAGCGCGCGCGCGTCGGCCAGGTCGGAGACCCGGAGACCCCGCCGCGCCACCTTGTCCTCGTACGACGGGCCGATACCGCGGGAGGTCGTGCCGATCTTCCTGGTGCCCTGACTCTCCTCGAGCGCTTTCTCGACAACGCGGTGGTAGGGAAGAATCAGGTGGCTGCGCGTCGAGACGTGCAGCCGGCCCTCGACCCGGATGCCGGCGCGGGCCAGCGCGTCGCACTCCTCGATCAGCGCTTCGGGATCCACGACGACTCCGTTGCCGATCACGCACTCGACGCCGTCGTGAAAGATGCCCGACGGGATCAGGTGCAGTATGAACTGCCGGTCTCCGATCCGTATCGTGTGCCCCGCGTTGTGGCCACCCTGATAGCGGGCGACGACGTCGAAGCCTTCGGACAGGATATCGACGATCTTGCCCTTGCCCTCGTCGCCCCACTGCGCACCGACGATGGCGAGGTTTCGTTTCTGTTCCATACGCGCGCGTCCGCACCTCCGGGGAGGTCCGAAAACCTCGTTCGGACCGCCTCGACGGCGAGGATGCCTCAGGCGAGATGTTTGGAGATGGCCGTTTCGATGGTGGTCTTGGGAACGGCGCCGACGAGCTGTTCCTTGACCTGGCCGTCCTTGAACAGGAGCAGCGTCGGGATGCCGCGAATGCTGAAGCGCGCCGAAAGCGAGCCGTGGGCGTCCACGTCGAGCTTGCCGACTTTCAGCCGGCCGGTGTATTCATCGGCGATTTGATCCACCGTGGGCGCCAGCGCCCTGCACGGTCCGCACCACGCGGCCCAGAAATCGACGAGTACCGGTACGGTGGATTGTTCGACTTCCGACTCGAAGTTGCTGTCGGTGATCTCTACCGTGTTCGCTCCCATCAACGCGTCTCCCGTTCAGCCGTGTGCCGACATTCGACGTTAGCGAACCGGTCCGGAAAAGTCAATCGGGCCGCCCGCGCAACCCTTGCGACCGACCCGTGGTCCCAAGGTACGTCGAAGGGCCGCATCGTGTCGGGTTCTTTATCCTGGGCCGACGCCTCGCCGCGCTCGGCCATGGCGGAGGCCATGACCGCGTTGTCCACTCACCGCGAGGAACGCCGCGAGTCCGATGGGGACGACCGCGACGCCCGGGCGTGACCCGATCCGTGGTTCATCCGCTGCGCCCGGAATCGACGGCGTTTCACCGCGGTTGCCGGACCCGAACGTCCGCATCCACCGAAACCACGCCATAATGAGGTGTCGCCGCGCCCGCGGTCGCATCGATCGACGCCATGACGATCGTCCTTTACGTTCTGACGGGGATCGCTCTGATCCAGGGCGCTGTGGCGCTGCACAAGGGGATCCGCAACCGGAACTACGCGCGGGACTTCACGCCCCCGCCCGCCGGGCCCCCGGGACGCGTGATCGTGTTCTGCCCGGTGCGGGGGCGCGATCCCGGACTGGCGGAAAGCGCGGCCTCCGTCCTGAGGCAGGATTTCCCCGACGGGTATCGCGTGGTGTTCGTCGTGGATGCGCCCGGCGACCCCGCCGTCGAGACGCTGTCGCCGCTGACGGGCGGCGCCCCGTTCGAGATCTTCGTCGCGGGGCGCGCGTCGGGGCGGGGGCAGAAGGTGCACAACCTCCGCGAGGCGGTCCGGCGCTTTCACGACGACGGCAACGTGTTCGTCTTCTGCGACGCCGACGCGGTCTTCCCTCCGACATGGCTCGGCGACCTGACCGGGAGCCTCCTCGGCGGCGGCGTGGGCGCCGCCACCGGGTATCGCTGGTACGTTTCCGGGAACGATGGGCCCGGCGGGGGCGGCCGGCTCGCATCCGCGTTGCGCGCCGCGTGGAACGCGTCGATCGCCGGCTATTTCGGACCGCATTCCGGGAATTTCGCCTGGGGCGGCTCGACCGGCATCCGAAGAGAGGTCTTCGATGCCGCCGGCGTGGACGACGCCTGGTCGGGCGCCATCAGCGACGACTACGCGCTGACGCGGGCCGTCCGGTCCGCGGGGCTCACGATTCGCTACGTCCCCACGTGCCTGGTTCCCACGTACGGACGATGCGGCTGGAGGGAGTTGCTCGAGTTCACGACCCGGCAGATCAAGATCACGCGTGTCTACGCGCCCGGCGTCTGGAGACTCGCCTTCGTCGGATTCACGGTGTTCCTGGCGGCGTTCGGGTGGCTGACGCTGATGCTGCCCGTCGAGCCGCGGGCGTGGATCCCGTGGAGCGTCCTGTACGTCCTGGCGGGCGTGCGGGCCGACGTCGCCCATCAAGCCGCGCAACGATCCATCGACGATCCCGCGTTGGCGCGTGACCGCTGGCTGTACAGGCTGCTGCCGCCGCTGGCGGCGCTGCTCTACGGGTACAACCTGTGGGCGTCGCTCGTTTCGCGGCGGGTCGCGTGGAAGGGCATCCGGTACACCATGGTCGCTCCCGACCGGACACGGGTCGAGGGCGGCGGCCGGCCCGGCGTCGGCGCGGGCGGTTCTGGTAGGATTGGAGCGTGAATCCGTCCTCGAAGCCGGTTCGCGTTCCCGACCTTGCCGCCATGAAGCGCCGCGGCGAGCGCATCACAGTGTTGACGGCGTATGACTGGACCATGGCGCGACTGCTGGACCGCGCCGGCATCGACGTCCTGCTCGTCGGCGACTCGCTGGGCATGGTCGTGCTGGGGCATTCGACGACCGTTCCGGTCACCCTGGACATGATGGTGCACCACACCGGGGCCGTGTCCCGTGGCGCAAGGCGCGCGCTGGTGGTCGCGGACCTGCCGTTTCTGACCTACCAGGTCGACGCGTCCGAGACCATGCGGAACGCGGGGCGCCTGGTGCAGGAGGGCGGGGCCGCGGCGGTCAAGATCGAGGGCGGACGGTCGGTCGTCGACGTCACGCGGCGCCTGTCCGACGCCGGCGTCCCGGTCATGGGCCATCTCGGCCTGACGCCGCAGTCGGTCCACCGGATCGGCGGCTTCCGCCCGCAGGCGACGTCCGAGGCCGAGGCGGAACTCCTGATCGAGGACGCCATCGCCCTGGAGAGCGCCGGCGCGTTCGCCGTCGTCCTGGAGTCGATTCCGGCGGAGACCTCCGGGCGCGTCTCCGCGGCGGTGGCCATTCCCACGATCGGCATCGGCGCGGGGCCCGGTTGCGACGGGCAGGTCCTGGTGAGCTACGACATGCTCGGCCTCTTTGACGGGCCCGTGCCGCCCTTCGTCAAGCGATACGCGGCTCTGGGGGAGGGCGTGGTGGATGCGGCGCGGTCCTTCGCGGCCGAAGTCCGCGGGGGCCGGTATCCGCCCGCGACGCCGCAACCCGCGGGTGTCGGGGGCGGCGGCGCGCGGAAGCGATGAGCATCGAGGCGATCGGGAACCTCGATGGCCTTCGAGCGTTCCTGGGGCCGGCGCGGTCGACGGGGCATGTCATCGGCCTGGTTCCGACCATGGGCGCGCTGCACGGGGGACACGGCGCGCTGATCGATCGCGCGCGCGCGGAATGCGATCGCGTCATCGTCAGCGTCTACGTCAACCCGACGCAGTTCGGGGCCGGCGACGACATGGACCGCTATCCGCGGCGGTCGGAAGACGACGTGGCGTTCTGCGAGGCTCGCGGCGTGGACGCCGTTTTCGCTCCGAGCGACACGGTGATGTATCCCGACGCGTTGCATACCTGGGTCGAGCCCGGCGTCGAGGCCCAGGGCCTGTGCGGCAAGTCGCGCCCCGGACACTTCCGCGCCGTGGCCACGGTCGTTCTGAAGTTGATTCACGCCGTGGGGCCGAACCGGGCGTATTTCGGGGAGAAGGACCTGCAGCAACTGGCCGTGATCCGCAGGATGGTGGCGGATCTGAACGTTCCGGTCGAGATCGTCGCGTGCCCGACGCACCGGGAACCGGACGGGCTGGCCGCCAGCTCGCGAAACGGCTATCTCGATTCCGGGGAGCGCGCCGCGGCCCGCGTTCTCTACCGGGCGCTTCGCGCGGCCCGGCAACGGATCGCCGACGGCGGCAGGGACCCGAAGGCGGCGTCGGACGCGGCGCTTGCCGTGATCGCCTCCGAGCCGATGGCGCGGGTCGACTACCTCGAGGTGGTCGGTCCCGACGACATGCAGCCCGTGTCCGTCATCCAGGGCCCGGTCCGCGTGGCCGGGGCCGTCTGGATCGGCGGCACGCGGTTGATCGACAACGTGCCGTGCGACGCGCCGCGGGGGGCGCCGGCGACCTGACGCGGCGCGCGGAGGACCGAGACCGGTCTTCTTTGTAACGTTCGGCATTCTTTAACGACTTGATCGGGGTACCCGTCGGATGACGACACAGACGATACGAGTGGCTCACAGTCCGGATTCGGACGATGCATTCATGTTCTACGCCCTGGCGACGCGCAAGGTGGATACGGGGGACCTGCGTTACGAGCACACGCTCTCGGATATCGAGACGCTCAACCGCCGGGCGATGAACGGCGGCGGGGAGTACGAGGTTTCGGCCATCTCGTGCCACGCCTACGCGTACCTGGCCGCGCGTTACGCGCTTCTCGCCTGCGGAGGGAGCGTGGGGCGCAACTACGGGCCGGTCCTGGTCGCGCGGCGGCCCCTGGAGACGGAGAAGCTGGCGACGAGCCGGGTGGCGATCCCCGGCGCCATGACGACGGCGGCCCTGGTGCTGCGCCTGTTCTGTCCGGACGTGCGCGCGGACGCGGTTCCGTTCGACGCGATCCTGGACCGCGTAGCCGACGGAGAATTCGACGCCGGTCTGGTGATTCACGAGGGTCAGTTGACGTACCGCGAAATGGGGTTGCACAAGGTGTTGGACCTTGGAGAGTGGTGGCAGCAGGCCATGGGGCTGCCCCTGCCGCTGGGATGCAACGTCGTGCGCCGCGATCTCGGGATGCCTCTGATGAAGCGGATATCGGCGGATATCCGCGCCAGCATCCGGTACGCGCTCGAACACCGGGAGGCGGCGATGGAATACGCGATGTCCTTCGCGCGGGGTCTGGATTCCAGCCGCGCGGACCGTTTCGTCGGGATGTACGTCAACGACCTGACCCTGGACTACGGGCCCGAGGGGCGCCGTGCGATCCGCACGCTGTTGACCGAAGCGCACCGGAACGGGCTGGCCCCCGAAGTTCCGGATATCGGTTTCGTGTAGTCGCAAGCGGACCTGAGCTGTCCCGAAACGCGCCTAAACTGAGCGGCACGAGTCGAGCAGTCGGCGGAAAAACCGGGGAGGCGAGGGCGATGAAGGAGGACGTACTCCGAGCGACGGCAGGCGGCAACGGACACGTCGAGGCGGACGCCCGCGACCGGACGGCCTCGGCGCGAGGTCTGGAGTTCCGGCGCTACTTCACCACCGAGGGGCTCTCGCCCTACGACGCCGTGGAATGGGAACTTCGGACCGCCTCGATCGGCAACGAGTCCGGGGGCGTGGTCTTCGAGCAGAAAAATGTCGAGGTGCCGCGAACTTGGTCCCAGACGGCTACTAACATCGTAGCGTCCAAGTACTTCCACGGTCTCCAGGGCTCCTCGCAGCGGGAATCCAGCGTTCGGCAGTTGATCGGCCGTGTCGCGTCAACTATGAAGCAGTGGGGTCTCGACGGCGGCTATTTCGCCGATCCGGCCGACGGCGATGTGTTTCACGACGAGCTCGCCCACCTGCTCGTCAACCAGATGGTCGCGTTCAACTCTCCAGTTTGGTTCAACTGCGGCGTCGAGGAGAAGCCCCAGTGCTCGGCGTGCTTCATCAACTCCGTCGACGACACGATGGCCGACATCCTCACGCTGGCGAAAACCGAGGCCATGCTGTTCAAGTGGGGATCCGGGACGGGAAGCAACCTGTCGCCGATCCGGTCCTCCAAGGAGCCGCTCTCGGGCGGCGGCATCGCGTCCGGGCCAGTTTCGTTCATGAAGGGATTCGACGCGTTCGCCGGCGTCATCAAGTCGGGCGGCAAGACGCGCCGCGCCGCGAAGATGGTCATTCTCAACGTTGACCATCCCGACATCGTGGAGTTCATCGACAGCAAGGCCAACGAGGAAAAGAAGGCCTGGGTCCTGCTCGACAACGGTTACGACGGCGGCATCGACGGAGAGGCCTACTCGTCGATCTTCTTTCAGAACGCCAACCACAGCGTCCGGGTCACCGACGCGTTCATGGAGGCGGTCGTCGACGACAGTACCTGGAGCACGCGCGCCGTCACCACCGACGAACCGGTCGAAACGCACTCGGCGCGCGAGATGATGGCGAAGATCGCCGAATCCGCCTACATCTGTGGCGATCCGGGGTTGCAGTACGACACCACGATCAATCGTTGGCACACCTGCAAGGAGACGGCGCCCATCAACGCCTCCAATCCCTGCTCGGAATACATGTTTCTCGACGACTCGGCCTGCAACCTGGCGTCGTTGAACCTGATGAAGTTCCGCATGGCGGACGGTTCGTTCGATGTCGAATCGTTCCGACGCGCCGTCGAGGTGACGATCACCGCTCAGGAGATCATCGTCGACAACGCCGGGTATCCGACCGACCGGATCGCCCGAAACTCGCACGACTACCGGCCGCTGGGGTTGGGTTACGCCAACCTGGGAGCGCTGTTGATGTCCCTGGGTATCCCTTACGACAGTGATGAGGGCCGCGATTACGCCGCCGCGGTCACCGCCGTCATGACGGGCCAGGCCTACCTCACTTCGTCACGGATCGCCGGCGTCGTCGGCGCGTTCCCCGGCTACGCCAAGAACGAGCGCCCGTGCCTCGACGTCATGCGGATGCACCGGGACGCGGTCCAGGAAATTCGCCGTGACAACGTGCCGGCGAAGCTCCACGACGCCGCGTGGGCGGTGTGGTCGGACGCGGTCGAGAGCGGGGAACGGGTGGGTTACCGCAACGCTCAGGCGTCGGTTCTGGCGCCGACGGGAACCATCGGCTTCATGATGGACTGCGACACGACCGGCGTCGAGCCCGACCTGGCATTGGTGAAATATAAACGCCTCGTCGGGGGCGGAACCATCCGGATCGTCAACAACACGGTGCCCATGGCCCTGGCTCGCCTCGGCTACGACGACGCCCGGGTCAAGGAAATCGTCGCGCACATCGACGCGAACGGGTGCATCGAGGGCGCGCCCGGGTTGGACGACGCGCATCTCCCCGTTTTCGATTGCGCGTTCAAGGCCAGCGGCGGAGAGCGGTCGATCCACTACATGGGGCACCTGAAGATGATGGGCGCCGTCCAGCCGTTCATTTCCGGAGCCATTTCCAAGACGGTCAACCTGCCGAACGACGTCACGGCCGACGAGATTGCCCAGACCTACCTCGAAGGCTGGCGGCTGGGCCTGAAAGCGGTCGCCGTCTACCGCGACGGATCCAAGCGCACGCAGCCGCTGTCCACGGCCGAGAAGGCGACGGAATCGGAAGCGACGGGCGACTCGCCGGTCGCCTCTCAGCGTCCGGTCCGCCGGCGTCTGCCCGCCGAGAGGTATGCCATCACGCACAAGTTCGGCGTCGCCGGCCACGAAGGTTACCTCACGGTCGGCATGTACGCGGACGGCACGCCCGGCGAGATTTTCATCGTGATGGCCAAGGAAGGCTCCACGTTGTCCGGCGTCATGGACAGTTTCGCGACGACCTGCTCGATGGCGTTGCAGTATGGCGTCCCGCTCGAGGTGCTCGTAGACAAGTTCACCCACTCCCGGTTCGAACCCTCCGGCTTCACCAGCAATCCGCAAGTGCCCTACGCCAAGTCGATCATGGACTACATTTTCAAGTACCTGGCGTCGCGGTTCCTGACGCACGAGCAGGCGCGCGCGGCCGGGGTCCAGATCGACGAGGATCCCCCCGCGCCGTTGACGCCGCCCCGCGCCCAGCCGACGTCGCCGTCCGCGCCCGCGGAAGCCCCGCAGCCCCTTCAGCCGTCCGGCACACCGCGCGACGGCGCGTGGGTCGATATCGAGGACCGGGATGCGCCGGTCTGCTTCGACTGCGGATCGCTGATGGTGCGAAACGGCGCGTGCTACCGGTGCATGAACTGCGGAGCGACCAGCGGCTGCTCCTGATCCCCCCGCGGAAAACCCGTCCGCAGGGCGCGCCGCCGCCGCGCGATCGTTTCATTCGCGCGTGTTAGTCTGACCCCATGATCGTGATGAAGTTCGGCGGGACGTCCGTCGGAACAGTCGATCGGATCCGCGCCGCGGCACGCGTCGTTCAGGCCGCGAAGGCGCAGTGTCCGGTGGTCGTCCTGTCGGCCATGGGTGGCGTCACCGATCGCCTGATCGACGCGGGGAAACAGGCCATTGCCGGCAAGGCCCAGGAAGTGGCCGCTTCGACCGCCGCCATCCGCCGAACCCACGAGGACGCCATCGCGTCCCTGATCGTCGCCGAGGAGAATCGGATCGCCCTCGAGCGGGATCTCGATCCGGTCTGGGAAGAGATGCAGAAGGTGTTCACGGGCGTCCTCCTGCTGCGGGAGTTGAGCCCGCGATCCCGGGACCTGGTCGCGTCCTTCGGCGAGCGCCTCAGCGTGCCGATCTTCGCTGCCTGCCTCAACCAGGAGGGCGTCCGGGCCGAAGCCGTCGACGCCCGCGCCGTCATCGTGACGAAAGACGAGGCCGATTTCGCGCAGGTCGACTTCGCCCGGACGCGCACCCGCGCGCGCGAGGTCGCCGAATCGGTCCGGACGGGCCGGGTGCCGGTCGTTACCGGTTTCCTGTGCGCCACGCCGGAAGGGGTGACCACGACGTTGGGCCGGGGCGGCTCGGACTACTCGGCGTCCGTCCTGGGGCATTGCCTTGAAGCCGACGAGATTCAGATCTGGACCGACGTGCACGGAGTGATGACGGCCGATCCGCGCATCGTGCCCGACGCGCGCGTTCTGGATCGGATCTCCTACAAGGAGGCCGCCGAGATGTCGTATTTCGGCGCCAAGGTGCTGCATCCCAAGACGATCCTGCCGGCCGCGGACCTGGACATTCCCATCCGGATCAAGAACACGTTCGACCCGGGACGCCCGGGGACGCTCGTCACGCACGAGTCCCCACAGAACCACCAGGGAGTGAAGACCGTCACCTCGATCCCGGGCGTGTCGCTCGTCTCGATCGAGGGTCGCGGCATGATCGGCGTTCCGGGAACGGCCCAACGCGCCTTCGGCGCCATTGCCGGGCTCCGGATCAACGTCCTGATGTTCTCGCAGGGTTCCTCCGAGCAGCACATCTCGCTGGTCGTCGCGCGGGCCGACGGCCCGCGAACCGTTCGCACGCTGCGCCGGGAGTTCCAGCCGGAGATCGAGAAGCGCCAGATCGACGGCATCACGGAGATCTCCGACATCGCGATCATCGCCCTGGTGGGCGCGGGCATGAAGTCGATTCCCGGCATCGCGGCGCGGACGTTCACGGTCATCGGGGAGGCGGGAATCAACATCCTGATGATCGCCCAGGGTTCCTCGGAATTGAATCTCTCCCTGGTCGTGGAGCAGAAGGACGCCGCCGAGGCCGTGCGGCGGATCCACGCGGCCTTCGATCTCGGAACACGCTAGCGCCACGGGTTCGGCCCCGGCCAAGCGTTCGCGTCACCGCGCGTCGAATCGGCAATTTCTCGCACTTTTATCTAGATAGAATCATATTGAAACGTATAATTCCGTTATGGAACTCGTGCGACCCGCCGACGCTGCCCGAGAGCTGGGGATCAGTTATCCGACGCTGAAGCAGTGGATATATCGGGGTCGTCTGAACTCGGTCCGCACGCCCGGAGGGCATCACCGGATCCGGCGGGACGAGATCGAGCGGGTGGCTGCCGAGAGCGGTCGGCCGGATTCCGAACGACGGGGCCCGCGTCCCATGGCCATCAGCGGCCGGAACAAGCTGCGCGGCGCCGTCGTCGGCGTGCGCTCCGACGGCCTGCTCGCGGAGGTGCGTCTGGACGTCAACGGCCAGATCATCACCGCGATCATCACCCGAAGCGCCGTTGAGGACCTCGGTCTGCGCCCGGGCGTGCGGGCCGCGGCTCTGGTCAAGGCGACCGAGGTCATGGTGATCCGCGAATGAACTGGACCGCCCTGGCCACGAGCTTCCGCCTGGCGGCGGTCACCTCGCTGATTCTGCTCGTCGTCGGCGTGCCCATCGCCTACTGGCTCGCCTACTCGAATCGGCGCTGGAAGTTCCTGGTGGAAGCCATCGTCGCGTTGCCCCTGGTCCTGCCGCCGACGGTCCTGGGTTTCTACGTCCTCGTGGCGATGGGTCCCCGGAGCCCGATCGGCGCCTGGTACGAAACGCTCGTCGGACGCGGCCTGCCGTTCTCGTTCGAAGGGCTGGTCGTGGCGTCGACCCTGTACAGCTTCCCGTTCGCCGTCCAACCCGTGGTGGCGGCGTTCGGCGGCGTGGACCGCCGGTTGCTCGAGGCGTCGTGGCTGCTCGGCGTTTCCCGGCTCGGCACGTTCTTCCGCGTCATCGCGCCGCAGTCCGCGGCGGGGCTGTTGACCGGCCTCGTCCTCAGTTTCGCCCACACCCTCGGCGAGTTCGGCGTGGTCCTGATGGTGGGCGGCAACATCGAGGGGGTGACACGCACCGTTTCGGTCGACATCTACGAGGACGTCCAGATCCTGGACTACGGTTCGGCGAATCTCACGGCGGGCGTGCTGCTGGTCTTCTCCTTCCTGGTGCTGTCGATCGTGTACGCGTTGAACCGGCGGTTCCGGGGACCGTGGATGCTCACCGGGCCGGCGCGGTAACGGCGTGCTCCGCGCCCGGATCGAGAAGGACTTCGACGGCCGATTCTCCGTCGAAGCCTCCCTGGACCTGGAGGTGGAATCGCCGCGCGTCGCCGTCCTGTTCGGACCGTCGGGCGCGGGCAAGACCACCGTGCTCCGGTGCATCGCCGGTCTGGAGCGGCCGACGAACGGCCGTATCGCTTTCGGTTCCGAGATCTGGTGCGACATCGCCGCCGGGCACTGGCTGCCGCCCCAAAGCCGGCGGGTGGGCTTCCTGTTCCAGGACTACGCGTTGTTCCCGCATCTCTCGGTGGCGGGGAACATCGGCTACGGGATTCGCGACGCGCCCGGCCGCGAGCGGCGCGCCCGCGTGGGAGATCTGGCGCGGCGCCTGGGCCTGGAATCCGTCTTGGACCGTTATCCGGCGGCGCTTTCCGGCGGGCAGCGGCAACGCGCGGCGCTGGCGCGTGCCCTGGCCCGGCGCCCGCGCCTGCTGCTGCTCGACGAACCCTTCGCGGCGCTCGACGGGGGCACGCGCGACGCCGTGCGGGCCTACCTGGCGGAGCTGCTGAGCGAGTTTCGCGTGCCGGCGATCCTGGTCACCCATGACTGGTCCGACGCGCTCGCGCTGGGCCACTCCATGGTGGTTCTCAAGGACGGACGCGTTCTCCAGAGCGGCCCGCCGCCGGAGGTTCTGACGCGTCCGGCCGGCACCGAGGCGGCGTCGATCGCCGGGGTCGAGACGGTCCAGCCGGGCGTCCGGACCGGGACGGCGGGCGGCGCCGTGAGGCTTCGAGTGGGATCGGCCGAGATCGTGGCGGTCGAGCCGGAAACCGGCGACGCCGGCTTCTGGGTCTGCATCCGCGGCGAGGACGTCATGCTCGAGACCTCCGCCGCGTCGGGCGGAAGCGCCAGGAACCGGCTGGACGGGGAAGTGCGGGATGTCGTGCCGAAGGGTCCAGTGACGCAGGTGAGGCTCGACGTCGGGTTTCCGCTGACCGCCCTGGTGACGCGCCAGTCGGCGCTCGATTTGGGGCTCCGGCCCGGAAGCCGCATCCGCGCCGTCTTCAAGGCGTCTTCGGTTCACCTGATACCGCGGCGATGACGTGTCGGTTCTCGGGACCCGAAGTCGTTCGGATTCAACGTAAACTCAAGAAACAGACGAAGTCGGACCTTCAACTACGCGACCAACACGGCTCGTGCCGGCCCCGCACGCAGCTTTCCGTTGACGTTTCTCGCGCAGCGTCGTAGTCTTCCTATGCCAACGTTTGCTTTGAGATCCCGATTAGCGTCGGGTCTCGCGTTGAATATCACAGCCTGATCCACAAGCTTAGGGGTCGCTCCCCGACAGCGGGCGAATAGACGCGGACATTCACCCTCTCAGAGTGAACGTTGGCAAAGACCCGGCGACCTGCGCCGATTGCCTTGGGAGGGAACAGACCGACGCGGCGAATTTCCGCTCTGACGATAGCTGTGTGCCTATGGGATCGTCGCTCCCCGGTCTGTCAGTTCCCAAGAACGGGATTTTCAGAAAGCAAAAAGGAGAATCACAGATGAAGATTCGATTCTGGGCCTTTGCCGCGACCTTGACCGCGACGGCGGCCCTCGCTTCGGCGTCGCCCTTCTACGCGCAAGACGCCAACATCATGATATTCGAGAAGGTCGACTTCTTTGAAATGGTCCAACAGTCGGACGGCGACATGGACGAAAAGAAGCACGACGCCCGCTTGGAAATCGACTCAGAATCTCAACGACTACTCGTTACAGACGAGGACCGAGGTGCCGAACGCGCCACATTCGCGGAAATACCGTTCTCGACAATTACCGACGTCATCTATGAACAGTCGAAGTCTCCTCGGGTGAAGACGGCTATTTTCCTGTCGCCGTTGGCGCTGTTTTCACCCGGTCGAAAGCACTGGTTGACTGTCGAATACGAAGGCGGGTTCACGTACATGCGGTTGGACAAGAACAATCAGCGGCAGATCCGGGCCGCGCTTGGGGCCGCAGGGTTTGACGTCCAGACGATTATCGAGGACTAGGACGGTATGAGGCGGACTGCGGGCGCCACCGGCCGACCGATCCGTTTGGCCATGGCGTTCGCTCGGGTTGCCGGCCTGTGGGCCGCAACCGTTCGGCGGCTCGCCACCCGGGAAACGCCTACCGAAAGCGGGTTCATATTCAAGGGCGTGTTAACGGGGGTGGGAAGCCTCAGATAACTGGCGGGGCAAGGGCTTCGGGGTTACTCAAGGTATGAAGGGAGTATAGCGATGAAGGTGCAGAATGTTGTAGCGACTGCGGCGATGGTGGTCTTGTTGGCGGCTATTCCGATTCAGGCTCAGGAACCGGAGCGGGAACGCTCTTGGACTCGCACGGCCGTTGGCGCGGTCATGCTCGGAGGCTTCGGGTACGTGGCTGCGGAATACTGGTCGAGGAAGTGTGTGAAGGACGGATTCGACGCCGACGCCGTCAACGCTTTGAATCAGTGGGCGACCGGCACGACGGAGAAGTACGACAGCTGCAACGTTGCCGCTATGAAAGCTGCGTTGCCGACTTTTGGAGCCGGTATCGGTTTGGGGCTGATGACATGGTGGTCCGATGTTCCGGTCGTCCGCAATGTCCGTATAGAGCCGCAGAAAAGCGGCGCAAAGCTCGCCTACCGGATCGAGTGGTAATCGGGAAAGCGGAGGCAAAGATGCTGCTGCCGCCACTCGCAACAGTCGGATCGCTGCTTGCGCTGACGTGGGCCGCGTTCGCCGCGCCGACGACGATCCAGCAGATCGATGTACGGGAATTGCTCGCCCGTAGCGAGTTCGTTTTCGAAGGGGTTGTCACGGCGAAAGAGTCTGTTGGCGTCGGCGGATTGATCGTGACTCGAGTCACGTTCGATGTGGTGGACGTTCTGAAGGGCGACTCGACAACCCGGGAGATTTCGTTGGAGTTCGCCGGCGGAGAATCCCGGGGGCAGGTGCTCGTGATCGGGGGCATCCGTACTCCTTTCAACATGGAGCGGGGAGTCTACTTCGTGGAGTCACTGAGTCGCCGGCAGGTCCACCCATTGTACGGATGGGATCAAGGGCGGTTTCTCGTTCTCGCCGGGAATGTCTACACCGCGACCGGCCTTCCGGTGTTTGGCGTGGAACCTGGAGAAGCCGAGCCTGGAATTGCAGTCGACGCCGACGAAGGCGTTGCTGTCGGCATTCGCACAAGCGCGCGGAGTGACGGCAACGAATCCCGTCTGCCGTTGTCCGTCGCGGCGTTCAAGAACGAACTGTTGGCCATAGGATGGTAGGCATGAAGTCGGTACGAGTCGGTTCGATGCTGGTATTGATGGTCGGCGCTGCGCCATGGACGGACGGGTTCGTTCTCTACGAAGGCAATCCGCGATGGCCGGAACCGTCGACCACTCTATATGTCGATATGCCGACCGAGGGCGGCGACGTTCAGTTGTGGAACAGCGCGTTCGACGAAGCCATGGCGGCGTGGAACACAGATACGGACTTTACGTTCGATCGCGTACGTGCGTATCGGGATCCTTGCGATCGCAGAGATGAAGTCAACGCCGTCGGATTCGCGGACACGGCCTGTGGGTTGGCGTGGGGCAGCCGGGTTCTCGGATTGAACTACCTGCAGCGGGCCGATGATCGCATTCTACAGACTGGAATTCTGTTCAATCGCTCCGAGAATTGGAACGTGTACGAAGGTCGTGCCCAGCGTACGGCCTCGGGCGATCCGTTGTACGACTTCCGGCGTGTCGCCGTCCACGAGTTGGGGCACGCGCTCGGACTGGGCCACGAGCCATCGAATCCGGCGATTATGCGTCCGGTGATCGGAGATATCGAGGTTCCGCAGGAGGACGACGCCGCGGGCGTACGGACGTTGTACGGATACGGTCCTCCGATAGCTCCACCGCCGCCGCCTAACGATTCGTGGCACGACGCGACGGAGATCACCGGGGAAAGCGGTCGGGCGGCGGGAACGAACGTTTCGGCTTCGTGGGTATTCGCGGGCGAAAGAGACTCGTTGTGGAGGGGCGCGGACAAGTCCGTGTTCTGGAAATGGACGGCGGATCCGTTTGCGGATGGGTTCACAACGACTTTCGACACGCACGGCAGCGATTTCGATACCATCCTGGAAATCTACACGATGGCCGTCGGTGGCGACGACCCCGCGCACATGACATTGATAGCCAGGAGTGACGATACGTACGGCGGCGGTTCCGTCGGGACCCTCGAAACCAGCGAAGTCGATATTCGAACCGTCGGTGGCGAGACATACTGGTTACGTGTCAGCGGATGGCTTGGAGAGACAGGGCGAATCGATTTGAACTGGGACACGGACACGTCGTACACGCGCCGCCGTTACGACAGCACACTCGTGTTTCCGCATTTGGCGGACGGGCAATCCGGGGAGGGCCGGTGGCGCACCACCATCACGTTGACACCTCATCAGGAAGGCGAGACGCGATGCCGCGGCCGGTTGTACGGCGTTCGGGCCGACTTCGGGCAGGGGACATCGTCATTGTTCTCGGCAACGGTGTCGTTTCGTAACGTCTGGCGCGGACAGACGAGCGGCGACGGTAGTCTGGAGAGTGGATATGCCGTAGTCGACTGCGACGGAACCGTCACGGGCTATCTGTCCTTCGCGTACTACGACGGCCACGGCGTGAAGACCGGCGAGGCGGCCGTGTTCCCGGCCGAAGAGATGGCCGCTCATGAATTCGTCGTGGACGGAAGGGACGGAGCGCAAGTAGGAATCGCTATCGCGAATACGGATGATCAACAGGGCGAATACGTATTGGAGCTGTTCGACCAGGACGGGAATTTTCACGGTTCCGGTGAATTGTTGATTCCCGCGGAGCGAAACGCCGCCGGTTTGTTGGGAGATCTGATTTCACCGGGCCCCATATCCGGAGAAGTCTATCGACTGCGGGTTCGCAAGGTGCACGTCGATTCTTTCGACTACTTTGTCAGTAGTGGGTTGGAGTTTGCGATGATCGCATTGCGAATCACGGGACACGTGTTTTCCGCCATCTCGGGACGGGATTTGACGGATAACCGATACGGGCGGTGATGAATCGGCAGATCGGATACCGGACCCGGTAATTCGACCGGGAGTGGACGAACGAAGTCGTCCACTGGCACCAGCGTTCCGAGCGATACTGGTCTTGACCGCCGACACCTGCCGGTATCGCGTGGGGTGTGGCGATTCCGAGTTGCGCGGGACCGTCAGTGGCCAGCCACTCGACGCCGGAACCTCAGGGCGATTCTCTCGATACCGCGGCGATGACGTGTCGAATGCCTTCGGCGTGGATGTCGCGCTCCATGCGCGCCACGGCGTCCGGCCACGCCAGCCACGCGTAGTCGACGTGTTCGTGGGACAGGACGACGGGCCTCGGGCCGTCGGTTTCGAACGCGATCAGGCGTTCCAAGAATGTGCCGCCCTTCTTCTCGAAGCGAAAGTCGATCCCCGTGTCGTAGACTCGAAGCGGGTCCGTGATGCCCGTCTCCTCCGCGACCTCGCGGCAGCCGGCCGCGGTCCAGGACGCGTCGTTCCGGTCCACCTTGCCGGTCACGGGCTGCCACACGTGGCCGCGGCGCGGCGGACGCCGGAGCGTCAGCACCTGCAACGACGGCCGGCGCGTGAACACGATGACCTGGACTTTCGGCCGGGCGGCGGACGGGGTATCGTCGCTTGAAGTCATGATCCGGATCAACGATCGGTTGAGCATTCCCCCGGAGGAGATCGTCGTCGAGACTTCCACCAGCAGCGGTCCCGGCGGACAGCACGTCAATCGCGTCCGTACGCGGGTGACGCTGTCGTTCGACGTGGACGCCTCCCCCGCGCTGGACGACGAGCAGCGCGAACGCATCCGGGAGCGGTTGGCCTCGCGGCTTACGCGCTCCGGCGTCCTCCAGGTTCGGTCGGAGCGGCACCGCAGCCAGCGGATGAACCGGGAGGACGCGATCGAAAAATTCGCGGCGCTTCTCGCCGAGGCGTTGACGCCCCCCGTCATGCGGCGGCGGACACGGATCCCTTCCACCGCCAAGGCGCGCCGTCTGGAAGAAAAGAGGCGGCGCTCGGATGTAAAGCAGGGCCGCAGGAAACCCGGGGACGACGGCTGACGGCCGGACTTGCGCGCGCCTTCGGGCCGGCCGGCGGTGTGCGGCGATCACCGCCGAGATACGCCCGAGAGGATTCGAACCTCTGACCTTCGGATTCGTAGTCCGACGCTCTATCCAGCTGAGCTACGGGCGCGATCCTTTCATGTTTACTACGTTGGCGCCCGCCGGCGCAACACGCCGCGCCGTCGGCCCGCATCTTCGGCAAGGTCGCCGGCGTCTTCAGCGAGATAAAATCGGCGACGATGACCGAACGATCGACACCCGTGGGGACGGAACCGGCGATCCGGCGGTGGTCGCACCGGGACGCCCGTCCGATCGGCGCCCTCTGGTTCGACGCGTACATGCGGGCGCCGGAGCGCGGCGGCGACCTGATGCCGAACGCCCGCTCGTCGCTGGTGGACTGGATTCGCGATCGCGAGCGCGACCGGTCCAGTTTCGGCTACGTCGCCGAGTCCGGCGATGTCCTGGTGGGTTTTCTGCTGGGCCGGATCGGCGTCTGGGACTTCGAGCCGCCCATACTGCGGCCGCGCAAGCTGGCGCGGATCGACGCCGTTTTCGTCGTGGAGAGCGTGCGGCGGCTCGGAGTCGCGACGGCGCTCGTCGAGACGGCCCTCGAGCACGCGCGGACGGCCGGCGCGGCCGGCGTCGAGGCCATGTTCGAAACCGACTACGCGGCGGCCGAGCGGCTGTGGCGCAAGCTCGGTTTCGTTCCGGGCGTGTCCCGGGCCTATCGTTCGCTGCGTCCCTGATGGGACCTTGGTTGTCTAGGGGGCGCGCTATCGTGATTGTCCCCGGGGGCCGCCGCCTCCGGGCGCGACACGCTCATGAAAGTCATCGTTTGTCTCCGGCCCGTGCCGGATCCCGCGTCCCGGCTCTTCGTGAACGAGGACCGGACCTGGATCAAGGACGCCGAGTTGAGCTTCGTCACGAACGAAGCCGACACGCACGCGTGCGAGGCGGCCCTCGAGCTGTGCGAACGGGTGTCCGCTTCCAGGTCGGAGGCCGGGGAAGTCGTCGTCCTTTCGATCGGCCGCGACCGGGCCGCCCGCGTGCTGCGGGAGGGCTTGGCGATGGGCGCGGCGCGGGCGATTCACCTGGCGGACGACGACTTCGAGGGCGGCGACGAGTACGTTCGCGCGCGCATGATCGCGCGGGCGGTCGAGAAAGACGGCGGCGCGGACGTGCTGCTGACCGGCGTCCAGTCGGACGATCTCGGCGGCGGCGTGACCGGGGTGATGGCGGCGGAGTTGCTGGGTTGGGCGCACGCCAGCGTCGTGGTCGGCGTCAACGCCGTGGAGGCGGGTCTTCGGGCGCGGCGGGAGCTGGAAGGCGGCCTGATCGAAACGCTCGAGCTGGCCACGCCGTGTGTCCTCACGATTCAACTCGGGATCAACCAACCGAGATATGCGACGCTGCGGGGCATCATGGCCGCCAAGAAGAAGGAAATGAAGACCTGGAGCCGCGGCGACCTGGGCATGGCCGCCGGCGATGTCGGATCCGAGGGCGCGTTGTGCCAGGTGACTGAAGTGCGCGTGCCCGAGCGCGACCACCGGGTGCAGATGCTCTCCGGATCGCCGGCCGAGGCGGCGGCGCGCCTCGTGGAGAAGCTCCGGCTGGAAGCCAAGGTCATCTAGCACCATGATCCTGATCGTCGCCGAGCACGCCGATGACCGGCTGAAGCCCATCAGCCGCGAGCTCGCCGTATTGGGCCGGGAGCTGGCCGACGACCTCGGGCGGACCCTGACGGTCGCGATCCTGGCTCGCGATCCGGCGTCCCTCGTCGAGGAGTGTCGTGCACTCGGACCGGACCGGATCGTCACGGTGGCCGGGGATCGGTTGGAACCCTACGACCCGGACGTCTGGACGGCGGCCGTGGAGGCCCTTGTTTCCGAGGACGAGCCGGCTTTCGTGCTGGCGGGCCACACGAGCACGGGATACGATTTTCTCCCTCGCGTTGCCGCGCGGACGGGGCGCCCCCTCGTCCCGGCCTGCATCGAGTGGCAACGGCATGGAGAGCGCGTGGTCTTCACGCGGCCCGTGTTCAACGCGAAAATGCACATGCGGGTGACGCCGAAGGGCGAGGGCCCGTGCTTCGTGACCGCGGCGCCCGGCGCCTTCCCGCCCCGCGAGCCCGACGAGGCCGGGAGCGGACCGCCACAGGACGGCGGCGAGCCGCGTCTGGACGCTTTCGATGTGGATCTTTCGGGCTTGCCGGTTCGTTCCAAGCGGATCGGGAGGGAGTCGGCCGCGGCCGGCGCCCTGGACCTGGGATCGGCCGACATCATCGTCGCCGGCGGACGCGGGATCCGCGAGAAGGAACACTTCGGGTTGATCGATGATCTGGCCGAGGCTCTGGGCGGCGCCGTCGGGGCGTCGCGTCCGGTCGTGGACTCGGGGTGGCGCCCCCGCGACTACCAGATCGGGAGCTCGGGGCAGACCGTTTCGCCCCGGCTGTACGTCGCCGTCGGGATCTCCGGCGCCGTGCAGCACCTTGTGGGCATGCAGTCGTCGCGTTGCATCGTGGCCATCAACAAGGATGCCGACGCGCCCATATTCAAGGTGGCCCACTACGGGATTGTCGACGATCTGTTCAGCGTCGTTCCCGAGATCACCCGGACCGTCCGGGCCCTCAAGGGGCAGTCCCCTCCGGTGGGGAGCGCTGGATCCGGCCGCGAATCAGATTGACTCGCCCAGACGCCTGGACTATAGTGCGTTTCGGTTAACCGTGGCGTCGTTGGGGACGCCCGAGAGAGACGAAAGAAGACGTGAGGAGGGTTTCCAGATGCGGAGAGCTTCGATACTGATCGGCGCTTGCCTGGTCGCGGCGCTGGCGCTGAACGTGTGGGCCCAACAGCGCAGTCATCCCGAGATCATGCAGGATGTCGCCCCGACGCGCGCGGCGCTGCAGGAGAGCATCGAGGGCGGCGACGGCGCCGCGGCCGCCGAAGCGGCCATGCAGTTGCAGGGGTTCTTCCAGGAACTGGTCCCGCTCTACCAGGAACTGAACCTGGAGCCGGCCATCATGCGCGCGGAGAAGGCGGCGGCGGCGGCGGGCGAGGCGGCGGCGGCCGCGAAGGCCAACAACATGGAAGCGGCGGCCACGGCCCATGGCATGGTGCAGAAGGCCTGCGGCGGATGCCATAACCAGTTCCGCGAAAAGGCCCCCGACGGTTCCTGGCGGATCAAGACAGGCGGATGACAGGGCCTCGATCCAGACTCCCGGCGGCGGCCGGGCTGGATCGAAACGGATTTTTTTGACTTTTTTGTAAATTCAAGGTAACGTTTCCGACCGAGCGTTGTCTATTGACTTAGATTTCCTCCACCACCCACTCTCCCCGCGGCATCAGCCGCGGGGATTTTTTTTGCCCTGTCCGGCCCCGATCGGCCGCGCCGGGCTTATGCCGACCCGTGGGGCGGAACATGGGCCGGCGTCGGTGCGGTCGGCGCTCGAATCGGGCTCGAATCGCGTTCGAATAACCCTTGATTCTCCCGGGTCCAGGTACTAATCTAGCCATCCCGTTCCGGAGACAACTCAAGGCCGCTTTCCCGCCTTCCCGGGTCGACGCCGGCCCTTCTGTCGCCGGTTACGGATCGACTATAGGACAATGGCGACCACCACCCGGGTCCTGATGATCGCGGACGATCCCGGCCTCTTCGACATGCTCGCCGAGCGGGGCGCGGAAACCGCGTCGACGGACTCCGTCGACCCGGTGCGTCAGTGGGCGCGGTTCATGCCGGATCTGGTCGTGGCCGATCTCGATCTCGTCGCGCCCGATCCTCTGGAGTTGCTGCGCGTCTTGAGAACGCGCGTGGATCCCGGCCGGGTCCTTCTCCTGGCCGGTCCGCGTTCGCTCGGCAGCGTCGCCGAGGCGGCCCGCATCGGGCTGCCGTGGTATCAGAAGAAGCCGGTCGATCCCATCGAGATCGGGCTGGCGCTGGATCGGGTTCGCGACGGCCATGCGCGGAACGTACCGGCGGAACCGGTGACGGGCTCGAGCCCCAACATCCAGTCGGCGTTGAGACTCGCCGCGCAGGCGGCCGGGCAGGACCGTCCCCTGACGATCACCGGCGAGCCTGGCGTCGGCAAACGCCTGATCGGCCGCCTGGTCCACGAACGCAGCGGACGCGCGCGGAACGCCTTCGGTCAGATCAGTTGCGTCGGGCTGAGCCAGAGCGTCGCCGACGGGGAGCTGTTCGGCCGCGACGGCTTGCTCCAGCGATGTCATCGAGGCACGCTGATGATTGACGAGATCGCCGGGCTTCCGGCGGCGTGCCAACACCGGCTCCTCAAGTACGTGAAGTCCGAGAAACCGCGCCGCATGGGCGTGCGCGCCGATGTCCGGCCCTCGGACGTCCGCGTCATCGTGTCCTCCAGCGAGCCCATCGAGGATCACGTGCGAAGCGGTTCTCTCCTGGAGGCGCTCTTCGACCGGATCGGCGGCGTGCGCATCGAGTTGCAGCCGCTGAGGGAGCGCAAGTCCGACATCCCGGTTCTCGCCGATTGTTTCCTGCGCCAGGCGGGACAGCGCTCCGGCCGGAGTTTCAAGGGCGTCACTCCCGAGGCCCTGGATCTGCTGTTGCGGCATGGCTGGCCGGGCAACGTGCGGGAACTGGAAGAGATGATGGCCCGCGCCGCGGACGCGGCCGCCGGCCCGTGGCTGACGGCCGAGGACCTGCCCGCTCTCCCGGTGACCGGCCATTCCGTCGTCGTCCCCGGCTCGACGATCCAGGAAATCGAGAAGGAAGCCATTCTGAGGACGCTCGAGGCCCAGGAGGGATCGACCGGACGCGCCGCCCGGATTCTCAACATGAGCGTTCGCAAGATTCAGTACAAGCTGAAGGAGTACCGGCGCGAGTCCGCCGCGACGCTGCGGTCCGAGACGGTGCGTGGCCTCCCGGTTCCGGCCGGCGCCCGGCCGGCGCGCGCGGCCGCCAAGAAGAACGCCGTCTTCGTGCGCCACCCGCGCTAGCGCGCTTTTCGCTCCCCCGAAAGTCCCGTCACCTGCGAACTTTCGGCGGCGGCGGCGCATATCCCGTTGATCCCAAGACGTCACCGCGCGGACCGCCGCGTGCACGCCCATGTTCGATGGAAACAGGGCCATCCGTTCGCAAGGTTCCGCGGCACTGGGTCCGATGCCGGTTCTGCCGGAGGCGGTTCGATCTGCTGACGGCCCGGACATGCACCTGTCCGGGCCGCCGGCGGACGCGCGTCTGCGCGCGGTGCGGCGAGTGCCTGTGCGCCCACCCGGTCGTCAACGATCCGGAAGGCTGGATCCGTGTGCCGCCCCACCTCAGGCGTTGGCTGGAGTCGCCGGTGATCCCCGTCGACTACGTGTAGGCGTACGCGGGCCGTTCTTCCAGCGGCCCGGGGCCGTTCTTCCGGCGGCCCGGGGCCGTTCTCCGTAAGGCCCGGCGGTGGCCGACAACGGCCGCCGGCGTTTCGGGGAACGATCCGCGGGATTCTCAGCGCACGGCCCGCGGGAGCGTTTCGCGCATCACGTATTCGCGGACGACGGGTTCGCCGGACGCGTCGAGGACGCTGAAACGGAATCCCGGGTCCTCGTCGCCGCCGATGCGTTCCAGGGGCAACCGTCCGTCGAGGTTCCGCAGGCGCAGCGTGGTCTCGTAGCGATGCTCCTCGATGTCCCAGACGAAGACGCGAACGCCGTCGAACGCCGCCCGCGGGTCGGCGTCGTCCCTGCGTTCGGCCACCACGTACCAGTCCCTGGGTCCCATGTCCGCGTCTTCGACGGTCTTCAACCGCTGGACGGCGACGTAGGTGCGGCCTTCCATGAAAGGCCGGATCGGTTCCGGCGCGTCGAACTCGATGAGTTGCGAGAAGACCCACCCGATTTCGTCGTCGGAGGGACGGACCCGAAACCAGATGTCCGTGGCGTCGCCGCCGGGCCGGGGCGTCGTATCGTGGTCGAGGACCTGCAGTTCCACGCCGCGCCGGAGCCGCCGGATCGTGTCGGTGTCACGGCCGGGCGCCATCCGCAAGTTGACCACGTCGGTGGTCCGGGCGGTGTTCTGCGCTGGAAGATCCCGGGCCTCGGCGACGGCCGCTTCCATCGCGCGTCGGGTCATGTCGCGGATCAACGCGCTCTCGTCCATCCATCCTTCGATCTGCTCGACGTCGCGCACGCGGTACCAGGACCCGTCCTTGTACAGGATGTCGACGCGGTCGCCGGCGTCGAGCATGAACAGGGTCCGGGACGAGCCGGACGCCTCCACGCGGACGGACGTGTTGTCGTTGATCACGGTCGCCTGGTCGATCGCCGGCTCGGGTTCCGGCAGGCACGCCGCCGCCAACGCGACCACGCCCGCGAGCGGGGCCAATCGTCCCAACGTCCGGAGTGTCTTGCGCGGGTTCGCCATCGTTCGGCCTCGGGCGCGTGCACGCCGTGGGCGTCAATTTCAATTATAACTACGTTGGGATAAGATAGCTTCCATGGCCGAAGACGCCGCGCAGCCGGCCGAGGATTTCGAAAGCGCTCTCGACCGACTCGAGCACATCGTCAAGACGCTCGAGTCCGGGGACCTGCCCCTGGAGAAGGCCCTGGACTTCTTCGAGGAGGGCGTGCGCCTGTCCCGGTTCTGCCATGCCAGGCTCGAGCAGGCGGAGCGGCGCGTCGAGATCCTGCTGAAGAACGACGACGAAGGCGCGGGCGCGCTCGCACCCGTTCCGTTCGAAGCCGATTCATGACGCTCGAGTCGTTCTTCCAACAGGTCCGCCCGTCCATCGAAACCGCGCTCGACGGGGCTCTCCCGTCCGAGGATCGTTCCCCGCCGGTCTTGCACCAGGCCATGCGTTACTCGGTATTCGCGGGCGGGAAGCGTCTTCGCCCGGCATTGTGCCTGGCCGGCTTCCAGGCCTTCGATCCCGAGTGGCGGTCGGCGCTGCCTGTCGCCGCGTCCATCGAGATGGTCCACACCTATTCCCTGATTCACGACGATCTTCCGGCCATGGACGACGACGACTACCGGAGAGGCCGGCCGTCGTGCCACAAGCGTTTCGGGGAAGCGACGGCGATTCTGGCCGGGGACGCGCTTCTCACGCTCGCCTTCGAGACCGTGGCCGGCGCCGGCGGCCTCGCGCCCGAACGCCTCCTCGGGGCCGCCCGGATGTTGGCCGCATCGGCCGGCACCGTCGACGGGATGATCGGGGGGCAGGTGCTGGACATTCAGGCCACGGCGTCCGGGATCGACGGCGCCGCGCTGGAATCCATCCATCGCGCGAAGACCGGCGCCTTGCTGGCGGCCTCGGTCTCGATCGGCGCGTACCTGGCCGCAGCCGATACGGCGCGGCTCGAGGACGTCACCCGATTCGGACGGAGCATCGGGCTCGCGTTCCAGATCGTCGACGACATGCTGGACGAAACCGTGCCCGTCGAGGCCCTGGGCAAGACTCCCGGTAAGGATCGCGAGCAGGGGAAAGCGACCTACCCGGCCGTTCACGGCATGGAGGCGTCCCGCCGGATGGTGGAGCGGCTGACCGCGGACGCAATGGAGCATGTGCGGCCTCTGGGGTCGGCGGGCGCGCTGCTGGCGGACTTTGCCCGGCATCTGGAGCGCCGGGCGCGCTGAGCCGGAACCGGAGTTTCATGAAGAAGGTGCGCATCGACAAGCTGCTCACGGAGCGCGGTATCGCCCCGTCGCGCGAACGCGCCCGCGCGCTGATCATGGCGGGAGACGTCCTCGTCGATGACCGGCCCGTCCGGAAGGCGGGAACCGGCGTCGACCCGGGTTCCCGCCTGCGCCTGCGGCGTGCGCCCCACCCGTTCGCGAGCCGCGGCGGGGTGAAGCTGCAGGGCGCGCTGGAGCGGTTCCGCATCGACCCGGCCGGCTGGGCGTCGGCCGACATCGGCGCTTCGACCGGCGGGTTCACCGACTGCCTCTTGAAGGCCGGGGCCCGGCGCGTGTACGCGATCGACGTGGATTGCAGCCAACTGGCCTGGAAGCTCCGCGCCGATGGGCGCGTCGTCCCCATCGAGGGCAACGCCCGTTATCTCGATGCGAAGCGTATCCCGGAGCGGGTCGACATCGTCGTCATCGACGTCTCCTTCATCTCCCTGCGCAAGATACTCGGTCCGGCGCGCGGGATATTGAAGACCGGCGGGGTGTGTCTGGCGCTGGTGAAGCCCCAGTTCGAGCTGGAACGCGGGGAGGTGGGTCCCGGCGGCATCGTCCGCGATCCGGATCGCCACGCCGAGGCGGTGCGGTCCGTCCTGTCCGCGGCCGAGGGTCTGGGTTTCGTTCCCCGCGGCGCCGGCCGCTCTCCCCTCGACGGCAAGGAAGGGAACCGGGAGTTCTTCGTCCACCTGGAACGTTCATGAGCATCCGTACCGTCGGAATCGTCACGAAACCGCAGCGGAAGGACGTGGCCCGCGTCGCCTCGGAGCTGGCCGACTGGCTCGACGCCCGCGGAATCCGCGCGATTCTGGAAGAGGAGACCGCCCGTCGGATCGGCCGACCCGACGCCGGAGCTCCGGGCGAGGCGCTGGGGTCGAGCGCGGACCTGCTCGTCGTCGTGGGCGGGGACGGGACGTTGCTGGCCGCCGCGCGGCTTCTTCGGGGCCGCGACGTTCCCATTCTGGCGATAAACTACGGCAGCCTGGGCTTTCTGACCGCGGCGCCCCTTCGGGAGCTGTACCCCGATCTCGAACGCGTTCTGAACGGGGACTGGTCCGGCGACTTCCGGATGATGCTCGAGGTGACGATCCTCCGGGGGACGGGTGAGCGGGAAGTCCATTCGGCCCTCAACGACGTTGTCGTCAACAAGGGCACGCCCGCGCGCATCATCGAGCTCGACGCGTCGGTGGACGACGCGTACGTCTCGACGTTTCGCGCCGACGGCCTGATCGTTTCCACGCCGACGGGCTCCACCGCCTACAACCTGTCGGCGGGCGGGCCGATCGTCCATCCCGACCTGAAAGCGCTGGTGCTGACACCCATCTGCTCGCACACGCTGACGAACCGTCCGATCGTCCTGCCCGCGGCGGGGCGCGTGACGATCGCGTTCAAGGCCGCCGAGGGCGACGACGTGCACGCGACGATCGACGGGCAGGTGGCGCGCCCGCTGGCGGCAGGGGACCGGATCGAGGTCGCCGCGTCCTCCTCGGAGGTGCACCTGATCGCGACCGGACGCAAGACCTACTTCGACGTGCTCCGCGGAACGCTGAAGTGGGGTTGAGGCCGAAGATGCGTTGGGCCGCCGCATCGTGTCGGATTCGTTTCTTGGACTGACGCCGCGCTCCGCTCGTTGTCCACCCACGGCGAGGAACGCCGTGGGTCCGATGGGGTCGCCGCGACGTTCGGGCTTGACCCGATCCATGGCTCGGCCACTGCGTCCCGGAACCGACGCCGTGTCACAGCGGGCCTTGAGCCCGTACCTCTCTATTCTCCGTCACCACGCCACGGTGAGAATCGTCGGGGTTGAGGCCGATGGGCGGCTCCGCCGCGGGCAATCGGATATAATGGCGTGGAACCCGCCCAGCGTGATCGATCGGGAGACCACACGACCGTGAAGACCAAAGCCCCGCGACAGACGGTTTGCGACGAACCCAGGCCGGAGAACAAGAAGACCCCGTACTGCGGCGGGAAGCTCAAGCGTGTCACCGAGCTCGACGGCGAGGCGGCCCTTCAGGCCGGCGACGGGCGCGACGCCTACCGATGCCAGGAATGCGGGATCCTGTATTCCGACGCCAGCCCCTACGCCGGGGCGCGGCGATAGCCGCTAACGCGATTCCGTGACGCGGCGGATGGCCCGGGCCACGGCCACCTGGATCAAGCTGCTCTCGTAGGCGTCGTCCGCGCCCCCGGACAGTTCCATGACTTCCACGGCGGCTCGCTCGGCCGCTTCCTTGATGTTGTTGTCGATCAGCAGGCGGCCGGCCAGTGTCCGTGACGCGGCCGGCGCGAAGAGCGGGATCAAGGTCGAGCTGGACACGTAGATCCGGGGGCCCACGGCGACGTTCCGGCGCAACCGAGTCCGGATCGCGGCCGACACCGTGTTCTTGGATGGACCGGGATTGACCCGGAAGAAACCGACCTTCCATTCCGGCGTCAGCTTCTCGAACGCGACCGCGGCGGGGAACTCGCCGGGTTTCATCTCGCCCGCCGCCGCCTCGAGGTAGTCGGCCATGGCCAGCCTGCGGCGGCGGGTGGTGGACTGCAGTTGGATGCGCGCGTCCAGGGCGAGACACGCCGTCGAGAGGTCGAAATAGTGCGACTCCGGGTTCAATCCGTGAAGGACCGTGACGCGATTCCGGACCAGGGGGTTCGCCATCATGGAGATGGCCTGTTTCAAAAGGCCGTTTTCGCCGCCGATGTCGCGAAGAACCTGTCCGAACGTCGCGCCGGCGCCGATGGAAACCGTCCGGCCCGCCGTCCTCACGCGCGCGAACCCGTCGATCCCGCCCGCGTCGATGACGACACGTTGCGTCGCTTGGCGCGCGACTTGGGCGTCGGGCGCCACGAACGCCTTCGTTCCGTGGCGCGCCAGAATCCTGGCCAGCCCCGTCAGCGTCCGTGGCGTCTGCGGTTTCGGCAAATCGATCCCAGTTCGGGAAGCGGCCCGAAAAATCGGTCGGATTCTAGAAACACGGGCCGGCAAAGTCAAGGCCCGACATCGGGCCGCCATCGGCGGACGCCCCGCCGGCCGCCGACCTCCGGGCAACGGGACGCGTCCGCGCCGTCCCGGTTGCAAGCTGTTGGCAACAGAGAACTTTCGAGTTGCTTCGAACGCCAGGACTGCTACACTAACCCGGATGGCGACGGATGTCTTCGACGAGTTGGTTCGGCTGCGTGCGGCGGGCGCGCGGGCCGCGCTGGCGACGATCGTCAGGATCCGGGGCTCGGTACCGAGCTTTCAGACGGCCAAGATGCTGGTACGCGAGGACGGATCCACGGTGGGCTCGGTCGGCGGCGGATGCGTCGAGGCGGAAGTGTGGGCGGCGGCCCAGGAGGTCATCAAGGAAGCGCGTTCACGGGTGATGAGCTTCGACCTCACCGACGATTCCATGGCCGACAGCGGACTGATCTGCGGGGGAAAACTGGAGATATTCGTGGAGCCGGTCCTCCCCGTCCCGAGGGCCGTGATCTTCGGTGCGGGACACATCTCGACGCACCTGTCGAAGATCGCGACCACCGCCGGCTTCAAGACGTGGATCGTCGACGACCGCCCCATCTATGCGAACGAGACGCGGTTTCCCGAGGCCGAGCGGATCTACAGCGAGAGCTTCGAGGCGGCCTTCGACCGGATCCAGCCGGATGCGAACACCTACATGATCATCGTCACGCGCGGGCACCAGGACGACGAGAACGTTCTTCGGTGGGCCGCCGGGACCGATGCGGCCTACGTCGGCATGATCGGGAGCAAGCGGAAGGTCCGAACGATCGCAGCGAAGCTCGAAAGCGAAGGCATTTCGAAGGAGGCCCTCGAGCGCGTTCACATGCCTGTGGGGCTGGACATCGGCGCGATCGTGCCCGAGGAGATCGCGGTGGCCATCGTGGCCGAGATGGTGCACCATCGCCGCCGGGGCGCCGAGCACCCGCAGAGCAAGAAGCTCTTCGAGGCAAGCCGTACATGATTTCGATCGCGGCAGGCCCCCGGGCCAACCGCGGGGAGACGATCGAGGAGATCCAATGGTGAGACGCATCGCATTTCTGTTCCTCTTGTCGGCGGCCGTGGTGGGGGCCCGGCCGGCCTGGTCCCAGGACTTCAGCCGCTTCGACATGGCGTTCGGTTACAGCAACTACGGCGTGAACGACGCGCGGGAAGGTACGCTGCAAACAGGCTTCGCAATTCCGGAAGCACGGCGGGTGCACGGATTCTCGATGCAGACCGACATCAACTTGACGCGCTGGTTCACGTTCGACTACAGCTTGGGCGCGTTCGGACAGAACAACAATGTCACGCTGTTGTTGAACACGTTCGGAGTCAAACTCGTGGCGCGCGACGTGGTCGACGGACGGATATCGCCGTACGTTTCCGCCGGTGGCGGTTTCGCGTCCTTCAGGGTGAACGAATACTACGGTATCGGCGGCACCAGCGCGCTCCGTTACGCTGGCGGGATCGACCTGAACATGAGTCCCGGAACCGCGCTGCGACTCGAGGCGGGCCGCATGCGGCTCGGGGACAACCTGGGGCGTCGCGGAGGGCAGAGCGACCTCGGCGTGACGATCGGTATCGTATTCAGTTTGGGATCCTGAAACGGAGGGTTGCGGTGAAGCTGCGCCGCGGTAGCGATTCAGGCGAGCTGCAGGGCTTCCTGGACCACCAGACATCCTTGACGGGCGAGTTGTCCTATTCGGGGACCCTGCGGATCGACGGCAACGTCCACGGGTCGATCTCGACGAGCGACTGCCTCATCGTGGGCGAGCGCGCCAACATTCACGCCGACGTCAAGGCCGGCGAAGTCCGCATCTACGGATCGGTCTTCGGGAACGTCGAGAGCCTTCGCAAGATCGAGATCGCTTCGACCGGTCTCCTTCGCGGCGACATCCGGACGGCGTTGCTGGTGATCGAGGAAGGCGGCGCCTTCCTGGGGCGCAGCCGGAATTTCGACCGGACCGAGGAGGGAGACGCTCCGGCGACGGATGGCGTTTCCGCCGTGGACGCGGATTCGACGTAAGTCTCCCGAGTTCCGGTCCTGCCGGTGGGCGACACCCGCCCGCGGACTTCATGTAGAACATCAAGAACGCCCGGGTTCGGGCAGTTAGCTCAGTTGGAAGAGCATTCGGTTTACACCCGAAAGGTCACAAGTTCGAGCCTTGTACTGCCCATCGTTTCATTGAAAGTCGATGTTGCCCGGGCCGATCCCTCCCAGGTTGCCGTCCCCCAGCGTGATTCGGATTCCCGTCGTGAACAGCAGGTCGTTGGACCGCTTGCCGGGCAGCGGCCGGCTGGTGTACCGGCTGCTCAACGTCACCTGCCAGCTCAACCAGTCGTTCAGCCGGGTGAGGGCCGTCGAATCGAAGTTGACGCGGTACTCGCCCGCGTCGTTCAGGTTCGGGTACACGGCCAACCGTTCGGTGAACGACGTGACGTCGTTCGGCTGGTAGCTCCACTCTTCTCCGACCACCGACTCCGCCGACCGGCGGCGGAAACCGGAGGCGAAGAACTCCTGGTTCGAGGAACCGCCTCCGAATACCCGGAACGTGTTCGTGGACGTCTCGAACAGGTTCAGACCCACCCCGCCGCCGACGACGAGCCGGAGATCGAGGTCCTGGAACCGGTCGAATTCCAGGTCCGAGAAGCCGAACGTGAAGACACGGTCGGCGACGTCGATCTCATAGCGTCCGCCCCCGCGCACGGCGTTGGCCGTCGTCAGCGTCGTCCCACCCGTCGAGTTGTTCGCGAACAACGAGGTCAGGTAGAACCGGGTCCGGTCCCGCCCGGTCGTCCGCGCCGCAAGGAGCCCCAGGTGAACGCTTCGCGTCTCGGCGTTTCCGGATGTCAAGCTCAGGCTGCCATCCACGCTGGAGGCCCAGGAAGGGCCTGAAGCGGTGGCGCCGCTTGCGTCGATGGCCTGAAGGAACGCCTGCTGTCGGGCCTCGGAACGAATCGTGGTGATCTCGGAACGCGCCAGCTCGACCGGAACGGCATCGGAAGTGATCAGGACCGCTGCTTCGCCGGTGATTTCGAGCGACCCCGCCAGCGCCCGATCGTCGGCCAGCGTTACGTAGACGGTCGCGTCGGTTCGAAGCTCCCGGACGGCCTGCCAGTCGGCCGTGACGGCGCCGAGGAGGTCGGAGTCGATCTCGAGACGGCCGTCGACGAGCGCCACGACCGTTCCGGACACGCGGTCGCCGTTTTCGAAGCCGAGCGTGTCGGCCTGCGCCGGGGCCGCGGCCGCCAGGCACAGCGGGAGCGCCAGGAGAGCGAGTCTTTTCATGGATTCAGTCAATCGAGCGCCGGTCCGCCGCCTCAACCGAAGACGGCCCTCTGGACGAACCAGTAAAAACCCAGGGACATGATCGCGACCGACGCGACGGGCAGGATCCGGTCCTTCCAGCGGGAGCGGCCCAGGCTCCAGACGAAAGGGAACACGGCGGCCACGAACGCCAGTTGACCGATCTCCACGCCGGCGTTGAACGAGAACAACGACAGGGCCAGCCGGCCCGACGACAAACCGAACTCGCGCAGGATGTTCGAGAAACCGAAACCGTGTATCAGTCCGAAGAGGAACGTGACGAACCAGCGGTGGACGAACTGACGGCCCAGGAAGTTCTCGATGGCGACATAGGCGATGCTCAGCGCGATCAGGCTCTCGATCAGCCGGGACGGAATCACGACGACGTCCAGGGTGGCCAGCGCCAGCGTGACGCTGTGCCCGAACGTGAATGCGGTCACCACCTTGGCCAGCGACATCAGCGTTGCCGTCGCCAGCAGAAGACCGACCAGGAAGGCGAGGTGATCGTATCCCGTAACGATGTGCTCCACGCCGAGCACCGCGAACTCGTAGACGGTCACCCAGAGGGGTATGCCCATCGTGTAATCGATTTCGACCTCGGGATAGCCGCGGTCCAGGACGGTGTGCCGCGTCTCGGCGCCCTCGCCGATCTGCAGCAGGTGGCGGTGATTCTCCTGCGTGATCCGGTCCAGCGTCGAGACCACGTTGAGGTCCGTCGCCTCCCCATCGAACCGGTACACGTAATCCAGGCGCACGACGTTGGGGGCGACGAACCCGTAGCCCGTCCGTTCGGGGACGACCGCATCCTGTCCGGGCAGCGAAACCCGGTAATTCTCCAACAGCGCCGACGAGAAGATCTCGATCGAGGCGTCCAGCTCCGCGCCGGTGACTTCGCCGTCCCCGTCGGTGTCGATCGTCGGGCCGTCGTGGAGCTCCACGGCGCTGATCGTGAACGCGATCTCGGCTTCGGATCCGTTGACGCGGATTCGGGAGTAGCTGGTCGAGAACTCGTGCGCCAGGGCCGGGGACGCGGCCAATGACGCGACGAGGACGATCGAGGCGGCGATTACCGGCATCGCCTCTATACTAGCAGCCTGTGGCGGAAACGCGTGGCGGCGGCGACCGGCCTCCACGGCGCGGCCGTTCGTTGGATATGCGCTATCTCGCCGTACTGCTTCTGCCGTTGCTCCTGGTATTCGGTCTCTACCACCTGAGCGTCTGGTTCGACGTGCTCGCCATGCGACGGCGGACCGTCTCCTCCCGCGTGGGCGTGTGCTCCGCCCTGGCTCACGGCCTTCTGGGAACGGGCGTCTTGCTCGTTTCCTACCTGGACTACCGGTCCACGCGCGCGATCTTCGGCGGAACCGGCTTTGCCGAGTACGTCCTCGACAGCGGCGACTTCTGGCCGATGTTGATGATTTTCGACACGCTGGCCGGACTGACGATCGTGGCGCTGCTTGCGCTGTGGGAGTCGCTGAATCTGGCCGCCGCCGGCGTCGTCGGGCTCGTGCCGGCGGTCGTGCTGGTGGTCGGGACCCTCCAGTGGTACGGGTTGGGCCGCCTGGCGGGCGCCGTCCTCGATCGCGTCTGGTCGGGACTCAAGACTCAGGACGACGAGGGGCCCGACTGGCTCTGAGGCATGACGGCGTCGAGGTCGAACGGGCCGACGCCGCGGGCCGAGTGCGTGGGCTCCGACGTGTTCCGGCTGTCGAAGTGGTCCCACCGCCGCGTGTGGTCGACGACGAACACCTCGTCGAACACCATGAAACACAACGCCAGCAGCACGGGCTTCCGAACGCGGCTCACCTTGAAGACCGCGTGGAACCCGAAGCGTTCCAGCGCTCGCCAGTGGTCGCGCTCCTCGTCGGTGAACGACGTGATCTGCTCGTTCAGCACATCCCGGAAGAACCGCAGCTTGTAGCCTTCGTGGAGCAGGTCGGTCGCGATGACGCAATGGCCGCTTTCGTGAAAGATCACGGCTCGGCTGCCCCGCCGGTGGGCCAGCATCTGCAACACGGACAGGCCGGCGGCGGCGATGGCGGCCAGCGCCAGCACGATCAAGCCGGCCCGCGCGCCTTCGCCGGCGTCCCCGAAGGCGGACGCGACCCCGGCCAGCACGGCCAGGGCGAGAACGCAGGTCAGAACACCCGCCCACTGGCTCCGTCGAAGTTCGCTACGGGGCAACACGACCATCGGTACGTCCCTCCGCGCCGCGGCGGCGGATCGGCGCGCGCCGCCCACGCCTCGGGGCGTCATTATAGCGGTTCGCGCGGATGATGAGAATGGCCGGGGGCGGAGCGGGGCGTTGCCCTGGATCCGCCGCCGGCATGACCGCCCACGCGGCTTCGGCCGACCACTTCCCGAACTCTTCGGTCGTGGCCGCGGCGTCAGTCCAAGAGAATGATCTCTTCGTTGACGGTGTTGGCGGTTGGCAAGATCTCGTCGTGCTGTCGCGCCAGCCCGGAGGCCGCCTTGTCCGGCGAGGAGTTTTCATAAGTGATTTATGGACAATAACCTACATAGAGGTTCGGTGTCGCTTTCCCACGCTTTGCCCACCATTCCGAATGGTACCGCGACATACGGCCCGGGCTGCCTCTAAACGACTCGACTAGTGGTCATGGGACAACCTGACGGCACGGGCCAGGACTCGACCGTCTGGGTCTTGACCGCACTCCACGAACACTTCCACCAGCTCCAGATGTCGGACACAACGTATTACTCGGAAACGGACGACCTGGGTCTCGCAGGAGGCGACGAGACCGGCATGTGGATGCTGAACTACCCATTTCCTTACGACTCCGCCGATGCAACTGCCGTCATCGACCAACTCGCATCCGCTGCGCTCGAAGCGCTGCGATCCATCGGATCCAGCGAATTCCCTGGGATGCTGGATGCCTACCGCTTGCAGAGGGATCGTGTCGGTGAGGTTCTCGAAGACAGCGACTACCGCTACTTGTCTCTCCAGCTCTGGCAGGAAGGCGTCGCGCGGTACACGGAGTTGACCGTTGCACGGCGCGCGGCTGCCGGCTTCGAGCCATCGGAGCAGTTTCGCGCACTCGCCGACTACGTTTCTTTCCAAGAGGCCGCCGACTCCCGGATGGCATCGATCGAGGACGAGCTTCAGGGCAGTCTCGCGGATGCTGGCCGCGTCTTCTTTTATCCGTTGGGTGCAGTGGAAGGTTTGCTACTGGATGAGACGCGCCCGAACTGGAAACAGCGGTATCTGCGCGAAAAGTTCTACGTCGAACGCTACTTCAGCGGCAACTGAGTATCGCGCAGGGCGGTCGGCTCCATGGCGACCGCTACTGCGTACGGTTCGGGCGACTACCTAGCCGGCACGGCCGTCGGCGGGGGCTAGGTTCCAGGCTCTCAGAGCCGGTCCGGGCCTTCCCGCAGGGTGACCTTCGGGCGGGAGCGAGCCAGTGAACATGGGAGGCGGCGCGTACGGGCATGCGACAGCGGGGCTAGTCGGCCCGCAAGGTGTCGGCGGGCCGGACGGTCGCTGCCCGCCACGCCGGGAAGAAGCTGGCCAACGTCGAGACGACGAGAATGACCCCGGCGATCGTTACGAAAACCAGTGGGTCGCGCGGGGAAACTTCGAAAAGCAAATCCGCGATGAAGGAACTGGTCAGTCCGGCAATCACGGCACCCGTGGCCACCGACACGAGCGCGTTTCGGAGGCCGTCGCCGAGCACGCGGTTCATGAGTGTTCCCGGTCTTTCTCCGACGGCGAGGCGGATCGCAAATTCTCGCCGACGCTGCGAGACCGCATAGGACACCGACGACCACAGACCGATCATGGCCAGCAAGACGGCCAGAATGCCGAAGACCGTAAAGACCGATGCGCCCATTCGCCACGGGCGGATCTGCGGGTCCAGGATTTCACCCAGGAGCTCGATGTCGATATATGGCAAGGTGGAATCCAACTCATAAAATGCATCGCGGATCGTCGTATCGATCCGGCCTGCGCCATCCGCAGGTCTGACGAGCAACGCTCTCGGTCCGTCGATGTTCGGCGGAAGCGAAGTGTAGAAGGATGGATGCGCATCGTCTTCAACGACACTGAAACTCCGCGCGTCGGCCACAACTCCGATGACCGTGGCACAATCGTCGGGCAAGACGTGCAGATTCGCGCATCTGCCGATCGGAGATTGGTCGGGCCATCCCAACCTCGCCAAACTTTCGTTGACGATGACCACCCCTCCGTTCGACCGATCAGCTTCGACGAACGCTCGGCCTTCCACGATGCGCATTCCTATCGTCTGGAAGAAACCCGGTGTGACGGCGTTGTAGAAAGGCAAACCGTATGGCGGCGCTTCCACGTCGTCGCTGTCTCGGCCCGGAACACGAAAAGTACCGCCATGCGCCCCTTGAAGAGGCACGCTCCTGCTCAAACTGGCCCCACTCACGCCCGGCAGGACGGAGACTCGCTCCAGGGCGCGCTCGAAGAGTGCAGCGTGTCCGCTGTCCCGACCCCTTTGGGAGAAGTTGACCTGAACAACGAGCACGTTCTCGCGGTCCAGACCGACGTCCAAGGTTTCCAGATTGTAGAGACTCCGCAAGAAAAGACCGGCACCCACCAGTAACACGACCGACAACGCCCCCTGCACGGCGACCAAGACTCCATGCATGCGAGGGCGCCGTGCCATCGCGGCTGACGGGGCCTCGCGAAGCGACTTGGAGGAGGCGACCCGCAAGAAGTAGAGCGGAGCCAATCCCGCGATCAGCGCCGTGCCGAGCGTCGACGCCGCCGCCACTGACAGAACACTGGGATGGACGACGGCTGCAGGTTCCCACGCCATGGCGGGGAGCAACGTCCGCTGCAGCCACGCGCCGCCCCAAATTTGGGCGAGCAGCGCCACGGTTCCCCCCAGTGCGGCCAAGAGAGAACTTTCGGTCAGGAGTTGGAGCGCGAGATGTCTTCGACTGATTCCCAGCGCGAGGCGGACGGCGATCTCACGCCGGCGCTGAAGAGTACGAAGCAACAGCAGCCCCGCGACATTCGCGCATGCGATCAGGATGAAGATAACCGCGACGCCGAGGAGCCAACTCGCCACGCGCGCTTCCGGAATCGGGCGAAGGTTGTCACCCAGGCCACCCGTGAGCGGGCCCAGGAGCGAGCGGGATCGACGATACGTCTCAAGTGGCGCCAAGTCGCCTCGATACGCCGCGGCATAGGCCTCCTCCAAGAACGCACGCTGTAAATTCGTAAGTTCTGCCGAGGCTTGCGCCGGAGTGGCCCCGTCCGTCAACCGCAACACGATACTGAGCATAAATGCCGGGCCGACCGTATGCCATGTGACCCGTCGTCCCGAGCCGTCATCCTGGGCGAACAGCGGCAGCCAGAGATCTACATCCTGGAGTTCGACACCACGAAATCCACTCGGCGCGACCCCAACGATCGTGTACGGCCGTCCATTGACCTCCAGCGTTTGACCGACGACGCCGGGATCGCCGCCGAAACGACCCCGCCAGAACGCGTGTCCCAGGACGACGACCCGGGCACCCGTCGCCGGATGCGCTTCGCTGTCGTCGATGAAACGCCCGATTTCGGGACGCGCTCCCAGTGTGTCCCAGAATCCCGAAGAGACCATGACGATGTCCGCCATGGCTGCATCGACTCCGCTTCCCACCGGCAGCGCCGAGTCCATGTACGCCCCGACCGATTCGAGAGTCTGCGCTCGTTCGGACAGAAGGTCGAAAAACAAATAGGAGGCGCCGTCGAACGGTTCTCCCTCCGAGCCTTGTTCCCAGAACGCCTGGCGGAAGTGAAACACGCGATCAGGGGCGGATACGTGCGGCGGCGGCGCCAGGATCAAGTTACGCGTGACGCTGAACATGCCGGCCACGGCTCCGATTCCGATGGCCATTGTGAGAACGGCGGATGCCGATACGACCGGCTGGCGGCGGATTCCTCGTAGTGCGTAGACAAGATTCCGCCGGAGAGTGTCCATCCAACCGAAGCCGGTGAGGTCGTAAACGCGTTCTCTCACGGCGGTCGAATTGCCGAACTGACGCCGGGCCGTCGCATAGGCCTCGTCCGGGGTCATGCCCGACTCTTCGTTCAACTCGGCCCGCATCGCAACGTGGGCCTCGATCTCCCGGCCTACGTCTTCGCTGATCGACCAACGCCGGAAGAGCCGTTGAAATAGATCTCTCATCCGCACCCCAACACCTTCGCGACGCTGCGCGTCAGGACGCTCCAACGCCGTTCGACTTCCGCCAACCGGGCTCTTCCGCGACGCGTCAACGCGTAGTATCGGGCGCGGCGCCCCTTCTTGGTCGTCTTCCATTCGCCCTGGATGACGTCCTCGCGTTCCAACCGGCGGAGAGCGGGATAGAGAGAGCCTTCCTCCACGCGGAGCATGCCGTCGGACACGGTCTGGATGTGCAACGTGATTCCGAAGCCGTGGTTGGGACGGCCCTCCAGCGTCTTCAGAATCAGGAGGTCTAGTGTTCCCTGAAGAGAGTCCGTCTGCTTGGGCATCGACCGAATCCCCTAGAAGTCTGGGTGAATACTACGGCTCAGGAACGGCGGCGGTCAACAACGAAATCTACAAGGAACCAGGGAACCGGCAGTCGTTTTCCATACGGAAACGGACGATACTGCGGACGGCAATTCGTCGCGCCACCGTCTTCAGTTCTCCGATAAGCGGGTCTGGGCGCCTTCCCGCAGGGATCTTCGTGGACGGGAGCGACAACCCGAACCCGGTAAGAGGGGCCGCCGCGTGCACGTACGCGACGGCACCGTACCCAAACCGGGCCAGCGAAGCTGGGGACTCCCCACGTTCGTCAACCGGTGTGGATCCGTTCGCGGGGCGCTCCTGTCGACAACCTCGGAACAGCAGCCGGCGGGAACCGCCAAGTGAGCGTCGGACCCATCGCCTTGGGCCGCGTTTCGGCCTGGACTCCGGTGGCTACTATTCCTGCGTCCAGCCAGAAACGCTCGGTGGAAATCAACCGGATAACAGTGGCGCGGTCGCCGACGTTTCTCCAAAAACTGTCATACCTGTCCAAATTAGATTCTGCGGAATGGAGAGAGGATTGAGAGGTTGAGCCCGACCTCGTAGGATTGGTTTTCGACAAGAAAGACCGAACCGAAGAGGAGGGCTCAACCATGCAGAGATTTTCCAGCATTTTTTCGCAGTTGCTCCAACTATTTCCGCGGACGGAGT
>JAJEEE010000025.1 GCA_022821145.1 Acidobacteriota bacterium
CTGGATCTGCCCAAGGTGGCCGCCCTGATCGACGCGGGCCTGCCGACGCGCTTGTACTACGTCTCGTACAGAAACAACGCGTTCGACACGCACGTCTTCCAGAACGACCTGCACCAGCGGCTGTTGACCTACACGGCCGACGCGGTCTCGGCGTTCATGCAGGACCTGGAGCGCATCGGACGCGCCGACGACGTGGCCGTGATGATCTTCTCGGAGTTCGGCCGCAGGGTGCCCGAGAACGTGAGCCTGGGAACGGACCACGGGACCGCCAACGTGATGTTCGTCGTCGGGAACGGCGTGCGCGGCGGCCACTACGGGCGGATTCCGAGCCTGAGCGCGCTGGCCGAAGGCGACAACCTGGAACACACGACCGACTTCAGGCAGGTCTACGCGACGATGATCGAGGGTTGGCTCGGCCATCCCGACACTTCGCAGCTCCTGAACGGCCGGTTCGAAGCCTTGGACGTGTTCGCGTGAGCGGGGCGCGCGGAACCCCCGGGACAGGACGGACGATGGAGAGGATCGAGAAGAGTGAGCGTGAATGGCGGGAACAACTGACCGCGGACCAGTACCGCGTCTGCCGTCAGAAGGGCACCGAACCGCCGTTCACGGGCCTCTACAACGACTGCAAGGACGCGGGCGTCTACCGTTGCGTCTGCTGCGGCGCCGGCCTGTTCGACGCGGCGCACAAGTTCGACTCGGGAACGGGCTGGCCCAGCTTCTACCAACCGATTTCGGATGAGACCGTGGCGACCGAGGAAGACGACAGCTTCGGCATGCGGCGCGTCGAGGTGACCTGCCGCGCCTGCGGGGCCCATCTCGGCCACGTCTTCCCGGACGGCCCCCGCCCGACAGGACTCCGTTACTGCATCAATTCCGTCGCGCTGAACCTCGAGACATAGCTAGTCCTCGCTCTCGTCGAACTCGGGGCTTCCCGCGGACGCCGCTTCTCCCCGAGCCCACCGGATGATCCCCGTCTCGTCCACGAAGAACGAGCGGCTATCCGCGCCGGACGGAGCCGTGACCGTCGCGCTGTAGCCATCGGCCGCCGGTGTCGGACGGAGTCGAATCGCGTAACCGCTGTCCACCCAGGAGGGCTCGGCCGGCAGCATCCGCGTCTCGACCAACTCTTCCATGAATTGGGCGTATCGGCGACGCGTCGCCATGAACGCCGACTGCGCCTCGCGGATGTCCCGGATCGCGTCCAGCGCCACGGCCTCGTCCAGCAGGACGATGGGCGGGGCCTCCTGGGTGGTGTCGGTCACCGGTCCCGCGCCCGCGCATCCTGCGGCGCACAGAACGATCGACAGGAACGCCAAGCGTTTCATCGTGCCTCCTCGAGCGTGAATCCCAGAACGATCGGATCGTGGTCGGACAGGGGCGGCTCGTCGCCGGCCAACCCCGACAGAATGGCCGGCCCGAGATCCGGCGAGACCGCGATCCCCCGGCCCGCGAACCAATCCAGCTTCATCGAACATCGCCCTCCCTGGGGTTCCAGCGCCCAGTTGATGAACCAGAAGCACCAGCGGGGAACCCATTCGCCCATGTTCCGGTTGGCCGCGAGGTCCCGGATCGAATAGTGCAGCGTGCAACCTCCGGGAACGTTGAGGTCCTTGTAGTCATAGCCGCGGCGCTCCAGCTCGCGGAACATGCGCCGCTCGAACCAGCGGTCGGGATGTGGGTAGTGGCGAGCCAACACGCGGCGCACGCCCATCATCACGCGGAGTGCGTAACCCAGGATCGAATAAAGCGCGCGGCTCGCGTTGTGCGTCGTCGTGTTCCAGTCGCCGCCGATCAGCACCGGAAGCGCGGGCGACAGCGTGTCCAGGTGATCCATGACGATACGCATCTGGCGTTGCCGGTGGGACTGCGCCGAGTGGGCGTCCATGTGCAGGACGACCGATCGGAAGGATCCGGCCGGATGCTCGACGTCAGCCACGATGGCCCGCTGTGATCCCAACCGCTTCTCGCGCCCCACCATCTTGTCCTTGCCGTTGGGCAGGGGTATGGCGTGGGCGTTTCGAACCGGGTACCGCGACAACAGCGCGTTTCCGTGCAGGGCCCGCGTGTTCTCGCCTCGGGCTTCGGCTTCCACACCGGCCCCCTTGTTCAGCGCCAGGTAGCAGGGAGCGAACACGTAGCTGAACCCCAACGCGTCGGCCATCTCCCGCGCGACATGCCGGTTGCCGGTGCGCGCCATGCCGTAGTCGACCTCGGTGAGATGGAGCACGTCCACCGCCGCCAGAACCGGGTCCTCGACCAGGACCCGGACGATCCGGTCCAGTTGAATGCCTCGCTCGACGTTCCACGCCGCCGCGCGGACGACGGACGGGTCGCCGTCCGGACGCGGCCCCCGCACGCTTTCCTCCACCGCGTTCAGAACGCGAGACAGCTCCGGACGGAGCCGCGCGTGCAACGCCGACCCCTCGCATTCCGCAGTGCTCGAAAACCGCGCCAGAGCGTCGAAGTGGGGTTGCAGCCCGTGATCGAGGACGTTCGGGAGCGAACGGGTCATCAGAGGCCCACCTTAGCAGGCCGCGACGCGGGTTGTGAAGGGAGCCCGGCCGATCGGGCGGGCCCGAGGGGAATCAGAAGTTGAACCGGACCTGCAGCGATATGCGGCGCGCATCGCGCGCGCGCGTCGGCCGCCCGAAGAACGACGAGCTCATCACGCCGTTGATGGACTGGAAGTTGACCTTGTTCAGCAGGTTGGTCGCGGAAGCCGACAGCGTCATGCGCACTCCCGTACGCTGCCCGTAATATCCGCCCGAGGCGATCGGACCGGTCCCGCCGCCTTCGACCTCGACGCGGTCCGAACGCAACTGGATGGACTTGGACAGTTCCACGTCCACCTCGAAGAAACCCGGACCCGTGAGCGAGTTCCTCGGCACGCCTGGAGGACGGTCGTTGTTGTTCGTGTCGCGGTTGTCATCGCTGCCCGTCCTCAACGTGTACGGCTCGCCCGACTGCCAATCCGTGCGCGTGTTCATGTTGACGTTCCACGGAAGCCGGACGTTCACCGAGGCGTTCAGCCGATGCCGCGCGCCGTCCCGGCCCCACTCCGCGGCGAGGTCGTAGTGGTCCGCCGGGTTGTCCACCGCGTCGCTGTAGTTGGAGCTGAACTGGTAGCTGCCCTGCACGTTCAGGTAGCTGATCCGTTGCCTGAAACCCAGACGCAGGCTATGGTCCCGGGAGGTGCCGGTGGACTCGAGTTGGAAGATGTTCCCGCGATCCGGAAGCGGCCGGCACGGCGCAACTTCCTCGTTGGTCGGCTTCGGACCCAGCAGCGCCGTGCACGCGGCGAACGGAGCGTTCAGGTTGCGCTCGCGATACTGGTGGACGCCGCGAATGAACCGATACGAGCCGGTCAGGACCAAACCCGAGGAGAACGACGTCTCCACCGTCACCTCGGAATGCGAGGTGTAGGGAGCGGCCAGTTCCGGCGCGCGGACCAGGACCGTGGCCATGGCCGGGTCGAATGCCTCGACGGTCCCTCCGAGGAAGGGATCGGGATAGCTCGGGTTGATGATCTGGATCGACTGCTGAAGCGAGCCGCCGGAGCGAATCAGGTTGTTGACCTGGCTCACCGACAACCGGTCGTGGAATATGCCGGTCCCACCGCGGAGCACGACGTGGGATCCGATCGAATAGGCGAAACCGAGCCGCGGGTCCAGGTTGTTGCCGTCCTCGAGGTTCTGCTGCCACTCGTAGCGCGCGCCGACGCTCAATGTCAGGTCGGGACGCACGCGGAAGTCGGTCTGGACGAACCCCGAGCCCTGGAACTGGCTGACCTCGCTTTGGGAGGGGCCGAACCTCTGGCTGAAGGTCTCGATCCGGGGCGTGATGTCCAGCGCTTCGCCCGCGTTCGCGGGGTCCGCGGCGAACTCGGCGGCGCGAGTCTCGGCGTTCTGCAGCTCGATCCGGCACTGCGGACCCGCGAAGTTCGCCACGACGCCGCAATAGTCATATAGAGACGCGAAGTTGAACGTGCCGTTGTAGTTGTTCTTCGAATCCGACCAGTTCCGGGAGTGGCTTCCGTCGAATCCCACCCGCATCGCCATCCGGCTTCCCGTGTACATCAGCAGGTCGCTGAACTGATACTGGGTGTTTCGGAACCGCGTATCCTGCTGTGAGCCCCCCGTCCGAAGCGTGCCCGCCACGTTGATGTGCACGCCGTCGGAGTTCGGGATGCGCTGCTGATCGTTGACCTGGTAACGGAACTCGACTTCGTTGTTCCAGGAACGGCCCAGGCTGGCGGTCTCCTTGATCTGGAAGTTGGCGTTGTCGCGCTCCTGACGGTTGCCCTGACTGGGCAGACGCGTGTTCCCGACGTTGTTCAACTGACCCTGGCGGCCGGTGCTGAAACTGGCGCCCAGGACGTGGTTCTCGGCGAGTTGCGCCGTTCCTCGCACCGCGTAGCCACGGCTGAAGCCGGGACGGACGACCGGATCGTTCACCAGGCCGTCGGGCGTCAGGGCCTGAAGGTTGTCCCCGTCCTCGGCGGTGTTGTGCTGAACGGTCAGCGTCAGCGTCAGCACGTCGCGGATGACGGGCCCGCTGATGTTCCCGTTGAAGTTCCGCCGCTGGTACGGCGGCCGCGCGTTGGCGAACGCGTTGCGGGCGTCCAGCGCCTCGTCCCTGAAGTTGAACGTGAAGTCGCCGTTCAGTCGGCCCACGCCGCCGCGCGTCAGGATCTGCGTCTGCCCCCGGCCCGGCTGGCTTCGTTCCGCCGTGAACGCGTTCTCGTTGATCCGGATCTCCTGAATCTCGTCGCGGTCCGGCATGCGCCCGCCGCCGAACCCGTCGATCTGGACGTTGCCCCCTCCGCCGGCCGGGCTGCGCAGGTCGTTCAGGTATTCCCGCAACTCGTCGGGATCCTCCGGCAAGTCCGCGTTCAACGAAGCCACCTCGGCGGCGGACATCGAGCCGATGAACGCGTTTCGCTGGGCGGGGTTCAGGAACTTGATCGCCGCCAGAAAGAGCTGGTCCTCCAGGTCCCGGATGCGCGGCTCGATTCCGGCGCGGAGGCCGCCGTTGGACTCGATCATGGCGTCCAGCGCGCGGGCATGGTCGTCGTACAGCGCGTGCACCTGGGTTTCCTGGTCGAAGGTGAGCGCCGGCGCGTCGGCGGCGTCCAGCGCGTCCCGGAGCCCGTCGACGCCGTCGAACAGCAAGGTCCAGCCGGTCTCGAGGCGTTGGACCGCCGCGAGTTGTTCCCGCGTCAGCACGTCGCTGATTTCCGGGCTCAGCGCCGCGTCGAGCACGCCGCTCCGCCGGAGCGGTCCGGGCAGCGACAGCCCGGGGAGGCGCTGGATCCCGGCGATTTGAGCACTCGTCAGCGGCAGGCCAGCTTCGTCGAGCAGATCCTCGATGCGTTCGACCAGGACCGTGCCCGCGTAGAATTCGGGAACGGCGTCGAGTTGACGTCCGCCTCGCACGGGAGCCGGCACCGTGAACACGACGAGAAACAGTGGAAAAACGATCTTGAGGAACATCGGCACTACCGCCTGCCAGGCGCGCGCAGTGGGCAACAAGTACACGAGTTTATCGGCAGGCCGGTGGCGGGTCAACCGAGGCCGAAATCGATAACACGTTTTTTACGATGCGTTTACACGCGATTGGCCGGAACGGCGCGACTCGTGCGCCGGCCGGGTTTCGTGCGCGACGGGAGCGCCTTCAGAAATCGAAACGGACGGAAAGGGCCACCGTGCGCGGATCCCGGGCGCGCGTCGGCCGGCCATAGAACGGCGATGTCAGAACTCCGCTGTAGTTCTGATAGTTGGTCTTGTTGAGCAGATTGGAAATCTCCGCCCGCACGGTCATGCGCAACCCGGTCCGCTGGCCGTAGTATCCGCCCGACGCCGCCGGCCCGGTCCCCGCGCCCTCGATGAAGACCTCCTCGGACCGCAACTGGATGGCCTTGGACAGCCGCATGTCGACCTCGAAGAATCCGGGTCCGGTCAGGGAGTTCCGGGGAACGCCCGGCGGGCGGTCGTTCACGGTGGTGTCCTGGTTGTCGTCGTCGCCGGTTTCCAGCGTATAGGGCTCGCCGGTATTCCAGTTGAATATGGTGTCGGCGTTGACGTTCCAGGGCAACCTGAAGTTGGCCGACATGTTCAGGCGGTTCCGCTCTCCGGAGCGGCCCCATTCCGAATCCAGGTCGTAGTTGTCGGCCGGGAGCTCGAAGTCGTCGCCCGGCACGTCGTCGTAGTTCGAGCTGAACGTGTAATTGCCGTTGATATTGAGGAAGCTGAGGCGCTGGCGGAAACCGATCCTCAGGCGATGGTCGCTCCCCACGCCGGTCGATTCGATCTGGTTCCGGTTGCCCATCGTCGGATCGGGACGGCGGCAGCCGAGGGGATCGAGCTGGGACCCGCACGACCGCACGATGCCGCTGGCGAGGGCGATCATGTCCAGCGGCGCGTTCAGGTTGCGGCTCCGGTACAGGTGTATTCCCCGGACGAATCCATAGGAGCCCGTCACCGTGAACCCGTTGCCCAGCGTCGTTTCCAACGACAACTCCGAGTGCCAGGTATAGGGCGCCGTCAACTCCGGCGCGCGGACTTTCACGTCGGACGGCGGAACCACGGTCGTCAGCCCGCTCACGAAGGGATCGGGGTAGGACGGTTGCCGAATGACGATGCTCTGCTGCCGGACGCCGTCGAACCGCGTCAACTCGTTGAGCAGGTTGAAGTCGAACTGCTGGTGGAAAACGCCGGTCCCGCCCCGCAGCACCGTGTGCGTGCCGATCGAGTACGCGAACCCGAAGCGCGGATCGAAGTTGTTGTAGTCGCTCAGGTGCTGCTGCCACTGGTAGCGCATGCCGAAGCTGAGGGTCAGATCGGAGCGCACTCGCCAGTCGCTCTGGACGAACGCCGCCGACAGCAGTTGGTTGATCGACAGCGTGGGATCGCCGGAATTCCGGGCGAAGGTGCTGGCGCGCGGCGTGATGTCGAGAACCTGCCCCGGGTTGTCGGCTTCGAACTCCGCCTTTCGTGTCAACTGCTGCTGCTGCGCCTGTCCGCACGTGTCCGTGAAGAAACCGCCGAGGACGACGCCGCAATAGTCGTAGAGGCTTGCGAACGTGAAGGTTCCGTTGAAGTTCTGGCGCGACTCGGAGCGGTTCATTCGGTAGTTGCCGTCGTACCCGACGCGCACGGAGATCGCATTCCCCGTGTACATCAGCAGGTTGCCGAACGTGAAGTTGCGCACATTGAACCGCGTGTCCTGCGTGCTGCCTCCGCCGCGGAACGCCCCGCTCACCCTGATGTTCGGCATGTTGGGCGTCAACGGCTCCTGCCGGTTGCGGAACCGCGTCAGGTTGAACGTCACTTCGTGGTTGAGCCGACTGGAAAGGACGGCCGTCTCGCGGACCTGGATGTTCCAGTTGTCGCGCCGGTTCCGGCTTCCCTGCTCGGGGAGGTTCAGGTTCCCGACGTTGTTCAGGTCGTTGCGCTGCCATCCCTTGCTGTAGGTGAAGTTCAGGACGTGGTTCTGGGCCAGTTGGGCGGTGCCGCCCAACCGGTAGTTGCGGCTCCCCCCGGGCCGGCTGACGGCGTCGTTGACGACGCCGTCGGCGGTCGTCGCGTAAATGTTGGAGGCCTGCTCCTCCTCGTTGCGCTGGACGCCGAATGTCAGGGTCAGACGATTCTGAATGACGGGTCCGCTGACGTTGGCGTTGAAGTTCCGCCGCTGATAGAACGGGCGCGACCGGGCGAACGCGTTGCGGGCGTCGAGCGATTCGTCGGCGAAATTGAAGGTCGCGTCGCCGTTCAGGCGGCCCGTGCCGCCGCGGGTGATTATTTGCGTCTGTCCGCGGCCCTGGTTCTGCTCTTCGGCCGTGAAGGCGTTCTCGTTGATCCGGATCTCCAGGATCTCGTCCCGGTTGGGCATGCGGCCGCCGTTGCCGAATCCGTTGATGTCGAGGCCACCGCCGCCGCCACCGCCGCCGCGGCCACCGCCGCCGAACCCGCCGCCGCCGCGGTTGCCCTGCCAGTTGCTGTTTCCACCGCCTCCGCCGAAACCGAAGTCTCCGCCGCCGGCCGGGCTGCGGAGGTCGTTCAGGTACTCGCGCAACTCGTCCGGATCCTCGGGCAGGTCGCTGTTCAGGGCCGCGACCTCCGCGGCCGTCATCGATCCGACCAGCGCCGTGCGCTGAACGGGGTTGAGGAACTTGAGGGCCGCCAACAGCAGTTGTTCCTCGAGTTGGGCGATCTGGACCGCGGCCGCCGCGCGGTCGCTCCCGGCCGATTCGAGGACTTCATCGCGAACGCGCACGTGGTCGTCGTGCACGTCGTGGATCTGCGTCTCCTGGTCGAAGGTCAGCGCCGGCACGTCCGCGGACGCGAACGTCGCGCGCAGCCACTCGACTCCCTCGGCCAGCAGCATCCGCTCGGTCTCCTCCCGCTCGAGCACGCCGGCCCCGGCGCCGGCGTCGCCGCGCTGTGCAGCGGCCGGAAACGCGACTAACCCAATAAGAATCAAAGAAGTAGCAATGCTGCGAAGACCCATTTCACTCTTCCCCCGCCTGTGGAAATCTTCAGTGCTCACGGCCTGTGGCAGGCAGAACACCCCACGAATATCTACTACGTCCGCCGCCGCGCGCCGGTTACGCGTCCGCGTCGCCCGCGCGCACCGGAGACGCTGGCGCGTCCAACCGTCAAAAGTCGAAACGGACCGACATCAGGGCCCGCCGGCCGCTGCGCGCGGCCGTCGGCATTCCGAAGAATTGCGTGGCGGACAGAACGCCGCCGACGGACTCGACATTGGTCGAATTGAGAAGGTTCTCGATCGTCGCCGTCACGGTCATTCGGAGGCCGGTCCGCTGGCCGTAGTACCCGCCGGTCCCGACCGGTCCCGCGCCCGTCGACGCCAGCTCGACCTGATCGGAACGCAGAACGACCGCCTTGGACAACTGCATGTTCATTTCGAAGTAGCTGGGGCCGGTCTCCGAGTTTCGCCCGACGCCCGGTGGGCGGTCGTTCGTCGACGTGTCCCGGTTGTCGTCCTCGCCGGTCTGCAGCGTGTAGGGAGTCCCGCTGGACCAGTTGAAGATGTTGTTGACGTTGACGTTCCATGGCATCCGGACGTTGACGGCGGTGTTGAGCCGATGCCGCGCGCCGGAGCGTCCCCATTCCGAGTCCAGGTCATAGTTGTCGGCGGGCAACGAGGTGTCGTTGCCGTCGGGAACATCGTCGTAGGCCGAGTTGAACGTGTAGTTTCCGTTCAGGTTCAGGAAGCTCATCCGTTGCCGAAACCCGAGCCGGACGGTCTGGTTGGTCGACGAGCCCGTCGACTCCAGCCGGTTGACGTTCCCGCGCGTCGGATCCGGGCGCCGGCATGTCGCGGCATCCTGTCCGGGCAGGCACGAGCGGGGCACGGTCGACGTGACGTCGAAGGGCGCGTTGACGTTCCGGCTGCGCAGCAGGTGCAGGCCGCGAACGTACCCGTACGACCCCGTGAACACGAAGCCGTTGTCGAACGTCGTCTCGACGGACACTTCGGAGTTCCACGTGTAGGGCGCCGCCATGTCCTCGGCCCCGACGCGGATCTCGAAGTCGCCCGGACGCGCGGTCACGCCCCCGGCGAACGGATCGGGATACGCGGGATTCGGGACGACGATGCTCTGCTGCGTGACGCCGTCGAAGCGCACCAGATTGTTCAGGGCGAATATCACGAAGCGCTGGTGGAACACACCGGTGCCGCCGCGCAGAACCGTGTTCGATCCCAGGGAGTAGGCGAACCCGAACCGGGGATCCAGGTTGTTGTAGTCGCTCAGGTTCTGCTGCCACTCGTAGCGGGCCCCGAAATAGAGAGTCAGATCCGGCCGCACCCGCCAGTCGCTCTGAAGGAACGCGGCCGAGGCGAGCTGCGTAACTTCGCTGCTCGGATTCCCCGAGTTGCGCGTGTACACGAGCGGCCGCCCAGCGATGAAATCGTCGAGGCTGGCGAAGATGAACGTCCCGTTGAAGTTCTGGCGGGAATCGGAGCTGATCCGCTCGTACGTGCCGTCGTAGCCCATTCTCAGCGCCACGGACCGCCCGGTGTACATCAACAGGTTTCCGAACGCGTACTGCCGTCGCTGGAATCGGGCGTGTTCGGTGCCGCCGCCGCCCTCGAACGTTCCCTGGACCGTGATGTGCACGTCCGAGGAGAGGGGCTCCCGCCTCTCGGTGAACTCGTTGACCTGGAATCGGGCCTCGTGACTGAGCTGGGAGGAGAAAACGGCCGTTTCCTTGACCTGGAAGTTGAAGTTGTTGCGTCGCCGGTTGACGCCCTGCTCGGGAAGACGGAAGCCGCCGACGTTCTGGTTCTCGCCCCTCTGGCGGCCCAAGGTGTAACTGAAGTTCAGGACATGGTTCTCCGACAGTTGCGTCGTCGCGCGCGTCGTGTATTCGCGCATGGACTGCGGGCGCACGATCGCGTCGTTGACCAGCCCGGTCGGCAGGATGGCGCGGAGCGTGTCTCCGTCCTCGGATTCGTTGCGCCGGAGGCTGAAGGTGGCCGTCATCCGGTTGCGGATCAGCGGGCCGCTGACGTTGGCCACGAAGTCCCGTTGCTGATACGGCGGACGGACGTTCGCCAGCGGGTGCCGGGCGTCCAGGGCCTCGTCCCTGAAATTGAACGTCGCGTCGCCGTTGAACCGCCCGACGCCGCCACGCGTGACGATCTCGGTCCGGCCCCGGGTCTGTTGGCTCTGCTCGGCGGTGAAGCCGTTCTCGTTGATGCGGATCTCCTGAATCTCGTCCCGATTGGGCATCCGCCCGCCGCTGAACCCGTCGATCAGGATCCCCCCGCCGCCCTGGTTGCCGCCCTGGCCGCCGCCGCGTCCGCCGCGTCCGCCGCCGCCGCCTCGGCCGCCACGGCCACCCCGGCCGAAGTTCCCGCCGCCGCCGCCGAAATCGACGTTGGCGAAACCTTGCTGCTCGCCCTCGGTCGCGGCGGGGCTGCGCAGATCGTTGAGGTACTCGATCAGCTCGGCCTCGTCCTGGGGCAGGTCGCTGTTCAGGTCGGCGAACGCCTCGGCGGCGACCGACCCGGTCAGCGCCGTTCGTTGAGCGGGGTTGAGGAATTTCAGCGCGGCCAGCAGCAGTTGGTCGGCAAGCTCGGCGACCTCGCCTTCGATGCCTTCGCGGCGCCCGCCGTTGCCGGTCACCAGGTCGTCGAGCGCGCGAACGTGCGCGTCATGGACGGTCCGGACCTGGGTTTCCTGGTTGAACGTGAGCGGGGGAACGCCAGCCTCGGACAACGCCGCCTGCAAGCCGTCGATCCCCTCCTCCAGCAGGACGCGGCCGGCCTCGGCCCGGTCCGCCTCGGCACGAGCCAGGTCATCGGCCTGGGCGACGGCGGACTCGGGCGCGGCCGCGGACAGTGTCAAGCCGATGAGAGAGAACAGGACGGCCGGAACTCGGGACGTGTGCTTCACTGGGCTCCCACCGGGCGCCGAGAACGGCGCCGGTCGAACGACATTAGAAGAGTGTACGCCATGTGCGCCGCCATTCCCCCACCATTCGGGGCGTTGGGACGCCATTGTTTACCGGTCGTTTACGTTCCGCCGGAACGCGCCCGCCCAGAAAGTCCTTGAGACATCCGGCCTCGGAAGTACACAATCCCGTCGCAATGGACTTTACCGACTTCCTGGGCGCGGTCAACGGCGTCATTTGGCACGACTGGGTGCTCTACACCGTCCTCGCGGTCGGCGCGCTCCTTCTGGTCTGGACGAAGTTCGGCCCGCTCGTCGCTCTGACCCACGGCGTTCAGGTCGTCCGCGGCAAGTACGACCGGAAGGATGACCCCGGGGCGATCAGCCATTTTCAGGCGTTGTCCGCGGCGCTGTCGGCCACGATCGGCCTCGGCAACATCGGCGGCGTCGCGTTGGCGATCGCGCTCGGCGGCCCGGGCGCGGTCTTCTGGATGTGGGTCGTGGGACTCGCCGGCATGGCCATCAAGATGACCGAGGTCACCGAGACCATGCTGTACCGCAATACCGACGATCCGGACAACCCGCACGGCGGCCCGATGTTCGTCGTCAGCCGCGGGCTCGCCGAGATCCGTCCGGCCCTGGCGCCGCTGGGCCGCGGAATCGGCTACGTGTTCTGCGCCACGCTGATGATCTCGACGATGACCGGCGGCAACATGTTCCAGTCGTGGAACGTCGCCAACGTGACGCGTCTCAACTTCGGCGTTCCCGAGCTGCTCACCGGGTTCGTGCTGGCCGCGATCACCGGCCTGGTCATCATCGGGGGCATCAAGCGCATCGGCGCCGTCGCGGGCCGGCTGGTCCCGTTCATGTGCCTCCTCTACCTGGCCGCGGCCGCCTATGTCCTGACCCTGAACTTCGACCAGATCCCCGGCCTCATCCGCCTGATCTTCACCTCCGCGTTCACGCCGGCCGAGGCCGAGGGCGCGTTCATCGGCGGCACCTTCGGTTACGCGTTCCTGGTCGGCATGCGACGGGCGCTGTTCTCGAACGAGGCCGGGCAAGGCAGCGCGCCCATCGCCCACGCCGCGGCCAAGAGCAACGAACCGGTCCGGGAGGGCGTCGTCGCGGGCATCGAGCCGTTTCTGGACACGATCGTGGTCTGCACGGTCACCGCGCTGGTCATCATGTCCAGCGGCGCGTGGAACCGCGGCGCCGACGGGTCGTTCGCCGCGCCGCCTCAGGTCGTCGCCGCGGGCCCGGGACAATGGACGGTCGAATCGGGAGCGCTCGGGACGGACGCGGCCGATCCGTGGCAGGCGGGTCAGGACGTCTTCATTCTTCTGGACACCGGCGTCGAGAGTCCCGACACGGGCTCGTCGCTGGCGCGGCTCGCGGGCGTGGTTCAGGAATCCAACGGGGCCTTCACGGTGGCGTGGAACGTCCACGCCGCCGACGCGGCGCCGGGAATCCACGACCCGGGCGTCTTCAGACAATACACGGGCGCCAGCCTGACGAGCCACGCGTTCGACCGCGTGCATCCCGGGCTGGGACGGTGGCTGGTGACCATGGCCGCGTGGTTGTTCGCCATCTCGACGATGATCTCCTGGTCCTACTACGGCGAGCAGGGCATCGTGTTCATGTTCGGCCTGCAGTGGGTGCGCACCTACAAGCTGATCTACTGCGTCGCGGCCGTCGTCGCGACGTCCGGTTTCATCACCACCGACGTCCAACTCGACGGTCTGACCGGCATCGGGACGGGGGTGATGATCCTGGCCAACATCCCGATCATCCTCATCTTTTCCGGAAAGGCGATGGGCGCCTACCACGAATACGTCCGCCGCCTGCGGACGGGTGAGATGACGCCCGAACGGTAGCGGTCCGGCCGCCGCGCCGCGCGGCCCGAACGCCCGCGGCGCGGTGATACAATCCCGGCGTGACCTTCCGCAGTCCCGTCCCCTCGATCACCATTCCCGACGTCTCGCTTCCCGACCTCATACTCCGGCGCGCCGAACGGTTCGGCGCGAAGCCGGCGCTGATCGACGGGCCGACGGGTCGCGGATTCACGTTCGCCGAGTTCGCCGAGAGCGTGCGGCGCACCGCCGGCGGCCTCGCGGCCCGCGGTTTCGAGCGGGGCAGCGTGATGGCCCTGCTCGCGCCCAACAGCCCCGAGTACGGCGTCGTGTTCCTCGCCGCGGCGCTGGCCGGCGGCGTCAACACGCCGATCAACCCGACGGCGACGCCCGGCGAGGTCTCGGCGCAGATCCGGGACTCGGGCGCGCGGTTTCTCTTCACGGTACCCGAACTCGTGCACAAGGCGCCGCCCGACGACGACGCCCTTCGCACGATCGTCATGGGCGGCGCCGCGGGAACGATACCGCTCGGGGAGTTGCTGGAGTCGCGGCTTCCGCCGCCGCGCGTCGAGATCGACCCCGGCGCGGACGTCGCGGCGCTTCCCTACTCCAGCGGGACGACCGGGTGGCCGAAGGGCGTGCAACTGACGCATCGCAACCTGGTGGCCAACATCCTGCAGACCGAGTCGGGCATCTTCACGGGCGAGGACACGATCATCGGCGTGCCGCCCTTCTTCCACATCTACGGTCTGACCGTCGTCCTTCACCTCGGCCTCTACCTGGGCGCCACCGACGTGACGCTTCCCAGGTTCGAGATGGAAGCGTTCCTGGACGCGGTCGAGCGCCACGGCGTGACGCATGCGAACCTGGTCCCGCCGTTGATCCTCGCTTTGGCGAAACACCCGTCGATCGACGTCCGCCGGCTCCGCAGCCTGCGGACCGTACAGAGCGGCGCGGCCCCGCTGCCGCCCGACGCCGCGCGCGCGTTCGCGGAACGCTTCGACTGCCGCGTGATGCAAGGCTACGGGTTGAGCGAGGCCAGCCCGGTCACGCACCTGGCCCCCCGCGCGGCCCGGAATATCCCGATCGAATCGATCGGCCCGCCGGTCGCGGGCACCGAGTGCCGGCTGCTGGATCCGGACACCGGCGCCGAGTTGGACGCCGGACAGCGCGGCGAGCTCCACATCCGGGGGCCGCAGGTCATGAAGGGGTACTTGAACGACCCGGACAAGACGGCCGCCACGATCGACGGCAACGGGTGGCTCCGCACCGGGGACATCGCCTCCACGGACGCGGCGGGGAACTTCTACATCGTGGACCGCGCCAAGGAGCTCATCAAGTACAAGGGATACGCCGTTGCGCCGGCCGAACTGGAGGCGCTACTGCTGATGCATCCGGGCGTCGTGGACGCCGCGGTGATTCCGAGTCCCGACCCGGTCGCCGGCGAGGTCCCCAAGGCCGTCATCGTCCGGACCGGCCGCGTCGGCGCCCGGCAATTGATCGCGTGGGTCGCCGAGCGCGTGTCGCCCCACAAGAAGATCCGCCGCGTGGAATTCGTGGACTCGATCCCGAAATCGGCGTCCGGAAAGATCCTGCGGCGCCTGCTTCGGGAGCACGGGGGCCGCGCATTCTGACGGGAAAACGACCGCGGTATCGGACCCCGCGGCGAGAGCCGCGAGGATCGTTGATCTTTGGACAGCGTTGGCGTAGTCTCCGTTTTTACGCAACTTTTGCAAACTCCAACGCGGGAGGATGTCTCATGAAGCGGACGTGGACCCTGATCGGCGCCGGCGCGCTGTGGCTGTCGGCGTGCGCCTCCGAACCGCCCACGGGCCCGGATGCCGGCGCGGAACTGTTGGAGCAGGTCGTCACGACCATGGGCGGCTGGGAGGTGCTATCCATGATCGAGCGGCAGGAGTTGATCAGCGAGGGCACCGAATACGAACCGCACCAGGCCGTGCGGCCCGGCGACGAACGCGAGTTGAACATCTTCAACAAGACCGTGATGGTCGATTTCACGTCCGGATCCATGCGGCTCCAGTTCAACGGGGATCGCTCCTATCCGGCGCCCGGAACGGTGCGTTTCACCGAGGTGATCGACCCGGACGCGGGCGCGTTGATCACACCCGGCGAAGATGAGGACGCCATCGAACGCCTCCAGGGCAGCCGCGTCGCGGCGCGCCTCCGGGACGTCAACCGGTTGGCGGCCCGATTCCCCTTCGTCGCCCGCGACGCCGGCGACCTGGTCCGCGCCGAGGACCAGTTGATCGGCGAGACCACTTACCAGGTCCTGGAGTACACGGACAACGGAGCGCGCGTGCAGGTGCTCGTGCGCATCGACGGTTTCGGCCGCGTCCCGCACAGCGTGATCTACCACGAAACCGACCCGCTCTACGGCGACACGCGCAACCAGATGGTCTTCTCCGACTGGCGGCCGTCGCAGGTGGGCGCCACCGACGAGGGGCGCGCCATTACGGCCCAGTTGCCGTTCAGCCAGTCCATGTTCCTCAACGGCGACCGTTACCTCGAGGAATCGTTCCGGAACATCATCAACAACGGCGCGTTCGACGCCGAGACGTTCGCCATCCCCGGCGAGGTCCGGAACGCGCCGGAGCCGGGCGAGCGCGTGCTCTCGCAGATCACGCTCCGGCGCGCGGGCATGGGCTTCGGCCCCTTGCCCGGATACGCCGAGGTCCCCATCGTGGCGCCCCTGGAAGAGGTCGCGCCCGGTATCCTGCACGCGGTCGGAGGATCCCACCACAGCATGGTGATCGAGATGGCGGACCACGTGATCGTCGTCGAGGCGCCGCTGTTCGAGGAACGGTCCATCGGCGTGATCGAGGCGATCGAGGCCCGCTTCCCCGACAAGCCCATCCGGTACGCCGTCGTCTCGCACTACCATGCGGACCACAGCGGCGGAATACGGGCCTATGGCGCACTGGGCGCCACCATCGTCGCGCACGAGAGCATCGTGCCCTTCCTCGAAACCGTCCTCGGGAGTCCGAGCACGGTGCGGGCCGACAGTCTCGCGGAGTCCGGAGCCGCGCCTACGGTGGAGGGCGTCGGCAGCGAACCCTTGGAGTTGTCCGACGGCGCGCGAACCGTGCAGATCGTCGAAGTCCCGAACAACCACGCGGCCGGCATGGTCATCACCTACGTCCCCGACGCCCAGGTCGTGTTCGTGAGCGATCTGTACTCGCCGCCGAACCCGGTGAACGCCGACAACGCCAACGCCCGGGCGTTCTACGACGCGGTCGTCGCCGCCGGGTTGGACGTCGAAACGGTCGTGGGCGGGCACGGCGGGACCGGACCGTTCCAGAACCTGGCCAACGTCATGAACTGACGGCCGGACGCTGGAACGTCACCTTCGCGGGGAGCCCCGTTCATCCCCGCGCCGACTATCGAGAGGCGAGCTTCCCCCATGGTCCCACGATGGCATCGATGGTTTCCCGTCCTGGCCGCGATCGCCCTGGCCGCGCCCTGCGGCGGGGCACAGTCCCCCACGCTCGCCGTCGTCGACGGCGAGCCGTTGACCGAAGCCGACGTGCGCGCCGTGGCCGCGGCGGAGTTCGAGGCGATCGACGTCGAGCGCCTGCAGTTCGAGGCGGGTATCCGGCAGCGGGAGCACGAGACGCTCGAGCGGGCGTTGGCCGGCATCATCGCGGACCGGTTGATCCAGGCGGAGGCCGAACGGCAAGGGACGACGACCGCCGAGCTGCTCCAGGCGGAAGTCGAGTCCCGCGTCACGGAGCCGACCGCCGCGGAGATGGAGAGCATCTATCAGATCAACCAGCAGCAACTGGGCGGCGTGTCCCGCGAAGTGGCCATGGCTCGGGTCCGGCAATTCCTGATGGAGAACAGCTACAACGCCGCGCTGGAGGCCTTCGTCGCGGACCTCCGAGCCGCGTACGGCGTGGAGTCGACTCTTGGGCCCTACCGCGTCGAGGTCGCCACCGAAGGCCACCCGTCGCGGGGACCCGCCGACGCGCCGGTTACGCTCGTCGAGTTCTCCGACTTCGAATGCCCGTTCTGCCGGCGCACGCAGCCGGTGCTCGACCAGATCGAAGCGGCCTACGGAGACCGGATACGCCTGGTCTACCGGCAGTTTCCGCTGACCGACATCCATCCCCGCGCCCAGAAGGCCGCCGAGGCGTCGTTGTGCGCGAACGACCAGGGGCAGTTCTGGCCGATGCACGACGCGATGTTCGAGGAACCGATCGAGCTCGAGGTGGCCAGCCTCCGGTTCAAGGCGTCGAACCTGGGACTCGACGGCGAGCAGTTCGCAAGCTGTCTCGAGTCGGGAAAGTACGCCGACCGCGTCCGCGACGACCTCAGGGCCGGCATGGCGGCCGGAGTGACCGGAACGCCGACGATCTACGTCAACGGCCGTCCCGTGTCGGGCGCCCAGGACTATGCGACCTATGCAGCCATCATCGAGGACGAGCTCGCGAGGATCGATCCGTAGTTCGCATCAGGTCTCCGTATTCGCCATCCACTGGCGCAGCGGCGGCGCCCGAAAGGCTGCCAGCGCGGCCAGAAGAGTTTCCGGCTCGTTCTCGACGATCACCAGGGTCCGATAGGCGGGCTTCACGAACCCGTCGGCCACCATCCGGTCCACGAAACCGATCAGCGGATCGTAGAATCCCTCGGCGTTGAGCAGTCCGAACGGCTTGGAATGGATGCCGAGTTGCGCCCAGGTCCAGATCTCCATGAGCTCCTCGACGGTCCCCAGGCCGCCCGGCAACGCGATGAACGCGTCGGACCGCTCCGCCATCAAGGCCTTGCGCTCGTGCATGGAGGCGACCACGCACAATTCGCTCAAACCCGGATGCGCCAATTCGCGCGTGGCCAGCGGGCCCGGAATGATACCGGTCACTTCCCCGCCCGCGTCGAGGACCGTATCCGCCAGCGCGCCCATCAGGCCCGTCCCGCCGCCGCCATAGACCAGTGCGACGCCGCGGGAAACCAGCGCCGCGCCCAGCGCCCGGGCGCTGGCGACGTACTCCGGGTTGCCGCCAGGACTCGAGCCGGCGAAGACGCAGACGCGCTTCACCGCCGGAAGCCTCCGGAATATCCGTCAGGCATCCGTGTCCCTGTGGACGGTGTCGGGCGAAAACGCCGGCAAACAGATGGCGACGTACTCGGCGCCGCCCGCCTCGGGCGTGCTGTAGCGGATCCACTCGCCCGGTCGAGCGACGACGGCCTGCCCGGCCCGGACCTCCATTGCGCCGGCTTCGTGCTCCACTCGCAGCATCCCGCCGAGGACAACTGTGATTTCCTCGAACTCCGGCCGTTGCCCCGGCTCCACCCAGCCCTGGGGCGACACCATACGGGCGATGCTGACACCCTGGTGGCCGGAATTGACCCGTCCCGCGTACTCCTCGATCCGCTTCGGCTTGTTTCCCTCTCCGGGTATGACCGTCGGACCTTCGATCAACTCAGGCATTCGCCCCCTTTCGCGCGAAACCGGGCCGGCTCAACCCTGCGCCAGCGCGGACACGTGAGCGTGGACGGCGCGGCCGAGACCTTCGAGGTCGTAGCCGCCCTCCAGCAACGAGACGACGCGGCCCGCGGCCGAGCGACCCGCCATGTCCACGACCTCCCGCGTCATCTCTGAAAAGTCGCGATCCTCGAGCGACAACGCGCCCAACGGATCGCCCCGCCGCGAGTCGAAACCGGCCGAAACGATGACCAGGTCCGGGGGAAAGCGGTCCTCGATCGCCGCCAGCGCCTCGCTGAACGCTTGCCGGTGGGTGGCCGCCGGCGTGCGGGCGGGAAGCGGCACGTTGAGGATCGATCCGGCGCCGGCTCCGTCCCCGGTCTCGACGCGCGCGCCCGTACCCGGATAGTAGGGGTACTGGTGCGTCGAGAAGTAGAACACCGATCCGTCGCGGTAGAAGATCTCCTGGGTCCCGTTGCCGTGGTGGACGTCCCAGTCCACGATGAGGACGCGCTCGACGCCGTGGACGGCCTGGGCGTGCCGCGCGGCGATGGCGGCGTTGTTGAACAGGCAGAAGCCCATGGCCATCTGAGTTCCCGCGTGATGGCCGGGCGGCCGGACGGCGGCGAAGACGTTGTCGACATCGCCGCCGAGCACCAGGTCCACGGCCGTCGTCGCGGCGCCGGCCGCCAGGCGCGCCACCTCGAACGAGTCTCGGCTGATGGCCGTATCGGCGTCCAGGCGCTCGACGCCGGCCTCGACCGCGGCTCGAATGTCGTCGATCAGCGCGCGCGAGTGACAGCGCGCGATAGCGTCCTCGGAGGCGGACCGCGGCCGGCGGTGTTCGAGCACGTCCCACAGGTCCGTGTCGGCTTCGAGCGTCCGCCGGATGGCGTCGAGCCTCAGCGGCGTCTCCGGATGCGCTCCCGTCCGGTGGTCGCGGAATCGCGCATCGGCGATCAGCGCGGTCGGCACGGATTCTCCTCGCTAACGGCTTCGGGCGGCATTCGGCGCATTATTTCGCCGGAACGCACGACGGGTCAACGGACGCGGCCGAAATACGCCGCGGACAGCCGGTTCAGTCGGCCCGAAGCGCGTCGGCGGGCCGGACGTTCGCGGCCCGCCACGCTGGGAACAGGCTGGCCAAGGTCGCGACGACGAGAATGACCCCGGCGATCGTTCCGAAAACCAGCGGGTCGTGCGGGGAGACGTCGAAAAGCAGGTCCGCGATGAACGAACTGGCCAGGCCGGCGATCAGGACGCCCGCGGCGACCGAAACCACCGCGTTTCGGAGGCCGTCCCCGAGCACGCGGTTCAAGAGCGTTTCGCGGCTTTCTCCGACCGCGAGGCGAATCGCGAATTCCTGCCGGCGCTGCGAGGCCGCATAGGAAACAGACGACCACAGACCGATCACCGCCAGCAACACGGCCAGAATGCCGAAGGCCGTAAAGACCGAGGCGCCCAGGCGCCACGGACGGATCTGCGGATCCAGAACGTCACCCAGGGCCTCGATGCCGATATAAGGCAAGCCGGAATCCAACTCATAAAGGGCGTCGCGGATCGTGGAATCGTTCCGGCCAACGCCATCCGCCGTTCTGACGAGCAACGCCCTCGGTCCGTCGGCACTCAGCAGCAGCGGCGTATAGAAGTAGGCACGGACATCGTCCTCGACCAGGCTCCATGTCCGCGCGTCGCCCACTACGCCGACGACCGTCGCACATTCGTCGGGCCACACGTGTACATACGAGCATCGGCCGATGGGAGACTGATCGGGCCATGCCAGTCTCGCCAAGCTCTCATTGACGATGACGACCCTTCCATTCAACCGATCGGCTTCGACAAACGCCCGACCCTCGACGATGCGCATGCCTGTCGTCTGGAAGAAACCCGGCGTGACGGCGTTGGAGAAAGGAACGCCGTCCCGCGGAGAGGAGATACTTCCCTGGTCCCGGTCGACGGCGAAAGAACCAGCACTGGCCACTCGAAGAGGCACCCTCCTGCTCACGCTGGCCCGACTCACACCCGGCAGGACCGAGATTCGCTCAAGTGCGCGTTCGAAGAATGCGGCGTGCCCGGTGTCTCGACCGAATCGGGAAAAATCGACTTGAACGACCAGCACGTTCTCCCTGTCCAGGCCCATATTCGCGGTTTCCAGGTTGTATAGACTCCGCAAGAACAAACCCGCGCCCACCAGCAGCACGACCGACAGGGCCCCTTGTACGGCGACCAACACTCCCTGCATGCGAGGGCGCCGGGTCATGGCGGCTGAAGGGCCCTCACGGAACGACCTCAACGGGTGGGCCCGCAGGAAGTACAGAGGCGCCATCCCCGCGACCAGCGCCGTGCCGACCATCGACGCCGCCGCCACCGACAGAACACTGGGATGGACGACGGCTGAGGGTTCCCACGCCATTGCGGGGAGCAACGTCCGGTGCAGCCAAGCGCCCGCCCAAATCTGGGCGAGTATCGCCGCGGTTCCTCCCAGCACGGCCACGACCGAACTTTCGGTCAGAAGCTGGAGCGCGAGTTCCCTTCGACCGATGCCCACCGCGAGGCGGACGGCGATTTCACGCCGGCGCCGGAGGGTACGAAGCAGCAGCAGCCCCGCAACGTTGGCGGACGCGATCAGGATGAAGACAACCGCCACTCCGAGGAGCCAGACCGTGACGCGCGCTTCCGGAATCGGGCGGAGATTGTCTCCCAAACCACCGGTCAACGGTCCCAGGAGCGAGCGGGATCGTCGATACGGTTCCATGCGCTCCACGGAGGCGTCCCGAAAAATCGGAGCGTAAGTCTCTTCCAGAAACGCACGCTGTAAATTGGTTAGTTCCGCCGACGACTGCGCGGGCGAGGCTCCTTCCCTCAAGCGCAATACGATCCTCAGGGTATACGACGAACTGATCGTGTGCCACGTGACCGGTCGTCCCGACCCGTCATCCCGGGTAAACAACGGCAGCCAGAGATCCACCTCCTGGAGTTCGACACCACGAAACCCACGTGGAGCAATCCCGACGATCGTGTACGGCTGTCCATGGATTTCCAGCGTCTGCCCGACGATGCCGGGATCCCCGCCCAGGCGAACCTGCCAGAACGCGTGCCCCAGGACGACGACTCGGGCGCCGGTTGCCGGATGCGCTTCGCTGTCGTCGATGAAGCGCCCTATTTCGGGGCGCGTTCCCAGTGTTTCCCAGAATCCCGGAGAGACCATGACGACTTCCGCCATCTCTGCATCGATTCCAGATCCGACCGGGAGCGTCGTGTCTGCGTACGCCCCGAGGGATTCGAGAGTCCGTGCCCGCTCCGACAACAACTCGAAGAACGGATAGGATGTTGCCCCGCCAGGTTCACCCTCCCCACCATCAATCCAGAACACCTGACGGAACTTGAACACGCGATCGGGGGCTGAAACATGCGGAGGCGGCGCCAAGATCAAGTTTTGGGTGACGCTGAACATGCCGGTCACGGCGCCGATGCCGATGGCGATCGTCAGAACGGCGGTTGCCGACACGCCTGGTTGGCGGCGGATTCCTCGAAGCGCGTAGACGAGATTCCGCCGTAGAGTGTCCGACCAACCGAAGCCGGTGAGATCGTAAACGCGTTCTCTCACGGCCGTCGAGTTGCCGAACTGACGCCGGGCCGAGGCGTATGCCTCGTCGGGGGGCATCCCCGATTCTTCGTTCAACTCCGCCCGCATTGCGACGTGGGTCTCGATCTCCCGGCTTACGTCCTCGCTGATCGACGAACGGCGGAACAGCCGCTGGAACAGATTTCTCATACGCCCCCCAGCACCTTCGCAACGCTGCGTGTCAGGACGCTCCAGCGCCGCTCGACTTCCGCCAACCGGGCTCTTCCGCGACGCGTCAAGGCGTAGTAGCGGGCGCGCCGCCCCTTCTCGGTCGTCTTCCATTCGCCTTGGATGACGTTCTCGCGTTCCAGCCGGCGGAGAGCGGGATAGAGCGAGCCTTCCTCCACGCGGAGCATGCCGTCCGACACGGTCTGGATGTGCAACGTGATTCCGAAGCCGTGGTTCGGACGGCCCTCCAGAGTTTTCAGAATCAGGAGGTCCAGTGTTCCCTGAAGAGAGTCCGTCTGTTTGGGCATCGGCCGTCTCCCCTAGAAGTCTGGGTGAATACTACGGGCGGAAAACGGCCGCCGTCAACAAGAGAATCGCGAAGAGACGAGGGTACCGGACGAAACAGAATACGGCTGGGTGCTGAGGCGGCGCGGCTCAGTCCACGCGCGCCGTATCGACGATGTACGCCGAGAGGGCGGCCAGGTCGGCGTCGCTGACCTCGGTCTTGCGGAAGGGCGCCATCACGCTCACGCCGTTCCGGACGAAAAAGGCGATCCGTTCCGGCGTCAGATCGCCGCGTTCGGTCAACACCGCTGGACGGCCATCATCGTACTTGGCCGCCAGAGCCTGTGTCCCCGGCATGTTGGGACCCGCCGAATGGCACGTCGCGCACCAGTAGTCGTAGACTTCCGCGCCGCGGGCCAACTCCGCGGCGTCCGGCTCATCCTGCGCGGGCGCCGACGTCCCAGCCAAGAACGCGGCGGTGACGACCGCCGCCGCAACGAAACCGCCCAGGAGCCTCATGCGTCCCTCAGGTGGCGGGGCCATATGCCGTAGCGCCCGGCCGCGATGACGCCGTTCGGGTCCACGGCGTCCTTGATCGTCTCGTGTAGCCGGATCAGGGCGTTGTCGTTGAACGCGTACGCGGCCGCGCAATCGTCCATGAACTCCGTGTGCGTGCGGTATTCGCCCCAGCCGTGCTCGGCGGCCACCTCGACGAGCCGCCGGAAGGTGCGGCGCACGGCCTGGTTCGTCTCGATGTCCGGCATCACGTAGAACATGCAGAGAATCACGAACGTGCGCGGATGGAAGGACTGCGGGAAGACCAGCAGCGCCGTGTCGGTCCCGAATTCCTGCAGAACCTGCTGGAACACGCGCTGCGACTCGATGACGGCCTCGCCGGTCATGGGGATGACGGGAGAAAAACCGACGTGTCCGCGCGTGGCGGGAGCGAAGTTCGATCGGGCGCCGATCGAGAAGGTCGCCAGCGTCGGTATGCCCAGGTCCTGCGGGTCGCGGACGCCGGCCTTCTCGGCCTCCGTCAGCGGGAAGCGGTAGAACGCGCCGTCCCGGAAGCGCGCGCCGGGGATCGACGACAGGCGGCGCCGGGTGTAATCCCACTGCGCGCGCACGACCTCCTCGGGTCCGTAGAACTTGAAGATGTTCGAGTAGAACGGCACGCCGCGCTCGCGCGCGAACGCGTCGAGACGGGCGATGTCGGCCGCCTCGCCGCTCGCCAGGGCCGCGCGCAGGTCGGGATCCTGGGCCACCGCGAAGCGCAGCGGCGATTGCAGGTTCGTGCCGGCGTTCTGCAAGCCGGTGTTCATCACGTAGTTCATGTGATCGACGAGCGGGATGACGTCGTCGTGACCGAACACCTCGACCGTGCCGTCGATATAGGCTTCCGGTTCCGGCATCAGCCAGACGCCCATCTTGGTGACGACGCCGAAGTTGGACTGCGAGAACATCCCGTCGATGTACGGCCCGTATCCGTACTTGAAGTGCTGCCACGTCGTCGAGCCCGGCAGCGCGCCCATTCCCGTGCGCACCAGCTCGCCGGAGCCGGTCACGACCTCCATCCCGCAGTGGGCGTCGAAGTGGTCGCGGTACGGGTTCATCGTGTAGCCGACCCCGTGGTCCAGCGCGTTGCCGACGACGCTGCCCCAACCCGGGTCCGGGCAGTCGATCCACAGCTTGAGCCCGCGGTCCTGTATGTAGCGGTAGAGGTCGAAGTAGCTGACGCCGGGCTCGACCAGCGCGTAGGCGTTCCGCTCGTTCACTTCGAGAATCCGGTTCATGCGCTTCAGGTCGAGCACGACGCTGCCGGACAGCACCGGCGCGGCGCCGCCGTATCCGAGGTTCCGGCCCGTCGAGATCGGATAGAGCGGCACGCGAAACTCGTTGGCGACGCGCACGACGGCCTGGACCTGGTCGGCCGAGCCGGGCGCGACGGCCGCCGAGGCCACTTTCTCGTCGGGCTCGTTCCACAGCGGCGAGTATGCGTCGCGGTACAAGGCGACATCCGCGTCGCCGGTGAAGACCCACTCCTCGCCCACGATGCCGCGCCAACGAGAGATCGCGTTGTCGAAATCCGTCTGACGGACTCCTCGGGGAAGCGTCATGTTCGGAAGCCTCCGATGCTCGCCCTCGCGCGGGCCGACGGACGAGCGGGAGCGATGATCCAGGAATGCAGGACCGCATCGTCGTCGGACGCGGCCGGCATGGCTGCCTCGCTCGGCCCGCGCGGCGAGGTCTCTTCCAGTCGCGCCCGGGCCATGGCCTCGGCCACGCGCTCGGGCAACGCGCCGTCCGTCCACGGGGCCGCGTGCCTGCCGTGGTACACGACCCGCATTCCGTGGTCCCACGCCAGGCGCTCCAGGCAGAACAACGCCCCTCGCGCGGTCAACCCCGCCAGGGGCGCCGGTTCGACCGTCCAGCGCGGGTGGAGCTCTTCGAACCAGAGCCGCGTGACGTCCCCGTCGATGGCGCGTGGCTCCAAGCCGAAGGGCCGAATCGCGTCGGCGAAACGGCGGGCCGGCTCGAACCTTCGGTCGAACACGGCCATGCGGGGGCCGGGCGCGTCCATGGACGTCTCCGAGCGCGCGACAATCGGCGCAGCCGCGGCCAGCGCCGTGGCCCGGAGGAACTCACGCCGGTTCGTCACTGGATTCACCGCTCCTCGTCCTCGCCGGGCGCGCCCGTCCCGGGCGAGCCCAGGAACAATTGCGACCCGTCGGGCAGCGTGACGTTGCGCCCGTTCGCCGCGTTGGACCCGTCGCGGTGACGGTAGCCGAAAACGACGACCGCGGTGCCGTTCGGGATGGAATCCCGGGTCATGCCCCGGCGGACGAGCGTGTTGGGACTGCCCGCCTCGATCATCCAGCTTTCGACGGCGCCGTCCTGGCCTTCGACGTCGATGTGAAGCCACGCATGCGGATTGATCCACTCGATGCGCGTGATGGTGCCCTCGAGCGTGATCGGCTGGTTCTCGTCGAACTCCGCCGAGAACGCGTGGTGGGCCGCCGCGGGCGCCGCCGCGACCAGGACGGCGCCGGCAAGAACCGCCGCTTGCATCCATCGGGAGCTATTCATCTCCGGCCTCCGCTCGGCGTTCCTCCGCCCGCGCCGCCGAGAGCAAGCCGCGCAGTCCGTAGTTGCCCTCGTGACACGCGAATTCAATGAGCGGTCCCGCCTGGGGGTGCATGAAGATCTCCACGGTCCAGGGCTCGGTGAATACGTCGGGGTCGTCGATGGTGGCCCGGTAGCGGATCTGATCCGGCGCGGTGCGCGTGAATTCCTCCGTAACCCGGAAATTGTCGCTCATGACGGAATTCAGGTACTGGACGCCGTAGAAGTGCCTGTTGGGCCGTTGGTTCGCGGTTTCCACCACCAGCGTGTCGCCCTCCCAGCGGCCCCGCGAGTCGCCCGTCCACTGTCGTACGCGGTCGGGAAAGTGCGGGCGGCCGTCGATCGGAATGATCCGGACCTCGTGGTTGAGCTCGGCCATGATCGTCACGTAGTCGGGCGTCTGCACGATGTAGTAGTTGTTGTTGTAGGGCTCCGGGAACATCGGCGCGGCTCCGCCCCCGAACACGATGCATCGTTCGGTCAGGTACCGGTCCTCGGGCGAATCGGCCGGGTGCTCTGCCATGTAGGCCAGGTTCTCCTCGAACCGGCGCTGCGCCTCCGGCGTGAAGGGGGGAACGCGGCCGTCGGCGGGCTCGATCACCAGCGACGTACGCAGGGTGGGCACGATAGAGTTGCCGCGGTCGAACCAGGCGTCGTTGTACGAGCCGACCGATCCCGGCTGCCCGATGGTCCGGTCGGCGTTGGTGGCCTCGATTCTCTCCCGGACGTAGGCTTCGGCTTCCTCGGGCGTGAAGAACTCCGTGTCCGCAAGCTCGGACGGGCGCTGGAGCGGCGTCAGCGTCGCGTTCGACCACAGTCCCTGCAGATCCGGATCGCCCCACGACGTGCGCTGTGCGAGGCCTTCGGCCGGAACCGCGGACATCGCCAGCGCCGCCATGGCGAGAATGTGTCGATGGGTCATCGTTCGGCTCCTCGTCACTCGTCCGGCCGCCGGATGAATTCGCCGTAGAGCAGTTCCTCGGTGAACTCCACGCACTTGAACTCCATCAAGTGCGCGTCGGGGTCGGGATTCCGGTACAGACGGAAACGCATCGTCCACGGCCGGGAGAACGTTTCGGGATCTTCGATCGTGGCCTCGTACTCCATGACGTCGGGTCCCGTCAGCGTGTACCGCTCGACGACGCGCGTCCCGGCGCCCGCGTGGTTGCCGGCGCGGTCCAGCCAGGCCAACCCGTTGAAGCCGGTCACCTCGACGACCAGCGTGTCGCCGTCCCAACTCGCGTTCGACCAACCCATCCAACTGTCGAGGGGCGACGGGCGGTGGTCGCTCAGGTTGATGATGCGCGCGGCGCCCGCGAACTGGTACGTGAACTGCATGTACCCTTCGGAGTGGAAGATCTGGAACGGATAGGGCATGTAGTTCGCTCGAGGGACACCGGGCATGAAGCACTTCGCCTCCGGATCCTCCGTCCAACGGCTCTCGAAGTTGCGGTCCCTTTCGGCCGCCGCCTCGGGAAGATAGGGGATTTCGTCGCCGTCGACGATGCCGCGGCCCGGGGGCGCGGCCATGAGCGCGCCGTATTCGGGCGGCCCCGCGCCGGCGCCGTGCGTCAGGATATTCCAGTTCGCCGTGGTCAACGACTGCCAGACTCCGCTGAGATTCGGCGTGCCGTCCGACAGCCGCGGGATGTCCGTTCCGGCGCACCCTCCCGCCGCCACCGCCGCGGAGATCAGGCACGGAACGAACCATCGTCTCATCGCGGTCTCCTTGTCTTCGTCACTCGCCGGCGGGCTCGATGCGCAGGATCGACCCGTCGGGCGTGAGCCGGGCGCTTCCCGGACCGGATTGCAGGTCCCGCTCGACGGCGATGTAGACGTTGCCGTCGGGTCCCTGGCGGACGTCCCGCACTCGAACGTCGAGGGGGATCAGCATGGAATCGCGGCGCTCGGGCTGCGGCGGCGGCTGATCGAAGGCCACGCGTTGCAACTGCTGCCCGCTCAACCCACCGATGAAGTAGTGCCCGCGCCACAACGGGAACCGGTCGCCGTCGTAGATCATCAGGCTGGACGGACTGATCGCCGGAACCCAGAACATCACCGGCATCTCGATGCCGGGCCCCCACCAGGGCTGTTCGGAGGCGAGATTGCCGGTGTAGATCTTCCCCAGCGACACCACCGGCCATCCGTAGTTCGCTCCGGGAACCAGCCGATTGAGCTCGTCGCCGGCCATCGGCCCGATTTCCGTGGCCCAGAGCTCGCCGGTCTCCGGATGCCACGCCAGGCCCTGAGCGTTGCGATGACCGTAGGTGAAGATCTCGGGCAGCGCGTCGTCGCGCCCGGCGAACGGATTGCCGGGCGCCGCCCGGCCGTCGTCGCTCAACCGCAGCACCTTTCCGACGTGGTTGTCGAGCCCCTGAGCCAGCATGCGGTAGCTTGCGTCGTCGGTCAGATTGCCGGCGTCCCGGTCGCCGACGGTCAGGTACAACATCCCGTCGGGACCGAACTCGGCGCGCCCCGCCGTCGCGCCGCTGCCCCACGCCTCGGCCACGAACACGTCCTCGACTTCCGACAACGCCGCCCCGTCGAAACGCGCCCGCGCCAGTGCGACCGTGGTGCCCTCATCGCCCGCCTTGATGTAGGACAGGTAGACCCAACGGTTCTCTTCGAAATCCGGATGAAGCGCGACCGAGTTCAGGCTTTCGGAGCGCAACGCGTCGTCGGGCCAGCCGGCGACCGGCGATGGATCGAGCCCATCGTCGCCCACGATGCGCAACCGGCCGGGGAACTCCGTCACGAGCATGTCGCCGTCCGGCAGGAAGGTCAGGTGCCACGGCCGCACCAGGCCATCGGCGACGGTCACCACGCGAATGCGCACCAACTCGCCCGGCGGGCATCCGCCATGCAGTCCGCCGTTCGGAGAGCACGGACCGGGGGTGTACGTATCGAACACCCAGGTCGCGGCGTCGTCGGGAGCCTGGCGGCAGGACGCGGCGAGCAGCAGGACGCCCGCCAACATGGCCGTTCGGTGCGCGTGCACTGTCGTCCTCCGTTCGAGTGGGCGTGCGTTACCGACGATAGGCGTCCGGTTCCGCCGGCGTCAAGTCGTTTCCGAAACCGGACGGACCCGCGCCGGGACGGCAACGCCTACCTGAGAATGCCCTCGAGCACGTCGAGGCGTCCGTCGATCTCCTCGACGATCTCGAGTCCGAGAATCCGCATGACGAGCGGGTATATGTGGATGTTCTCGAAGCTCGGAATCGTCATCGCGTCGGCCAGCCCGGGCCCCTGCGCGAAGAAGACGCCGTGCATATCGGGATGGCGGACCGGGTCGTAACCGTGCGCGCCGCCGGAAACCTCGCCGCGCATGTTTCGGAAACGAATCGAATAGGGGGCCTCGGCCGCCACGATCAGGTCTCCGAGCCGGGGGTGCGCCGCGTTCCAGTGCTCGGGCGTTTCGCCGGACCGGAACACCCGATAGTGGTTCTCCGCGTTCTTCAGGGCTTCGTACAGCGCCTCAACGCGCGCTTCGCCGTCAACGTACAGGAGGCTGTGGCTCCCGGATCCGATCGCGCGAACTCCCTGTAGATCCACGATGTCGTCCAGATAGATCACGCGTGCGGGATCCACGTCGACCATGCCGTGGTCGGAAACGACGAACACGTTGACGCCGAAATCGAGCGCGCGGAGGCCGTCGAAGAGGACGCCCAGTTGATCGTCGAGCCGCGCGATCGCCGAGGCAAGCTCCTCGGAGCGCGTCCCATGGTCATGCGCGGCGGAGTCGATCGCGGCAAAGTAGAGCGTCACCAGGTGCGGCCGGTATTCCTCGGGCCAGGAGAACCATTCCAGGACGGCCCGGACGCGTTCGGCCTGCGCGATCGATCCGTCGTACCGGTAGTAGTAGGAGGGATGCACGCCCTGGATGTCCGCTTCCGTACCCACCCAGAAGTAACTCGCGGTAACCATCCCGGCCCGTTCGGCAGCCACCCAGAGCGGCGTGCCGCCGTACCATCCGCCGTCTTCGACGGCATCGCGGTCTCCCAGTCGATAGCGCGCGTTGCGCGTGCGGTCGAAGAAATCGTTGCTGACGATGCCATGCGTCCCCGGGTACATTCCGGTCGCGATCGTGTAATGGTTCGGGAACGTCTCCGAGGGATAACCGGGCACGAAACTCTCGGCCCGGACGCCCTCGGCGGCCCATCGTTCCAGGTTCGGCGCGTCGTGGACGTCCAGGTAGTCGTGACGGAACCCGTCCAGGGAGATCAGCAAAACGTACGGCTTGCCGCGGTGCTCCTCCGCGTTGGCCCGCATGAAGGGCGACTGAGGCGACGCCGACTCCGGGCACGCGGCAAGACCGAGACCGAGGACGGCAAGAAACGCCGCCCTGAGCTTCATCCCCCGCAGGCCTTGGCCGTGCCGAAGAATCCCGTCCATCGAGTCGTACGGCCGCTACTCGCGGTCAGCCGGCGGGTACAGGCCGCGGAGGACGGCCCGATCGTTGGACGAGAGCCCGGAGTGGCTCGCGATATCGGCACGTCCGTCCAGCCGCTCGCGGTACCGCATGAAGTAGCGCACGATATCGCCCCCGAAGCCGAACGAATACATGATGTCCTCGAAGTCGGCGGTGTGCGGCAGCCCCAGAGCGTGACCCAGCTCGTGAACGCAGGTCAGATAGACGATCGTGTCCCTCAGTAGAGGATCTCGCGCGCCCAGTTCCGCGATGGCGGGCCCCTGGTTGTCGATGCCGGGCGTCACGTACACGAAGGCCCGTGGCCGGCCGTCGATCACGACGCGGCGCATTTCCCCGTACAGTCCGCTGCCGGGATCGATCCACACCAGACGGATGATCGCGTCCTCCTCCGCGCCGGCTTCCACGAACCGCACACGGCCCGCGCTTTCCCGCGCCCACGCTTCGAACGCGGCGCGCGCCAGGTCGTCATCGGACGGCTCGTATCCGGACACGCCGGCGCCATCGGCGATGAAATAGGGTATGGGTTCGCCGGCGTCCGGCGCGTTCGGACCGGCCTGGGTGGCGAGGGCCGCAACGCCCAACGCGACGGCCATCGCGGCGGTTCCCGGGAGCATCAGGCGAGCAGCTCCCGGGCGGTAAAGAGCGGATAGAAGGAATAACGCGCGCCCACGGCTTCGGTGCCGCCTTCCTCGCGGTCGACCACGCATACGACCGCGGCCACCCGGTAGCCGGCCGCCTCGACCTCGTCGCATGCCTTGAGAATGGATCCACCGCTCGTGCACACGTCATCGACGACCACGACGCGGTCGCCCGGTGAGCCGCTCCACCCCTCGATCCGCCGGCCGGTCCCGTGGCCCTTGACCTCCTTTCGAACGATGAAAGCGGGCATGGGAGTGTCCTCGATCGCGCTCACCGCCGCCACCGCGCCAGCGATGGGATCGGCTCCCAACGTCGGCCCCCCGAGGGCCACGGCGTCGACGCCGTGTTCGCGAAGCGTCCGCAGGATCAAGCGGGCCGTCAGAAAGGCGCCGAGGGGATGGAGCGTGGTGACCCGGCAATCCAGATAGTACGACCCCTTCCGGCCGGAGGTCAGCACGAACTCGCTTTTCCGGAGCGAATGCTTGCGGATCAACTGGCTCAGGGCGCCACGGTCGTCGTCCATCGGCGGCAGTATAGCACCGGTGCGCCTGCCCGGGCGGGTGCGCTCGGGCCCGGTGAAACGCCCTGACTATTGTGATACAACTGTCTCGTGCCGATGCACGCGTTCCGCCGCCGGCCGGCGGCCCGCACTCGCGACAGGATGGTGCCAAGATGAGCGATTCGGTCCTACTCCAGCGTGTTCGCAACGTCTACAGGAACCTGCCCACGCCGGCCAACTACGAGCACGCGATCCGCCGGGGCGAGGCCAAGATGGCCCACCGGGGTCCGCTGGTCGTCAAGACGGGGACGCGAACCGGGCGGTCGCCCAAGGACAAGTTCATCACCACCGAGCACACCAGCGAAGAACAGGTCTGGTGGGAAAACAACCAGCCGATCTCCGAGGAGCGCTTCGAAGCGCTGCTCAACCGGATCGAGGGCTACCTGCAGGGCCGCGACGTCTATCTTCAGGACTGCTATGTGGGCGCCGACGCGGACTACCGCATTCCGCTCCAGGTGATCACCGAGATGGCCTGGCAGAACCAGTTCGTGCGCAACCTGTTCCTGCGCCGCACGACGAGCGAGGACGCGTTCACGATCATCAGCCTCCCCAACTTCCACGCGATTCCGGAAATCGACGGCACGCACTCGGAAGCGTTCGTGGTGATCAACTTCAAGAAGCGCATGGTCCTGATCGCGGGCACGCACTACGCCGGCGAGATCAAGAAGTCCGCTTTCACGATCATGAACTACCTGATGCCGCAACGCGGCGTGTTCCCCATGCACTGCTCGGCCAACATCGGCCGGGACGGGAACTCGGCCATCCTGTTCGGGCTCTCGGGCACCGGCAAGACCACGCTGTCGGCCGACCCGCAACGCAAGCTGATCGGCGACGACGAACACGGCTGGAGCGACAACGGCGTCTTCAACTTCGAGGCCGGTTGCTATGCCAAGGTGATCCGGCTGGACCGCGACGCCGAGCCGGCCATCTACCGGGCCACGGAGCGCTTCGGCACGATCCTGGAGAACGTCGTCGTCGACGACGTCAGCCGGCAACTGGATCTGAACGACGACAGCATCACCGAGAACACGCGCGCCGGCTACCCGATCACCTACATAAAGAACATCGAACGGAGCGGCCAGGGCGGTCATCCGTCCGACATCCTCATGCTGACCGCCGACGCTTTCGGAGTGCTGCCGCCCATATCCAAGCTGACGGCGGAGCAGGCGATGTATCACTTCATCTCCGGCTACACGGCCAAGGTGGCCGGAACCGAAGCCGGTCTCGGCAAGGAACCGCAGGCCACGTTCAGCACCTGCTTCGGCGCCCCGTTCATGGTGCTCCACCCCACCGTCTACGCCAATCTCCTGAAGAAACGCATGGAAGAGCACGAGACGCGTTGCTGGCTGGTCAACACCGGGTGGACGGGCGGACCCTACGGCATCGGCCGGCGGATGAAGATTCGGCACACGCGCACGATGGTGGGCGCCGCCCTGGACGGGACCCTGGCCGACGCTCCAACCGAGAGGCACGAGCTGTTCAACCTCGATGTTCCGACGGCTTGCCCGGGCGTGCCCGCCGGCGTGCTCAACCCGCGCAACACCTGGGCCGACAAGGCCGCCTACGACAAGCAGGCCCGGCACTTGGCCGAGCTGTTCAAGAAGAACTTCGAACGGTTCTCCGAAGGCATGGATAGAGAAATCGTCGCCGCGGGACCGCGCTAGACGCCCCGATATGCTTCTCGAAGGCAAGACCGGCCTCGTCCTGGGCGTGGCCAACAACCGCAGCATCGCCTGGGGCATCGCGCGCGCGGTGAGGGACGCCGGCGCCCGCCTGGTCCTCACGTATCAGAACGAGCGGATGGAACGCAACGTCCGGAAGCTGGCGCCGGAGCTGGGCGACCCGATCCTGTTTCCGTGCGACGTCGCGAACGACTCGGAAATCGAGGCCTTGATGTCGGGCGTCGAGCGCGAGGCCGGCGGCATCGACTTCCTGGTGCACGCGCTGGCCTACGCGCCCAGAGAAGCCCTGTCCGGCGGCTACGTCGAAACGACACGAGACGCGTTCCGCACGGCGCTCGACGTGAGCGCCTACTCCCTGGTGGCCGTGGCCCGGGGCGCGGCGCCCCTGATGAAGGACCGCGGCGGCAGCATCGTGACGATCACCTACGTGGGCAGCCAGCGCGTCGTGCCCAACTACAACGTCATGGGCGTGGCCAAGGCGGCCCTGGAGGCCTCCGTCCGGTATCTTGCCAACGATCTCGGACCCCGGGGCGTCCGCGTGAACGCGATATCCGCGGGCCCCATCCGGACGCTGGCGTCGTCGGCGGTGTCGGGAATCTCGGGAATGGTCCGAATGCACGCGGAGCGCGCCCCCCTGCGCTCCGCGACGGAAACCTCCGAAGTCGGCGACACGGCGCTGTTCCTCGTCAGCCCGCTGTCGCGAGGGATCACGGGCGAAATCGTCTACGTGGACGGCGGGTACAACACGCTGCTCGGGACGTAGCCTCCGGCTGCCCGTCAGGCTTCGCTCGCCGGTGGAAACGCCTCCGTCGTCTGGGGCCCGCGCCAGTGATCGATCATGGAGACTTTCTGCACGCACCCGATCGTGCACGTCGGGGCGCAGGACTTGGCGGCATGGAATTCCCGCTCGACGTCGGCCGGCGTGTAGTCCGCCAGTGGAATGCCGGGATGGCCGCGCTGCTGCGAACAGTAGTGCACGAGCCCATCCTCGCAGATGTACAGATAGCGGGCGCCGGCGCGGCAGTACCACCGGTTGGGCATTCCCCGGGCCAGGTTCTCCTGAAAGTAGTTCAGGCCGGCGTACCCCCGGCTGCCGTAGCTGCGAATCCTGCGGTAGACGCGCGCCTCGTCGCGCGTCAGCGGCTTCAACTGGCCCGAGCCATCGTGGATGATTCCCAGTGAGGTCGCGAAATCCATCGATTGCGCCACCCGCGTGATTTCCAGCGCGTCCTGGGGCGTCCGGATGCCGCCGCCGATGACCGAGTTGATGTTCACGTCGAAGTCCGCGTGCTCGGCCAGGAACTCCAGCTTCTTGCGCAACACCTTCAGGCTCTTCATCGAGACGTCGTCCGGCTCGACGTTGTCGATGCTGATCTGCAGGTGATCGAGTCCCGACGCGTTCAGCTCCCGGATTTTGCCGGGGGTCAGCAGGTAGCCGTTCGTGATGATGCCCGCGATCATGTCGTGACCGCGGATTCGGGCGATGATCCGCTCGATTTCGGGATGCATCAGCGGCTCGCCGCCGCTGATCGTGACGATCGACGTGCCCAGCGCGGCCAGCTTGTCGACCCGGCGGTGCATTTCCTCGGTCGGAACGGGCGGGGAGAAGTCGTCGTACTCGTTGCAATAGGTGCAGGACAGGTTGCAGCGCCGCATGGGGATAATGTGCGCCAGCACGGGGTGCCGCGGCGAAAGCATGCCGCGGGCCACCATGCGCAACTCGCGCACGCGCAACCGCAGCTTCTTCTTCCTTTCCATGTCCAGAAACGGGCCGCCGGCCAACCTGTACGATACCACGTTCAACCGGTGGGGACGCATGCCGCGGACGCTCGCCGAACTCCATCGGCGCAGCCTCGACGCCCGGGTCTTGTTGTCCGGCCGCTGACGGTTACGCTACACTGCCCCTCCGTCGATGCCCCCCGCACCCATGGTGACCGTCTACGTTCCGAGCCAGTTGCGCAAGTACTGCCGGGGCGCAACGCGGTTCCCCATCGCGGCCGACACCGTGCAATCCGCTCTGGGTGTTCTGGAGCGGGAGCATGCGGCCCTGTATCGCAACCTGTGCGACGAAACGGGGGCTCTGCGGGGCCATTTGAACGTGTTCGTCAACGCGGACCACATGCGCGATCTGGACGGCATCGACACGACGCTGGCGCCGGGCGACGAGGTCACGATCGTGCCCGCAGTCTCTGGAGGATGAATGGCCGACCGAGTGATTGTCACTATTGGCACGCGAAAGGGCGTCTTCGTCGCGGAGGGGGCCCGGCCGAGACGACGGTTCGAGCTGCGCGGACCGTTCGGCCCCGGCATTCCGGTGTATGCGACACTGATCGATACGCGCGGCGCGCCACGGATTTACGCCTCGAGCTGCAGCCCGTTCTTCGGGATGAAGCTGCTCCGCTCCAATAACCTCGGGAAGAGCTTCACGGAGACGAAGTCGGCGCCGGCCTTTCCGAAGGACGACGGGCGGGCGCTCGCCAACATCTGGTCGCTCGAGGCGGGCAAGAACCGGAGGGAGATTCTGTGCGGCGTGGAGCCCGCGTCGCTATTCAGGAGCCGCGACAACGGAAACTCCTGGGCGATGGTGCCGGGCATCAGCAACCACGAGCACGCGCGCAAGTGGGAACCGGGCGGCGGCGGGCTCTGCCTGCACACCATCGTCCGCGACGGCCAACGCTGGCACCTGGCCATCTCCACCGGCGGCCACTACCTGAGCGAGGACGGAGGCGAGACGTTCCAAGCGGCCAACACAGGGGTCGGCGCCGGGTTCGCCCCGGACCCGTACCCGGAGTTCGGCCAGTGCGTCCACAAGATCGCGCGTCACGACGACGCGCCGGGCCGCCTCTACATGCAAAACCACGGCGGCTGGACCCACTGGAGCGGGCCGGGAGGGCCGCGTCCGGACATCGGCGTGCTGCGGAGCGACGACTACGGCCGGTCCTGGCGCTCGATCGCCCGCGGGCTGCCGTCGGACTTCGGGTTCCCCATCGTGGTCCACCCCCAAGACGCCGATACGGTTTACGTGGTGCCGCTCGAGCCGGAGACCCGCACGTGTCCCGGGGGCGCCCCCGCCGTGTGGCGCAGCGAGAACGGCGGCGGCTCCTGGCGCCGGCTGGCTCAGGGGTTCCCGCGGAAGCGGAGCTACTTCACCGTCCTGCGCGACGCCATGGACATCGACCGCGCGAGGACGCCGGCGCTCTACATGGGAACGACGACGGGCCAGCTGTGGATCGGACGGGAAGGCGGCGAGCAGTGGGACTGCCTCTTCGACTCGCTGCCGCCGATCCACAACGTCAAGGTTGCCATCGCCTGATCGAGCCGGGCGAGCAGTCGGAGGCCGGCGCTCGTCGGGCCCGGCTTGCTGCGGCTACAAGTGAAGATCGGTCTCCAGGCGTGACGCCGACACGGCGCGCACCTTGGAATCCAGCCGGTAGGACTCCGGACCGGCGTGCACCACGACGACCTCGGCGAGTTCGAGGTCCGCGAGCGCCGTACGAATCGAGCGCGTCACCTTCGGGACTGTCGTGCGCTTGATCTCGATGCCGATGCGCCGCCGTCCGCGAGCGACAAGCAGATCGATCTCCGCGCCGGTGTGCGCCGCCCAGAAACGGGTCTGCTCCTCCGGCAGGCCGAACCGGTCGACGATGTTCTCGAGCAGAAAACCCTCCCACGATGCCCCCGACTTCGGGTGCGACTCCAGGGCGCCCATGTCGGCGATACCCAGCAGGGCGTGCAGCACACCCGTGTCGCGCAGGTAGATCTTCGGGGCCTTGACCTGCCGTTTGGCGACGTTCGCATGGCTCGGCTGGAGTTGCCGGACGACCAGCGCGCCGGTCAACAGGTCGAGATAGCGGCGGACCGTCGTGTCGGACACGCCGAACGACCGTGCGAACTCCGACGAGTTCCAGGTCTGTCCGTGCCAATGGGCGAGCATCGTCCAGAACCGGCGCAGCGCAGGCGCGGGTACGCGCACGCCCAACGCCGGAACGTCGCGTTCCAGGAACGTGCGGATGAAGCTCTCGAGCCACAGAAAGGCCGCCGCGTTCGATCGGGCCAGCCACGACGGGGGAAATCCGCCGCGCAACCAGCGCTTGTCCATCCGGCCGGCCCCAATCTCGTGCAGGCCGAGTCCGCCGAGGTGGTAGTAGTGGATCCGTCCGGCCAACGACTCGGACGACTGCCGGATAAGATCCGGCGAGGCGCTTCCCAGCACCAGGAACCGCGCCGGCCGCGGCTTCCGATCGGCGAGCACGCGCAACACGGGAAACAGGTCCGGACGGCGCTGGACCTCGTCGATGACGACCAGACCGCGCAGGTCCCCGAGGACCAGAACCGGGTCTTCGAGCAAACGGCCGAGGTCGGCCGGGTGCTCCAGATCCAACCGGTGCACGGGGCCCGGATGGGCCCCGGCGACCAACTGCGCCAGCGTCGTCTTGCCGATTTGCCTCGGCCCCAGGATGGCCACGACGGGAAACATCCGCAACCGTTGCCGAACGGTGCGCACGTGGTCGGTGCGAGGGATCATCGGCCGTCATTGTACCAGGAAATCTCGGCGGTAGACGCCGAGATTTCACGGTTTCGGTGCGGCGCGGCCCGACGCGCCGAGCTGCTGGAAGTCCGCGCCCGACGGCGCCTGGAAGACGCGGAGCCCGAACTCGGGAACGATCGACAGGACGTGGTCGAAGATGTCCGACTGGATGTCCTCGTACTCCGACCAGCCGGTGACGTTCGTGAAAAGGTAGAGCTGGATGGGAAGGCCCTCGGGCGTGGGATCGAGCTGCCGGATGATCAGCGTCATGCCCTGATGGACCTTGGGGTGCCGGCGCAGGTAGGCCAGCAGGTAGGCCCGGAACGTGCCCACGTTCGTCATCCGGCGGGCGTTCACCACGAGGTCGGGATCGTCGGCGTGCTCGGCGTTGTAATCGGCCAACTCCTTGCGCTTCCCTCGGACATAGTCTCGGAGCACGGCGAAGTTCTCGAACCGGTCCAGATCGTCGTCGTTCAGGAAACGGATCGAGGCCATGTCGATGAAGACCGAACGGCTGATCCGCCGCCCGCCCGACTCCTCCATTCCCCGCCAGTTCTTGAACGGCTGCTCGATCAGCTTGTGGGTCGGGATCGACGTGATGGTCTTGTTGAAGTTCTGGACCTTGATCGTGTGGAGGCTCAGCTCGATGACGTCGCCGTCGGCGCCGTACTGCGGCATCTCGATCCAGTCTCCGACGCGGACCATGTCGTAGCTGGCCATCTGCAGGCTCGCCACGAAGGAGAGGATCGTGTCGCGGAAGACCAGCAACATGACCGCCATCAGCGCGCCCAGCCCGCCCAGCAGGACCACCGGGCTCTGTCCGATGAGCACGGCGACGGCGACGACTGCGCCCACGACGTAGACGGCGATCTTCGTCACCTGGACGTAGGCTTCGATCGGGCGGCCCTCGGCGATCGCGCTTCGGGCGTAGTACTTCTCGACCGCGGTCAGGAACACCGTGACGGCTGACACGAAGACGAGCACGATCGCGGCCGCCGCCGCCTGCTGGACGCGCCGGTCGACGACGTCCTCGGATCCCGGGATGGCCAGGATGCCGAAATAGACGACGAAGGCCGGCGCGACGTGCGCCAGCCGACCGAAGACGTTGTGCTCGACGAGGGTGTCGTCGAACTGGCCTTTCGTTTCCCGGGCCACCCGGCGGACGAACCTCAGGAACACGCGCTTGGCGACCTTGTCGGCTACCCAGGCCGCGATGAGGAGAATCCCCAACCCGATCAGCGTCTCGACGAAGGGGTACTGGTTCAGGAACTGCGAAACACCGGCCATGACCGCCCAACAGTGTACACGGAACGGCCCGGGGGCCGGGCAGGACGCCCGTCGGGCCGCCCGTGGCCTGCCAGGGCTGGGTTTCGACCCGGGATTCCCTTGCCATCCGGTGCGCGGCGACGCGGTACACTTCGATGGACCGACTCTCGCACTGAAGGGGATCCGTTCGATATGGGCGCAAACGACGAACTGTACGGCTTCGTGAAGGAGGCGATGGCGCGCGGCGCGGCGCTGGAGCAGATTCGCGGCGCCCTCGTGGACGCGGGATGGGACGAGTCCCGTGTCCGGCAGGCCCTGGCGGCCTATGACGAGGGCGCGCTCGGAATTCCGGTGCCGCGGCCCCGGCCGTCCGAGGCGCGAGAGGCTCTCGTGTATCTGGTCCTGTTCGCCACCATATACTTGAGCGCGTTCAACCTGGGCAACGTGGCTTTCCAACTCGTCAACCGCGGCTTTCCCGTGGCCGGCCAATCGGACGTCCAGGTCGACGACGCGATTCGGTTGTCGGCCTCCATTCTCGTCGTCTCGCTGCCCGTGTTCCTGGTGCTGACGCGCGCGACCCGGCGCGCGGTCGAACGCGACCCGTCGCGCCGGGCATCGGCCATGCGCCGGTGGCTGACATCCCTGACGCTGGCCGTATCGTCGTTCGCGTGTCTGGGGGTCTTCAGCACGATCGTGTACAACTTCCTCGGCGACGCCCTGACGGCGCGTTTCGTCCTGAAGGCGCTTTCGGCCGGGATCATCGCCGCCGGCGTGTTCGCCTACTATCTGCGGGACATCCGCGAGGACGCCGCGCCCTGAGTCCCCGCGAATGCGAACTGCCGCCCGGACCGTTTCCCGGGGGTGTAGAATTGAGCGCCACGGGAGGCGTTATGTCACGGCTATATTTCTTGGTCCCGATTGCCTTCGCGGTCGGGATGACCGCGGAGGCGGCGCATCACTCGATCGCCGCCGAATTCGACGCGGAGGATCCGATCACGCTCGTCGGCACGATTCGCGAAGTCGTCTGGATGAGCCCGCACATCAGCGTCTTCGTCGACGTGACGCAGGACGGCGGCGAGGTCCGGACGTACGAAGTGCAGGGCGGACCGCCGAATCGGCTCTACCGGAACGGCTCCCGGTCCACGGACCTGATGCCGGGCGACGCGGTCGTCGTCGAAGGCGCGCGCGCCCGGAACCCGGACAGCCTCCGCGTGGGCGAGGGCGAGTTCCACAAGCCCGACGGCACGCCGGTATGGGCGGACTGATGCGGCCGCGGATCGCCCGGGCGCTTTTCGCCGTCTTCTTCGTCTCTTCGCTCGCGTCCGCCCAGGACGCCGGCGACGCCATTCCGCGCCTGCCCGACGGAAAGCCGAGCATGGCCGGGTTCTGGGGGCAGGTCCGCCGCGCCGACGTGACCGACTCCCGAATTCCGGGATATGTCGAAGAGCTGCCGTTCAGCGAATGGGGGCTCGAGCAATGGGAAAACTACGACCGGACCGATCCGGAACAGGGCGACTACGCGGGCAGTTGCATGCCGTTCGGAATCTCCCGCACCGTTTTCGGCCCTCAACCGATCGCCATCGTGCAGGATGACGACCACCTGGTCTTCCTGGCCGAGCAGAACTCCTGGTTTCACATGGTTCCGACCGACGGCCGCGGTTACGATCCCGAGCTTCCGCCGTCGTGGTGGGGCGATTCGGTCGGACGCTGGGACGGCGACACCCTGATCGTCGAGACGCGCAACCTGAACGGCTACGCCAAGGTCGACACGATCGGACATCCCATCAGCAGCCTGGCGACCATCATCCAGACCTTCGAGCGCGTCGACGCCGAAACCATCGAGCACACGTACACGCTCGACGACCCGGGGGCCTACACCGAGCCCTGGACCGTGCGCAACACGTGGAGACACCACCCACCGGGTTTCCGGATGATGGAATACTCCTGCATGGAGAACAACCTGACCGGGTTGACGGGAGGCACGCTCATTCCGTGGAAGCGGCCCACCGAGACCCGGCCCCCGGACTAACCGCACGCCGCCGCGCCGCAGGAGGCCCCATGCGTATTTTCACGCCGCTCGTCATCGTCGCGATCGCACTGCCCGCCGCCGGCGCCGCGCCGTTGCAGATCACGGAAAATCCCCTGCCGGAACCCGTGGAGATGCACGGCCTGCGCGCCGAAGTTCGCCAACTCGCGCGGCTGCCCGAAACCCAGGGACGTCTGCCCGAGGACCGGGACGCGGCCGGTTTCGCGCGCGTCAGCTTCGTCCGCGACGCCCCGGACGGCCGGCGCTTCGTCAACGACTCGCGCGGATACCTGTACATCCTGGACGCGGACGACCGGTTGACGCTCTACCTGGACTTCGCCGAAGCCTTGCCGTTCACGGCCTACAACCGGCTCGAGAGCGGGTTCATCGGCTTCGATTTCCACCCGGAATTCGCCGCGACCGGACTGTTCTATACGGTCCACGGCGAGTACGCGCCCGACAACCCCGCCCGGCCCGACTTCATTCCGCCCGGGTTCACCCTCGACGACGCCACCTACTACAACGTCATCACCGAGTGGCGCGCCTCATCGCCCGCGGCCGACGCCTTCGATGGAACCCGCCGCGAACTCCTCCGAGTCGCCCACGTCGTCGACAGCCTGACCCATCCCTTCGGCTACGTCGGTTTCAATCCGACCGCGACGCCGGGCGACGCCGATTACGGGTTGCTCTACACCAGCGGCAGCGACATCGGTTTCAGCAACGGGGCCGGTCCGAATGCCCCAAGGGCTGGACAGTTGCAGCGGCTGGACTCCGTGGTCGGAGCGATACTTCGCATCGATCCGCGCAGCCCGTCCGAGTCGGGAGGCCAGAAGGGACTCGGGGATTACACGATCCCTCCCGACAACCGTTTCGCGTCGGACGGCGACGCCGAGACGCTGGGCGAGATCTACGCACACGGTTTCCGCAATGCGCACCGGCTGTCATGGGACGCCGAGGACGGAACGCTGTTCGCCACCGACATCGGGATGAACCACATCGAGGAGGTCAACATCGTCCGCAACGGCGAGAACTACGGCTGGATGCAGCGCGAGGGGTTCTTCGACAACGGCATCAACTTCCCGGGCGGCGAGCTCGACCAGCTGTATCTCCTGCCCCCGGATGTGCTGACGGGCGAGACCGAGGACGGGTTCACGTATCCGGTGGCGATCTACGATCACGACGAAGGCCGCGCCATATCGGGCGGGTTCGCCTACCGCGGCGCGATCGAAGCCCTGCGCGGCAAGTTCGTTTTCGGCGACATCCGCCTGGGACGGATCTTCGCGGCCGACCTGGAAGCGATGAAGGCGGCCGACGACGGCGTCCCCACGACGGTCGCGCCCGTCGAGGAAGTCCAACTCTTCGTGCGGGACTCGGACGGCCGGGAACGGGACGTCACGTTCATGGAGCTGGTGGAGGAAACCAACGGCGCCCCCGTCGAGCGGACCGACCTGCACATCAGCCAGAGCGGAGACGGCGAGCTGTTCCTGACGTCGAGACAGGACGGCACGGTCCGCATGCTCGTCCCGTAGTCGGCCGCGTCAACGAACGGACACGGACGAAACGCACTATGGTTTCAACAGGGTGTCCACGTCACGTCCGCCATACAGGATTCTGAGGAACGTTACCGTATCCGGTCCGACGTGGAAGGCGACGGTCACCCTCCGCTCGAACCCGACGAGGCGGAAGCCAGGAAATAGATCGTTACGGGCTTCCGGCGCGAAGACGACTTCAGGCATCGCTTCCGAGATCTTCCAGCCGCCGGTTGTGAATGTCTCGCAGGACATGAACGACCCGTGGCGTTTCCAGTCGGGTTCGGTCCGGCAACCCGAACTCGAAGATCGTACCCGGGTACGCCGCCCAATGCCGCCCTTATGCCAAGGCACGGATGTGCCGAGTCCGCAAAATCCGAAACAGAACCCGCGGTCATGCGGCTCCCGTCAGTCGAGTCTCGAAGCGTCGGCCGGAACGAGTACGCCGAACTCGTTCAAGACGCGTTCGGCCCGTCGGACGTCTTTGGCAACGAATGCCCGGATGCCGACCTGACGCGCCGATTCGACGTTGAGGGGTTGGTCGTCGATAAACAGTATTTCCGACGGATCGCACTCGAGCGCGTCGATCGCGTGGTCGAACATTTCCCGGTCCGGCTTGATCTTGCCGATCAGATGCGACGCGAAGTGCCGCTCGAACAATTGGCCGAGTCCCATTTCGTACAGGAATCGGGGCCAATGAAGGACGTTCGTGTTGCAGAGCGTGGCGCGAATGTAACGGTTGTCGACGCGGCGAACCAACTCCGCCGCCCCGGGCATGATTCTACGCGGCCAGCTTTCGAAGGCGGACAGAAACTCCCTGGGGCCCAGCGGCAAGTCGAATTCGTCGATCAGCGCGTCGGCAAACACCTCCGGACTGACCCGCCCCGCCTCGAACGCCCGGACGGCGGGAGACGTCAGCCAGCGACGCCATACCTCTTCGGACGTGAGCCGGTTCCCGATCCAGGACTGGAATATCGGGACGCCGGTCAGTTCGACCAGAATACCGCCGACGTCGAATACTACGGCGCGGATCAACCGTGGGATTCGATCGCCTCGCGGGCGAGTTCCAGGAACGCGTCGATCGTCCGGGCCTTCAGGTCCTCGCCGGAACGGAGCCGAACGGCCACCGAGTCGGCGTCGGCTTCCTTGTCGCCCACGACCAGCATGAAGGGCACCTTCCGGACCTGCGCCTTGCGGATCTTGGCGTTCATGCGGTCGGCGCCGTCGTCGAGCTCGGCCCGGATTCCCGCCTCGCGAAGCCGCTCCAGCACGCCCCTGCAATAGTCGACGTGGCGGTCCGCGATCGGGATCAGGACGGCCTGGACCGGCGCCAACCACACGGGAAACGCACCGCCGTGATGCTCGATGAGGATCCCGAAGAAGCGTTCCATGCTGCCGAGCAGGGCGCGGTGGATCATGTAGGGGCGGTGCGGGGCGCCGTCCTCGCCGACGAAACTCAGGTCGAAACGCTCCGGCAGGTTGAAATCGAACTGGATCGTGCTCAACTGCCATCCCCGGCCGATGGCGTCGGTGAGCACGATGTCGATCTTCGGCCCGTAGAAGGCACCGTCCCCGGCATTGACCTCGTAGGGCAGGCCTGACCGCTCCAGCGCCGACTCCAGCGCCGTTTCGGCCTCCTCCCACAGAGCATCCCGCCCCACGCGCTTCTCGGGGCGCGTGCTCAGGTACAGCTTGAATTCGCTGAACCCGAACGCCCGCAGGATGTCGAGGCTGAAGCCCAGCACGGTGTCGATTTCGGCCGGCATCTGGTCGGGCCGGCAGAACAGGTGGGCGTCGTCCTGGGTGAATCCCCGGACTCGCGTCAGTCCGTGGAGAACGCCGCTTCGTTCGTAACGGTAAACCGTGCCCCACTCGGCCAGGCGGATCGGAAGATCGCGGTACGAACGCACGCCGCTCTTGAATATGTGGACGTGGAACGGGCAGTTCATCGGCTTGAGATAGAACTCTTGCGCGTCGATCTCGATCGGGGCGTACATCGCATCGGCGTAGAACCCCAGATGGCCACTCGTCTCCCACAGGGTCCGGCGTCCGATGTGCGGCGTGTAGACGAACTCGTAACCGCCCTTCAGGTGCTCGTTCTTGCAGTACTCCTCGACCAGGTGACGGACGCGCCCGCCTTTGGGGTGCCACAGCACCAGTCCGCCGCCGACGGTATCCGGGTGGACGCTGAACAGATCCAGCTCCGTCCCCAACCGCCGGTGGTCGCGCTTCCGGGCTTCCTCGAGACGGACGAAGTAGGCCTTCAGCGCCTTCTTGTCCTCGAATGCGACGCCGTAGACCCGCTGCAGTTGCGCGCGGGTCTGATCGCCCCGCCAGTAGGCGCCCGACACCCGGGTCAACTTGAACGCGTCGGGCCGAATGGCGCCGGTATCGGCGATGTGGGGCCCGCGGCAGAGATCGACGAACTCGCCGGTCTTGTACACGCTCACCGTGTCGACGCCGCCGCCGACCAGGTTGGGGTCGTCCAGGTCGACGAGCGCGGTCGTGCCCCGGCTCTTCAGGTCGTTGAGCAACTCCACCTTGAAGTCCTGGTCCATCTCGGTGAAGAGCGCGACCGCGTCGGCGATCGGCATCTCGATCCGCTCGAACTCGAGCTTCTCCGAAGCCTTCCGCCGCATCCTGCGTTCGATCGCAGCGAGATCGTCCGGCGTCAGGGGCTGGTCGAGCAGCACGTCATAGTAGAAACCGTCCTCGATCACGGGGCCGACGCCGAACTTGGCGCCGGGATGAAACTCCTGGATGCTGGCCGCCATCAGGTGCGCCAGCGAATGGCGCAGCGTTTCCAGGTTTTCGTTTCGAGACATGACGATCACTCGACCCTGTAAGGTGGAACTTCCAGACGCGGGAGCCCGAGGCTGGAGTCCGGACGGAGACGCCTCAGACCGCGGCCGCCTCGGCCATCTCCGTCGTCGTGCCGGCGCCTTCCATGGCGAGCAGCCGGGCCTTGACGTCCAGCCCGCCGCCGTATCCGGTCAGCGACCCGTCGGCGCCGACGACGCGGTGACAGGGAATGACAATGGGGATCGGGTTGTCGTGATTGGCCATTCCGACGGCGCGAGCGGCGCCGGGGTTGCGAAGGGCGCGGGCGACGTCGCCGTAACTGCGGGTTTCGCCGAACGGGATCTCGAGCAGTTGGCGCCAGACCGACCGCTGGAAGGCGGTGCCGCGCGGCGCGAGCGGGATGTCGAAGACGCGGCGCCTGCCCCTGAAATACTCGTTCAACTGGGAAATGACGGACGCGTGCGCCCCGGAGTCGAGTTCCGCGCCGTCGGGCGCCCGCGCCCCGAAAACGATCGACCGGAGCCCGTCGGAGCCCGAAACGAGCGTCAGGGGCCCGATCGGGGAATCCATGAACGCGTATTTCATCCCGCACATGTTAACAGCCCATGATGCACAAGTGGGGCGGAAACGGTATGATTGAACCCGCTTCCGGCCCTTCCCGGGCGCATTCGCGCAATGCCGCGCGATTGCAAGAAAGGCGGGTGTTTGTTATGTTGGGCGATTGTCACGCGTGAAGAGATTCTCCCCACGTCAGCGGACGGACCGCGTTCGCGTCAACCACCGCATCCGGGCGCGGGAAGTTCGCGTTATCGGCGAAGAGGGAGCGCAACTCGGCGTGATGTCCCCGGACGACGCGATCCGGGTCGCCGAAGAACAGGGCCTGGATCTGGTCGAGGTCGCGCCGAACGGCAATCCTCCGGTTTGCCGGATCATGGATTACGGCAAGTACCTCTACCAGATGAAGCGGAAGGCGCACGAGGCGCGGAAGCATCAGAAGAGCGTCACGGTCAAGGAAGTCAAGTTCCGGCCGAACACGGATGAGCACGATTACGAGTTCAAGAAGAACCACATCATCCGGTTCTTGCGGCAGGGAGACAAGGTCAAGGCGAACGTCTGGTTCCGTGGTCGCGAGATCGTTCACAAGGATATCGGCCGCAACCTGATCGAGCGGTTGATGGAAGAACTCGAGGACATCGGTTTCGTCGAAAACCTGCCGAAGATGGAAGGCAACAACCTGGTCGCGATATTCGCGCCGAAGAAAGAGAAATAGGCACATGGCGTACAAGCTCAAGACGCACCGCGGCGCCCGAAAGCGGTTCAAGGTGACCGGCACCGGCCGCATCAAGAGGCGCCATGCGTTCAAGCGCCACATCCTGACCAAGAAGTCGGCCGGGAAGAAGCGCATGCTGGGCCGTTCCGCCATGATGGAAGACGCCGACGCCGCCAAGGTCAAGCGGATGCTCCCGTACGGGTAACGGACGCGCGCCCTCGTCGGGACATACAGTCAGGGGATCCAGACAGTGCCAAGAGTCAAACGTGGAACCGTCCGGCACGACCGGCGGCGCAAGGTCCTGAAACGCGCCGAAGGCTATTACCTCGGCAAGAGCAAACTCTACCGGTACGCCAAGGAGGCCGTCGACCGGGCCGGCCAATTCGCCTATCGCGACCGCAGAACGCGGAAACGCGATTTCCGCCGCCTCTGGATCATCCGGATCGGCGCCGCCGCGCGCCAGCACGGCCTCAACTACAACCAGTTCATTCACGGGCTGAAAACGGCCGGAGCCGATCTCGACCGCAAGGTGCTTGCGGGCATCGCCCTCGACGATCCGGCCGGATTCGCCCGGCTGGCGGAACAAGCCAAGGCAGCCATCGGCCAGACCGCGTAGTCTCCATGGCCGGCATCGACGACCTCCGGCAAATCGGCGAGCGATTCGACAGGGAAAAAGGCCGACCGTCCGATCGGTCCGAACTCGAAGAACTCCACGCGCGATACCTCTCCCGGAAGTCGGGATTGCTCACGCTCCAGTTGCAGCGCCTGCGGGAGTTGCGGGCCGAGGAGCGCCCCGCGTTCGGCCAGCTGGCCAACCAGCTCAAGCGACGGATCGAATCGGAGCTCGCCGAACGGGAGGCCGCTCTCGCCGGCGAGGAACGCTCCGGCAGCGCGGAGACCGAGGCGCTCGACGTCTCGCTGCCGGGGCCCCGGCCGCGTATCGGCCATCGGCATCCGGTCACCCTGACCCGGCGCGCCATCGAGGACATCTTCGTGGCCATGGGCTACACGGTCGAGGACGGGCCGGAAGTGGAAACCACCTATCACAACTTCGAGGCGTTGAACATCGGGCCCGAACACCCGTCGCGCGACGCGTCCGACACGTTCTACATTTCCGACGATGTCGTTCTGCGAACCCAGACGTCCCCGGTCCAGATTCGAACGATGGAGCGGCAACCGCCGCCCATTCGAATCATCTGTCCGGGGCGCGTCTTTCGCCGCGACGAGCTCGACGCCACGCATTCGCCGATGTTCCACCAGATCGAGGGTCTGGTCGTCGACGACGGCATTACTTTCGGAGACCTCAAGGGGACGCTCGAGCTGCTGCACCGGCAGTTCTTCGGCGAACGGACGCGAACGCGCCTCCGGCCCAGCTACTTCCCGTTCACCGAACCCAGCGCCGAGGTCGACGTGTCATGCGGGTTCTGCGAGAGCCGCGGCTGCCGCGTCTGCAAGCATACGGGCTGGATCGAGGTCATGGGAGCAGGCATGGTCCACCCGGCCGTGTACGAATACGTGGGTTACGACGCCGCGCGGTATTCCGGCTTCGCGTTCGGTCTGGGGGTCGACCGTTACGCGATGCTCAAATACGGTATCGACGACATTCCGCTCCTGTTTCAGAACGACATTCGTTTCCTGAGCCAGTTCTAGGAACCCCGCGCCGCCCATGAAGATCAGCATCCAATGGCTTCAGGACTTTCTGGATCTCCCGGAAGCGCCCCGCGAGGTGGGCGAGCGGCTCACTCTGGCGGGTCTCGCCGTCGACGGCGTCGCTCGCGCCGGAAGCGATACGATCCTGGAGCTGGACGTCACGGCCAACCGCGGTGACTGTCTGTCGCACATCGGCGTCGCGCGGGAGTTGTCGGCGATCTACGACATCGATATCCGCGCCCCGGAGGCGGCCGTGGCCGAGGAATCGGCCGCGATCGACGATGTCTTCGCCATCGCGATCGATGACGCCGGGCTGTGCCGGCGCTACTGCGGACGCTACATCTCCGGCGTTCGCGTCGGTCCATCGCCGGAGTGGCTCGTCCGACGGCTGGAAGCCGTCGGGATCCGCTCGATCAACAACGTCGCCGACGCGACCAACTACGCCCTGATGGAGCTGGGACATCCGCTGCACGCCTTCGACGCCGATACGCTCGAGGGTTCCCGGGTCATCGTTCGCCGCGCCGCGCCGGGAGAAACACTGCGCACGATCGACGGCGACGAGCGCCGGCTCGACGAAACCACGCTCGTGATCGCCGACGCGCGCCGCCCCGTGGCGCTGGCCGGGATCATGGGCGGCGTGGACACCGAGATCTCGGACGGGACGACGAACGTGCTGCTGGAGAGCGCCTGGTTCGATCCGGTATCGGTTCGGAAGACCGGCAAGCGCATCCGCCTGGGGACCGAGGCCTCGTATCGTTTCGAGCGGGGCGCCGATGTCGCCATGGCCCCCACGGCGCTGGAGCGCGCCGCCGGCCTGATCATCGAGTTGGCCGGCGGCGTCGCGCGCCGCGGCGTGATCGACGTCTATCCGGCCCCGATCGAGCCGGACCGGATCCTCCTTCGGCGGCGGCGCATCGCCGAGCATCTCGGCGCCGCCGTGCCCGGCGCCGAAGTGGACCGCGTGTTTCGGAGACTGGGCTTCGAACCCCGGACGTCCGCCGACGGCTGGACGGTCCGCGTGCCCAGCCACCGGCACGACGTCGCCCGCGAGGAAGACCTGATCGAGGAAATCGCGCGGCACCACGGGTACGACCGATTCCCCGCGACGCTGCCGGGATGGTCCGGCCAGGGCCGGCGACTGCCCAGCCACGCCGGGGAGGCGCACTTGCGGGACACGTTGGCGGGTCTGGGTTATTCGGAAACCTGCAGCATCGCTTTCGGAAACCGGGACACGCAAGCCGCGTTCGCGCCGGACATGGATCCTGTCGAGATCCGCAATCCGCTGTCCGAGGACGCCCCCATACTTCGGACATCGCTCGTTCCCAGCGTCATCGGTTCGATCCAGTGGAATCTGAACCGCGGCCTGCGCGATCTGGCCCTGTACGAGATTTCGAAGATCTACCCGACGTCGGGCGAAGTGCGCCGCCTGGTGATGGCGGCGACCGGAGCCGCCGACGCGCCGACGGTTCACGGGAGCCCGATCGAAACCGACGTCTACCGGCTGAAGGGAGAGGTCGAAGGCCTGCTGTCCCGATTCGACGTGGATCTCGCCGAGTCCACGGACGCGTTGCCCCCCTACCTGCATCCCGGCCGTTCGGTGCGGCTGGGCGCCGTCGCTTCGGTGGGTGAACTCCACGCGGAGTGGCAGTCCCGATTCAAGCTTCGACAGAAGACCTGCGTCGCCGAGATCGACGTCGAGCAAGTGCTCCAGCGCGGATTGCGGGCCATTGCGACAGCGCCGATTCCGAAGTATCCTGCCGTGCGACGCGATTTGTCGTTGCTGGTCGCTCGCGAAACGCCGTACCGGAAAGTCGTCGAGGCCGTCCATCGCGCCGGCGTCGACGAGTTGACCGATGTGTTCCCGTTCGACAGGCTCGACCGAGGGCCGTTTTCCGCGTCATTCTACAGCCTCGCCGTGACGTTGGTCTTCCAGTCCGGCGAGCGGACGTTGACCGACAGCGAGGTGCAAGGATTCGCGGAGCGTGTCCTGGCCGAGTTGCGAAAGATCGGAATCCAATTACGGAGTTGACGCCGTAGAAAAGGAGTCACCGGGTGCAAGCCACGAGTTCCACTGATACTGACGCGTTGGCCCGATTCAACGAGTTGGAGGGCCGGATCGAAAGCGTTCTGGGGGTCCTGGCCGCGGCGCGGGACCAGAAGGACGCGGCCGAAAAGGCGTTGGCGGACGCGCGGGACAGGATCGTCGCGCTTCAGGGCGAGTTGGACGAGATGCGGGCGGAACGACGTGAAATCGTCGGTCGAGTCGAACGCCTGGTCGGAACCATCGCGGCGCTGGATCCGAAAGAAGTCGAATAAGGTTGCCTGAGAATCCGCGCGACATCGTCGAAATCGATATCTTCGATCAGCGCTATCCGCTGCGGCTCAGCAAGCCCGTCGATCAGGAGGAAATCCTGCGGCTCGCCGAGGATGTCGATCTGAGAATGCGGGAGATCGCCCGCCAGACGCGGACGGTCGACTCCTTGAAGATCGCCATACTGACGGCCTTGCACCTTGCCCAGGAAAAGAAAGAGGAAACGGCCGCCGGCAAACGGCTGGAAGCGGCGGTCCGCTCCGGGTCCGCGAAGTGGATCGGCAGGATAGACGACGCGCTCTGAGCCGCTCTCGGCCCCACACGCATCGCCCGGGGTGTTTCACGCCGGAGCGGGTTGAAGAGATTTCTTCTTGGACTGACGCCTCGCTCCGCCGCCTCCACGGCGACGCCATGGAGGCGTCCACCCGCGGCGAGGAATGCCGCGGGCGCCATAGGGAACGCAGCCGATGTCGGGCCGTTCCGGCACGGCGTGAAGTCATCCTGCCAAGCCTCCCCGAGCGCGGTTGATTCGGCGCTGCGGTTTCCCTACAATCGACTCCGCCCTGCGAAGTCGATGTCGGCGTGTACATTATTTGACCTATGTCTTATTTGAAGGGGTCCGGATTCTCGCGGTGGTGAGCGAGCCGTCCCCCATGGGGTTGACGGTTCCCTGAAGCCCGGATAGGACACCCGCCCTGGTTCGACGGGTTCAAATAAGGTCGCCGCGCGGCTCCGCGGGGTTTTCTCTCGGCATTCGCCCCTCACGCCATGAACATTCTCTTCATCGGGGACACGGTGGCGCGCGCTGGGCGGGAATGCGTCCGCCGGCACCTGGGCGCTCTCCAGGACGAGTACGCGATCGATTTCACCGTCGTGAACTGCGAGAACGCCGCCGCCGGATTCGGGATCACACCCAAGATCGCCGACGAGATGCTGGGTTGGGGCATCGACGTGCTGACTTCCGGCAACCACGTGTGGGACAGGAAGGAAATCTTCGGCTACCTGGATACGGAAGAAAGAATACTGAGACCGGCAAACTATCCCCCCGGGAACCCCGGTCGCGGGAGCGTCGTGCTTCAGGCCCGCACGGGCGAACCCGTCGCCGTGATCAACGTCCAGGGGCGGACCTTCATGCCCGACACGGACGATCCCTTCCGCAGCGTGGACGCGGCGATCGCGAGTCTTCCCGGCGACGTCCGGGTGATCGTAGTCGACCATCACGCCGAGGCCACCTCCGAAAAGGTGGCCATGGGCTGGCACCTGGACGGCCGCGCCTCGGCCGTCCTGGGCACCCACACGCACATCCCCACCGCCGACGAACGCATTCTGCCTCGCGGCCTGGCGTATCAGACCGACGTGGGCATGACCGGCCCGTTCGATTCCGTGATCGGAATGACCCGCGAATCCACGATGGCCCGCCTGACCCTGCAAGTTCCCGTGCGGCTCGAGGCCGCGTCGGGAGGCGTGGAGCTGAACGGCGCCGTGATCGACGTCGACGCCGCGAGCGGACGCGCGCGTTCGATCCGACGCGTGCACCGGTCTTGAAACGAGCGCCGGCGTAATCATGTTCGAGAACCTGTCCGACAAGCTGCAGCGCGTACTCAAGAACTTGCGCGGCGAAGGCCGGCTCACCGCCACCCACGTCGACGAGACGCTTCGCGAGATCCGGATGGCTCTCCTCGAGGCCGACGTCAACTTCAAGGTCGTCCGGCAGTTCACCGAAAGCGTCCGATCCAAGGCGCTCGGACAGGAAGTGCTCGACAGCCTCGCTCCCGGCCAACAGGTGGTCAAGGTCGTCCGAGACGCGCTGGTGGAAATGTTGGGTTCTCGGACCGCCCGGCTCGAATTCGCCCCCAATCCGCCCACGGTCGTCATGTTGGTCGGCCTCCAGGGTTCGGGAAAGACGACTTCGAGCGGCAAGCTGGCCGCCTGGCTCAAGAACGGGGGGCGGCGGCCGCTGCTGGTGTCCGTCGACGTTCACCGCCCGGCGGCCCGCGAGCAGCTCGGGCTCATAGCGAGGGACGTGGGCGCGCGCGTCTGGGAGGGGACCGGGACTCAGACGCCGGTGGATCTCGGCCTGGGCGCACTCAGGGAAGCGCGCAACTCGGCCCACGACGTGGTGATCGTCGACACGGCCGGCCGGCTGCACGTCGACGAGGCCTTGATGGTCGAGCTGGATGGAATCCGGGACGCGCTCGAACCGCGGGAAATCCTCTTCGTCGCAGACGCCATGCTGGGACAGGACGCCGTCCGGAGCGCCGAACGGTTCCACGAGCGGCTCGGATTGACCGGATTCATCCTGACCAAGATGGACGGCGACGCCCGGGGCGGCGCGGCTCTCTCGATCCAGTCCGTTACGGGCCGACCGATCAAGTTCCTCGGCGTGGGGGAGAAATACGACGCGCTCGAGCCGTTCCACCCGGACCGCGTCGTCTCGCGTATCCTCGGCATGGGGGACATCCTCTCCCTGATCGAGAAAGCCGAGGCGATCGTCGACCGGAAGCAGGCCGTCGAGCTCCAGAAGAAAGCCGCTTCCAACGCCTTCACGCTCGAGGATTTCAGGAATCAGTTGCGGCAGGTCCGCCGGATGGGATCGCTCGAGAGCATTCTCGGGATGCTTCCCAGCATCGGTCCTTTCAAGAACCTGAACAAGGTGGACGTGGACGAGAAGGAGTTGACGCGAACCGAAGCGATCATCGACTCGATGACCCCCGCGGAACGCCGGAACCACCGGATCCTGAACGGCTCGCGCCGGAAACGCATCGCGCGCGGCAGCGGGACGTCGGTGCAACAGGTCAACCAGTTGCTCAAGCAGTACGTCCAGGCCCGCAAGATGATGCAGGGATTGGCCGCGGGACGGGCCAAGAACACCGGGAAACGCAAGAAGGGACGCCGGGGACGCGGAATCGGCCGCGTCCCGGTCTAGGATAGTTCCCGCACGACGTCGTTACGAAGCCTCGACCGGACCGCTGGCCGCCGAGAGACGGGTTGGTCCGTCTCAGGCGTCCGCGGCTTCTCCGGCGTACGCGGCGACCGCTTCCTCGTACTTGTCGTGGAGTTCGATGCCGAAGTACTCGGCCACGTCGGCGGCCGGATACATGGCGATCGCGTCCCATGCCATCCGCTCGCACACGTTGACGCAGATCTTGCAGCCGATGCATTCGTCGAAGCGCACCTGGACCGGATCGATGATCACCCCGACGTTGTCGGAAGCATCGCGCGGCACGTGTTCGATGCAGTCGACGGGACAGAAGGGGATGCACGCTTCGCAGCCCGTGCAGTTGTCGGGGTTCACGACGGCGATGATCTTCGGCGTTTTCTTCTTTCGCGTGATCTTGTTCGGGGCTTCGGGAATGATCGCCGAGGGGTTGGCTTTCTTCGGATTAGCTACCGGCATTGACGAATTCCTTCAACCGCGAAAGCGCCATTGTATCCCGAAAACCGGCGATCCGTTCGATCGCTTCGCCGATCTGGCTGTTCGGCGTCGAAGCGCCGGCCGTCAGACCGATCTTCCGGGGGCCGTCGGGGAGCCACTGGTGTGTCTGCGTTTCGCCCGCCCGTCCGGGAGGCTTGTGCCGGATCTCGTCGGCGCTCACGATGGCCGTCGCATCCTCGATGTGGAACGAGCGCGTGAACGTGGCCGCGATGCGGGCCAGGTTGTTCGTGTTGGAACTGTTGTACCCGCCGATGACGATCATCGCGTCCAGTGCCTCGTGCCGCAGCGCCAACAACGCCTGCTGGCGGTCCTCGGTCGCGCTGCAGATCGTGTCGAAAGCGATGTAGCGGTGCGTCAGGTCGTCCTCTCCGTAGCGCCGCGCGAGTGCCTGGCGGAACATTTCGGCCACCTGTAGGGACTCCGAGCTGAGCATGGTTGTCTGGTTCGCCAGCCCAACGCGCTCCAGGTGCCGGTCCGGATCGAACCCGGGAGAGACGGCCCGCGAGAACTGTTCCAGGAACGCCTGCCCGTCGCCTCCGTCGACGATATAGTCGCAGGCCGCCGCCGCTTCTTCGGTGTTCCGGACGACCAGGTAGTGGGCCCCGGGCGACAGGGTCGTTCGGGAAAACGTCGCCCGCGTCTCCTCGTGCTCGAACTTGCCGTGAATGATCGAGGTCACCCCGAGCGAGGCATACCGTTCGACGTTCTTCCAGACGTTCAGCACGGACCCGCACGTGGTGTCGACCACCGTGCAGCCGATGTCGTTCAGGGTCTCCATGTCCACGTTGGGAACGCCGAACGCGGGCAGGACAACCACGTCGGGGGACCGGACGTCACCGTACTTGACGGCCGGATCGCGCTCCTCCGGGAGAAACCGAATGCCGCGCTGCTGCAGCTCGCGGTTGACCTGCGGGTTGTGGATGATCTCGCCGGTCAGGAAGATGCGGCGGTCCGGGAACTTCCGGACGGTCTCGTAGGCGTATTCCAGCGCGCGATCGACGCCGTAGCAGAACCCGAACTCCCGAGCCAGCACGAAAGTGAGATCCCCGACGACCAACCTGGAACCGGCTTCGCGCATCTTGTCGACGATGCGGCTCCGGTAGCGATCCTGGAGTTCGGGGCGCACTTCCAGGCGCATCCCGAACCCTTTCTGGAAGTAGGTTTGGGCCATCAACGTGCGATTGTAACACGTCGGCAACTATGCTAATTTCTCTGATTCCTTCCAGTTACCGTCCAGAGGGATTCGAAGATTGCCCGAACAGTCAGCCACGATCACCGCCGTCTCGCACTATGTTCCCGAAGGCCGCCTCACCAACGGCGATCTCGAAAAAATGGTCGACACCGACGACCAGTGGATCATGGACCGCACCGGCATCCGCGAGCGCCGGATCGTCGAGAAGGGCACGCCGACAAGTTCTCTCGCGGCCGAAGCCGCGCGCAGGGTGTTGGCCGCACGCGGCGTCGGGGCCGATGAAATCGACCTGATCATCGTGGCGACGGTCACGCCGGACATGATGTTCCCGTCCACGGCCTGCGTTCTGCAGGAGAAGATCGGCGCGTCGAACGCCTGGGGATTCGATCTCTCCGGAGCTTGCTCGGGATTCCTGTACGCGTTGGCTACCGGGGCCCAGTTCATCCACTCCGGACGGCATTCCAAGGTGCTCGTCGTCGGCGCCGACGTGATGAGCTCCATCATTGACTTCGAGGACCGGGCCACGTGCGTCCTTTTCGGTGACGGCGCCGGCGCCGTCCTGATGGAGGCGTCGCGGAACGGCAACGGGGTCATGGACTGGATCCTCGGCAGCGACGGAAGCGGCGGGCCCTACCTCTACATGCCCGGGGGCGGAAGCCTGAATCCACCTTCGGCGGACACCGTTGCGCAGAAGATGCACTATGTGCACCAGAACGGCCGAAGCGTCTTCAAGTTCGCCGTCAAGGGCATGATCGACGTCTCGGAATCCATCCTGGAACGGAACGGTCTGACCCCGGCGGACCTCAAGCTGTTCGTGCCGCATCAGGCGAACATGAGGATCATCAAGGCCACGGCCGACAGGCTCCGCCTGGATCCTGCGCGCGTGGCCGTCAACATCGACCGCTTCGCCAACACCACCGCGGCCACGATACCGATCTGCCTCTCGGAAGCCTCCACGGACGGAACGATCGAGGAAGGCGACCTCCTCCTATTGGTCAGCTTCGGCGCCGGGTTCACATGGGGCGGAATACTGCTCCGGTGGGGGTGCTGATCCGTCGGATGATCCTGTTCGTTGGCGACCGCAAGAAGAGGCGTTCGCCGAACGCGAGGGGAAGCGAGACACTGGATCGCGGGCGGATAAGGCCATACCATCCCTCTTATGCCCACCACCATAAAGTCGACGTATTCGCTGGACGTGGAATCCGTGAGGGCCCTCGAGGATCTGGCTCGTCGCTGGCGCGTGTCCAAGTCGGAAGCGCTGCGCCGGGCCATAAGGCACGAAGCCAGCCGGCAACCTGCCGGGGGCGAGAACGCCTTGGCCGCGCTTGACCGGCTTCAGGCCTCGTTACGCGGGCGCAACGTCGACATCCAACAGTGGGCGCGGGACGTTGAGCGCGAGCGTCGGGCCCGGGGACGGCGGCGCGGACGCTCATCGACTGCATGATCGGGGCGGCCGCCTTGACGGAGGGCGCGGCGATTGCGACATCGAACGCGGCCGACTTCGACCGATTCGGCGCTGCCGGCCTGCAGACGGTTCAGGAGCCTGTGATGAAATCCAGCGCCAGCCGGCAGCAGAGGGAACCGCGATCCCGCCCCGGCTCGAGGATTCCTTCGGGCGCCCACTGCCAGTCGCCCAGCTTCGGATCCCCTTCGAGGCGCGCTTCGACCAGCTCCATGTCCAGGGTATAGGCCGGACGTTGCTGACGGCCCGTGGCCAGGACGCCGCCCGGCTCCAGGCGCGCCCCCAACTTGTCGTGGCCGATGCGCCGGACCAGCGCCGCCCGGTCTTCCGCTCCCCGGTACGTCCCGGCGGGAAGTCCCCAGACGCCGGGGAGCTCGTCATCGTCGTCCGCTCGCCGCAGCGCGAGCAGCGTGCCGTGCCTGCGGACGAGCACCGCCGCGGAGCGTTTGACGCGCTTCGAGGGCGAAGTCATCCCTCGGGCGGGCGTTCCGAGTCCCGGAGCCAGCCGCCAAAACGCCAGACATCGGCCAGCACGACGCCGAGACCGGGCCGCTGCCGGCCGTAGGCGGTCTGGAGCCGCCATGCGACGTACTTGCGCGGGGGGACGGGAACGAACGGGAAGCGCCGGTACCAACCGGCGGGAACGATGCGGAAATAGAAGCGGACGAGCGCCGCCGCGGTCGCCAGTTGCCTCACTTTCCGCATGCTACCATGAACGCATGCGGGTCTTCGTCGTGCTGCTCTCCCTGTTCGTCGTCGTTCCGGTCGTGGAGTTCACGCTTCTCATCGAGATCGGCCGCCGATTGGGGACGGTGGACACGCTGATCCTGGTCTTCGGGACCGGAATCCTCGGCGCCTACCTGGCGCGCCTGGAAGGCTTCCGGCTTCTTCGCCGGATCCAGGGCGAGATGGAGTCCGGCGTCATGCCGGCCGAACCGTTGTTGGACGGGCTGCTGGTGCTGGCCGCCGGCATCGTGTTGATCACGCCGGGTCTGCTGACCGACATCGTGGGGTTGCTGCTCCTGATTCCCTGGACACGCTATCCGGTCAAGGCGTTCGTCCGAAGCCGCGTTCGAAATCGATTCCACGTTCGGCACATGCGGATTTCGACCTAGCGGTCGATAATCGGTCCGCGTTGATGTGCACGTCGGACGAAGCTTTGCTATCCTAACGCCCCATGATGCGCCTCAATCGTCGACCACACTCTTCGGCTGGTCACGGGATGTCGTGGCCACGCCTGATTTCGATCGTTTTCCTGGCCGCGGTTCTTGCGGGATGCGCCGCTCCGGACACGGCCGACGACGCCGCTCCGGACGCGGAGCCGGCCGCCGCTTCGTTCCTGCCGGAAATGATCGTCCCCGAGGACAATCCGATCACGGACGAGAAGATCGAGTTGGGAAAGCAGCTCTTCTTCGACACCCGCATTTCCGACTCCGGGACGTTCTCCTGCGAGACGTGTCACCTTCCCGAAATGGGATGGGGCGACGGTCTGGCGCTGTCCACGAACGCCGCCGGCAACGTCAACACGCGGCACTCGCCGACGTTGTACAACGTCGGCTACTACAACGAGTTCTACTGGGACGGCCGGATGCCGACGCTCGAGGACCAGGTCCTGGCGGCGTGGCGGGGTCAGGTCGGCGCCACGCCGGACGCCGTCGCGGAGGCCATCGGCGCCATTCCCGGATACGCTGAGCAGTTCGAGAGCGCGATGGGGACCGAGGTCACGGCCGACGCCATCGTCGACGCGCTTTCGACGTTCGTACGGTCGCTCGAGGCCGATAATTCGCCTTGGGACCAGTACGAGCTGGGCGACCCGAACGCGGTATCCGCGGACGCCATCGCGGGGTTCGACGTGTTCAGCCTGGAGGACAAGGCCAACTGCACGCTGTGTCACCTGCCGCCACTCTATACCGATACGCTCTACCACAACATCGGCGTGGGGTTCGACAACGACGACCCGGACATGGGACGCGGCGCGTTCCTGGCCAACCAGGATCCGCCGCCGGACGACGCCGCCACGTTCAACGGAGCGTTCAAGACGCCCACGATGCGGAACGTGACGCTGCATCCGCCGTATTTTCACGACGGCGGCGCCGCCACGCTCGACGAAGCGGTGGACTACGTCCTCAGCGGCGGGCACTTCAACCCGTGGCTGGACGAACGGCTCATGCCCAGGGAAATCACCGACGAGGAACGGGCGCAGCTCATGGCGTTTCTGGAAGCGCTGACGTCCGACACGGGAGACTTCGTCCGGCCGACGTTGCCACCGGACGCGGAATAGCCCCCGGGTGAGCGCCGCGGCGTCGACGCACGAATCGATGCGTCAATAGGTGGTCGTTGTCCGCCGCCGGACATCGGTGACGTCGACGCGGCGTTCCTCCGAATCCACGTCGAACAGGATCCGGTAACTCCCGACGCGTCGCCGCCAAGCGCCTGAGGCATTCTTGAGCCGCACGACATCGCCCCCATACGGACTTGTGCGCATCTCGGCGATGGCCTCGACGATCCGTTGCCGATCCCTACTCGGAATCCTTTCGAGCCTTCTTGCGGCTTGTCTTGCGATTCGCAGCTGCCACGCCATGCAGGAGTTCGTCCAGCGTCACGTAGTCCCCTTTTTCGATCTCGGTTCGCCCGCGGCGGATCGCGGCAAGCTCCGTCCTGGAAGCCGCCACGACGGGTATGGGCTTGTTCAGGTACTCGCGGAGCGCCTCCCTCACGAGTTCCGAGCGAGTCCGCTGTTCCACCCTCATCGCGTTCTCGACCTGCTCGGCCATGGCGTCGGGGAGTGATACGGTGATGGTTTTTCGTGTGCTCATGGGGACCGCTGTATTTTAGCGCAGCTTTTTCCCTGTCTTGGCCGTTCTCCCGACTGTACACTGGGGTGGCCCGTTCCCTGTCCCCCGACAATTCATGCTTTCACGCACCCGGAGCGCCGCCGTCTTCGGCATCGACGCGGCGCTGATCGACGTCGAGGTCCACGTGGCGTCCGGAGGCAACGGCGATATCCGCATCGTCGGCCTCCCGGACACCGCGATTCGCGAATCCCGCGCGCGCGTCGAGGCCGCGATCCGCAATTCCGGATTCGAGGTGCCCTACCGGCGGATCACGATCAGCCTGGCGCCGGCGAACGTACGCAAGGAGGGATCGTCGTTCGACCTGCCCATCGCCGTCGGCATCCTGGCCAGCACGGGCGTCATTCGGTCGCCGGACACCGAGACGCTCCTGATCGGCGAGCTGGCCCTGGACGGCGGGCTCCGCCCGGTGCGCGGCGCCCTTTCGGTGGCCATGCTCGCCCGTGACGCCGGGGTGGGCCGTCTGGTCGTACCGGCGGACAACGGGACCGAGGCGGCGCTGGCCGACGCCGTCGACGTGTACGCGTTGAAGAGCCTCGGCGAGGTCGTGGAGCACCTGAACGGCACGCGCCGGGCCGAAGCCTGTCGCGGAGACCGCGGGCTGCCCGAAGCCCCGCCCGGCAGTGACGACTTCGCGGAGATCCGCGGCCAGACGCACGCGAAGCGCGCCGTCGAGGTCGCCGTCGCCGGCGGCCACAACATCCTGCTCGTCGGCAGCCCGGGGAGCGGGAAGACCATGCTGGCGCGGCGCATACCGACGATCATCCCGCCCATGACGCTACAGGAGCGGCTAGAAACAACGCGCGTCCATTCCGTCGCCGGAATGCTCGCGCCGGGCGAGGGGCTCATCGGCCGGCGGCCGTTCCGCGCCCCGCACCACACGGTCTCGGAGGCCGGGCTGGTCGGAGGCGGGGCGTTTCCGCGGCCGGGCGAGGCCAGCCTGGCTCACAACGGGGTCCTGTTCCTGGACGAACTGCCCGAGTTCCGCCGACACGTTCTCGAGGTCTTGCGACAGCCGATCGAGGAACGCCGGGTGACGATCGCGCGTGCGCAGATGAGCCTGTCCTTTCCGGCTGCGTTCGTGCTGGTCGCGGCGATGAACCCGTGCCCCTGCGCGTACCGCGGAGACGAACGGCGGGAGTGCACGTGCACGCCGGGACAGGTTCAACGGTACATGTCGCGGATTTCGGGGCCGCTGCTCGACCGGATCGACATCCAGGTGACCGTCCCGGCGCCGAGCTATTCGGACATGGCCGGGTCCGGGCCTTCCGAACGCTCCGGCGCGATCCGGGACCGCGTGATCCGAGCCCGGACGCTGCAATCGGAACGGTTCGGGGCGAACGGCGCCCGGACCAACGCCGGGATGTCCACTCGCGAGTTGCGGGAACACTGCGCGTTGAACGCGGCGTCCGGGCGCATCATGGAGCACGCCGTGCGGCGGCTGTGCCTGTCGGCGCGGGGATACACCCGCGTTCTCAAGGTGGCGCGCACGATCGCGGACCTGGCGGATTCCAAAGTCATCGAACCCGCGCATCTGTCCGAAGCGGTCCGGTTCCGGGCCGTGGAAACGGAGTAAGATACGCCGATGCGACGGATACGCCGACTGCTCCTGGCGGCCGTGTGCGGCGGCATGGTCTGGATCGCCATCGCCGGGCTCGATCGGCTCGGGCGTTCGGGCATGGCCGGGCCTGTCGTTCGGGCCAACCTCCACGGGGGGATCGACGCCACCGGTCTCTTCTACACGGAAATCAACGGCGAGGTTCTGCGGCCCGCCGGTGAATAGACGATGTCCCGGATCAAGCCGCTCGTGACCTCCGAGGACTGGTGGACGGTCTGGATCGGCGCCGCGTTGCTCGCGGCGGTGTTCTCCGGTCTCGTCGACTCGGTGCCGACCGTGCCCCGCTGGTCGTCTCTCCTGTCCGGAATGCCTCCGGACCGGATCGCGCCCCTCCTGGTGCTGCTGGTTTCGATCGCCATCCTGACGGGCGTGGCGACCCGTGCTCTCGGCCGTGACGCCTGGGCGTATCTGAAGGCGTTCCCGGTTGTTTTCGTTCTCGCCACGGCCGCGTTCGTGGCCGGCGCCAACGCGGTCTTTGCCGCCTACGGCCTCGGTTACGCGTTGTGGGCCCTGGTGGCGGGCCTCGTCGTCAGCAACCTGTTCGGGACGCCGGACTGGCTGAAACCGGGGGTCCGGACCGAGCTGTTCATCAAGATCGGCCTGGTGGTTCTGGGCGCGGAGGTCGTGTTCGGCCGGATGCTCACGCTCGGCCGGTACGGGATCATCGTGGCCTGGGGCGTGACGCCCGTCGTGCTGCTGGTGATGTTCTGGTTCGGCCGCCGAGTGCTCGCGATGAAACCGTCGTTCGCCATGATCGTGGCCGCCGCGACCTCGGTGTGCGGCGTGTCGGCGGCGATCGCGACGGCCGGCGCCACTCGCGCCCGGAAGGACGAACTGACCTTGGCCGTCGGGATGACGCTCATCTTCACGGTCCTGATGATGGTCGGCATGCCGTTGCTGAGCCAGGCGCTGGGCCTGGATCCCGTGATGGCGGGCGCGTGGATCGGCGGGACCGTCGATTCGACGGGCGCCGTGGCCGCGGCCGGCGAGTTTCTCGGCCCGGACGCGTTGCAGACGGCGGCCGTCATCAAGATGATCCAGAACCTTCTGATCGGTGTGGTCGCGTTCGCCGTCGCGTTGTACTGGGTGATGCGCGTCGAGCCGTCGTCGAGCGGACGGCCGCGGATGGGAGATCTGTGGACGCGGTTTCCAAAGTTCGTGCTGGGTTTCATCGGCGCTTCGTTCATCGTGTCCGTCGTTCTGGCGCCGGCCCTGGGTTCGGAACGTATCGACGAAGCGCTCGACGTGACCAGCAACCTGCGAAGCTGGTTCTTCTGTCTCGCGTTCCTGTCGATCGGCCTGGAGTCGAACTTCAGGGAGCTCGGCCGGCACATGGCCCGCGGCCGGCCACTCCTGCTGTACGTGTCCGGGCAAGCCTTCAACGTCGTGTTGACGCTGCTGATCGTCTGGCTGGTGTTCTCGGGCGCGGTGTTCGAGGTCCCCGACCTCCAGGTCAGAAATTGAACAGGTTCGTGAACTTGACGATGATCGCCCGCTCGATGGGTTCCCCTCGTTCGGTATCGCGCGTGTCGTTGTAGACGATGTAGAGATCGCTCAACGGGCTGTGCGTCCAGTTGAACCGCACGTTCGAGCTGACGCGGCCCGTCTCGGCGTTGTACTGGACGTACGCGTTGAAGAACGCATACGGGCTGAAGCCGTAGACGAAACGGGCGCCCATCAGTTCGGTCGTGAAGCGGCCCCCGGCCAGCGTCACGCGGTTGCGGCCGTAGTCCAGGTCCAGGCTCCACCGGTAGTGCGGCTTCAGGCTGATTCCCGCCGAGAAGGACCGGCGCGTCCCGGTCCAGAACTCCCCCCACTCCAGGCGGGCGCTGGGACTGATGCGCCAACTCGGATCGCCCGAAGCGTCGAAGGCATGCTCGCGGCGCGTGTAGTCGCCTCGTGGAATCGTCAGCCCGGTGCGTATCTCGAAGGGCCGTTCGAGGCGCTCGAACGTTTCCCGGGTCGTGAACGTGACCGAGCTGTTGTTCAGGAAACGGATGCCGGTCGTGACGCGGTGATCGCGCGTCTCGATCTCGCCGCTCGTCGCCCCTTGAATGTACTGCAATCCCGTTTCGAACCGAAGGTTCCGGATCGCCGCGCTGCTCTCGATGAGCGGGTTCCACGACGCTTCCCCGTCGTACTGCGTCATGTCCTTCCGGCGGACGAAACCCACTTCCGGATTGAAGTTCCGCTGGATCGTCAGATAACCGGCCGACAGACCCAGCTCGTCGTCGTCCCATGCGGCCTCGAACTGGCGGGCCTGATCCTCGCCGTCCAGGCCCGGGGTGGACGATCGGAGCATGTACGCGTTGAAGTTCAGTCGATTGAGGAACTGGAAGCGGGCGTCGGCTCCGAAGACGTCGTTGCGGTCGCCCTCGATGGACGAGTCGCGATGGGTGTAGATGGCGCCCACCCAGGAGTTGGTCAGGAGATTCCGCTTGACGCGGCCCACGACGTAGTTGTTCGCGGGCGTTTCGGTTGCCGGATCGGCCTCGGTCCGCATCGAAAGGACTCCGACGTCATAGCGGCCCGCCTGGCCCGAGACGCGGCCCCCGCCCAATATGGGAATCGGCGTCCCGTTCGCGCCGAGCCCGATCCGGCGGCTGAAGAACGGGATCAACGGGCGGGAGCCCCCGCCGCCCCCGGGACTGCCGAACGCGAAGTTCGCCGCGTTCTCCAGGAAGAACTCGCGCTTTTCGGGAAAGAACAGGCTGAAGCGGGTCAGGTTGACCTGCTGCTGATCGGCTTCCACCTGCGCGAAGTCCGTGTTGTAGGTCGCATCCAGCGTCAGCGAGGGCGTCAGCCCGTACTTGACGTCGACGCCGCCGTCGTAGCCGTCCTCCCACCGCAAACCGCGATTCCTTGACTGCGTGAAGCTCGCGTTGACGTACGGCTTCACCTTGAGGTTCCGGCCCTGGCGGATGTTCTCCAGGCCGCGCAGCGTGCCGGCCATCGATACCCGGTTGATCCGGTAACGCACCGGATAGGGCGACCAGGAGCTCTCTTCGTTGAGCCTCAGGATGCGGCGGTTCATGTTGATGCCCCATTCCTGAGTCGAGTCGCTCGAAAAACGCAGCGTCTTGAACGGTATGACGAACTCGGCGACGAAACCCCGATCGTCCCGAATCACGCGCACGTCCCAGACGCCGTCCCAGTCGTTGTTGAACGAGCTGTCGTTCGACGCCTGGGAATCGCGCTTCGCCCCGGCCGGGTTCGTTCCGAAGAGGAACCCGGAACGATTGTCGTTCAGGCTGTCGATGATGATGCCGATGCTGTCGGTGCCGTTGAAGTTGAAGTCCTCCCGGAGATCGTTGACGCGCATCCGGTCCGGCTGCGAGTCGAACGAAACGAAACCGAAGTACAGGTTGTCGTCATCGTACAGGACGTAGACTTCCGAGCGTTCCGTCGACGCGGAGCCCGTGAACGGTTGCCACTGGACGAAGTCGGTCGCGGGCCGGGCCCGTTGCCAGGCCGGCTCGTCGAGCCGTCCATCGATGCGGATCTCGTCGTCGATCCGGACGGCGAAGACGTTGCGGTCCATCCATGCGGTCTCGTAGTCGATCTCGACCTGCGCGGCTTGCGCGCCAGAGGCGGCGGGAAGGGACAGACACCACACGCAGAGAAGGATCCTCATGGACGGAAATATCGTATCAGCGGCGCCGCGCCCGTTGGCGGCAATCGATTCGGGCCGACTGCCGACGTACGGAACCGGCTCGACGGCATGTCGCGAGCGCACCGCCGAACCCGGCCGGACATAAACCTTGAAATCGGTCTTGCGGGGCCGGATAATTCGCCGCAGACTCCGGAAAGCTATGCATCCGGCGCAGGGCCGGCTAGGAGAAATCATGAAACTGAAGCCGCTTGTCTTCCTGATGGCGCTGGGGGTCCTGGTTCGGCCCGCCGCCCCGCAGACCATGCTCCACGACGACGTCCAGACCGTCCTGCGGGCGGTGGCGGACGCCATGGGCACCGACAACGTCGAGACGCTCCGGATCACGGGGGCCCCGAACAGCACGATCCGCGCCCTGGGTCAGAGCTATACGACTCGGGTCGCGGGCCCGAACGTCGATTTTCCGACGCTGGCCATGCCGGCGTACACGCGCGTCATCGACTATAACGCCATGTACTCGCGGGAAGATCTGACCCGGACTCAAGGCGACAACGAACCGTTCGGCGGAGGCCGCCAGCCGATTCCGGAGCAGCAGCAGGTGATCGTGAGCCGCGCCAACCACGCCTGGAACATGCAGGGGGATACGGTGGTGGCGCAACCGACGGCCGGGGACCAGCGGCTGATCGACCTCTACCTGACACCGCACGGGTTCGTCAAGGGCGCGCTGGCCGCCTCCGACGTCACCGCCGCCACGATCATGATGGCCATCGACGACGTGACGATGCAGAAGTCGGGCGGGCCCGCCGGCCGCCGGGTCACCTACATCGCCTACAGCGTCGGCGATTACCAGATCATGGGCGCCGTCGACGACCAGAACCTGGTGGAGCGGACACAGACCTGGCTGCCCCACGCGCTGCTGGGCGACATGACCTGGCAATGGGACTACACCGGATACGAGGACCGCGGCGGTTTCATGTTCCCGAGCCGCCTGCACCACCACGCCGGCGACATCCGCAACGGCCCGCATCACGGCATCAACGTCAATGTCGCCAGCGTCGAAGCGAACGTGGCCATTCCGCTGATGGCCGTTCCCGACGCCGTGCGCGAGGCCGCCACGGCTCCCGTTCGCGTGGAGTCGGAAGAAGTCGCCGACGGCGTGTGGCGCATCGCCGGCGGGTCGCACCACAGCATTGCCGTGGAGCTGGAAGACTCCTACGTGATGATCGAAGCTCCGTTGAGCGAGGAACGGTCCATCGCCGTGATCCAGGAAGCCCAACGCGTGATTCCCGACAAGCGGCTCACGCACCTGGCCATTACGCACCACCACTTCGACCATTCCAGCGGGATGCGGACCTACGTGATCCATGGCGCGGAATTGGTGACACACGAGGTGAGCCGCGACTTCTACCACGAGCTGGTCCTCTACCCCTATCCGCGACTGATGCAGCCCGACCTGCTCTCGACCTACTATCCGCGCATGGCGCCGGACAAGCTGCCCGTGTTCCACACGGTCGGTTCGGAAGCGCTCGTGATCGGCGATGACACTCGAAGCGTGGAGTTCCACTCCCTCGAGGGGTTGAATCACGCCGAGGACATGTTGATCGTCTATCTGCCTGACGAACGGATTCTGATCAACGCGGATCTCTACTCCCCGCCCGCGGGAGGCGGACCGGGAGCGTCCAACGCATCGGCCGTGTCGCTGCGGGAGAACATCGAGCGTCTGGGACTGGACGTGGAACGCCACGTGGGAATCCACGGGGCGGTCGGTTCCCACGAGGACTTCCTCGAGGCGACCGCCAACTAGACGAGCGTCGGGGGCCGGCGCTCAATTCAGCGTGTCGGCCAGCGCCGACCGGATGATCCGGCGGTCCTCGGTCAGCAACGTCGCGCCGAGCACGCGCGCCGTCGCCACGAGAATCCGGTCGGCCGGATCACTGTGAAACGAATCGGGCAGGGCGGCGGATTCGGCCGCGATGGCGGGTGTTATCCCCTGCCGGCGCACCAGCGGGGGCGCCGTCGCCTTTTCGAGCCACTCGCGCAGGGGAACCGCCAGCCGGATGCGGCCCAAGCCGTGCAGAGTCGCGATTTCCCAAAGCGAGATGTCGGAAACGAGCACGGGGGATGACGGGCTCACCGACGCGACGACCTCCCGCTGCGCCGGCGAGAGTCGATCCGGATCGTTGACCCACGACAGGAGCACGTGCGTATCGAGCAACGCCGTCACTTCCGGAGACTCTCCCAATGGTCTTCCGGGACGGCCGGCTCGATGATGTCGCCGACGACGGTCACGGTTCCCCGCAACTCGAATTGCGGATACTCCGAGTCCATGTGGCTCGGGGGACCCAACTCCGCCACCGGGCGTCCTCGCTTGAGGATGATGACGCGTTCTCCAGTCGCCCGAACACGATCCAGGATGGCGAGGCAACGGGCCTTGAAATCCGTCGCGTTGATAGTTTCCATAAGACTAGTGTTAATGACCAGTCACTAGCTGTCAATGATATGATTCGGACGCGCTTGGCGCCGGTTCATACATGCATCCGGGCGACAAACTCTTCCTCGAGCAGCGCGTCCACGACGCGCTCCGGTCGTGCTTCGATCCGGAAATTCCCATCAATGTCTACGATCTGGGTCTGATCTACGACATAGCGATCGAGGATGACGCCGGCGTCGTGATCCGCATGACGTTGACCGCGCGCGACTGCCCGGCCGCGGGCTCGCTCCCGGGGGACGTCGAACGGGCCGTCGCGGCAGTCGACGGCGTTTCCCGCGTTCGGGTCGAGCTTGTCTGGGATCCTCCGTGGCATCCGAGCCGAATCAGCGAACCCGCCAAGCACCAACTCGGCCTCGTTGACTGAGGGGCTTCATCGATCTCCCCGTCCGGTCCGTGTGATAGCCTCGCACGAATGAAGCGGCTTGGAACGTTCGCCTTCGCCGCCGCAATGGCCGCGTTGCAGCCCGCGCGGGCGCAATCGCCCGGCGACGGGATGCGTTTCGAGATATCCGTTCCCGCCGACGTCCGGTCGGACCCCGTCACGGGCCGGGTCTACGTGATGATCGCGCCGAGTCCCGCGCCCGAACCCTTCCTGCGGATCGGGCGGACGGGGATTCCGTTCTTCGGCCGCGATATCGAACGGCTCGCGCCGGGCCAGGCCGCCGTCATCGACTCCAGCGACCTGGGGACGCCCTTCGCGAGTCTTCGCGACGTCCCCCCGGGGGACTACTGGGTTCAGGGCTTCGTCAACATCTATTCCGAGTTTCGCCGCGCCGACGGTCACGTCGTCTGGATGCACGACGACCAGTGGGAAGGTCAACGGTGGAATCGCTCTCCCGGCAACCTTTACAGCGATGTCCAGAGGGTGTCGATCGACCCGTCGCGTCGCGAGACGATCGGGCTGGAAGCGGTCCACGTGATTCCGCCGATTTCGATTCCCCCGGACACGGAGTTCGTTCGGCGCTTCCGTTTCGAGAGCCCGACGTTGACCGAGTTCTGGGGCCGTCCAATCTACCTGGGGGCGACCGTGCTGTTGCCGCGCGGCTACGACGGCGACGCCGAATCGTATCCGGTCGTTTACGAGCAAGGGCACTTCTCGCTGGACGCGCCGATGGGCTTCGACTACAGCTCGCGGTTCCGGGCGGAGTGGATGCGTTCGGACTTTCCACGCATGCTGGTGGTGACGTTCCAGCACCCGAACCCGTACTTCGACGATTCCTACGCGGTGAACTCCGTGAACGTGGGGCCTTACGGTGACGCGATCATGCAGGAGTTGATACCGGAAATCGAACGGCGCTTCCGGGTCATCTCCGAACCCTGGGCCCGGGTCCTGACCGGCGGGTCGACCGGCGGCTGGGAAGCGCTCGCGCTGCAGATCTTCCATCCGGAGTTCTTCGGCGGCGCCTGGGCCTATTGCCCGGATCCTGTGGATTTTCACGACGTCGAGCAGATCAACGTCTACGAGGACGCCAACGCCTTTTACAAGGTCGTCGCGGGGCGGCGCGTTCCCACGCCCAACACGCGCGAGATCGACGGCCGCATCCGCCTGACTTCCCGGCAGCGCAACCACTTCGAGCTGGTCAACGGGACGCGCGGGCGCTCGGGCGAGCAACTCGACATCTGGTCGGCGGTGTTCGGACCCCTGGGCGACGACGGGTACTTCCAGCCGTTGTTCGACAAGTTCACGGGCGAGATGGACCCCGAGGTCGCCCGGTACTGGATCGACAACTACGATCTCCGCTACTACCTCGAGCGCAACTGGGAGGAAGTCGGTCCCCATCTGGTCGGGAAGCTGCACGTCTACACCGGAACGATGGACAATTTCTATCTCAACAACGCGACCCGGATGCTCGAGGAGTGGCTCGAGACCACGTCGGACCCGTACTACGCGGGTTACTTCGAATACGGAGAAGGCGTGGGCCACTGCTATTCGGGACGTGTCTCCGACGCGGACCGCCTCCGGGAGATCGCCGAGTACGTGATGGGCGGGAGACCGTAAGGGGCCCCGTCATCCTGGGCCCGGTAGCGGCGTCAAGCGCGCACCGGGCCGATCCGCTATAATTGCCTCCGCATGAAAGCTGTAGAGACCCCCGCCGGCGCGCGTTCCGATTGGACGCGGGAGGAGATCGCGGTGATCTACGACCAACCTCTGCTGGATCTGGTGGGTCGGGCGCGGCAGATCCACCAGCGGCACCACCCATCGCGCGACCTTCAGCTCTGCCAACTCATCTCGGTCAAGACGGGCGGCTGCCCCGAAGACTGCGCCTATTGCCCCCAGAGCGCGCACTACGACACCGGAGTGGATAACGAAAAGCTGCTCGACGTGGACGCCGTGCTCGGCGCGGCGCAATCGGCCAAGGCGCAGGGCGTCCACCGGTTCTGCATGGGCGCGGCGTGGCGCGACGTCCGGGACGGACCGGAGTTCGAGAAGGTGCTCCGGATGGTCCGGGGCGTCGCGGCGCTGGGAATGGAAACCTGCTGCACGCTGGGCATGCTGAACGAATCCCAGGCCGAACGGCTGGCCGAAGCGGGATTGCACGCCTACAACCACAACCTGGACACCTCGCCGGAGTACTACGACAAAATCATCACGACGCGAACCTACCAGGAGCGCCTCGATACGCTGGCGGCGGTCCGCAAGGCCGGTATCACCGTGTGCTCGGGCGGCATCATCGGCATGGGCGAGTCCGACGCGGACCGTGTGGGACTCCTGCACCAGTTGGCCATCCTCGACCCGCATCCCGAGAGCGTGCCCATCAACGTGCTCGTTCGAGTCGACGGAACGCCCCTGGCCCGTTCCGAGACGATGGATTCCCTGACGCTGGTCCGGACGATCGCCACCGCGCGCAGCGTGATGCCCATGTCCCGGGTCCGGCTCAGCGCGGGCCGACGGTCCCTGAACCGCGAGGCCGTCACGCTGTGTTTCCTGGCGGGGGCGAATTCCATCTTCGTCGGGGACAAGCTCCTGACGACTCCCAACCCGGAACGGTCCGAAGACACGGAGCTCCTGGAAACGCTCGATCTGGTCCCCACGGGCCATGAGGCTTGAGCCTCGATCCCCGGCCGGGCAGACCGGCGACCGCCTCGGCGAAACACTCGACCGGCTTCGCGCCGAGGGCCGGTACCGTGAACTGAGCGTCCTAGAGACGCCGGAATTCTCATCGAACGATTACCTGGGACTGGCGCGCAGCCCGGAACTGGCGGAAGCGGTCGTTCGCGCCGCGCGAACCTCCGACCGGGTGGCGTCGACCGGTCCCCGGCTGCTGTCGGGCAACGCTCCGGAATGGGAGGCGCTGGAAGCGGAGTTCGCGGAGTTCGCCGGGATGGAAGCGGCGCTTTACTTCGGCTCGGGTTACGCGGCGAACGTCGGCCTTCTCGGCGCGCTGCTCCGCCCCGAGGACACCGTGTACTCGGACGCGCTGAATCACGCCAGTTTGATCGACGGCATTCGGCTTTCGCGTGCGAATACGGTCGTCTTCCCGCACCTCGATTTCGATTTCCTGGAAGACGCGTTGACCGTCGATGCCGGAACCGGAGAGCGATTCATCGTCGTCGAAAGCGTGTTCAGCATGGACGGAGACCGTTCCCCGATGGACGATCTGATCGTCCTGGCGGAACGCTTCGGCGCAGGTCTGATTATCGACGAGGCCCATGCGGTGGGCGTGTTCGGCCGGCGCGGACAAGGGTTGATACCCGACGCCTTGCGGTCGTCCGAGCCGTTGGTGGCGGCGGTCTACACGTGCGGCAAGGCCCTGGCCTCACCCGGCGCGTTCGTCGCCGGCTCGGGCCGCCTTAAGCGATTTCTCGTCAACAAGGCGCGGACCTTCGTGTACAGCACGGCCCTGCCCCCGTACGTCGCCTCTCACGTTTCGGCCGCGCTCCGATTGTCGGCCAACGCCGATGGCGCGCGCCTCCGGCTCCATGAACGCGCGCGGCGCCTGCGGTCCGGCCTGTCGAACCGGAACGTCGACATCGGCCGAAGCGACACGCAGATCGTGCCCTTGATGTTCGGCTCCAGCCAGCGCGCCGTGGCCGCGGCCGAGAGTTTGACGGCGGCCGGCTTCACGGTCCGGCCCATTCGTCCGCCGACGGTGCCGGAGGGTACGGACCGCATTCGCCTGACCGTGACCGCCGACACGCGCCCCGCTGCCATCGACGGGCTGATCCGGGCCGTAGCGGGGGCCGAGCGGCCGTGAACGACCTGTTCGTGACGGGGACCGACACCGAGGTCGGAAAGACGATCCTGTCCGCGATGCTCACCGCGGCGCTCGACGCCGCGTACTGGAAGCCTCTCCAGACGGGGCGCGAGGGCGGGAATCAGCCGACCGACCGGGAAACGGTCATGCGCGCCGCGGGCATCGACGCGTCACGGGCTCCCGCCGAAAGCCACGTCTTCGATCCTCCCGTATCGCCGCACCTGGCGGCCCGGTGGGCCGGCGTGACCATCGACCTTGCGGCGATCACGCGGCCGGAAACGGATCGGCGCCTGGTCATCGAAGGGGCCGGCGGCGCGCTCGTGCCGATCAACGACGCGGATTCCATGATCGATCTCATGCGCCGTTTCGGCGCGCCCGTCGTGATCGCGACGCGCACGACGCTGGGAACCATCAACCACACGCTGTTGACGGTGGAAGCCGTCCGGCGCGCCGGCCTGACGTTGGCCGGCGTCGTCATGATCGGTTCGGAGAATCGCGACAACCGGGCCGCGATCGAGCACTATGGCAAGGTCGCCGTCGTCGGTTGGATCCCGCCGCTCCCGCGGATCGACCGCACCGCGCTGCTCGACGTTTTCGAGAACCACTTCGACAGGACGGTCTTCGATGTCTGACGAACTCCGCATCTGGCATCCGTTCACGCACCCGACACTCGATCCCGATCCGATCCGGATCGAACGCGCCGAGGGTGTCCACCTGTACACGAGCGACGGCCGGCCACTGATCGACGCGATTTCGTCGTGGTGGGTCAATATCCACGGTCACGCGCATCCGCGGATCGCGGCGGCCATCGCCGAGCAGGCCCGGACGCTCGAGCACGTGATCTTCGCGGGCGTCACCCACGGACCGGCCACCTGCCTGGCGTCGAGGCTGCGCCGCGTCGTGCCGGCCGGGCTCGATCACGTTTTCTTCTCCGACAACGGCTCGACGGCGGTGGAAGTGGCCGTCAAGATGGCCCTGCAGTACTGGAAGAACCGGGGAGATGCGCGGCGCCAGCGGGTCGTGGCGCTGGAACACGCCTATCACGGCGATACCGCCGGCACGATGTCGCTCAGCGCGGATTCGCCGTTCACCGACGCGTTCGCGTCCATGCGGTTCCCGGTGCTGCGCGCGCACTCGGCGTATTGTCACCGCTGTCCGGTCGGAAAGGAGTGGGGGAGCTGCGAGATCGACTGCCTGGATCGACTCGAGCAGTTGCTTGAGGAACGTTCCTCGGAAATCGCGGCGGTGATCGTCGAGCCGCTGCTGCAGGGCGCCGGAGGCATGATCGTCCACCCGCCCGGATTTCTCGAAGGCGCCGCGCGGCTGGCGCGGGAACACGGCGTGCTGTTGATCGCCGACGAAGTCCTCACGGGGTTCGGACGCACGGGGACGATGTTCGCCTGCGAGCGCGCCGGCGTCACGCCCGACATCCTGTGTCTCTCGAAGGGCCTGACCGGCGGTTTCATGCCGTTCGCGGCCACGCTGTGCTCGGACCGCGTCCACGACGCCTTTGCCGGACCGCACCGGGAGCACACGTTCTTCCACGGGCATTCCTACGCCGGGAACCCGATGGGCTGCGCGGCGGCCGTGGCAAGCCTGGAAGTCTTCGAAACCGAACCGGTGTTCGAGCGGATCGCACGGATCGAGAGCATCCACCGGGAGCGGCTGCCGCTGCTGGCGAGCCACGCAACCGTCGGAGACATCCGAACGATCGGGACCGTCGCCGCCGTCGAGCTCGAGACCGGAGATCACGGTTATCTCTCCGACGTCCGGCCGAAGCTGTACCGGTATTTCATCGACCACGGCGTTCTGCTGCGCCCGTTGGGCAACGTGATCTACATCCTGCCGCCGTATGTCATCCGGCCCGAGGAATTGCACCACGTCTACGACACGGTGAACGACGCGATCGCTTTCGTTACCCGATAATCGCCGCGTGCGCGTCACGACCTGGAACGTGAACTCGATCCGGCGGCGTCTGGACGCGGTCCTGGTCTGGTTGGAACGGAACCGTCCCAACGTCGTCTGCCTGCAGGAAACGCGGTGTCTCGAAGACGATTTTCCGGCGGCCGCGTTCGCGGCGGCGGGTTACCGCGCGGTCGTGGCGGGGCAACCGGCCCGCAACGGCGTGGCCGTTCTTGCCGATGCCCCAATGGACGACGTCATGGTTCATCCGTTCTGGGAACGCGATCCCGATGCCCGATCGATTGCCGTGACGGTGGCGGGCGCCCGCATCGTCAACGTCTACGTTCCCTACGGCGAAGCCCTCGGCACTCGCCGGTTCCGGCACAAGATCCGTTGGCTCGGACGCCTCCGGACCTTCATGGCCGCCCGCTCGCCGCATGTCGTCGCGGGGGACTTCAACATCGCCCCCGACGACCGTGACGTGTACGATCCGAAGCGCCGGCGTGGAACGCTGATCTGCAGCCCGGCCGAGCGACGCGCCTTCGAATCGCTGCTCGGGACCGGTTACGACGACGCCTTGCGCCGCGTGTCCGACGCAGGCGGCCGGTACACCTGGTGGAGCCATCGAAGGGGCGCCGTCGCCGGAAACCGGGGTCTCCGGGTCGACCATCACCTGGTTCACCGCTTGTTGGCGAGCCGAATCCGGAGCGTCGAGATCGACATCGAAGAACGCGGCCGCCGCGGAGCCTCGGATCACGCGCCGGTGACGCTGACTCTCTACTCGGCGGCTCCGACCGCGACCGTGGCGCTGACTGCTCGCCGGAATCCGAGAAGGTTCCGGATGTCCTCCAGGATCATGTAGAGCGACGGCACCAGGATCAGCGTGATCAGCGTCGCGAACAGGATGCCGGACGCCAGAGCCACGGCCATCGGAATCAGGAATTGCGCCTGGATGCTGGACTCCAGGATCAGCGGCGTGACGCCGGCCGCCGTGGTGAGCGAGGTCAGGACGATGGGCCGGAAGCGGGCCATCCCCGCGTGGATGACCGCTTCCCGCAGCGACTCGTTCTCACGCGCGAAACGGTTGATGAAATGGACCAGGACCAGGCTGTCGTTGACGACGACCCCGGTGAGGGCCACCATGCCGAGCATCGACATGAAGCTCACTTCCATGTTGAAAACCGCGTGGCCGAGGATGGCGCCGACCAGTCCGAACGGAACCGCCGACAACACGATCATGGGCTGGAGGTAGGATCGGAACGGTATGGCCATCAGGCAGAAGATCACGAACATGGCGATCAGGAAAGCCTCCTGCAGACCATCCTGAAACTCGCTCTGCATCTGCTGCATCCCCTCGAAGGTGTAGTCCACGCCCGGGTGCGCGGCCAGGATGCCGGCCATGTGGCGCACCTCCAGGTCCGTCAACACGTCGTTCTCGTTGGTGATCTCGTCGTCCACCTCGGCGGTGACGTTGATGGCGCGATTGCGGTCCACGCGGGTGATGCTCGCGAAACCGCGCCCCAACTCCGCGTCCGCGACCGTGGCGAACGGCACCTGGCCGCCGTCGGGAGTGCGGATGCGCATGTATTCGACGTCGCCGACGGATTGCCGTTCCTCCAGGGGATAGCGCACCATCACGCGAACGTCGTCGCGGCCGCGCTGAATGCGCTGGGCTTCCTCGCCGAAGAAGGCCTGGCGCACCTGGCGTCCCAGATCCTGAAGCGCCAGCCCCAGCGGCTCGGCGCTGGGTTTCATGGTCAACTCGAGCTCCGGCTTGCCGCCGCGGAAGGAATCGGTGACGTCGTAGACTCCCGGATAGTCGGCCAGGCGGGTTCTCACGTCGGCCGCCGCCGCGCGCAACGCGTCGACGTCCGGGCCGGTCAGCCGCACGTGGATCGGATCGCCCATTCCGGTCATCAACTCGGTGTCGATCAGCATCTCCACGGCGCCGGGCACTTCCGGCAGCCGTTCCCGCAACCGGTTGCCGACGGCCTCGCTCGACAGCGGCCGGCCCTCTCCCGGGATCAACTCGACGTTCACTTCACCGACATGGGCTTGCGCCGACGCTCGCACGCCGCCGGCGGGTCCCGAATTCGCGCTGGGCTGCTCGCCGACGCTCGAGAGCACGTGAGTGTAGATGGGCATGCCGAACTCGGACTCGAGCTCCCCGCCCAGCTCGAGAGCGGCTCGTTCGATGCTTTCCACGGCGTCCGCGGTGACGGAGGCCGGCGTCTCCTGCGGCATCGTCAGCTTGACGATGACGTTGTCCGAATCGATGGCCGGGAAGAAGACGAACTGGACGATGCCGCCGTAGTAGAGCCCGACGGTCATCAGGATCGACGACAGGGCGAGAGCCAGCGTCAGGTAGCGCCATTCCAGGAAGAACCCCAGCGCCGGTTTGTAGACACGCGAGATGACCCACTGCAGGCCGCCGGCGAACGCGTCGAAGAACCCGTTCCAGGCGCGGGCGAGCAGGTTCTTCCGGGCTTCCGGATCGCGGATCCGGCTGTGGGACAGGTGGCTGGGCAGCACGAGCTGCGATTTGACCACGGAGAAGAAAAGAACCGGAATGACGATCAACGGAAACGACCGGGTGAAGTTGCCCATCATGCCGGGAACGAACATGAACGGCGCGAACGCGACCATCGTCGTCAAAACACCGAATATCACCGGCACGGTGACGTCCTGGGTCCCGAGGATCGCTCCTTTCAGGGGGTCTCCGAGTTGATGTTGCCGGTAATGGATACGCTCGGCCACGACGATCGCGTCGTCGACGACGATTCCCAGGACGAGAATGAACGAGAACAGCGTCATCATGTTGATCGTCAGGCCGACCTGCGGCATCAACGCGATGGCGCCGAGAAACGAGACGGGAATGCCGATGGCGACCCAGGCGGCCAGGCGCATCCTCAGGAACAGGGCGAGGACGATGAAGACGAGCACCAACCCCTGGAAACCGTTCCGAAGAAGCAGGTTCGTGCGGTCGCTCAGGATGACGGACGTGTCCTGCCACGTAGCCATGGAAAGGCCGTCGGGCAGGGTCGCCGCCTTGGCCGCGACGTAATCCCGGACGATGGCCGCCACCTCGGGCGCGTTCTCGTCTCCGACGCGGTAGACCTGGACCATGACGGCCGGCTCCCCGTCGAATCGGGACCACGCGTCGGTCTCCTCGAAACCGTCGATCACGCGCGCCACGTCGGCCAGACGCAGCCGGCTGCCGTCGGTCCGCGTCATCAGGGTCAGGTCCTCGTACTCCGGTCCGCGGTAGGCCTGTCCGATCGTGCGCAGCAGGATCTCGCCCGATTCGGCCTTGACCGAGCCGCCCGGCATGTCCATCGACGAGCGGCGTACGGCCTGGGCCACGTCGTCGAAAGTCAGGCCGTAACGGCGCAGGTCGTCCTCGGAGACCTCGATGGCGATCTCGTAGGGCCGGACGCTTCTCAGCTCGGCCTGGCTGACCCCGTCCAGGGCCATGATTTCGTCCCGAACGTCCTCCCCGATCCGCTTCAACGCCAGTTCATCGGCATCGCCCGCAATCGAGACGTTGATGACCTGCAACCGGGACAGCACCTCCTGCACGATCGGTTCCTCGGTTTCGAGCGGGAAGGTGGATATCGCGTCGATCCGCGTCTTCACGTCGTCGAGCAGCTCGCGCGTGTCGTAACCGGTCTCCACTTCGAGCATGACGGAGGCCGAGCCCTCCGAAGCCGTGGAGGTCAGGCGTTTCACGCCTTCGAGGCCCTCGATCGCTTCCTCGATCCGAACCACGACGGCGTCTTCGACCTCTTCGGGCGCGGCGCCGCGGTAGGGCACGCTGATCGAAATGATGTCCAGCTCGAATTCCGGGAACACTTCCTGGTTGACGGAGAACGCGGTGGTCAAACCCATCACGATGATGGACATCATCAACAGGTTGGCCACCACGCGGTTTTGGGCGAACCATGCGATCAGCGGTTTCATCGGTCCCTATCTCCCGTCGGGTCCATCGATGGGCACGCTCGCCGGCCGGGGTTGAACGCGAACCGGCATGCCGTCCACGGCGTTTTCCAGTGGGGAGACGACGATACGATCCCCGGCGGCGATGCCGCCGCTGACGAGCAGCCTGTTCCGCTCCAGGCGGAACACGTCGACGGACCGGAACGCCAACTCGTTCTTGCCGTCGACGGTCAACACCTGATCCGAGCCGCGGAGCGCGGACCGCGGGAGCACGGCCACCGGACCCGAGCTGCGCCCGAGAATCTCGGCTTCGACGAACATGCCGACCGCCAGGGGCGGGCGGTTCGGGTCGGCGCCACGGGCATAGGGGTTCTCGACCCGCGCGATCGCGTGGACCATCCGGGTTCGCGGGTCGATCTCGCCCTCCGTTCTCTGGATCCATCCGGTCCATTCATGCGACTCGCCGGCAAACTGGGATCGGAGGATGACAGTGGGTCGCGAATCCTCTGTCCCGCCGTCCCGATACGCGAGCGGAAGGTCGATGAACGCAAGCTCGGAGTCCGGCACGGGAAGCCGTGCTTCGGCCGCGTCGACCGCGTACAGAGTCGCCACCGAATTCCCGCGCTGGACGAACTGTCCGATGTCCACGCGTTCGGAACGAACCCGGCCATCGTAGGGCGCGCGGATGACGGTGCGTTCCAGGTCGTACTCCGCCGCGGCCAGCGTGGCTTCGGCCGAGGCCAGGCTCGCCAGGGCCTCGGCGATCTGAGGCTCGCGCAACGCCAGCGGCGTCGGTTCTCCGATGTCCAGGAGCGCCCATTCCCGTTCCGCGACCGCTGCTTCCTGACGTTCGGTTTCGAGCCGGAGGTTCGCTTGCGCGATGGCGGCGCGGGCACGCGTGACCGCCAATTCGTACTCGCGGGCGTCCAGGCGGAACAGGATGTCGCCTTCCTCGAAGAAGCCGCCCACCACCAGTGACGGGGATATTTCCACGACCCGGCCGGCGACTTCCGGAACCAACTCGGTCTCGCTCATGGGCGCAACGGTTCCCTCGGTGCGCACGGTCAACTGAACGCTCCGGAACGTGACATCCACCGTCTCGACGAGCGGTATCTCGGGCTCGATGACTCGTGTGGGCGGCGCCGGCCGGTTCTCGATCATCTCGAGCGTCCCGTATCCCGCGCCCGCAAGCACCAACAGCGGCAGCAGTATTCGCAACAGCACCTTCATTCGTCGGCCCCTATACGGACGCTTCCCGCCATCAACTCGAACGTCGTCGGAACGTCGCCCAGATCGAATCCCCCGCCGAGGGCCACGTGGAGATCCACGCGGTTGTCCAGCCGCGCGCGGCGGATCGTCAACAACTGGCTTTCCGAGGAGTCGGCCGTCCGTTGCGACGAGAGGACGGTGATGATGTCGGTCAAGCCCAAACGGTAGCGCTCCTCGGCCAACGACTCGGCGGCCACGGACTGGATCACGGCGTCTTCGAGCGCGACCTCGCGGCGCGCCAGGGCGTCTTCGGCGGCGAGCGCGGATTCCACTTCGCGGTACGACTGCAAGACTCGCGATTCATACAGGGCCAGCGCCTCGTCGGCGGCGCTGGCGTTACGGTCGACCGTTGCCCGGAGCCGTCCGCCGTTGAAGAGCGGCTGCGCCAGGTTTCCCACGAAGCTCCAGATGAAGAGGTTGTGATCGATCAGGTCGATGAGCGTGTTGCTGGCCGTGCCCGTACCGCCCGTGAGGCTGAACCGGGGCCGCAGGTCGGCTTCGGCCTGAGCCAGACGGACGTCGGCGGCCAGTACGTTGAGCTCGGCCGAGACGAGATCGGGACGCCGGTGAACCAGTTCCGCGGGGAGACCTCCCGGAACGCTCAGCGGGACATCGGGAAGCCGCACCGGGAGCGCGTAACCCCCAACGGGGTAGCGTCCGATCAGGGTCTCGAGCTGACGCACGGCGCGGTCCCGCTGCTCGGCTCGCTGCTCGAGGGTGGCTTCGGCGCGGGCGACCTCCGTCAAAGCCAGGCGCAGATCGAGCGACGGCCTGAGGCCCGCCTCGAACCGCGCGCGGATGCGGTCGGCCGACAACCGGAAACTCTCCAGCGAGATCTCGGCCAGGTCCAACTGCCGCTGGGCCTCGACGGCCGAGAACCAGGCTTTGGCTACCTGTCCCGACAAGGACAACCGGGCGGCGGAAAGGTCCGCGTACCGCATCTGGACGTTGGTGACCGCCGCGAGGTTCCCCGCACGTATGCGCCCCCAGAGGTCGGGCTCCCAGCTCGCGTTCATGCGCAGCCCGTAGTTCGTCGAAGTCGTGCTGAAGACCGCATCGGGAGGCGCTCCCGGGAACGGGAAACCGATGAAGTTCTGGCGTTGTTGACTGCGGCTGAACGTGAGTTCGCTGCTCGGTTGGAGCGCGGCGCCGGCGATCCGCGCGTCCGCGTAGGCCGCGTCGATCCGGGCGGACGCGGCTCGAATGTCGGGACTCCCTTCGAGCGCTTCGCCGATGGCGCGGTCCAGTTCCGCATCGTCGAAGTAGATCCACCAATCGTTCCGGGTGGGCGCCGCGTCGAGCCGTCCTCCCGACCATTCGTCCGGCGCCGCGACTTGCAGGGCGCGAGGCGGCGGCGGCGCCATGGGACGTGCGCACGCGCCGAGCCCGAGCGTCAGTATGGCCAGTGCGCCGATCCGTCGATTCATCCGTTCCGGCTCCCCGCGGCAACCGCCGGTTCCGCGGCCTCCGACGGGGCGGCGTTCATTCCGGCCGCCATGAACTGGACCAGGCGGCGGATCGACGTTTCCACGTCGGCCGTGTCGCACAGTCCCCCGCTCACCTTGGAAATCCACTCCTGTTCGCGCAGGACGAACACCATCGAACCCATCGCCATGAACTTGCGCCACGTCCGGACCTCGTCGGACAGCTCGGGGAGCGCGCGCGCCATCAACGCGTCGACCCGGCGGTCGACGTCCACGAAAAGGTCGCTGAACACGAGCTCCATGTATTGGGGCTCGGTCATGAGCCGGCCGGCCAGACTGCGGAGAAGGCGCCCCTGCTCGGTCCCGCGTCCGATACGCAGCGCCGGGGCGACGAGCGCGTAGCAGATGTCCTCGACGGCGGGCCGGGCGTTCCCGGCGCGCTCGTCGATGGCGTCCAGAAGCGCCGCCCGTTCCTCGTTGACCGGGCCGAAACGCCCCGTGAACACCGCCTTGACGAGTTCTTCCTTCGAGCCGAAGTGGTAGTGGATGGCCGCCGCGTTCACCTCGGCTTCGGCGATGATCCGCCGCAAGGGCACGGCGCCGATACCGTGCTCGGCGAACAGGCACGTCGCGGCGTCGATGATCTGCTGCTTGGTATCCGCCATACCCGTGAGCCTAGCAGAATTACAGCAGACGATTCAACAATTCGCTTGAAACATGTGATTGAAACGGGCTTTACAGATCTATCGATCGAGGTTGGCGATCCGGGTCCGGATCCGTTCGCGCGCCGCCGGGTCGGCGGCGAGCCGCAGGGCCTCGCGGTAGGCCGCCAGCGCCGCCTCGGTCCGCCCCTCCGACTCGTAGAAGGGCCCCAGCGTGGTCAGCAGCGGGAACGACGCGAACCGGGGCGTCGCCGCCGCGAGCAGCACTTCCGTCGCAACGCGCAGGCTCACCCGGGACGGTGCATCCGACAGCCGGGCGCGCGCGTCGTCGAATAGCGGTCGATACGCATCGGCCAGATCCGGCCGCCCGGCCTCGACCCGATCCATGATCGACATCAGATCGTCGGCCTCACCGGGCGGGTAGACGGGGGCGGCGGAATAGACCGGCCGGTCGGGCCGCGTTCCTATGGCCCGGATGACGTCGGCGATCGTTTCGCCGTCCTCGCGCAGCCGGTCGTAGCGGATCTTGTCGGCCGTGTCCCCCGGACCGTGATAGTCGACGTGCGTGGCGTTCGAGAAGAACAGGTAGGGCACGCGGCGGGCGGCGAACGGAGCGAAGTCGCTCCGAGCCCCGATCAGGTCGGTGCCGAGCTGAACCGCATGACCCGCTTCGTCCGCCACGATTCGGGCGAGCTCCGGGGACATCTCGGTCCCCAGCACCAGCAGGGACCACTCGTCCAGGTCGATGAAGCTGCGCCCCATCGTGTCCAGGATCACGGCCGCCCTGACGTCGGCGAGCGGGTAAACCGGATCGGCGGCATAGTGACGCGCCCCATTCAGACCCTGCTCTTCGTCGTCGAACGCGACGAATACGAGCGATACGTCCAGTTCCGCGGATCGCAAGTCGCGCGCCAGCTCCAACATGACCGCGATTCCGGCGGCGTTGTCGCTCGCGCCGGGGTTGGATCCCCCCTGACCGTCGTAGTGCGCGCCGATCAGGATGTGCTCCTCGCTGTCGCCGAAACGCGCCACCACGTTGCGCCGGCGCGCGTCCATGTCCTGGAATCGCGTATCGAGGCCCAGTGCTTCGAACTCCCCGTGGAGATACTCGGCGGCGGCCATCGCGCCGTCGGTCCCGGAACGGCGTCCGGAGAGGGCCGGGTCGGTCAGCCGGGCAACGGTGGCGCGCAGCGCCTCGATCGAGACGGGAACCGCCGGAGCGGCGAGGCAGATCGATAGCGCGAGAGCGGTCGCCGCGGCGATCATCCGCGGCCGGACGTTCCAGGACATGGGCAATTAGACGCCGGCGCGATCAAAACGAGAACGAAATCCCGACGCTCGTTTCCCAGATTCTCAGGGTCTGGTCCTGCACGCCCTTGATCGAATAGCCGCGGACGTCGATACGGACCCCGACGGGCGGCATGACCGACGCGCGGACGCCGCCGCCGTAGTTCCAACCGAACTTGCCCCCGATGGCGGCCAGACCGTCGCCGGCGGCGTACAGGATGCCGGCGCCGGCCGTAACGTAGGGCCGGACCATCGTGGCCGGCGCCTCGAGCCGGAGATTGGTGTGCGCCAGCAGGGCCCAGGCGTTGGAGTCGACGAAGTTGGGGCTGAACGACACCGTGTGCTCGAGTCCGAGCAGCGCGCTGGAGTTGTACAGGCGGACCCCGAAGACGCCGAATTTCCTGGGATCGGTCAGCGGCTGGCGCACGGTCTCCCGAACCTCGCCGACGGCCGGCGACAGCCGCAGGGCCCCGGGGTTGTGAAAGCCGCCATAGAAAGTGAGGTCCTGGGCGTCGGCGGCGACGGCGCACAGCACGCCGGCCGCGACCAGAAAACAGCGGAAGTACGACATCCAGAACCTATAATCGTGCGGATGCGGGACACCAAAGGTCCATGCGCCATGGCCGTTGCCGTGCTGTGCGCGGCCATCCCGGCCGGCGCGGCGGCAACGGGCCCGGCCGCGTCCCAGCAGGCTCCGGATCCCATCCAGCAAGCACGCGACGCGGAGACGACCACCGAGATACTCGCCGCCATCGAACGGCTTCAAGCGGTGATCGAAACCGCCCCGTCGCCGGACGCCTACCTATACCTCGGCTTGGCGCATTCCGAGCTGCAACAGTACGTGCGGGCACTCGAGCTGTTCGGCGAAGCCGCCGTTCTCTATCCGGCCGATGCGAGGTTCCTCGCCGAAACCGCCGGCGTCCATCTGGCCGAACGGGACACCGAACGCGCGATCGAGGCGCTCGAGCAGGCGCTGATCGTGGATCCGGCCGACGTGTACGCGTCCGACCTGCTCGCCTCGATTCGTCTTTCGCAAGGCCAGGTGGAGGCGGCGCTGGGCGTCTGGAACGCGATCGAGCAGCCGCGCATCGAATCGATCTTTCAGAACTTCTCGCCTGGATTCCTCGACCGCGCCGCGCCCCGGGCGTTGGCGTTCGGCCGCGGGGACGTCCTCGATTACGTCCGCTGGAAAACGACCGAGGCGCGATTGTTCGGCAGCCGGCTCTATTCCAACGTCGGACTGGAGATCGAGCCGGCTCCGGCCCCCGATCGGTACAACGCCATCGTGCGCACGACGGCCCGAGGTCAATCGGCATCGGGATTCCTGGCCGGCCTGTTCCGGGGACTGCCGTCGGAAACCGTCCATTTCGACCTGCACGACGTCCGGGATTCCGGGATCGGTTGGCAGTCCCGCTTTCGGTGGGACGAGGACCGCCGGCTTCTCCAGGGCCGCCTGACCGTGCCGCTCCCCGTGCCCGGACTGCCGGTGCTGGAGATCTACGACACGTGGCGCCGGGAGCGATGGAACGTCGGCCCGCAGCTTCCCGTCCGGTCCGCGGCGCGTCCGGACTTCGACTACAAGGTCCACGTTCTTGGCGTCGAACTGCACGCGGTCCCGCATTACCGGGTCGAGATCCGCGGCGGGTTCGAGTACCGCAACCGGGACGCGGAAGGGGCGATTCCCGGTTTGGCGCTGGACGACCGGAACTCGGGCGTGTTCCGGTTCGAAGCCGCCGTGCGCACGACGGACCGGCGGTACAAGAACAAGATCGTGGGCGAAGGCTTCATCGCCCGCGAGTCGGTCCTGGGCAACTTCGACTTCAGCGGCGGTTCGGTTCGGATCGCCAACCGCTACGAGCTCGACCGGGCGGGCCGTGCAACCGTGGACCTCAGCGTGACGGGAGGCACGGCCCGCGGCGAGCTTCCCGTGGACCACTACTTCATCCTGGGCCTCGGCGACGTCGCGAGTCACAGGCTCCGGGCGCACGTGGCGTCGGACCGCGGCCAGTACGGCCGGTCGCCGATCGGCACGGACTTCGTCCTGACCAACGCCGACGTCCGGTATCGATTGACGACGCTGCCCATGTTCGGAGCCATGGGCCTGCCCTTCGTCGAAATGCACGCCATGGGCTTCTACGACGCGGCCAAAGTGTTCGACCGGCAGCGCGTCTTCCGCCAGGACCGTTGGTGGCACGACGTCGGGGCCGGCATACGATTCGAGACGCCCCTGGCGGCGTTAACAGCGTTGTACGGCCGGGACACGGTCGGGCGCGAGAACGCGTTCTACTACTACGTCGAGAGGCGGTTCTGGTGACGATGCGAAGTGCCGTGCCCACCCTGATGCTTCTGGCCGCCCTTCCCGCCGGGGGCGCCGATTGGGAACTCGGATTCTCGGCCCGCGGCCTGGTCATACGCGCCCGTTCCATCGAGACGTCGAACCCGGACGCGCCGCGCATACTGGTCATCGGAGGGATGGCGGGCAACGACGCGACGGTGGGTGCGGTCACGGCGTTCATGCGGGAGCTGGAAGACACACACCCGGCCGAGCGTCCGATGCACGTGATGGCCATCCCCCTGGGCAACCCTGACGGCCGGGATCTGCAGTTTCCGCCCGAAGGCGACGCCTATCGAGAAAACGGCGAATCGCACGCGCTGTGGCGATGGATCGGCGTCCACGCTCCGGACCTCGTCATGGTCGTCGGCGACGTCGACCACGGCCTGGCCGAGGCGTTGTCCGCAGTGGAGGCGGCCGGCGTCGGCCGTATCCCGGCCCTGCGCGTGGCCACGCTCGATCTGGGAAACGTCGCCGCCGTCCTCCCCTCGGAAGCCGCCGTCGAGATCCGGGGCCGGCTGGATCGGTCTCCGGAGGAGCTGGCCGCGGAGCTCGCGATGGTCTACGGGCGCGAGTTCGATCAGATCACCTACCTGCCCGGCATGGCGCTGATCGCGCGGATGAGAATGGGCCAGCTCGACGCCGTGGAGCCGCTGGCGGCTCCGTACCTGGACCAGGACACGCTGACGCGGCCCGGCTCGCTGACGCTGGCCGGCCACCTCGTGTTCGCCGAATTGGCGGATCGCACGGGAGACGTCCGTTACCTCGAGTTGGCCCGGCGCGCCGCCGATCTGGGATTCGACGAGAACGGCGAGATGTTGGAATCGATGCCGTTCCACGGCGAGATGAGCGACTCGTTCTTCATGGCGGGCCCGCTGCTGGCCAAGACCGGCAAGCTGATGGGCGACGTCCGGTACTTCGACATGGCCGCCCGCCACATCGAGTTCATGCGCGGGCTGGTCCTTCGGCCCGACGGGCTCTATCGGCATTCGCCCCTGAGCGAGGCCGCCTGGAGCCGCGGCAACGCGTTTCCGGCCCTGGGGATCGCGTTGACGCTGAGCGATTTTCCACCGGACCATCCGGCCTTCGACCGTATGGCCGGGTATTTCCGGGACCACATGGCGGCCCTTGCCGAATTCCAGGACGCCGACGGGATGTGGCGTCAAGTGATCGACATTCCCGGCGCCTACGCGGAGTATTCGTCCACGGCGATGATCGGAACCGCCATGTTGCGCGGCATCCGGAACGGATGGCTCGACGCGGGCGAGTACGGGCCCCGAGCGGATGCGGCATGGCGTGGCGTGTTGACCCGGACACGCTCGGACGGCGTGCTGTTGGACGTCTGCGAGTCCACCAACAGGCAGGAAACGCTGGACGACTACCTCCGGCGGAGGGCGATTCTCGATCGTGACGTCCGCGGCGGCGGCATGGCGCTGATGTTCGCCACCGAGATGGCCGGGTTGAATTGATCGCGCGCTCGATGCGCGGCGACTTCCGGACCGTCGACAAACGTGAGGCCCGACGAATTGTCCGGTGATATCCTTTCGCCTTTATGCGTCCAATGCCGCCGCGGCGCGGCCGCGGCCGGGAACGGAGAACCAAAATGACCAAGACCTGCATCGCATTGTCGGCCGCGGCCATCCTGCTCGCGGCGTGCGGGGAGCCGGCCCCGCCGGAGCCGGCCACGCTCATCGCGGACGCGCGGGCCGCGCTCGGCGTCGATCCCGCGACGATCGAGTTCTCGGGAAGCGGACAGGACGCCACGATCGGGCAGCCCTGGAACATCCAGGAAGGCTGGCCCATGTGGAACGTGACCGACTACAACCGCGTCATCGACTACGCCGCGGGGACGTCGCGGCAGTCCGCGGTGCGCGAGATTGCCGATCCCAACAAGCTCGGAGGCGGCGGAGCGCAGCCCGGCTCCGCGCCACAGAACCAGAACTCGACGGTCACCGCCGACAGCGGGTTCACGCAGAAGCTGCAGATATGGCTCACGCCGCACGGGTTCCTGAACCTGGCCGCCGAGAGCGACCCGTCGATCACGTTGGAGTCGATGGACGGCGTCAGCTACAACGTGGTTGCGTTCAGCGTGCCGGATGGAGACGTCTCCCACGAGATGCGGGGCTACGTCGACGCCGACACCGACCTGCTCGCGCGCGTCGAGACCTGGGTGGACAACCCGGTGTACGGCGACATGCCGATCGAAGCCGAATACGGCGACTACCGGGACTTCGGCGGAACGATGTTCCCGGCCTCCTACGTTCAGAAACAGGGCGGCTTCGACACGCTCAACCTGACGATCAGCGACGTGGTGCCCGACACGACGGCCTCTGCGGCGCCTCCGGAAGGCGGTGGACGCGGAGGCCGTGGTTTCGGGGGCCGTGGCGGTCGCGGAGGCCGCGGGGCCGCCGCCGAGCCGGCGCCCCCGTTCGTCGAGGTCGGTGAGGGCATCTTCATTCTGGACGGCGGCTATCAGGCGGTCGCCGTGGAATTCGAGGAGTTCTCCGTGGTGATCGAAGGCTTGCAGAACGCCGCGCGGACCGCCGAGATCATCGAAACGACGAAGGAAGCGATTCCGGACAAGCCGATCCGCTACTGGTTGATGACCCACCTGCACTTCGACCATATCGCCGGCATACGCGACATGGTGGCCGAGGGAGCGACGATCGTGACGCACCAGGGCAACGTCGCGTTCCTGGAGGACATTCTCGACAACCCGCGGACGATGAATCCGGATCGCCTGGCCGGCGCCCCGGCCGCACCGATGGTCGAAGGCGCCGGCGACATCTGGGTTCTCGACGACGGGACGCAGATCGTGGAACTCTACAAGCTTGAAGGCAGCCTTCACGCGGACGACATGATGATCGCCTATCTGCCCGGCATCAACGCGATCGTGGAGGCCGATCTGGCCCAACCGTGGATGAACCCGCCCTTCGGCAGGGCCGGACATCCCTACGTGGTCCACTTTGCCGAGGAGCTCGAACGGCTCGGCATGGCGTGGGAACAGATCATCCCCGTCCACCGGCCGACGCCGGGCCCCATGGTCTCCAGGGAGGTTTTCCTGGCAGCCGCGGGAGGGTGAACACCCGCTTGGGAGGTTGTGATGAAGACGACGTTGACGGTGACGGCTCTCGGAATCGCCCTTCTGCTCTGTGCGTCGCCGATGCTGGCGCACCACGCGTTCTCGGCGGAGTTCGACAACCAGCGCCCGCTCGACATGCGCGGGGTGTTCGTCAAGATGGACTGGGTCAACCCGCACTCCTGGGTTCATTTCGAGGTGACGCTACCGGACGGTTCGACGGCCGTCTGGGAAGCGGAGACTCCGCCGCCCAACCAGTTGATCCGGCAGGGTTGGCGGCGGACGGATCTGGGCGTGGGCGACGAAATCGTCGTCCGGGGCTACGCGGCCAAGAACGGCACGACCCGGATGTGGGCGCAGAACGTCACGATCGTGGCGCAGAACGGCCAGGAACTGGCCGAGCCGCGCCGGGTTCTCAACATGTTCTCCCAGAACCCGGAGGGCGTGCCCGAGGGCCTGCTTCCCGAACGGGACTGACGGCACGGGTCCAGGAGTTCCCAGATGAAAGATCGCTCGCTTGCATGCATGGGCCGCGTCGCATGGGTTGCCGGGTGGCTTGCCCTGGTTTCGCCCATCGCCGATGCCCAGGACTACACGCCCACGCGCAACCGTCACGGGCAACCGAACTTCGAAGGCATTTGGCAGGTCCTGGACACGGCGCCCCACTTCAACATCGAGCCCCACGCCGCAAGCTACGGCGTTCCCGCGGGGGCCGGAATCATCGTCGATCCGCCGGACGGCCAGATCCCGTATACGGCGTCGGGTCTGGCCAAGAGGGACGAGAACCGCGCCAATCGGGCGACGGCCGATCCGATCGCCCGCTGTTACAAGGCCGGCGTCCCGCACCTGATGTATGTACCCTTCCCGTTCCAGATCGTGCAGTCCGAGAACTTCCTGACGATCATGTCCGAATACGTGCACAACACCCGCTTCATCTTTCTGGATCGCGAAGACCACTTCGGCGAAGGCGAGATCGATCTGTGGAACGGCGATTCGGTGGGCCGCTGGGACGGCGACTCGCTTGTGACCGACGTCTTCAACTTTCACCCGGACGTATGGCTGGACCGCTCGGGCAATCACGCCGGCGGCGCGACGCTGCGGGTGAACGAGCGTTTCACCCTGGTCGACGCCGACACGATCCGGTACGAGGCGACGATGTCGGATCCGGAAGACTTCACCCAACCGTGGACGATCCGGACTCACCTCTACCGGCACAAGGATCCCGCGAAGCGGATTCTCGAGTACGAATGCCAGGCCTACCTGGAAACTTCCCTGGGGCCTCCGGCGCTTCCGGAAGTCGATTAGCTTGCGAAGGAGACACGCCATGCGCATCCGGTTCCTGATGACGGCAACCGCCGGTCTCGTGTTGGCCATGGGGGCCGCGCCGGCCGAGGCGCAGCGCGGCGGCCGAGGCGCTCCGGCCCCGCCTCCGGAGCCCGGCCCGTTCGACCGCCTGCCCGACGGCACGCCCGACCTGAACGGCGTCTGGCGCGTTCGCGGCGGTCTGGCGAACATCACGCCCAACATCGTTCGCGTCGGCGACACGCCGGTCGAGGGCGACGACCGCGCCATCCCCTACACGCCGGTGTACGCCCAACTGCGGGCGGAATCCGACCAGCGGATGTTCGAGGAGCCGGAGCTGCATTGCTACATGTCGGGCGTCCCCAGCCACATGTGGCGGCAGTCGTACCTGGGGGCGGGGCTGGTGATCCAGCACACCGAGGACTACGTCGTGTTCCTGCACGAGTTCCAGGGCTCGCGCAGGATCGTTCCGCTCGACGCCCGGGAACACATCCACGAGGACATCAAGCTGTTCATGGGCGACGGCGTGGGCCATTGGGAAGGCGATACGCTCGTGATCGAGACGACCAACAACAACGCCATCACGTGGCTCGACAACAACGGCGACCGCCATTCCGATCAACTGGTCGTGACCGAGCGCTTCACGCCGATCAATCGGAACGCGTGGTCCTACGAAGCGACGTTCGTCGATCCCGTGGCGTACACGTCTCCGTGGACGATCGCGGCCCCGATGTCGCGCGGCGACAACCCGAACGCCGAGATCCTGGAGTTCGCCTGCATCGAGGGCAACACCGACAACCTCAACTACACCACCGAAAGCGGCGGCACGGATGCGCCGGCGCCCAGCGCCGCGCCGGACGAGTTCGAAGCGCCGCCGCCCCCCGTGGGCGGACGCGGAGGACGCGGCGGGCCGGGCGAGTAGCCGCCGATACACGGAACACGACTCCGCGGCCGGAGCCGCGCGCGATCGCGGCTCCCAACCGTCCAGGCGTGTTCGGAAGGCAGGAACATGTTTTCAGGTTCATTGGCCGCGCTCCTGATGCTGGCGGCCGCGGCACAGGTCCAGGACTACAGCAGCGTGACGACGGAAACGCTGGAAAGCCCGGACCCGGCCGACTGGCTCTCGTTCAGCCGCACGCTCGACGCCCAGCGCTACAGCCCTCTCGATCAGATCGACCGCGACAACGTCGGCCGGCTGCAGGTCGCCTGGTCGCGGGGAGCCGGCTCAGGCACCCAGGAAAGCATTCCCCTGGTCCACGACGGCGTCATGTATCTCATCCAACCGGGATCGAACATCCTGGCCCTGGACGCCACCAACGGCGATCTCCTCTGGGAGTACGAACGCGAGTACGCCAACCCCAACATGGGCAACACGCGCTCGAAGACGATCGCGATCTACGAAGACGTCGTGATCACGACCACGCCGGACTCGTTCGTCGTGGGGCTGGACGCCGCGACGGGCGAGATTCGCTGGGAAACGCGGGCGAACGATCGCGGACACAGCTCGGGTCCGATCATCGCCGACGGCCGGGTCATCTCCGGCGGCACATGCACGGGCGGCCTCCGCGAAAACTGCTACATCGCCGCGCACGACGCGCTGACCGGCGAGGAGCTCTGGAAGTTCTACACCGCGCAGGCGCCGGGCGATCCGCCCGCCGACTTCGACAGTTGGGCCGGCGCCCCGGTCGAGACCCGGCGGGCTTCCACCTGGGGAATGTCCGGTTCCTACGATCCCGAACGACGCCTGGTGTACTGGGGCATCGCCAACCCGACCCCCAACACCCGCCTGGCGCGGCACGGGGGCGATCCGAACGCGATCCCGCGAACGGCGCCGGCGGACCTCTACAGCAACTCGACGGTCGCGCTTGACGTCGACACGGGCGAGCTGGCCTGGTACTACCAGCACCTGCCGGGAGACGACTGGGACCAGGACCTCACGAACGAACGCATCCTGTTGACGACGCCCGTCGATCCCGACCCCGAGCACGTCCGGTGGATCAATCCCGCCATCGAACCCGGCGAAGTGCGAGACGTGGTGACGGCCATCGGCGAGCCCGGCGGGCTGTGGGTGCTGGACCGCGGCACCGGGGAATTCCTGTGGGCCACGCCGTTCCCCTACGACATCGACAACTTCGTGATCGCCGACATCGACGTCGAAACCGGCAACGTCTATCCGAACTTCGAGGAGCTGGGCTTCCAGAACCCCGGGGAACAGCACATCATCTGCTTCTTCAACACCACCAGCTACTGGCCCTCGGCCTACCATCCGGGCACCAACACGCTGTGGGTGCCGTGGGTGGACAACTGCCTGGACATGACGGCCGGCGACCCGCCCGCGCGGGACAGGCGCGGACCGGTCGTGAACGCCCCGACGCTGGACGAATACGCCGGCGTCGCCCGGATCGACATGGCCACCGGCCGCATCGACCACGTCTACAAGGGCCGCGCGCCCGGCAACGGCGCCATGCTGGCCACCGCGGGCGGCCTGGTGTTCTGGGGGGATCTCGACCGCCGATTCCGCGCCTTCGACGTGGACGACGGCGCGATCCTCTGGGAAGGCATCGTGGGCGGACCGATCACGAACAGTACGATCAGCTACGCCGTCGACGGCAAGCAGTACATCGCGTTGTTCGTGGGCCAGGGCCTGCTGACCGGCCAGTTGATGAACTTGGCCGAGTTGACCGCGCCGCGGGGCAACAACACGATCGTTGCCTTCGCCCTCCCGGACGAGTAGGGGCTGCCGCGACCGCGGCGTTCAGAAGGTGAGAAATCTATCCCGCCGGGTCATACCGGAATTCAACTGTTGCCGCCAAGCGTGACAGACTGTAGTCAATCGGCTACATTACTAGCATGGTTCGGGTAGTCCACTTCGTATCCGAAGACGGCACGGACTACTTCGATGAATGGCTCCAGGACCAAGACGCCGAGACTCGAGCGCGCATCCAGACGCGCATCGACCGGGTCGAGCTGGGCAACTTCGGCGACCACAAGAAGGTGGGCAAGGGCGTTTCTGAGCTTCGAATCGACTTCGGCCCCGGGTACCGCGTGTACTACGGCCTCGACAGCGAGAAACTGGTGATTCTGCTCGTCGGAGGAACCAAGAAGCGGCAGTCCCGTGACGTCGTAACGGCCCAGGCCTGTTGGAAGGCGTATAAACAGGAGAAAAGACATGCCCCTGAAAGCACACAGGGCCAGTGACTACCTCAGAACACCTGAAGACATCGCCGCGTACCTGAATGCCGCGCTCGAGGAATCCGACGGCGACCCTCGATTGTTGATGAAGGCCTTTCGCAACGTGGCGGCGGCGCAAGGCGGCGTCTCCGAAATCGCGCGTCGAGCCGATGTCGACCGCGTAGGCCTCTCCCGCGGCCTGTCGGGCAACCGGGATCCCCGCCTCGGCACCGTCACCAAGATCGCGTCCGCCTGCGGGGTGCGGATTCGGTTCGTAGCGTAGTCCGACGGGTGGAGGCGTGATTTCGCTCGACCACGTCGTAACCGGGCGGGTGCCTGCCAACGATGGGCTTCGCCGCAAGGCGAGACGACGTGGATGGTTCCTGTAGCCGACCGGTCTGGAAGCGGTATTCGAGGGAACGTGCGGTGCGGATGTTGTTCGAGCACCGGGGGAGTACGAGTCGCAGTAGGCGGCGATGGGATCGACCGCGCCGGTGATTTCAGGTGCACGTTGACGTATTCGGCGAACGCGCGGCCGGCGGCGTCACTTGCCTGTCGGGGCGGTCGGCAATCGATCCGGCACATAGCCGGCCTCGATCGACATCAACGCTGCACTGAAACCCAACACGCCGAGGGCGGGCTCCAGGTAGACTCGATCCGTGACGAAGAACCGGAACGAGAATCGAATCAAGGGCGCCGCGACGGTCTGAGTGGATCGTCGCGTCACTGTCCGGCCATTGGAATCCCGGTCGACAAAGCGGTGCCTCAAATGGATGGCGCCCATGCCGATGGTGCTGTTCGGCACGAACGGTTTCTGCGGATCGCGAAAGTCGACGGCCAAGTTGGGTAACGCGATGAAACCATGACTCGTCGATCCCTGACCGTTGTCGTAATCGTTGTCATATAGGTAGATGAATTCGGGGCGGAACCGCATTCGACCGTACACGTGGTGGGAGTACGATGCGCCGACAGCCAGATAGGTTTCGTCGGAGGGCTCGCCGAAAAGGGAACCGACCAGGAATCCGAATTCCCGCGTGGCTCTATCCGATTGCGCCCAACCGGCGTTGGGTCCCACCAACGTCGCAACCAGCAAGACCATGACGAATACCGGTCGCGGAGCGCTGACGGCCGACGGCGGCGCTTGTCGATCACGACGGGCCATCGACGGTATGGGCAATCTCATGGCTGTTCTCCGTGTTGAATCGTCGCGCCCATCGCTGAAGCCGGCATCGAGCCGTATTCGCGATCATATCATCGGCTCGGTTACGCCCTCGCGAACCGAAAACAGGCGACGCGAAACGTCTGAGAGGGGGCTGGCAAGGCGACCGAGTAATTCAAGTCCGTTGTTTCCCGTATGTCCCGGGTCTGCGGCGTGTGTCGACCAGCGAACCGGGCGGGACTCCGGAATTTCGGCGCGGGAGCGGTCGTATCGTGGACCGCGTCGACGAATCCCGTCCAGTCTGTGCGGGCGTCCTCGCTCGTCCTGCCCGTTCGCACCTATAATGAAAGCCGCCTCCAGGGCGACGAACTCTTTCCATAGAGGCCAGACGATCATGCAGCGCATATGCCGATTCATCGCGGTCCTGGCGGTTCTGCTCGCTGCGCCCGCGCACGCGCAGATCGCCGACTACACGCCAGTCACCGACGGCATGCTCCTCGATCCGGATCCGGAGGACTGGCTGATGTTCAGCCGGACGTACGACGCGCAGCGTTTCAGTCCCCTCGACCAGATCCACGCCGGCAACGTCGGAAACCTCGCGATGGCCTGGACGCGCGGGATGCCCGACGGGGCGACCGAAACGATTCCCGTGGTCTACGACGGCGTGATGTACGTGATCACGCCCGCCGCGACGGTCCAGGCCCTGGACGCGGCCAACGGCGATCTGATCTGGGAATACGAGCGGCCCGACGCGCGGTCGACGCGGTCGAAAGGCCTGGCGATCTACGAAGACATGATCCTGTACACGGCGCCCGACAGCCACGTCGTGGCCATCGACGCGCGGACCGGCGAGTTGCGCTGGGAAGCGCCCGCGGAGCGTCGCGGTCATTCCTCGGCGCCGCTGGTGGCCGACGGCAAGGTGATCTCCGGCGGGTCGTGCTTCGGCGATCGCGAGAACTGCTTCATGGCCGCGCACGACGCACGCACCGGGGACGAGCTGTGGCGCTTCTACACGACGCCGGCGCCGGGCGAACCGGGCGACGAGACATGGGCGGGCGCGGCCCTGGAGAACCGCCAGGCGTCGACCTGGGGGCTGCCCGGAAGCTACGACCCGGAGCGGCGTCTCCTGTACTGGGGCGTCGCCAATCCGATGCCCGACTCCCGGATGGACCGGCACGACGGCGACCCGGACCGCACGGCGCGTGCGTCTCCGGCCGATCTGTACAGCAACTCGACGCTCGCGCTGGACGTCGATACCGGAGAGCTGGCCTGGTACTACCAGCACCTGCCGGGCGACGACGCCGACCTGGACCACACGCACGAGCGCACGCTGATCCGGACGCGGGTGGCCCCCGACCCGGAACACGTCAAGTGGATCAACCCGACGATCGTTCCGGGTGAAATCCGCGACGTGGCCGTGACACTTCCCGAGGGCGGCGGCATCTTCGTCAACGACCGCGACACCGGCGAGTTCCTCTGGGCGACGCCGTTTCCCAGCGACGCGCCCGAGATGCTGCTGGAGGACATCGATCCGGAAACCGGACAGACGTTCATCGACTTCGACCTGGTGTCGAGAGGTCCGGACGAGGTGAGGATCGTCTGCTACTGGAACACGCGCAGCTACTGGCCGACGGCATACCATCCGGGAACCAACTCGCTGTACACGTCCTACATCGACAACTGCCGCGAGATATCGACCAGCGGCGGCCGCGGCGGCCGCGGGTCCTGGCGCGTCGTTCCCCGCCCGGGCTCCGATCCGGACGCCCTGACCGGCATGGCCAAGATCGACATGGAAACCGGCGAGGTGACGCGCTTCGACATGGGACGCGCGCCCGGCAACGGCGCCACGCTGACGACGGCGGGCAACCTGGTGTTCCATGGGGACATGAGCCGGCGCTTCAAGGCGTTCGACGCGGAGACCGGCGAGCCGTTGTGGCAGACCGTTCTGGGGGGCAACGTCTCGGTCAGCACGATCACCTACGCGGTGGACGGCCGGCAGTACGTGGCTGTAATGACCGGAGACAACCCCAAGGTGCCCGAGCTGCTCGGAGTGGCTCCCCAACTGGAGTTGCCGCGCGGGCACAACGCGGTTTACGTGTTCGCGCTGCCGGCCGCTCGGTCCGAACAGGCGCCGTAGGGTCACCATGGCGCCATGTATGGGAACTCAAACATGACTCTACGGACCCTCCTGCCCGTCCTGACCGCGGTTTCATGGTCGTCGCCCGTCGCCTTGGGACACCACAGTTTCGCGGCCAACTTCCAGGTGGACACCGTCATCGAGCTGGAAGGCGAGGTCATCGCGGTGCGGTGGCAAAACCCCCATATCGAGTTCGACCTTCGGGTTGCCGGCGAGGCCGGGGAAGCACGGGTGTGGACAGTGGAGAGCCAAGCCATCAGCGGGCTCCGCGGACGGGGCATCACCGAGCCGTTCGTGAGTCCGGGGGACCGCGTCCGCATCGCGGGCAACCCGCCGCGGCGCGAGACCGGCAACGTCTATCTCAGCAACATCCTGCTGGCGGGCGGCGAGGAGCTGGTACTGCGCGGACGCGACGCGGCGCCGCGGTTCACCGACCGCGCGGCCCCGGACACGGGCGCGCGGTTCGCCACCGAGGGCGACGGCTCGAGCCCCGAGCTGGGACTGTTCCGGGTGTGGACGACGCCCGCGGCCAGCCCGTTTCCGTTTCCCGAAGACCAGAACCCGGCGCTGGCGCACACCGATTTTCCGTTGACGCCCGAGGCGCGCGCCGTGCTGGAGGCGTTCGATCCCTTCGCGGACGACCCGACCCTGGATTGCGCCCTCAAGGGCATGCCGACGATCATGGAGCAGCCCTACCCCATGCGGTTCTTCGAGCAGGACGGCAACATCGTGATGCACATGGAGGAGTACGACACGATGCGGACGTTCCACATGGGACCCGGCGCGTCGGAGGTCGAACCCGTGCCGGGCATTCTGGGACACTCCGTGGCGCGCTGGGTGGGCCAGACGCTCATCGTCGAAACGACCCGCGTCGACTGGGGATGGTTCGACACGGTCGGCATCCCCATGAGCGAGGATGCGCGGCTGGTGGAGTTGTTTACGCTGGCGCCCGACGGCAGCCGGCTGGACTGGCGCATGCGCGTCACCGATCCGGCGACGTTCACCGAGCCGGTCGAATTGTCGAAGTATTTCCTGTACGTTCCCGGCGTCGAGGTGCACCCGTTCGACTGCACCGTGAGCGGCGACTGAGGGGCGCGCCCCCGGGCATCGAGGACCGGCGCGGCTCTACCGGTCGCCCAATCCCTCGGTCACTTCGATGTAGGTTCCCGCCGGGTCGGTGAAGAACGCGACCGTCAGGCCGAGGTCGCCGACGGTGCGGGGGCCGTTGTCGAACTCCACGCCCATCTCGGCCAGATGCGCCGCGAACGCGTCCATGTCGTCCACCTCGAAGCCGATGTGGTCGATCGCGTTGCCGCGGCTCGGCATGGGCGTGCCGCCCCGCGCCCCGACGAAATCGACGCGCCCGCCGGGCAGGACGGCCGAGGGCAGACCGCGCCGCTCGCCCACCTCGGCTCCGAAGGCCTCCACGTACCATGAGCGCAACTCTTCCGGTCCGTCCACGAACAAGTGGATGTGATGGAACTCGATCGGGTTGGGGAGGCCGTCTTCCCGCTGCATCTCGACGCGGACGCCGTCGGGCAGGTCCGCGAGGATCTGCCCCGTCTCGGCGTTGTCGAAGAACAGGGTGGCGCCGACTTCCTCGAGCTTCGCGCGAATGTCGTCGTAGCTCCGGACCGAGAACCCGATGTGGTTGGCCGTCGTGTCGGTCGATGGCGCGCCCGGCGAGCCTTCGGTCAGCAGCAGGTACATTCCCGGGAACTGCAGGAGCGGCAACGGCCCGGGCCCTTCGACGGCGCCGAGCGTCATCCAGATCTCGCGATGCTGCTCGACGTCCGGTACGGTCAGGTGCACGTGGCCGGTCGAAACGCCGGACGCGTTCCCCGGAGGGAGCTGCGCCAGGAGCGTCCCCGCGGCCGCCGCGAACGCGACGAGAACCGAAACGTACAACAGGCCGGCATGCTTGCGTACAGTCATGGAGTTCACCTCTTGCTCCGGATCGGACGGGCGGACGGCGACGGCCCGCCGACTCTTCATTGTCCGGTCAACGTCGCGAGGTAGCTGACCAGATCGGCCAGTTCCCCGACGGTCAATTGCTCCCGGAACGACGGCATCGGCGAATCGACGAGCCCCGACTCGACCAGATCGTCACGGGCGAAGGTCCGGATGCGCTCGCCGTCGACCAGGATGGACACCGAGTGCGTGTCGTGGTGCAACAACCGGCCCGTCACGGCGGCGGCGCCGGACGGAACGGCGCGGAGGGTCCGGTTGGCCGGAATCACTTCCGCATTGGGATCGACGACCGACGCAGCCAGCCGATTCCGAATCGCCTCCGCCGTCGGCGGAACGAAACCGCGGCCGCGCCCTCCGGGAACCGCCCCGACGCTGCTCAGGTCGGGACCGCGCCGGCCGCCCTGCCCGTTCACGCGGTGGCAGTTCATGCACCCGCGCGATTCGAAGATCGCCCGCCCGCGAGCCGCGTCGCCGCCCGCGCTGGCGTCGGCGAAGCTCACCGTCCCGGACATGGACCGCAGGTAACCGACGACCAGGCCCGCCTGCTCGACACTGAGATCGTTCGGCGGCATCCCCGTCCCGTCGACGCCCAACCGGATGATCTCGATCAGTCCCTCGTCGTCGTCGGCCCGGCGGAAAGCGCCCGCCATGAGACTCGCGCCGGCGATGGCGTCGCCGTCAACGCCGTGGCATCCCGCGCACACCGACTGGTAGATCCGGCCGCCCTCGGCGGCTTCCTCGGGCGTGTAGGCGTGCTGTGCCGGCGCCGGAACCGCGAGTAGAGCGGCGAGAGCCACGCCGGGAACGCCGATAACGGAAATCTTCATGACTTTCGTATGCACGTCGCCACCATGTTCGGGAGGTATCGAATGCTACTCCCCGTCGGATTGCGAGGTCAACAACCGGCGTCTCGGAGACGGTTTCGTCGCATTATCGGCGGTACGGCCGCAGGATCCGCCCTCAAGACACAGTCAACGGCCTCCGTTCGATCGCCAAGACGACGGCCGCATTCTCATCGTTCCCGTGCGGATCGCGTTCGGCCTGCCTCCTGCAATTCCTTCAAGAACCGTGACGGCCTTACGATCGTAGCCGTCTTGTACCGTTGTACGGCCAGCAAGTCGTTGTCGCCACTGACGACCCAACGGGCCCGCCCTTCAAGAGCTGCCGCGAGAAACTTGTCGTCGTCGGGATCCCGGCATATTTCCATTTCAACCGTCCCACTCACCAGAACAGCCGACTGCGTGAGCGCGCGGATGAGCGCCGCCGCATCTTGCCGTGTCATCCAGCGGCGCTTCGCAAACTTCTCGTAGAACATCACTCGGCCGATCTCTTCCAATATCGGTGGAGAAAGGACGAGATCGAAACGGCCAGTCCGCCAGGCGCGAACGATTCGGTCCTCGGTGCCGCCCTTGATCAGTGTGGCGGAGATCAGAACGTTCGTGTCCAGGACGGCTCGCACATGAATACCGCATCAACCCATCCGGACGGCTGCAACGGCGTCGCGGACGATTGCCCGGATTTCCGTAGGCGGCGTTCCTGCGGCCCGATCCTGTGCAGCGTCGATCAATTCGAAAAGCCGCGTCCGCGCCGCTTCCTTCCGCAGGTCGCGTGTTTCCACATACAATCGCAGCGCCTCGCGGAGCAACTCGGATTTGCTGCGGTTTTCCTCCTTGGCGATTCGTTCCGCCTTCTTCAGAAGCGGCGGTGGCAGCGAGATGGTGACCAGCTTTCTCGAACTCATGGGCGCCTCCTCCATGTCATACATAGTATTACATGACTCCACATCGCATCGAGCGACCCAAGACAACCGGTACGTTGCCGAATACCGGCCGCCTTACCGCCGTCGCCCGCATGACTTGGCGTTCCGGCAGCCGTTCGAAACGACCCACTGCGCCACGGCGACACGGAACACGGCGCCGGTATTGCCGTTGTGCATTCGCCGATTGCACTCTATGATGCCGGGCACGAGCGCGTCACCGAACGGCGCGCGTTTTCACATGGCGTTCATCGACGAATCGGTCGGCCGGTATCTGCACGATCTGGTTCCCGAGCGCGACCCGGTGCTTGCCGAGATCGAGGCCGCGGCCCGGAAGGAACGCATACCGATCGTCGGGCCCGTCGTCGGGAGGTTCCTCGAACAGTGGGCCCGCGCCATCGGAGCGCGCCGCGTGTTCGAGATGGGGTCGGCCGTCGGCTACTCCACCATCTGGTGGGCGCGGGCCGTCGGACCCGAAGGGCGGGTCTACTACACCGACGGCAGCGCATCGAACGCGGACCGCGCGGCCGCGTACCTGCAAGCGGCCGGTCTTGCCGACCGCGTCGAGCTTCTGACCGGCAACGCCCTGGACCTTCTCGCCGATACCGAGGGCGAGTTCGACATCGTGTTCAACGACGTCGACAAGCATCAATACCCGGCCGTGTATGCGTGCGCGGCCGATCGCGTGCGGGTCGGGGGCCTGTTCGTGTCGGACAACGCGCTCTGGAGCGGCCGCGTCGCCGATCCGGCTCGTAGGGACGCCGACACGGACGGCGTGCGCGAACTCAACCGCCTTCTCTACCAGGACCCGCGGTACGTGACGTCGCTGTCTCCGATGCGGGACGGTGTCCTGGTGGGGTTGCGGGTCCGTTGACCTGAAAGGGATCGACATGACGCGCAAGCCGCTGTTCTGGATTCTCTTCTCCGCGCTGGGGCTGGCGGGCTTCGTCGTGGCCGTCTGGCTGTTTCCCCGGGCGTTGCCGATCGTCGAGCTGGATATCGAGATGGACCAAGCGGGCGCGGTCGACCGCGCGGCCGTATTGGCCGTCGACAATGGCTGGGATCCCGTCGAAGCGCGGTCGGCCGCGACGTTCGGTCAGCTCGATTCCGAAGTCCAGACCTATGTCGAATTGGAGGGCGGGGGGCGGGACGCGTTCGTCAACTTGGCGGCCCAGGACATCTACCATCCCTACGTCTGGACGGTTCGCCGTTTCCAGGAGGGCGCAATCGAAGAGACCGTCGTCCGGTTCACGCCATCCGGACGCGCCTACGGTTTTCGCCTGCGCCTCTCCGAGGACGATCCCGGCGGCGGGAATCTGTCCGATGTCGAAGCGATCACAGTGGCCGCGGCCGCGGCCGCGGAATGGGGTGTGGATCTCACCCCGTATGACCTCCTGGAATCCTCGCAGGAAACCCAACCCGGCGGACGCGTCGACCATACGATCGTTTTCGAGCGCAGGGACGTCGATCTCGCGGACGCCGCGTTCCGATTGCGGATCGGGGTGGCCGGCGCCAGCGCGTCGGAATTGACCCACTTCGTCCAGGTGCCCGAAGCGTTCTCGCAGCGGTTCGCCGACATGCGCGCCGCCAACGACACGATCGCGCTGGCGTCGCAGGGCGTCTTCCTGCTGGTGTTCGCGATCCTGGCGGCGGGGATCGGCACGGTCGTCCTCATGCGGCGGGGGTGGCTCCTGTGGCGGACTCCGTTGGCGTGGGGCGCCGTCACGGCTCTTTTGCTCGGGCTGAACCAGTTGAACGCCCTGCCGCTTTCATGGATCGGCTACGACACCGCCGTCTCGGCCGGAGTGTTCCTCGTCGGGCAGTTCGGCATCGCGGCCGCGATCGTGCTGGCGGGCACGCCGCTCATCGCGTTTTTCTATCTGGCCGGTGAATCGCTGGGACGCCACGCCTTTCCGGGCCACCCGCGCCAATGGCGATTCTGGTCGTCCGAGGTGGCCGCTTCCAACGCGGCGCTGGGCCGGACCGTCGCGGCCTACCTGTTGGCCGGGGCGCAACTGGGTTACGTCGTCCTGTTCTATCTGGGAACGTCGCGGCTCGACGGCTGGTGGTCGCCCGCCGAATCGCTCGTCCAGCCGGATCTGCTGGCCACGTACCAGCCGTGGTTGCTCGCCGTATCGAATTCGCTGTTCGCCGCGTTCTGGGAAGAGAGTCTGTTTCGCGCTGTTCCGATCGCGTGCGCGGCCCTGATCGGGGCGCGATACGGAAGGCCCGGCGCCTGGATCTGGATCACGATCGCGGCCCAGGCCGTGGTGTTCGCGGCCGCACATGCCAACTATCCGCAGCAGCCTGCCTACGCGCGGGTGATCGAGTTGACGCTGCCGGCCCTGGTGTGGGGCGTCGTCTATCTCTACTACGGTCTGATTCCGACGATCCTGGCTCATTTCACTTACGATCTCGCGCTATTCTCGATCCCGCTGTTCGCGTCCGACGCTCCGGGCATCGGCTTCGACCGCGCCGTCGTCATCCTGGTCGGTCTCCTGCCGCTGGGGATCGTGTTGTTCGCGCGGCGCAAGGGGCGCGCCCGGGCCGACGCCCCCGACTGGGCGTACAACCGGGCGTGGACTCCGCCGACGACCCCGGCCGTCGCTGCTGGGGAATCCATTTCGGGGCCGTCGGTTCCATCTTCGGCCGCGCCTGGCGAGCGCCCGCCAAGCCGTCTGCCCGTTCCGCGGAACGCGGTGTACGTCCTGGGCGCGCTGGGCGCCGCCGTCTGGCTGTACTCGCTCGTTTCCCCGAGTGAGGCGCCGACGCTGGATCTGTCGCGCACCGCAGCCGTCCAAACAGCCCGCGACGCTCTCGAGGAGCGGGGCGCCCCCGTCGACGGCTGGACGCCGCTGGTCGCCACCCCGTCCCAGCGCGGAGACGATCACCGTTACGTTTTCCAGGAGGCCGGGGAATCGGCCTACGCCTCTCTCCTGGGGCGGTATCTCGGCGAGTCGCGTTGGCTGGTTCGATTCATCGACTTCCGGGCGGACGCCGAGGAGCGGGTCGAGGAGTTGCAGGTGCACGTCGGCGCCGGGGGCGAGATCCTGCGCGTTCGGCACGTGCTGCCCGAGGCGCGCGAGGGCGCGCGGTTGGACGAAGCCGCGGCCCGTGAATTGGCGTCCAGCGCCGTCGAAGAACGCTTCGGGCTCGATCCGGGAGGTCTGGACGAAGTCGGCGCCGAGCAAACGAGCCGGCCCAACCGCGGCGACTGGGTTTTCACGTTCGAGGATCCGGAGGCGTTGCCCGGCGTCGAAGGGGCGGGGCGCGTCGTGATCGAGGTCGCCGGCGATGGGATCGCGGATGCCAGACGGTTCGTGAACGTTCCGGAAGAATGGGAGCGCGACCGGCGCGACGCGGCCACGCGCCGCACGTTCATCGCCGTCGGCCTGGCCGCGCTGCTCGTTCTGATCATCGGCGTCGCGGACGTCATGGCCGTTGTCGCGCTGGCCAGGGGCCGCATCGCGGCGCGCGCGCTGCTGACCGTCCTTCCGGGAGTCCTGGCCGTCATGGTCCTGTCCCAGGCCAACGCGTGGCCGGCCCTCGCCGGCCAATTCGTGTCCGCCCAACCGTGGGGATTTCAGGCCGGCGTGGTCGCTTTCGGGATCGTCCTGGGCGCCGTCGTTGTCGCGGCGGGCGTGGCGTTGCTGGCGGCCCTGGGACACTCCTGGCACCTAGACAACCGGGTTCCGCGGGCCCCGGCCTTGGCGGCGGCGGCCGGGTTCATCCCGGTGGGTCTCATCGCGGCGGCCGGCGCCTTTTCCGGCGGTTTCGGCGGCCTGCCTCGGTGGCCCGACGTGTCCGGTGCGGTAGCGTATTCTTCGGTCGCGACCGGTGTATTGGGCCCGATCGCTCCCTACGTTCTGTATACGGCCGCGCTACTCTTCCTGGCGGGACTCGCAATCCGATCGGGCGCCTGGCCGAAGGCGGCGTTGGTGGCCTCCGTGTTGGCGGTGGGTTTCGTCAGCGTTCCCGGGCCCGCGCAGGAATCGTACGCGATCTGGATTCTCGCGGGGCTCGGAGGCGGCGCCGTGGTCTACCTTCTCGCCCGATTGGTTTCGGCGGCCCCCGTGCTGGCGCCCGGCATGGCGGCCGTGCTCATCGGCGTCGAGTCCGCGACCCGGAGCGTCGACGCGGCGTACCCGGGGGCCCGGCTCGGAGGCGTGCTGGGGGTGGTCGTCATCGCCGGCATGGCGGCGGCCTGGACGCGGGCGCTGTCGCGGAACTAAGCGCTCCGTTCCTGCATCGTCCGGACGATCTCGGAGTTCTCCGGGAACCGGCCGGCCTGCTTCTTAGAGAAGATCAGGTCGCCGTCCAGAACGACGTCGAAGACGCCGCCGCTGCCGCGGATCAACTCCGCTTCGATACCGAACTCATCGGCGATCGCGGCCTTCAGACTGGAGGCCTCGGGCAGGTAGTCTCACGGGACGCAATAGGTGATCGAAACGCGCATCGGCTGCCTCCTCTCGCGTTCCATGATACGCCCAGACGGCCGTTGCCCGGGCTTGTGTCCGCGCCGATTCCACGGTATTTTTGTGCCCTCGGATCCGGAATTCAATACGGCGGATCATCACGACACGCAGTCGGGAGGGCCCAGGTGAAGACTCTGACATTGTTGACGACTCTGCTCTTGCCGCTCGCCGGCGCGGCGGCGGCGCAAGATCGCGAAGCCATGCTCGAGCGCGGCGAATACCTGGTCGAGACCATCGCCGGATGCGGCAACTGCCACACGCCGCATCTGCCCGACGGTTCGCTGGATCCCGAGATGGCGCTGGCGGGCGCCTTCGTGATCGAGGAACCGGTGTTCCGGGCATTCGCGCCCAACATCACGCCCGACGTCGAGACGGGAATCGGCGACTGGACGGAAGACGAGATCGTTCGCGCGCTGCGCGACGGGGTCCGGCCCGACGGCCGCGTGCTCGGCCCGCCCATGTCCTTCGCCTGGTACCGTGACATATCCGACACCGACGCCTACGCCATCGCGGCGTATCTGAAGACCGTGCCCGCCATTCGCAACGAGGTCGAGCTGAGCACGTTCCAGATCCCGTTGCCCGGCTACGGGCCGCCCGTCGAAAACGTTCCCGACGTCCCGAGGGACGACATCATCGCGTACGGCGAGTACCTGGCCGGCCCCGTCGGGCATTGCATGGACTGCCACACCACGTATGTCGCAGGCGTGATCGACATGGACCAGCTCGGGCGGGGCGGCAACGTCTATCCGCGCGTGTTCGGTTTCGAGTGGGCGACGGTGTCGGCGAACATCACGCCCCACGAGGACGGGATCGGGAACTGGACCGACGAGGAAATCAAGCGCGCGATCACCGACGGGATCGGCCGTGAAGGACAAGAGCTGCGGCCGGCGATGCCGTTCGGCCTGTACCAGGGGATCACCGAGGAAGACCTGGACGCGATCGTGGCCTATCTCCGGTCCATACCGCCGCTGAGCGCGGCGCCCGCGCCCGTCGAGGAAGAAGAGGACGAGTAGCGGTCCGGCGCCTGCCGCGGCGTCACGCGCCGCGGCTTCCGCCGCCGGACGCCGCCAGGATCCGGATCAACTCGCGGTTGGCGGCGGGAAACTCCAGGCCCTCGAGCTCCGAAGGCCTCACCCAACGCCATTCGGCCACGCCGAGCGCCCGCGGCTCGCCGTGGATGATGGCGCAATCGAAGAACCGCAGGTGCACGGCGCGTTCCGGATAAACGTGCCGGTGCTCGAAAACAAGCGAACCGGCGCGGACCGTGACGCCCAGTTCTTCCTGGATCTCGCGCACAAGGGCGTCCGCGGGGCTTTCGCCGCCCTCGATCTTCCCACCCGGAAACTCCCACAGGCCGCCCAGGTGCGCACCCGGCGGACGGCGTGTGACCAGGACGCGGCCGTCCCGCCGGATGACGGCGGCCGCGACGGCGACGGCGTCAGACATCGGGACGGTGACCTTCGCCGTATCCGGTCAACTCCACGTACCCGCGCCCGCGGACGGGTTGACCCCTCCACGTGCCCTCGACCCGCACGGCGCCCTCCCAGTAGGGGAACCCGGCGGACCGCGTCGTCGCCATTTCCTGGTTGTCCATCAGCGGCGTCACCACCAGGCGCGTGTCCAGGTCCGGAACGGAAACGATCCAGTCCAGCCGGTAGACCGCGCCCGTGGCATCGCTTTCCCAGTCGCGCAACGATTCCACGGTGAAGTCGCCGGAGGTCAGGTGTTCCGCGGCCCCGTCCTCCGCGACGATCGTCCCGCTCGAGTTCGCGTCGATACCGCCGCCCGCCAGGCGCATCTGGTAGAGCATGAGCTCTTCGCCGTTGTCCAACTGGAAACTGAACCAGTCCCAGCCCAACTGTTCGTCGGCCAACTGGTTGGTCCCGAACTCGTGATCCATCCAGCTCTCGCCAGTCACGGCGACCGCCTGGCCATCGATGGAAACCAACCCGGCCGTCGACATGCGCGTCATTGAGTAGTAGTGCGAAGCCTGACCGGCGCCGTCGGCCTTCTGGCTGACGCCGTCGACGCCGTGGATAACGGGCGGTTTCGTCGCGCGCAGCTCCAGCTCCAGCAGGACGCCGCCGGCGTAGGCGCGCAACCTCATGCCGCCGTCATCTTCCAGCCGCGCCGTCCAGCTTCCGTTGGCGACATCGAGCGTGTCCACCGACGCCCGGGCGATGCCGGGCCCCTCGCGGTTGACCCGTTCGAAGAAGCGGAACCGCCCCGAATCGATCTCGCTCAACGCGAAGTGCGCCACGTGCAGGTCCCGCACGTTCCACGCGGATGGATTGACGGCGACGCTGTCCATGCCGATCCTGAAGAAGGTCAACTCATAGCCGAAGCGTCGGCCGTCCTCGGCGTCGAGGTGCCCGGTGTAATACCACCATTCCAACTTGTAGTCGAGATGAGCGCCGTGGTCCCTCGGGAACGCGTATTCGTATCCCGGAAGCGCCCGCAGATAGACCGGTTCGGTGACCTGCGCCGCCCAGACCGCCGCGATCAGCGCCGGGTAGATCATTCGGCCCGTATCCCTTCGATGGGATCCAGCTTCAGCGCGAGCGCCGCCGGATAGAGCCCCGCCGCGAGGGTGGCGATCAGCACCATCGCCAGCGACTGCGCCAGGAAACCGGCCGGCACCGTGAACTGGATGGTCCACCCGAACGACTGGAAGTTGATGACGTAGACCAGCAGCAGCGACAACACACCGCCCAGAAGGAGCCCGATGACGCCGCCCAGGACACCGACCAGCCCCGATTCGATCATGACGATACGGCCGATCTGGCGGCGGGACGCCCCGATGAAGCGCAACGCGGCCAGTTCGCGCCGCCGTTCCAGGATCAGCGCGGCCAGCATGTTGGCGATGCCCATCACGGCGACGGCCAGCGCGACGACTTCCAGCGCGTAGGTCACTTCGAACGTCTGGTCGAACACGCGCAGGATCTGCTCCCTCAATTCCCCGTTCGTGGCGATGCGCGCCCGGACTCCGTCAAGCCGCGCCGTGATTTCGCGCCGGACCGCTTCCGCGTCGGACCCCGGTTCGAGATAGACGGCCACCGTGCTGACCGCCTCGTCCGCGAACCGCTCAAGGTAGGTCCCGCGGTCCATCACCACCAGGCCGCCGTCGCTGGAGTAGTCGTAGAAAACGCCGGCGATCTCGAACGGCCGGAGCCCCTCCGGCGCGGGCAGGGCCACCGAATCGCCGCGTCCCAGCCCATGCCGCACCGCGAACGGTTCGGAAACCGCCACGCGATCGTGTCCGATCAAGTCCCGGGCGACTTCCGCAGTGCCCCGGCCGTCCATGAACTGCAGGCCGGCGCGGGCCGCGACAACGTCGAATTGCCCGGCGCCCAGGGTCGTGGGAAATCCGTTGTAATCGATATCGACCCTGCGGTAGCGGTCGATCTCTTCGATGCCGGGAACGCCGTCGAGCGCCGCAAGCGTTTCGGGCGCCACAGCGTTCGCTCCGTCACGCCCGGACGCGGCGGGCCTCACGTAGAGGTCGCCGCGGAGCGTCTGATCCACCCACACCACGACCGTATCCCTGAAGCTGGCCACCATGATGACCATGCTCGCCAGCATCGCCATCGCGATCGACAGGGAGATGACGGCGACGGCCACGCGCGGCAGGCGTCCCTGGATGGTTTCGACGGCCAGGGTTCCCTCTACGGGGCGGGCCCGGACGATGACGGGCCGGACCACGGCCGTGAGAGCCCGGATGATGAGGGGCGACAACAAGCTGAAACCGGCGATGAAGGCCACGCCGGCCGTGTATCCGAACACCGGCAAGCCGTCCACGGCGGGCGCGAGGCCGAGCGCGGCGCCCAGCGCCAGCGCCGCGACGCCCGCCAGCGGACGCAGCCGAGAGGACGCGCGCGGCCGCATCCCGCTCCGAATCGTCTCGATGGGCGACACGCCGGTCGCCCGCAACGCCGGCCCCGCTCCGGAAACGGCGGCCAGCGCGCCGCCGAGCAGTATCATTTCCAGGTACAACCCGGGCGCGGGGCCGCTTCCCGAGCCCGCGCCGGCCATGCCGGTGTACAGCATGGCGAGCGTGCGCGACACCAGCGCCCCGGCGGCTCGCGCCAGGAACTCGCCGATCCATATGCCCGCGACGGCGCCGACCACCCCGAACGCCAGGGCCTCGGCCAGGAACATCCAGCCGATCGCGCGCCGCGAGACGCCGAGCGTCCGGAGCGCTCCGATTTCACCGTGGCGCCGAACGACGGCGATGTTCAGGGTGTTGTAGATCAGGATCATCCCGACCACGAGCGCGATGTAGGACAGGGCCGTCAGGTTGTAGCGGAAGGCGCGCGTCATCCGCTCGGCGTCGCCGGCGTCATCCTCGGGTGAGTCGACGACGACGGACGCCGGCAACTGGTCCGCGATCCGTGAGGCCACGGCGTCGGCCATCGCAGGATCGTCCAGAACCACCTCGATCCGGTCGATTTCGCCCGTCCGCCGCATGACGCGCTGGGCCGCGGCGATGTCCATGAAGACGATGCGGCCGTCGAACGCCTCGGCGACCCCGCTGGGGTTCAGCACGGCGAGCACCGACAGCTCGTGTTCGCGGTTGCCGGCGAGCAGGTTCACCGAGTCGCCTTCCGACGCGTTCCACTCCTCGGCCAGAACGCGCGGCACGAGCAGGGCGTCGGGGGAAGTGAGCAGGTCGATGAAGCGTTCCCGGTCGATGTCGAGCCCCAGGTCGCCGCGGCCCCCGGAATCGGTGGAGGTGGAGTAGGTACGGAACGGCGCTTCCGACAACATGTCCACGCCGAAGAGCCGGATCGTGGCCTGGCCGAACACGGCCTCACCGCCGGGAACGATCCGCTGCACCCGGCCCTCGAGAATGGCCGTCATGGCGCCGACGTCCCACACCCAGGCCAGCTCGCCCATCAGCGTTTCGTCCAGCGGCCGTCCGTTGGCCGAGATCCGCAGGTCGGCCTGCCCGTTCAGCAGCTCCATGCTGTCGGAGAAGGACGCGATGGCCCGGTCGTTGGACAACTGCACAGCGACGACCACCGCGATGCCCAGCGCCACGCCCGACAGCGTCAGCAGCGTGCGGGCCGGGTTGCGGGCCAGATCGCGCAGAATCGCCTGGTTGAAAAGCCTGAGGAACGTCATTGCAGGCGGCCGTCTTTCATCCGAAGCGTGCGGCCGGCGAAGGCGGCGGCCTCGGCCGAATGCGTCGCCATGACGACGGCCGTGCCGGCTTCGGTCAACTTCGCCAGAAGCTCCAGCACAACGCGCCCGTTTTCGGAATCCAGGTTGCCGGTGGGTTCGTCGGCGACCACCAGGGCCGGCCGGTGGACGACCGCGCGCGCGATGGCCGTGCGCTGCAACTCGCCGCCGGAGAGCTGGCCGGGCGGGGATGCGCGGCGGTGCTCCAACCCCATCGACGCCAGGATCTCGCCGACGCGACGCCGGTCCACGCCGCGGCCGTTGGTCAGCAGCAGCGGCAGGGCCACGTTCTCTTCAACGGTCAGCGTGGGGAGCAGGTGGAAGAACTGGAAGACGAAGCCGATGCGCGTCCGCCGAAGACCGGTCAGCTCTTCCTCGGTCAGCCGGTGAACGGGCGTGTCTTCGATCCAGGCCTCACCGCGCGTGGGCCGGTCCATCGCCCCCAGGATGTGGAGCAACGACGACTTGCCGCACCCGCTGGGCCCCATCAGCGCGAGGAATTGGCCGGGCTCAACGGCCATCGAGACGCCGTCCACGGCGGTGACCGGCTCGCCCTCGGCGTCGTAGACCTTGGTGACGTTGGACACCCGCGCCACTGGCATGCCGGGATGGTAGCATGCGGGAAGACTGGGAGATGCCGAGGCGCTGGAAGGCCAGATTCGTCTATGCGGTTGGTGGCCGTGAGTGTTTTGTGCGTCGACCGCGTCGAATCGGCTTCGTGCGTTTCCCGGGAACACACGCCGAGTACGCGCGCCGAGCGCGCGGCGATCGATGCATCCCGAATCCAAGGGGTTGTTTTGACGATCAGACGGATCAAGAGCGAAGCCGACTACGAGTCCGCGTTGAAGACGATTGACGGACTGATGGGCGCCCCGGCCGATACTCCCGAAGGGGACGCGCTGGAAGTCCTGGTGACGCTCGTCGAGGCATACGAAGTCGAGCGATGGAAGATCGAGGCCCCGGACCCGATCGCGGCGATCGAGCACATCATGGAAGCCCGCGGTCTGCTGCAGAGAGACTTCGCGGCGCTCATCGGTTCGCAACCTCGCGCCTCGGAGGTACTCAACCGTCGGCGCCCGCTCACTCTGCCGATGATCCGCACCCTGTCGCTCGAGTGGAACCTCCCGGCCGACGTGCTTGTCCGGGAATACAGTCTGGCCGAGAGTCGATGACGCAGCGGTTTCAAAGTGACGGACGTGCCGAACGCTGATCCTGCTAACAGATCTACGGATTCAACGTCGAAGGCTGGCAACTGCAGTCGTCAGGAATTCGCAGGAGGTTTAGAGATGAGAATCGTCGTTCTCGTTGGCGCGACCGCGATGTGTGGGGTGATGTTCAACGTTCCGATCCACGCACAAGATGGCCTGGAATCACTTCGGTCAATTGACGAGATCATTGACAGAGGAGTCGAGGGCGACAATCGGCTTATACTCGACGTCCTCACGGAGGCGCCTGTCGAGGAACTCTTGGCGATCTCCGAGCAATTGATCCGTGAGAACGCGGCAAATGACACCATAGTGCCGCTAGTCAGAATCACCTTCTATTATCCCGATGAAGCTGGCACCGACGCTATGCCTCGATACAGATTCGAACGCTCAATATTGAATTTCGCAGAAATTCGAGAGCGTCGAGGACTGCGGAACTAGAATACGATGCATCCCGCCTGACACGCGGCTCACGCGTCCGGTCCGCGCGCGTATTTTTGCACCGGCAGCTTGCGGTACGGGCGGAAGTCCGGTTGGCAACGATTCCTTCGGAGGAAGTCCATGAACTTCCGGTACTCCGTGTCCTTGACCCGAAACAACGAAGCCAGCGACTTGTAGGATCCACGCGTCGCCCGCAACCCCACGTCCATCAGCGCCATGACCTTCTCTCTGGATATGTCACGCTCCTTGTAGCGCGTGTGAACAGCGCTCCAGAAGTTCTGGCGGCCATCGCGAATGTCCTCGAACCATTCCTGAATTTCGTCCTCTCGATCGACGTCGACGAGACCCGTGTCGACCGCGACTCTGCGGATCGTCGCACCGTCGGTCGTCATGAAATAGGAGCGTTCCACCACGTTCTTCAATTCACGGATGTTCCCCGGGAAACTGCAGGCCGACAAGTTCTCCATGGCCACAGGGGCCAGCTTCTTGCGTGTGCCGTGCATCGAATTCAATCGACGGATGAAGTCGTGTGCGAGTTCCGGAATATCCTCGCGTCGTTGCCTGAGCGGCGGCACCTGGACATGAAGCACTTTGAGCCGGTACAGGAGGTCTCCGCGGAACTCTCCCTGTCGGACCAGTTTCTCCAGGTTCTGATTCGTAGCCGCGATCAACCGCACATCCACAGGCCGGCCCGTGGTGTCGCCGACCCTTCGGACTTCCCGTTCCTCGAGAACACGCAGCAACTTGGCCTGCAGGGACGGGCTCATGTTGGATATTTCGTCCAGGAACAACGTGCCGCCCGTCGCTTCCTCGATCAGCCCGTGGCGATCGACGCTGGCGCCCGTAAAGGCGCCTCGCCGGCTGCCGAACAACTCGCTCTCTATCAAGGTCTCCGACACGGATCCGCAATCCACCGTGACCAGGGATCTTCCCGAGCGCGAGCTGTTCGCGTGTATGGCTTGAGCGACGAGTTCCTTGCCGGTGCCGCTCTCGCCTTCGATCAGAACGGTCGCGGTGCTTCCGGCCGCGATCCGTATCAACTTGCGGACGCGCGTGATGGCTCGCGACGATCCGATGATTTCCGGAAACTCGGAATCGACCGATTCGGGTTTCGTCTTCGCAGGGACCGACTCGAGCGTTGCGGCCAAGGCGCTTGAAGCGATGCCTCCGAGAGCCACCAGGTAATCGATTTCCAGCTCCGGCAGCGTTCGATCGGACCGCTCGACGTATAGACCGCCGAATTGGGATTTCCGGTATGCAAAAGGGATCCAGGCAACGAACGGCGGTCCGGGTCGCGTGGTCGGGCGGACATCGTGACGGCCGAAGAACGTTCGTTCCGGGAAACGTTTGTGAAGGCTCGCGATTCTCCGACACGTGCCGGCGTCGAGATTGGCCTTCTTTGGAAGGAAGTCTTCGGCGTCGTGCACATTGAGATAAACGACGAAGCGCTGGCGAGAAAGCCGCGACACGGCTCGGATGATCGCCTTCGCACACTCGTCGATGTCCGACGCTCCGGAAAGTGACGTTGAGGCGTCGCGGAGAGCCTTCAGATAGTCGTGAATCAGAGTGTGAGACACACTCGGCGCAGATCGGAGTTCCGTCGAGGGCTTCATCCCTTCGAGCATCTCACGCGCCTCCTTTCTCCATGAGCTGTTCAGATAGGGTCCACGGCTTCGCGCGGGTATCTGTCCGGCAAGCTCCGTTGCGATATCCGCGGCCGCCTTTGCGTGTTCGTAGGCCCTGGACGCGTTCCCGCGCGAGCGCTCGACCGCCGCGATCAGGACTTCCGCTTCGGCCTGGATTTCCGGTTCCGGAAGACGTTGGGCCATCCGCCTCGCGACCGTTGCATAACGGATCCGGTCGCGACGGCTCTCCAACGCTTGCGCGATTCTCAACGCGATGCGCGGCCGATGAACGCCCAAATCGAAACGCCGCGCCAACCGCGCCGCTTCACGGAGCCCGGCGCGCGCTGCGTCGATCTCATTCGATCGGAGACGCGACTCGGCGATCACGATGAGAATTCGGCACTGCTGATGTCGCGTCCCCAGCTTCAACGACGTTGCCAGGGCCGCCTCGAGACCAGCGGTTCGATTCATGCCGGGCGGCCCGGCGAGCCCGGAAATCAACGCGAGCTCGACACGCATGAAGTCGGCCCCCATCATGGGGTTCGACCGCAGCGACTCGACGGCTTCGCGAAATCTCGCTGTCTGATGCGTTCGGCGATACAGTTCGGCGGCCGTCAGCGCCGTCAGCGTCCGGGCCAAGCCGGTCGTCCGCCCGCGCAGCCTTCGTTTGGCCGACGCGATCGACTCCTGCGCGGCGGCGTAGCGGCCGGTGTACGTTTCCAATACCGCCTTGTTGGCCGCCAGAATGGCCAAGTGCGTTCTCTCCGCATGTCCGTAGACGCCAGACCGGAGGAGCAGCGCCTCCCCCCGAGAGAACGACGGAACGGCTTCGATGAAACGCCCCGTCACAGTCTGGCAAGCTCCAAGACTCCTCAGATTGACCGCCTCCGTGACGACGAGTTTCCGTTCACGGGCCAGATGGACAGCCCGCTCGTGACAATCGATCGCCTCGGCAATCCGTCCGAGTTGACTCAGACACATGCCCCGGTTCTCCAGGGCGCTTGGCGCAAGACCGGCGTTCCGAGAAGTCTCGATCCGATCGAACGCGTCCATGGCCGCGAGCGCTTCGGCCGGTCGGTGCAGAACCGCAAGGACGCCTGCCTTCCGGACCAGGTAACCTCGTTTATCCACGAGTGAAAGGTTGCGAGACAGGGAGTCGCACCGTTGCAATATCGCGACGGCGGCAGCCGAGCGTCCGGACGCCGCATATGCGTTCCCAAGTTGCATCAACGCTTCGAAGAGCGAACGAGATTCGATCTCCGGATGAAGAACAGCGGCCTCCAGATCGCGCACATGGTTCTCCGGACGATCGGGATCGCACGCACAGAGCCCCCGATATAGCTGGACACGCAGCGCCGGACTCAGCCCGTTCCGGGTCCGGATCCGATTCAAGATTCTTCTGGCCGGTTGAACCTTGCCGACTTGTACGAGACATTCGGCGTACGACAGGTCCAAGTGCGCGGGGACTTCCCGCTTGAGCCGTCGATAGAGCGTTCGCGTCGTCGAGAGAAGTTCGGTTGCCGAGTGGAAATCGCGTTGGTTCAATCGTCGATTCGAGGAACCTTCGTAGGCCGATATGGCTTCGCTCGTCAGATTCGAATTCGAAGCGTGAAAGCCGAGGCGCTCGTCGTCCGGTTTTTCGCACGCCAGATCCCGATACAGCCACTGATGCAGATTTCGCCGGCGTGTGCGATCGACGCTGTCGTGGATCGCCTCGCGGACGCCGTCATGGCGGTAAGCCACGAGTTCGTCCCGTTCCTCGACGATTCCACAGTCCTGGAGTGCGGCGACCGAGGACGGCAAAGCGCGAACCCCCATCCCGGCCGCGGCTCGTTCCAGGAGCCGTCGGGGCATCGGTTCGGAATGGCATGACAGGATCTCGGCCACCCGGCGAACCTCCGGAGCCAAAGCCCGGAACGTCCGGAGCAGGAGATCTCGACTCCGAGGAAGCAGTCGACGCGTTCTGGCGCCTTCGTACCGGGAATACTCTTCCACGAGCAACGGGATCCCGCCGCTCTGGTGGGCGATCCATTCCAGCCGGTCCGTGTCGAGGCTGACACTTCTTGCCATCGACAGCGTTTCGGACTTCGAGAGCGGGCCCAAGCGAATGCGGCCGGCGGTTACGTCCGGTCGTGGATCGTCCACCAACAGTTGGCGCAGCAGGAGTGGCGTTCTGTTGGATCGTGCAGTGAAGACGAAGATCCACGATGACTCGCCGGCCCGCAGCAGGAGTTGTTCCATCACCCGAACGGTTCCGTCGTCCCACCAATGACTGTCGTCGAAAACGACGCGGAATGGCGAGAACCGCCGCGACAGGCGTATCAAGGCCCCCGCCAGGTCCGCGACCATCTTCTCCGTAGTCGGTGGGGATGCACCTGAATCGCCTCGCGCCGGCACGGGCAAATCCGGGAGAAGACGGGCAATTGTCGCTTCGTAGGCTCGTCCTTCCGATTCGAACCAATCGGCGAGGGCTGTCTCCTGTCGCTTGAAACACTGATCGATGACTTGAAGAATCGGCTCAAAGCATCGGTCGTTGCGCTCGTGTGACCGGACAACGAAGACGGCCCGTTGACGAAATTCCGCGCGGAAGGCCAATTCTCGAATGAAGCGGGTCTTTCCGACCCCCGCGTCCGCTTCCACGATCGCGGCGGCAACGCCTGGTTTGCTTTCGTTCAGCAACTTCATCATGGTCTTCAACTCGCCTCGTCGTCCGACGAGCGCGGCGCGTTCCGCGGCCATCGTGTTCAAACATCGACCGGACACCCACTCCGAGAGTGCCTGGCGCCGTACGGAACCTGACGGGTCGATCAAACGCATGACGAAGCAGGAGAAGTTCCGCGTCACGTCCGCGGCTTCGTGGAGGGGAACCGGAGCGGCGTGGAGATACTTGTAACGCAGCAGATCAACGTTCGAGTCGTTGAAGATCGTGCGTCGCGCATAACTCTGGTAGAGGGTGGCGCCGAGCGAGTACAGGTCGGCATCGAGGCGTGGCTGCCCCCCGAGAAGCAATTCGGGCGCGGTGAAGTGGACGGCGCTCGCATCCAGGTGCTCCGGCCGGGTTCGAGGCAAGCCCCCGTCGACGAGTTGGACATCGTCGCGGTCGACGAGAATGTTGCTTGGCTTGATGCGTCCGTGGACGAATCCGTGCCGCTGAAGGAGACGACACGCCGCTATGAGCGCTTCAACCCGGTTGTCTGACGGTTGATCGACGGGCCACGGTACGTGATCGGAATGAACCCGAACAGAGTAGAAATCTCCCCGTGGCGTATATCCCGCGTAATCGAGGCGCGAGAGCTGACGGTGCTGGAATCCGCGGCTCCAAGCCAGTTGTCTTTCCAACCCGGTCCCGCTGACGAACGTGCCGGCCCGGACGCACTTGACGACTACCGCGTCAGCGTCGGTCCAACGGTCCCGGGCAAGGAACGAGACCATGTTCCCAGATCTGCGAAGAACCTTGTGGACCTCGAAGCGGTTTATCAGAAAGCGCTGCATGAATCACGGAATCGGTTGTGTGGTGATCGGTGACACCCTGCCTTGCATTTCAGATGCCAGAACGACAATTCATGTGTTTGATGGGTTTCCGAGAAATCGTGACTGAAAGAACACCGATGTGTCACATAATATTCGCTATAACCCGGCACTTTATGTAACGATTATGTGACTAACACAGCACTTTTAAGCCGATAGAGGCCGTCATTGGCAACGCAACTCTGAGGACATGGCGCGTTCGCAGCCCCCCTGACGCGTCGTTCCCAACTGTGGAAGGGGGGTCTGCGACCGACCGTCACCCCGCCGGGGGCGGGAATGCGCCTGGCCGCCGGCGGGCTTGAACGTCTCGGCCGGATGCGCCGTCACCGAACCTACCCAAACTCCCCGCCCCTCGGATAGAATGGCCGCATTCCCATCGGACGGCCCCGACCCATGATCCAGGTCGAGAACCTCACCAAGAAATTCAACGGAACCCCCGCGGTCTCGGACGTGTCCTTCAGCGTCGAGGACGGCGAGGTCCTCGGCTTCCTGGGCCCGAACGGCGCGGGCAAGACGACCACCATGCGCGCCATCACGGGCTTCCTGCCGGCCACTTCCGGCCGCGTCACCGTCGGAGGCTTCGACGTTTTCGCCTCGCCCATCGAAGCGCGACGGCGGATCGGTTACCTCCCCGAGCATCCGCCGCTGTATCCCGAGATGACCGTCGACGGCTACCTGCGCTTCGTCGCCCGGATCAAGGGAGTGCCGTCGTCCGATCTGCGTTTCGAGTTGGACCGCGTCATGGATACGGCCCGGATCGATGACATGGGCGGGCGGATCATCTCCCGCCTCTCCCGGGGCTACCGTCAGCGGGTCGGGCTGGCCCAGGCGCTCGTCGGCGACCCGCCGGTGCTGATTCTGGACGAGCCCACGGTCGGGCTCGACCCGAAGCAGATCCACGAGGTGCGCGAGTTGATCCGGAGCTGGAAGGGACGGCACACGGTCGTGCTGTCGACGCACATCCTGCCCGAGGTCGAGCAGACCTGCCATCGCGTGGCCATCATCGCCCGGGGCCGCATCGTGGCCGTCGGCACGCCCGCCCACCTGGTCGAACGACTGGAGCGCTCCGCCCGGATCGTCATGGACGTGGCCGCGCCGGCCGGCGAGGCCGCCGCCGCGCTCGGCGGCGTTCCCGGCGTGGCGGACGTCCGCGTGCTCGATGCGTCCGACGGGCGGGCGCGTCTCGAGGTCGAGGCCGCCGGGGTCGGCGCGGACGTCGAACCCGAGCTGGCGCGCGCGATCGTCGAACGAGGGTGGGGGCTGTTCGGGATGCAGTCGTCGACGATGAGCCTGGAGGACATTTTCCTCGAGCTGACCACCGACGAGCCGCCCGGCGGCGAGGCGGGGTCGTGAGAAACGTCCTCACCATCGTCGGGCGCGAGTTGCGCAGCTACTTCGTGTCGCCCGTGGCATACGTCGTCTTGGGGGTGTTCGTCCTCTTGTCCGGCGTTTTCTTTCAGGCCATTCTGGTCCAGACGCTCCAGATGGTGCAGACCATCCAGGCCCAGAGCTTCGGCGGCACGCCCCAGCCCATCGACGTGCCCGGGGAGATCAGTCGCCAGTACTTCGGGACGCTCGGCGTGATCCTGCTCTTTATGCTGCCGATGATCACGATGGGGCTGTTCGCGGAGGAGAGGAAACGCGGGACCATCGAGTTGCTCCTGACCGCGCCGGTCACCGATCTGCAGCTCGTCGCGGGCAAGTTCGGCGCGGCCGTCGCCTTCTATGCGGTCCTGCTCGGGGTGACGACGGCCCCGATCTCGATACTGTTCCTGTATGCCGACCCGGTCTTGGGGCCGCTGGCGACCGCCTACCTCGGTCTATTGCTGTACGGCGCGAGCCTTCTCGCGCTGGGACTGTTCGTCTCGACGCTGACCGATAACCAGATCGTGGCGGGGGTCATGACGTTCGGTCTCATCCTGTGGCTCTGGATCGTCGACGTCCTGGGCGGGGCGGCCGCCGGAACCACACGCGCCGTATTGACCCACCTTTCGATCCTGACGCCTCTGGGCGACTTCATGAACGGCGTGCTGGCGGTGTCGAACCTGATCTTCTACATGTCGCTGGCGACGCTCGGGCTGTTTCTCACCTACCGATCGATCGACGCGTGGCGGTGGAAAGGATGAAACGCAGCCGCTTGTCCCGTTACGGGGCCAATTCCCTGTTCTCGGTCGCGCTCCTGGTCGGCACTCTCGGCATCGTCAACTATCTCGCCGTCCGGCACGACCGGCGGTGGGACATGACCGCCGAGGGACTCAACACGCTGGCGGAGCAATCCATGGTTGCGGCCGACGCCATCGTCGACGACGTCCTGATCCGCGCGTTCTATCCGGGCGGCGACGACGGCGCCCTGCGGCGCCTGCTCGAACTCTACGAGGACCGGAACCCGCGGATCCGCCACGAGTTCATCGATCCGGACCGTCAGCCGCAACTCGCCGAGCAATTCGAGGTGACCGAGTACGGCCTGACCGCCAACCCGTTGACCGGCCAAGGTCTCGCGTTCGGCACGCTGATCCTGGAACGGGGCGAGCGGATGGAACGGGTCGAAACGGGGGCGCCGGCCAGCGAGGAGGACATCACCAACGCGCTGATCCGACTGGCGCGGGATCGATTCGAGACCGTTTACTTCATCGAAGGGCACGGCGAGAAGACCGTCCAGGGCCAGGAACCGGACGGATTGGACACGGCGCGCGCCCGCCTGGAGCGCGAGGGATACACGGTGGGGACCATCAACCTGATCGTCGACCAAGCCGTTCCCGACGATGCGTCGGTTCTGGTCTGGCCGGGGCCGCGGACCGAGCCGTTCGACGAGGAAGTCGCGATGGTCGACGCCTACCTGAACGATGGAGGCAGTGTTCTGGTCATGCTCGATCCGCCTCCCGCGGCGTCGCTGGGGTCGCTGCTGTCGCGATGGTCGATCGAGCCCGGCGACGACTTCGTCGTCGACGTCAACCCGCTGGGCCGGTTGATGGGCATCGGCCCGGAAGTGCCGCTGGTTACCGAGTACACCTTCCATGCCATTACGAGCCGCATGCACGGATTGATGACGTTCTTTCCGCTGGCGCGCTCCATCACGGGCGTCGGGGCGCCTGACGGGGCGGTCACCACGCTCGAACTCTTGAGGTCGAGCGCGCGCAGTTGGGCCGAAACGGACCTGGAGAGCACCGAGGCCGGGTTGGACCCGGAAGTGGACCGTGCCGGGCCCGTGGGCATCGGGGTCGTGGCGACGGCCGATTCGGCCGCCGGTCCGGAGAGCGCGGAATCCGCGCGACTGGTCGTGCTGGGCGACTCGGACTTCGCCGGTAACGGCTTCTTCCCGCAGCAGGGCAATGGGGACCTTTTTCTCAACATCGTGCGCTGGCTGGCCGAGGACGAGAGTTTCATTGCCGTTTCCGTGCGGGCGCCCGATGATCGGCCGTTACTCCTGACCCCCACCGGGGCGGCCGTTACCGGGTACCTGGCCATATGGCTTCCACTGGCCACAATCGTGGCTGCGGGAATCGTGGTTTGGTGGACGCGCCGCGAGGACGCGGCCAAATCGCGCCGCGAGGACGCGGCCAATCCGCGCCGCGAGGACGCGGCGTCGTGAGATTCAAGGGCACGGCGGTCCTGTTCGCCGTTTTTGCCGCGCTGGCGGGCTGGGTGTACTGGACCGACGTCCGCGGGCGAGAGGGCCGCGAACGGCGGGAAGCTGCAGCCCGACGGATCCTGGATGTCGATGCGGACGCGATCGTCGAGCTTCGGTTGACCTACCCCGGCCGGTCGATCGCCGCGCGCCGGGCCGGCGCCGGATGGGAGTTCATCGAGCCGCCAGGCCTGGAAGCCGATCCGGCGGCCTGGGACACCGCGGCCGCGAACATAGGGCGGATCGACCGCGACGACACGGTCGCCGCGGACGCGGCCGATCTGGCCGTCTACGGGTTGGATCCCCCCGCCGTCCGCGTGAGCGTCCACCTGGAAGGCGGGACGGTCGAAGAAATCCACTTCGGCAACGCCAATCCCCGCGGCGCGTTTCGCTATGCGATGCTCTCGTCGAACCCGGAGGTTTTCCTGGCGGCCTCGTCGTGGGCCTCGCTCTTCGAAAAGTCCACGACGGACCTGAGGGACAGGACCGTCTTGCGGTTCGACCCGGACTCCGTGGAATCCATCGAGGTCCGCGGCGCCAACCCGTTGCGCATCGTGCGCGACCCGGAGGGCTGGCGCCTGTCGGCGCCGATCGACGCGCGCGCCGACGATGGGCAAGTCGACGCGCTGTTGTCGGCAATGCAGTTCGCTCGCGCGCGGGACTTCGCCGACGACGCCGAACTGGAAACCCCCGCCTGGGAAATCGAACTGAACGCCGGCGAGCGGGCGCACGTGTTGCTCCTCGCTCGTCCGGCCCAAGAACTGCAGGGGGCAATCCATGCCCGCGACGCGTCGCGCGAGCCGGTCTTCGTCGTCGACCCGGAAATCGCGCGGATCCTGGCCGAACCCCTGCTGGCGTGGCGCGACCGCCGCATCGCCATCTTCGACCGCGCCGCCGTCGGCGGACTCGCCATATCCAGCGCCGACGACTCGATCACGCTGCGTCGTTCCGACGAGAATTGGCGGACGACGAACTCGATTCCAGTCGACGGAACTCGCGTTTCGGCCATGCTCGACGCGCTCGAGTTCGAGGAGGCGGTCGACATCGTGGACGTCCCGGCGGCAACGGCGGCGTTTGGGCTCGACAACCCCCGCCTGCGCGTGGTTCTGACCGATGCGGGCGGCGCCGCACTGGTGCAGGGCGCCTTCGGCGCCGAGGCCGGCGGCGCGGACCGTGTGTACTGGCGGTCCGGGGGCGATGCGGCCGTCAAGGTGGTGTCCAGGGGCGTCTTCGACCGTTTCGACGTGACGGAGGCGGAACTGGGTCCGGCACAGGGGCCGTAGGTCCGAGCGAAACGTCCCATCGCGCGAGTCGGCCCCGCCGGTTCGCGCCGCGTTTCGACTTGGACGCCGCGCGTTAAAATCCCGAATGCCGGATCGTTTCTATGATTTTTGGAATATTCGGCGATGGCTCATCTCACCAAGTGACACGTTCGAAAGCGTTTACAGTTCGGCAATGGAATTGCTTGTATCAGTACGTACCGCGAAGTCTCCGTAGCCCCGCCGGTCGACGGTCCGGCGAGAAATCGAGAGTCCGGTGGAGGTCACCACGAGTGGGCGGTGGACGGACCGCCCGGCGGGGCGAGTGGGTGGTGGAGGAGCGGGACACACCGCGTCGCGGGTATCTCGATCGAAGGAGCTCTCGGGTTCCGAAGAATTGGCAAGACAACTGGTTATTCTTGAGGCGTGGCCAACAGTCGAAGGCCACGCCTTTTTTGTGGAATCTTCTCGCAATGTCTCGGGGGTTATCATTGTCCATGTAAATGTTGTGTAACCCATCGTTTTTCGTGGACGTATGCACTAATGGAACTTGACCGCGAACTGATCGTTCGCGCGCAGCGGGGCGAGGCGGAAGCGCAGGAAGACGTCGTCTCCCGGTTGGCGCCGCTGGTGTTCCGGCTGGCCAGCCGGTTCTATCGTTCGCGGGAAGACGTGGAAGATGCGGCGCAGGAAGCGTTTTCGCGGTTCTTCCTCAAGATCGACCAGATCCGTCCGGACGACAACGTTTCGGGCTGGATGTCACGGGTCACGGTCAACGTCTGTTACGACCGACTGAGGAAGCTCCGGCGGGAGCGTTCGGGGATGGACGAGTTCCGGGCGGAAACGCACGCGCGCCCGGCGCGCTGGTCCGACGCGTACGACGATGTCCGGGCCGCGGTCGACAACCTGGACGTCAGACTGCGCGCGCCGTTGCTGCTCAAGGAAATCGAGGGGTTGTCCGTGAAGGAGGTGGCGGCGATGATGGGCCTCAGCCAGTCCAATGTCAAGATCCGCCTGTACCGCGCGAGGAAAAAGCTGGCCGTGGCGCTGGAGAGCCGCCGGCCGCCGACGCTCCGCGACGATGTGACGGAGGGAACGGAATCATGAACGAATGGCTGCCGAGGGACTTCATCGAGCGGGAACGCCAACGCGTGTTCGAGCCGGACGTGGACTTCGCGCGCCGAACGGTGGCGCGAATCGGCCGGAACGCCACCGTAGCGGGATGGGTCTGGGACTATGTGCCGTCGTTCGCCGGTCCGATCATGGCGGCGTCCACGGTGATGGTGCTGGCGCTGATCGGTTTCCAATGGATGACGCCGGCGCCGTTCCCGGACGCGAACGTCGGGATCGTCGACGCATACCTCCAGGTGGACGCCGCTCCGGCCGAGGAGTGGCTGTACCGTGACGACGCGCTACCGGAAGGCGAAGACCTGTTGATCGAGATCAGCATGGCGGGTGGTCTGCGATGACCCGGCCGCTTCAGGCGAAGCTCTTGATCCTGGCTGTGTTCGCCTTGGGTGCGGTCTCGGGCGCCGTGATAAAGGACGTGTACGACACCCGATCCCGGAGCGCTTTTCCCGGCCAGGCCGAACGCGGAGGCCGGGGCGTCGGCCCCGAGTCCTTTCAGCGGTTCGAGGAGTTTCTCGAGCTTGACGCGGACCAACGGGCCCGCCTCGACGCGATCCTGGAGGCGTCGGGCGAGAGCTACCGCGCGCTCCGCGCCGAAACCCGTCCGATGTACCAGGACATCCGCGAGCAGTCGATGGCCGAGATCCGAGCCATCCTGACCGACGAGCAGGCGGCACGCTACGACGAATGGATCCGCCGGATCGAGGAATTCCGCGGGCGTGGCGGGCGCGGCGCCGACGAATAGCATCGACGCCCCGGGGCGACTCCCCGCTCCCGAGACCCGATTCCCACGCTTCGGACCACTTCTGGACGCTCTCCGGTTTCCGATAGTCTCCGCCAGGTGAAATCGATGGACGAGTTTCGGTACGGTGACGACGGTCTCCAGTGCGAGGACGTCTCGCTGGAGGCGCTGGCCGACGCCGTCGGCACGCCCACGTACGTCTACAGCCGGAAGATGCTGGACGAGGCCGTGCACCGATTCGACCGGGCATTCGCGCGGATCCCGCACTTGATCTGCTACAGCATCAAGGCCAATTCCAACCTGACCTTGTTGAGACGGTTCGTCGAATGGGGCATCGGCTTCGACGCCGTCTCGGGCGGGGAGATGTACCGCGCATTCCGGGCTGGAGCCGCTCCGAAACGCGTCGTGTTCTCGGGGGTCGGAAAGACGCGCGACGAAATCCGGTACGCCCTGAACACCGATGTCCTGTTCATCAGCGTCGAGTCGAGGGCCGAACTGGAGATGATCTCCGCGATCGCGGTCGAGACCGGCCGCGTCGCGCGTGTCGTCCTCCGGGCGAACCCGAACATCGATGCCCGGACGCATCCGTACATTTCGACGGGATTGAAGAGCCACAAGTTCGGGATCCGAATCGACGAGGCGCCGCAACTGGCCCAGGAAGCGGCGGCGATGCCTCAGGTAAAGGTCGTCGGCGTCGGGTGCCACGTCGGTTCGCAGATCACGTCAATCGCTCCGTTCAGGAAGGCCGCCGCCAGCCTTCGCGATCTGGGCCGCTATCTCCAATACCAGGGTCTGGAACTGGAGTACGTCGATTTCGGCGGCGGCCTGGGAATCCCCTACGGCGGGGAGGCGCCGCCCACTCCCGAAGCCTATGCCGACGCGCTGATCGGTGTCGGTCAGGACCTGGGACTGACCGTCGTGCTGGAGCCGGGCCGCGCCATCGTCGGGACTTCCGGTATCCTGCTGTGCCGCGTGATCCGGCGGAAGTCGCAGGGACAGAAGCGATTCGTAATCGTCGACGCCGGCATGAACGACCTGATTCGTCCGCCCTTGTACGGTTCGTTCCATCAGTTGCGTCCCGTCCGCCGGCGTGAAGGCATGGAGGTGATCGACCTGGTCGGCCCCATCTGCGAATCGACGGACTTCCTTGCCGAGAAGCGGCGGACATACCGCCTGCAGCCCGACGATCTGGTGGCCGTCATGACGGCCGGCGCGTACGGCTCGGTCCTGGCCTCGAACTACAATGCCCGCCCGCGCCCCGCCGAGGTACTGGTCGACGGCCGAACGTTCAACGTCATCCGGCGCCGGGAAAGCTACAAGGACCTGATTCGCCTGGAAGAATAGGCCGGACGGCCACAGCCGCTACCGGGTGACAGGAACTCGGTCGCGCCACAGGCGCAGGCTGGCATCGATGGCTGCCGCCAGATCGCCGTTGTCGAGCGTTCCGCGAGCATGGACCGCACCATCGGGGGAGATGATCGTGAATTCCCCGGGATCCGTTTCCAGCAATGTCGAGGCCCGGTTCGCCATCGTCGGAAAACGGGGCGCGTCCAGATCCACCCCATCGGCGGGCACCGCAAGGAATCGAAGGCCCGATTCCCCCGCGTAACGCGCATACGAGGCCTCGAAGGCGGCCGCCGTGGCGGCATTGCCGTCGACAACGCCGAGCACCAGCACCGAGCCGGAAAAATCCTCGAGCGAATGGAAGTAGCCGGCGGAATCCTGGACACGAAACCGCGCAACGGGCGCCGGCGGGGGCTGAAGCGGCGCCTCCGACAGCGCGATCGCGGGTTCCGGATCCGGGTCGGGCTTGGCGCGCTCGACGTCGGGCACAGCGGTGTCCTTGTCCGCCGTGTCCGGATCGACGGCGTCGGGAGCAAGAGCCGCGTAGCCGATCCACACGGCCGCGAGCGACGCCGCCGCCACGCCGACCGGACGCAACGGACGGACCACGGGCCGGACGGAACGGGACGCGCGGCTCAGCCGCCGCCTGAAGTGTTCCGCGACGAGCGCGTCGACCTCGGCGAACGCGGCCAGCTCCGAACGGCAGGCGGCACAGTCCGCGGCATGGCGGTCCAACTCGCCGCGCTCCGCTGGGGACAGGCTTTCGGAAACGTAGGATTCCAGCCTGGACTCGACCCATTGGCACGATTTCGTCATCGTTCCGACCTCGCCGCGAGGCTCGGCATGAGCCTCTTCTTCAGTCGCTTCCGCCCATAGAAGATGCGGGACTTCACCGTTCCCTCCGGGATCTCGAGAATCCGGGCGATCTCGGGTATCGTCAGCCCGTCGACAGCCAGCATCAGCAACGGGACGCGGAACTCGTCCGGCAACGCCTCTATTCCGCGGCCCACGTCCAGCAGCGTCTCCAACTCGACCTTGCCCGCCGGGTCGGCCGCGTCGAACGCCGCCGCGCGCCCGTCGGAATCCTCCCGCTCCAGGTCACCGAACAACACCCAGCGCTTCACCCTGCGGACGAAGCTCCGGTGATGGTTGATCGACACGCGTACGACGATCCGCGCGAGCCAGACGCGTAGCGGACAGTCCCCCCGGAAATTGGGCAGCCCCTTGTACGCGCGGACCAGGGCCTCCTGGACGACGTCCTCGGCGTCGTCCACGTTGCGCGTCGTCGCGACCGCGACCTGCATCAGAAACGGCCGATGCTCGCGGGCCGCCAAGTCGAAGTCGATCGGGGCGTCGCCGGCCCGGGGCGCCCACCCGCTCTTGTTCAAGACACTGTCGGTGGCCGAAGGGTTCACCAGCGGGTTTCCTTAGGGCTCTTGGGGTATCGCGTCCAGCTTTTCCTGTACGGTCGAGCGCTCTTCCTCGGTCTCGGCCAATTCCAGCGAACGCGCGTACGAATTCCGGGCGTCGTCGAAACGGCCCAACCGCCGGTACAGGTCGCCGAGGTGCTCGTGCAGCGTCGGGTCGGTGGACGAGAACACGACGGCGCGCCGAAGGTACTCCTCGGCAAGATCGAACTGTTCCAGCCGGTAATAAACCCAGCCCAGGCTGTCCAGGTAGGCCCCGTTGATCGGATCCGCTTCCACCGCCTGCCGGATCATCTCCAGCGCTTCTTCAAGCTTCTCGCCGTTATCGGCGAGCATGTACCCCAGGTAGTTGAGAACGGCCGGCTGTTCCGGATCGATGTCCAGGGACCGGCGGAACGCCTGCTCCGCGTCGGCATGACGGAGTTGCCGCTCCAGAACGGCGCCCTCCAGAAAATGGGTGTATTGCCGCCGGTCCGGAAAGAGATCGAGCATATCGGCGATCAACGCCTCGGCCCGATCCCACTGCCGGCCCCCCTCCCGGATACCCACCATCGTTGCGTAGATCTCGTAGTCCGAGTCCGCGCCGTCGAGCATGTCCTCCAACAACGCAACGCCGTCGTCGGACCGGCCGGTGCGCCCCAGCAGGTCGGCGTATTGCAGGCGCAACTGGAAGTTGCCGGAGAACACCTCCAGCGACGAGCGCGCCTTTTCGAGCGCGCGTTCCGGCTGTCCGGCGGAGCGGTAGACGTCCACGATGTAGGCGTCGATCATGCCGTCCGCCGGCCTGACGAAGGCCTTCATCTCTTCGAAGGCGGCCACGGCGGCCTCGTATTCCTCGAGACGCGTATGCAGGCTGGCAATGCGTCCCAGGAACAGCCGCCGCTGTCCACGCTCGGTGTCGGTGTACCGGTTGCCGACCCGCCGACCCGAGTCCAGCAATTGCCTGAGCCGGACGATCGCGTCCTCGAACAATCCCTCGTCGCGGTCGAGCATGGCCATCGCGAAGCCGATGTCGGGGCTGCCCGGCACCAGCCTTTCGGCGCGTTCCATGTGCCCGCGGGCTTCGGCGTAGTTCATCCGCTGTTGTTCGATCTGTCCCAGGCGCAACCAGGAAACCGGGTCGTCCGGCTCACGCTCGGCCAGCTCGGCGTATTTCGCGGCCGAACGGTCCCAGTCCTCGATCACGAACAGGATGCGGGCCAGCTCTCGGTGCAACTCGATTTCGTCCCGCCCAAGGCCGGCCGCGGCCTCCAGCGCCTCGGCCGCCCTCTCGAGCGCGTCGATCTGCACGAGAGACTGACCCAGGACGATCCAGGCCGCGCTGGATTCCGGCTCGCCGGCCAGAAAACCCTCGAGCAACTCGATCGCCTCGTCCACGTTACCCGCACCCAACTGGAGCTCCGCAAGCGCTATGACGCCCTCCTCGGAACCCGGCTCGACCTGAAGGAAGTCCCGGTAAACGGCCAAGGCGCGTTCGGGTTCGCCGATGGTTCGGTAAAGCCGGCCCAGCATGAGGTAGGCTTCCGTTTCCTCCGGGCTCAGCCGGACCACGTGCTCCAACGCCTCGATCGCGCTTTCCACGTACTCTGCGGAGATGTCCTGCCCTCCGCTGTTGGAAAGCAGGCTCGTGTATACGCCGCTCAGAATGCGATGGGCGTCCAGGTTGTCCGGATCGACGTTGACGGCCCGATTCGCGTAGTCGACGGCGTTGCGCCATTCGCCGCGGCGCGCGTAGCTGGCGGCGATTTCCGAATAGAGCGACGACCGCGTGGGGTCCAGAGACAGGGCGTCCTGGTAGGCGTCCAGAGCGGCGTCCCAACGGCCGTCGGTCTCCAGCATCCGCCCCCGCAGGAATTGGAAGTACGCCTCGGCGATCGGCGATGGATCGGAAGCCGCGTTTCCGGGGGCGGCCGTGTCCTGGGCCGCGGCCGGCGCCAGCGTCGCCGCAAGAAGCCCCAGCGCGAATGCATGCATTGTCTTCATGGACGGTCCCAAGCCCGGGTGTTTCGGCTTTGCCGCATTATATAGCAGCACCGGCCGGCAACCCGCCGCGAAAGTGGAAGCGGACGCGCCCGGTACCCCGATCGCGCTCCCGACCCACGGTCAGTGCCTGAAGTGGCGGACGCCGGTCAGGACCATCGACATGCCGTGCTCTTCCGCGGCGGCGATCACTTCCGCGTCGTTCTTCGAGCCGCCCGGTTGAATGACGGTCCGCACGCCCGCCGCGGCGGCGGCGTCCACGCCGTCTCGGAACGGAAAGAACGCATCCGACGCCATGGCCGTTCCATTGGCCGCCCGGCCCGCCTTGTCGACGCTGATCCGGACCGCGTCGACGCGGCTCATCTGCCCGGCGCCCACGCCGCAGGTCGCCTCGCCCCGGGCCAGCACGATCGCGTTCGATTTGACGTGACGGGCGACCTTCCAGGCGAACCAAAGGTCGCGCCACTCCTCGACCGACGGCTTGCGCGCCGTCGCCAGGCGCGCGGTCCCGGATCGGATGTCGTCGGACACGTCCCGGTCCTGGATCAGGATGCCCCCCTCGACGCAGCGGACGTCCATTCCCGCCGCTCCGTCGCGGACTTCCCCGTCGGACAGCTCAAGGACGCGGAGGTTCGGCTTGCCTTCCAGCACGCGGCGGGCGTCGGCGTCCACTTCGGGCGCCACGATGCACTCGACGAATAGTTTCGCGATCTCCTCGGCCGCCGCGCCGTCCAGCGGCCGGTTCACCGCGATGATCGAACCGAACGCGGAGACCGGATCGGACGCGTAGGCCTTGCGGTAGGCGTCCAGCACGTCCCGACCCACGGCGGCGCCGCAGGGATTGGCGTGCTTGACGATCGCCGCGGCGGGCTCCTCGAACTCGCCGACCACACCGCGGGCCGCGTCCAGGTCCATGAGATTGTTGAAAGACAACGCTTTACCCTGGAGCTGGATGGCCGCTCCCAGGCCGTGCGGCGCCACGGAGCCCCATCGATAGAACGCCGCCTTCTGGTGGGGGTTCTCACCGTACCGGGGCTCGGCCGTCTTCTCGAAGTCCATGAATACACGGGCGGGCGGGCGCGATCCGTCCGGCAGGGCGAATCCTCCTCCGCCGAACTCGACGCCCGACAAGTATTCCGCGATCCGGCCGTCGTACCGCGCCGTGTGGGCGAAGGCGTCCCGGGCCAACGCGAACAGGCGCTCCACCGACAACCGCCCCGCGCCCTCGCGCAACGCGTCCAACAACGCCGGATAGTCGTCCGGGTCGGTTACCACGGCGACGTCCGTGAAGTTCTTGGCCGCCGACCGCAGCATGGCCGGCCCGCCGATGTCGATGTTCTCGATGACGTCCTCGAAGCGGACGTCCGGCTTGCGGATCGTCTCGGCGAAGGGGTACAGGTTCACGCATACCAGGTCGATGGTCCCGATTCCGTGATCCGCGATCTGCTTGCGGTGCTCGGGATTGTCCCTGAGCGCCAGCAATCCCGCGTGTACCCGTGGGTGCAGCGTCTTGACCCGGCCGTCGAGCATCTCCGGGAAGCCGGTCATGTCGGAAACTTCGCGGGCCGGCACGCCTTCGGAGGCCAGCAGCCGCGCGGTCGATCCGGTCGACAGGATCTCGACGCCCATGTCGGCCAGCCCGCGCCCGAACTCCACGATGCCCCGCTTGTCATAAACGCTGATCAGGGCGCGTTCGACTTTCTTCAATCCGGACTCCTTTCCCGCGCGGCACCGCGTTTGCAGTCGTTACGAGGACGCCGCCCGGCCGGCCGATTGTAAAACAAGCACTCCGTGGGCCGAAACGGTCCGTCGGCACGCCCGTGTCCCGTCGGCGGCGGCGGTGCTATGATTTCGGGAGGTCGGGTTCCGTCCCGGACGACATGAACGCCCTGCGGCAGATTCCCCCCGTTCACGAAATCCTGCGGCACGCGAAGCTGCGCGGAATGGAGCGGATCCTCGAACAGCCGTTCGCGGCGCGTATCGTGGACCAGGTGGTCGACGAGCTACGCGCCGAGTTGAGGGGCGACGCCTCGGAACGATCGCGCGTGGAGTTGGCGTCCGTCATCGCCGACGACGTTCGTCGGCGCATCGATGCGTTTCTGACGCCGTCGTTGCGGCCCCTGATCAATGCGACGGGCGTCGTGCTGCACACTAATCTGGGACGGGCGCCACTGCCGGCTTCCGCCGTCGACGGCGCACGGGACATCGCAGCCTCGTATTCGAACCTCGAGTTCGACGCCGCGTCCGGCCGGCGGGGGAAGCGGGACACCCACGTGGCCCGTTTGCTGTCGGAGTTGCTCGGATGCGAGGCGGCCATTGTCGTCAACAACAACGCGGCGGCCTTGCTGCTGGTGCTGAATACCCTGGCCGAGGGAGGCGAGGCGCTTGTATCGCGCGGCGAGGAGATCGAGATCGGCGACTCGTTCCGGATTCCGGAGGTCATGGCGAAGAGCGGCGCGCGGATCCGCGAAGTCGGCACGACCAATCGCACGCGCATCGAGGATTACCGCTCCGCGGTCGGCCCGGAAACGCGGTTGCTGCTGCGTGTGCATCCAAGCAACTTCACGGTGGTCGGATTCACCGAACGGCCGTCGCTGGCCCAGTTCGTCGCCCTGGGCCGTGAAACGGGAGTGCCGATGCTCGAGGATCTGGGCAGCGGGTGCATCGGGGACCTGACGGCGGCCGGCCTGCCCGACGAGCCACGACCGCAGCGAAGCATCGAGTTGGGTGTCGATCTGGTCTGTTTCAGCGGCGACAAGCTTCTGGGGGGGCCGCAGGCGGGGATCGTCGCCGGACGCAAGCCGCTTGTGGAACGAGTTCGCCGCAACCCGCTGTTCCGTGCCCTGCGCGTGGACAAGCTGACGCTTGCGACATTGGAATGGGTGTTGCGGGCGCACCTTCGCGGCGACATGGCCGGCATTCCCACATGGCGCATGCTCCGCGCGACCGATTCGGAACTGAGAGAACGCGCCGAGGCCTTGACACGCCGCCTGGGGCAGGACGCCGTCGTCCCCACGGCGCTCGAGTCGGTTGTGGGCGGCGGTTCGGTCCCGGAGGGCGCGATGCCGTCCTGGGGGCTGCGCGTCACCCCGGCCGGCGCCTCCCCTCGCCGTTTGGAGCAGCAACTGCGCGAGGGCGCGCCGTCCGTGGTGGTCCGCATCGAGGACGATGCCGTCCTGCTCGACCTGAGGACGGTGTTTCCCGAAGACGACGACAAGCTTGCCGAGGCGCTGCGCGGCGCTCTTGCTTGAGCGCCGGCTCCGTCAAGTGCGAACGCGCTCGATGTACTTGCCGTCCGAGGTGTCGATGCGGATGGTTTCGCCCTCCGAGATGAAGTGCGGCACGGGCACGACGAGCCCGGTTTCGGTGCGCGCCGGCTTCTGAACGTTGCTGACCGTCGCCGACGGCATTCCCGGCTCGGTTTCCACCACCTTGAGGTCCACCTTCGGCGGCAGCTCGATACCCACCGGTTTCCCCTCGTGGAACTCGACGCCGATCGTCGAGTTGGGCGTGAGGTATTGCATGGAATCGCCGAGCAACTCCGTCGTCAGGTGGATCTGGTCGTACGACTCCATGTCCATGAAGTAGTGGTTGCCGCCCTCGCTGTAGAGGTACTCCATCTGCTTCTTGTCCAGCACGGCCCGGTCGATGGCGTCGTCGGACCGGAATCGATGGTCGATGATGGCGCCCGTCCGCAGGTTCTTGAGCTTCGTCTGCATGTGCCCCCGCCCCTTGCCCGGGGTGAGGTGCTGATAGTCCACGACGCGGAACAGATCGTCTCCTAGCCGGATGAGGTGGCCGCGGCGCAGCATTGTCGCCTGGATCATGAAATACCCTTCCTGTCGATTCGTGTCGATGCGATCAGTCCCGGCCCGCCATCAGCGTTTCGATCTCGTCGATCTCGCGCGGAAAGTCGGACAGCATGCGATAGCCGTCCTCGGTCACGACCACGTCGTCCTCGATGCGGACGCCGATATTCTCTTCCGGAATGTAAATGCCCGGCTCGACGGTGAACACCATGTTCGGTTCCAGCGGGGCCTGGGTGCTTCCGACGTCGTGGACGTGGAGTCCGATGTAGTGGCTCGTCCCGTGAATGAAGTACTCGCCGTAACCCGCGTTCTCGATATGCTCCCGCGCGGCGGAATGGATGCTGTCGGGTCCGCGCAGGCGCGCCCCCGGCCGGACCCGGGCGAGGGCGGCCTTCTGCGCGTCGAGGACGATCTGGTAGATCTCGCGCTGGCGATCGCTGAACCGGCCGTTGACCGGATACGTCCTCGTGATGTCCGCGGCATAGCCGCTGTATTCGGCGCCGATGTCGACGACGACGAGGTCGCCGTCCTCCATCCGGCGGTCGTTGCGGTCGTAGTGCAGGATGGTCGAGAACGGTCCGGAACCGACGATCGACGGAAAGGCCGGCCGCTCGGCGCCGGCCCGGCGGAATTCAAACTCGATGATCGCCTCGGCCTCGTATTCCGCTGCGCCGGGAGCGATGACGCCGGCGGCGGCCCGATGGGCGTCCATCGTGATCGCGATGGCCCGCTCCAGCAACGCCAGCTCGGTGTCGGACTTCACCAGGCGCATCGACGCGATCGCCCCGCTCGCGTCCCGGAAACCGGTGTTCCGCGCCGCCCCGCCGGCCAACGCCGCGGCGGCCTCCTGTCCGCGAACCGTGAATACGGCGTCCGCTCCGCGGGCCGCGGCCTCGAACCGGACGTCGAACTCGCCGAGCGGCTCCACGTTGGCCACGCCGGTCGCCTGCTCCGCGCCCGGGCCCGGGCCCAGCTTGACGCCGGTCCACCGCTCTTCAGCCAAGTCGCGTTCGGGGATGAACAGCGTCTCTTCCACCGCCTCCCCCGTGGAGTCGAGCAGCAGGATGGCGTCGGGCTCGACGAACCCCGTCAGGTAGTAGAAGTCGTTGTCCTGCCGGTATTCCACAAGGTCGCGGGCGGGCGAGGCGAACACCACGACGACCCCGCCCAGCTCGGCGGCCAGTTGTTGACGCCGGGCCCGATACGTTTCCAGCGGCTCGCGTTCTATGGCCGTTCCCGGCGCCGCGGCCAGGATCAGCGCTACCAGCACCATTCGTTTCATGGGCACCCCCTCACGCGATCAGGACATCGGCCGCGACCGCGGCCAGCAACAATATGCTGACATATCCGTTCATGTTGAAGAACGCCACGTCGACGCGGCTCAGGTCGTCGGGTTCGACGAGGCGATGTTCCCAGTACAAGAGCGCGGCCACCGCGGCGATCCCGCCGTGGGCGATCCAACCCAGTCCCGCCGTCCGCGCGACGGCGATCAACAGCAGCACCGTGCCCACGTGCGCGGCCGCGGAAACCTTCAGCGCGACGGCGGCGCCCCAGCGGGCCGGCATCGAGAACAGCCCCGCCCGCCGGTCGAAGTCGATGTCCTGACAGGCGTAGATCAAGTCGAAGCCCGCGATCCAGAGCGTGACGGCGGCGGCAAGAAACAGCGGCGTCGGTGAAACGTCGCCGCGTATGGCGATCCATGCGCCGACGGGCGCCAGGCCGATGCCGAAGCCGAGGGCCAGATGGCTCCACGCCGTGAAACGCTTGGTATAGGAATAGCCGAACAGGATGGCCAGCACGGGCATCGACAGATACAGGCACAGCGGGTTCAACATCGCCGCCGAGAACACGAACAGCGCCGACATCACCGCCGTGAACGTAACGGCGAATCCCATGGTCAGACGACCCGCGGGCAGAGCGCGCATCCGGGTGCGCGGGTTGGCCGCGTCGGCGGCGACGTCCACGATGCGGTTGAAGGTCATGGCCGCGCTGCGGGCCCCGACCATGGCCAGGACGATCCAACCGAGCCCGCGCCAGGGCGGCAGCCCTTCGGCCGCCAACAGCACGGCGATCAGCGCGAACGGGAGCGCGAACACCGTATGCTCGAAACGGATCATCTCGAGCGTCGTGACAAGCCTGTTCCATGGCCGTGCCGTCATGGCGGATCCTCGGCCCCGGGTCCAACCCGCGACGATATCGGACGCGCGACCCGCGGGCCATGAATTTCGATGGTCACGCAACCCGCGGGAAAAACTCCCGTATAGTTCGAGAGTCGGGATGGTCGGGAGCCCCCACAAGGGTACGGATGACGCCGGAAGAAATCAAAAGCGTTCTGGAAGACTACCGGAACGGCAGGCTGTCCATGGACGACGCCGTGGAGAGGTTTCGCACCCTGCCGTTCGAGGACCTCGAGTTCGCCAACGTCGACCATCACCGGGTCCTGCGCCAAGGGTATCCCGAAGTCGTCTTCGGCGCCGGCAAGACCGACGGCGAGGTGGTCGAGATCGTGCGCGCCATGCTGGCCCGGGATCACAACGTTCTGGTCACGCGAACGAACGCGGTTGTCGGCGAACGAGTGCGCGAGCTCGAGCCCGAGGCTCGATTCCACGAGCGTTCCCGGGCGTTGTCGATCATCAGGGACCGGACCGTCCGGGGCCGCGGAACGGTGATGGTGGTTTCGGCCGGGACGTCCGATCTGCCCGTGGCCGAGGAAACAGTCGTCACGCTCGAGACGTTGGGTCACACGGTGGATTCGCTCCACGACGTCGGCGTCGCCGGTCTGCACCGACTCCTGGACCGCGGCGAACGGCTGCGGAAGGCACGGGTGCTCGTCGTCGTGGCGGGGATGGAGGGGGCGCTGCCGAGCGTCGTCGGCGGCCTCGTCGCCGCTCCCGTCGTCGCCGTGCCCACCAGCGTCGGCTACGGCGCCAGCTTCGGCGGCGTCGCGGCGCTGCTCGGCATGCTGAACTCGTGCGCGGCGAACGTGACGGTCGTCAACATCGACAACGGGTTCGGCGCCGGCGTCGTGGCCGGCCTCATCAACCGTCTTTGACGCCCGCGTTGCGTCCTGCCCCTGATCTGTCTGCGGCCGCGCGGATAATGCCGTGGCGGGCGGCGGTCCGGACCGCTCATGGCGGGCCAATCCATGCAGCGAATCGCCGAACGCGGGGGCGTGTACAAATCCGCTCCAGGCTGTTAGAGTAACGGTTCCCGTCGCCTGCATCCCGATGAAAGACGCCGCTCGGTCCATCCGCGATTCGGCGGACATCGTTCGAGTCGTCGGCGACTACGTGCCGCTGAAGAAGAGCGGCGCCAGTCTCAAGGGCCTGTGTCCGTTCCACGGTGAGAAGACCCCGTCCTTCAACGTCCATCCCGAGAGGCAGTTCTTCCATTGCTTCGGGTGCGGCGCCGGCGGCGACGTCTTCAAGTTCGTCATGCTCATCGAACAGGTGCCGTTTCCCGACGCGATGCGAATCGTCGCCGAGAAATGCGGAATCCCGATTCCCCAGGCGTCACCGGCAAGCGACCGCGCGGCCCGGGAACGCGATGCGCTGATCGAAATCCACGAACGCGCCGCGGGGTTCTACCAGAAGCGTCTGGGGGCGGAGGACGCGGCCCCGGCCCGGCGAATTCTCGAAGAGCGCGGCATCCAGCCGGAGTTCACCCGGAAATTCGGAATCGGTTACGCCCCGTCGTACGGGCTGTTGGAAAGGCTGAAGCCGCCGGACCCGACAAAGACCGGGCTCTTCATGGCCAACGATCGGGGCGAGCACTACGACCGCTTCCGCCGCCGCCTGATGTTCCCGATATGGAACGGACGCGGCCAGGTGATCGCGTTCGGCGGACGAGTCGTGGGCGACGGACAACCGAAGTACATGAACTCGTCCGAGTCGCCGCTCTATTCCAAATCGCACGTCCTTTACGGGACCCACCTGGCCCGAAGCGAGGCGCGAACGGCGGGACGCATCGTCGTGGTCGAAGGCTATTTCGACGTCCTGAGTCTGCATCAGAACGGGATCCGGAACGTGGTCGCCTCGTGCGGAACGAGCCTGACGTCCCACCAGACGGGTATCCTTTCCCGGTTGGCGCCCGAGGTCGTCGTCAACTACGACCCGGACACCGCCGGCCAACAAGCCGCGAAACGGTCGATCGAGCTGCTGCTGGCGCAGGGTATGACGGTCCGCATCCTCCGGCTGCCCGGCGGTCTGGACCCCGACGATTTCATCCGCCGCGAGGGCGCCGACGCGTATCGAACGCTTCTCGACGCGGCCCCGTACTTCTGGGAGCACCTCATCGCCGACGCCGGACGGCGCGAGGATCTTTCCCGGCCCGAGGTCAAGTCGCGTGTCATCGCCGAGATTCTCGCCTATGCGCGCGGCATCCGGGACCGCATCGTCCAGCTTGAGATTGCCCGGGCGGTCGCCCAAAGCTTCAAGGTCCCGGATGCCGTTGTGGTCGAGCAACTTCGCGCCGGACGCGAGGCCCGCACACCGGCCGCGACGGCGACCCGATCGAGTCCCCGACTCAGTGACGCGGAGAAACAGATCCTTCACGCGGTGGTCAGCGATCCGTCGGTGGCCGAACGATTGACCGAGTTCGTGGCTCACGGCTTCCTGGCCGAAGTCTGGTCGGGCCGCGTGCTGGAGAGTCTGATACGGAATCCGCGCGGGGACGTCGAACAGGTCGTGAACGCGTTGGACGACGCCTCGCTCGCCCAGGCCATTCGGGCCGCGATGCTCGAGTCGCCGGGACCGGTGCCGGCGGAAATGGCGCTCGTGTCGATGAGCCGTCTCTATGAACAGCATCTTGCGAGGGAAGAACAGCGATTGGCGGAGGAACTTCGGCAGTATCCGGGGGCGGCGCCGACGGCGCTCCTGAAACGGAAGATGGAAATCGCGAACCAGAAGGTTCGCCTCCGGCCCAAGCCGTGAGGCGACAGCAATTTTCGACGACGAGCCCTTGAAAATGGACAATTCGAAGCTATTCTGGTGGATTGTCTCACTCATGTTCGAGAACACTCGCGAGTTTCGGCGGCCCGGCCGCTCGGCCATGTCGGACGCCGGAGGGGCACGGGCTGTCGATCGGTTGAATCATAGGCAGTGGCTACTCGGAGGACCATGAAGCTCGAAGAAAAGTACGTCGAAATCCAGCAACTCGTCGAACTGGGCCGGGGGAAGGGGTGCCTGACCTACGACGAGGTGGGCGAGCATCTGCCCGTCGCGCTGGCGGGTTCGTCCGAAGGTCTCGAGACGGTGTTCGAAACGCTCGAAGGAGCCGGCATCGACGTGGTCGAAGGCGAAAACGCGGTATCGAGCGATCGGACTCCAGGCTCGAAACCGCGCGGCGATGTCGAGCTGGACCTGACCCCCGGCGCGCTGGAAAAGACCAACGATCCGGTTCGGATGTACTTGAGGGAAATGGGAACCGTTCCCCTCCTGACGCGCGATGGCGAGGTCGAGATCGCCAAGCGCATCGAGCGCGGCGAGTTGCGCGTTCGGCAGGTGCTTTCGCGGGCGCCGATCGTCGTCCAGTCGATCCTTCAACTGGGCGAACGCCTGAAGGAAGACCCCGGCGTCGTCAAGGACGTGATTACGTTTACCGAGGACGACCTGATCGACGGTCAGATCGAGAATCGTCATGCGGAGACCATCGCCGCGATCGCCGAGATCGGGGCCGGCTACCGGCAAGTCGAACGTTTGCGAGAGAAGCTGGCCGGAATCCCGAGGACGCGCAAGGCGAGGGAACACCGGGCGGCGCGCTGGAGGCTCGGGCGGCAGAGGGTGCGGCTTTCGCGCCAGGTGTCCGCCCTGCGCTACACTCCGGCCGAAATATCGCGGCAGACGCGACTGGTCCAGCACGGCGTGGAGACTCTACGGCCGCTGGAACGGGAACTGGCGCGGTTGGAGCGCCGGTTGGACCACGTCAAGAAGGAAAACCGCAAGGCCGTTCAGAAGGAGGTCCGGCAAGTCAAGACGCGGATGCGGGTGTTCGAGGACGAGTACGGCATGACGGCGCTCGAGTTGCGGCGGGCGTTGCAGTCCCTTGTGCGCGGTCAGATCGAGGCGGGGAACGCCAAGAGGGAGCTGGTCGAAGCGAACCTGCGCCTGGTCGTGTCGATCGCCAAGAAATACACGAATCGCGGGTTGCAGTTCCTCGACCTGATCCAGGAAGGCAACATCGGCCTGATGAAGGCCGTCGACAAATTCGAATACCGGCGCGGATACAAGTTCTCGACCTACGCCACCTGGTGGATCCGCCAGGCGATCACGCGCGCGATCGCGGACCAGGCCCGAACCATTCGTATTCCGGTTCACATGATCGAGACAATCAACAAGTTGATCCGCACGTCGCGCGCCGTGGTGCAGGAGCTGGGCCGGGAACCGACCAGCGAAGAGATCGCCGAGCGCATGGATATCCCCGTATCCAAGGTGCGCAAGGTCCTGAAGATCGCACAGGAGCCGATTTCGCTGGAGACTCCGATCGGCGAAGAGGAAGACTCCCATCTCGGAGATTTCATCGAGGATCGCGGCGCCGTGTCGCCTTCGGACGCCGTCATCAACATCAACTTGAAGGAGATGACCGAGCAGGTTCTGAACACGCTGACGCCGCGCGAGGAGCGCGTCATCAAGATGCGCTTCGGACTGGAAGACGGGGCCGAACACACGCTGGAGGAAGTGGGTCAAAACTTCGCCGTGACCCGTGAGCGCATCCGGCAAATCGAGGCCAAGGCCCTCCGGAAGCTCCGTCATCCCAGCCGCAGCCGGCGACTGCGGGCGTTCCTGAGCAACAACATCGTCGCTTAGCCGTCGACGGGCGCGTCGCGTTGGGGGCCGGCTGGCGAGTTCCGGGGCCCATAGCTCAGTTGGTTAGAGCACCCGGCTCATAACCGGACAGTCGTAGGTTCAAGTCCTACTGGGCCCATTGGCGGCGGGAATCCCGCCGCGGCACGTAATGAACGCTGATCTCAAGAAACTGATTCGCCTGCAGGCGGTCGATCTGGCGGTCGACGAGCACCGGACGCGCACGGACGCCTTTCCAGCCAAATCCCGTGCTCTCGACGACAAGCTGGCGTCGGCGCTCGACGGCGTGGAACGGGCAAAGTCGGACATTCGCGAGAGTCAGGCCCGGCGCAAGGACCACGAGGCCCGGGTCGCCGACATCGAGGCCCGTGTCGCAAAATACCGGGAACAGTTGATGTCGGTCCGGACCAACGAGGAATACCGGGCGATGAACAAGGAGATCGATTTCGGCCGTCAGGCCATCGAGAAGGAAGAGGACCGAATACTGTCGATCATGGAGGAAGCCGACGTCCTTGAGGCGGCGCTCGAGGCGTCCGAGGCTCTATTGGCCCGGGACCGCGAAATGGTGGCGGCCGAACGCCGGGACCTCGAAGAGCTGAACGCCCGCGATGTGGCCACGCTGGAGGCCTATCGCGACGAGAGAACGGCGCTGGCGTCCGGCATCGACCCGGACGTCCTTTCCCGCTACGAGCACGTCCGCAAGGCCCGGGGCGGCGTGGCCATCGCACAGGCCGCCGACGAGACCTGTGTCGTCTGCAACGTCCGAATGCGTCCCCAACGCTTTCAGGACGTGCGTCAGAACGATGCGATCATCCCCTGCGACAGTTGCGGCCGGATCCTCTACGATCCGGAGAACATGGACCATCCCTTCGAGGTCGCGTAGCGGCCCGTCGCGTGGAGGCGGATGACGACGACGGTCTATATCGACGGCGGGTCCAGGGGAAACCCGGGACCGTCCGGGGCCGGCGTCTATTTTCCGGGCCGCGTCCGGATCGCCGAATACCTGGGAATCGGCACCAACAACTTCGCCGAGTATACGGCGTTGCTCACGGCCCTTCGTTTCGCCGCGGCGATGCGATGCGACGACCTCCACGTCTTCTCCGATTCCGAGCTCGTGGTCAAGCAGATCCGGGGAGCCTACAAGGTGAAGAACGAGAACATCCGGCCGCTGCACGCGGTGGCCATGGGGTGGGTTCGGGCGATTCCGAGGTTTCGGATCGAGCACGTTCGCCGCGAGCACAACAAGGACGCCGACCGTCTCGCCAACGACGCGATGGACGCGCGGGCCAACAGCGTGACTTGGGAGCGCGCCGATGCCTGACGCGGCGTATCGCTTCGGCGAGATCGAGAAGAAGTGGCGCGACTACTGGGCCCGGGAGCGACTCTACGAGGCCGACGACGGCGATCCGCGGCCCAAGTACTACTGCCTGGACATGTTTCCCTACCCGTCGGGTTCGGGCCTCCACGTGGGACATTGGCGCAGCTATGTGCTCCCGGACGCATGGTCCCGATACATGCTGCTGAAGGGTTACAACGTCCTGCATCCCATGGGTTGGGACGCCTTCGGACTCCCGGCCGAGAACGACGCCATCAAGACGGGCACGCATCCGGAAGTCAACACGCGGAGGAACATCGCCAACTTCAAGCGCCAGCTCGTCGACATGAGCCCGATGTACGACTGGACCCGGGAGATCGACACCACCGACCCGGCCTACTACCGGTGGACGCAGTGGATCTTTCTCCAGATGTTCAAGAAAGGCCTGGCGTACCGGCAGTTGATGCCGATCAACTGGTGTCCGAGCTGCAAGACGGGGCTCGCGAACGAGGAGGTCGTCGGCGGAACGTGCGAACGCTGCGGCGCCACCGTCACCGCAAGGGACCTGAAGCAGTGGATGCTCCGGATCACGGCTTACGCCGAGCGTCTGCTGGCCGGGCTCGACGATCTGGACTGGCCCGAGAAGGTCAAGACGATGCAGCGGAACTGGATCGGCCGCTCCGAGGGCGCCCGGGTCCGTTTCACGGCCCTGGACGCCCGCGGCGGCGAACACCCGCTGGAAATCTTCACGACACGGGCGGACACGCTGTTCGGAGCCACCTACATGGTCTTGGCGCCGGAGCATCCGCTGGTTCCGGTCCTGACGACGCCGGACCGGCGCACCGACGTCGAGGCCTATGCGGCGGCCGCGCGCGCCGGGGCCGAGCACGAGCGCACGGAGGCGACGCAGAAGACCGGACGCTTCACCGGCGCCTTCGCCGTCAACCCCGTCAACGGCGAGAAGATCCCCATTTGGGTGGCCGACTACGTCCTGATGGGATACGGCACCGGGGCGATCATGGCCGTTCCCGCGCATGACGTCCGGGACTACGACTTCGCAACGGTTTTCGGGCTGGAAATCCGCGAAGTCATCGCGCCGGCGGAAGGGCGCACGGAGATCCCCTGGGTGGGGAACGGAACCATGACGGCCTCGGGCGCGTTCACCGGCATGCGTTCGACGGACGGGCGCCGCGCGGTGGCGCGGTGGCTCGAGGAGCGAGGCGTCGGCCGCGCCGAAGTGCAGTACCGGCTGCGCGACTGGATTTTCTCCAGGCAGCGCTATTGGGGCGAGCCCATCCCGATCATCCACTGTCCGCGGTGCGGAGAAGTGCCCGTGCCGGAGGCCGAACTTCCGGTGCGACTGCCGGCCGTGGAACGATACGAACCGACGGGCACCGGTTCCTCACCGTTGGCCGCGATCGAGGATTGGGTCCGCGTTCCGTGTCCGGAATGCGGCGGCTCGGCCCGGCGCGAAACCGACACGATGCCGCAGTGGGCGGGATCGTCCTGGTACTTCCTGCGTTACACGTCCCCGCGGTCGGACGACGCGCTGCTGGGACCGGCGGGCCGTGCGTGGCTTCCGGTCGATATGTACGTCGGCGGCGTCGAGCACGCGATCCTGCATCTCCTCTATGCCCGCTTCTTTTCGCTATTCCTCCACGACATCGGGGTGATCGACTTCGAGGAGCCTTTTACCCGCCTTTTCAATCAAGGAATGATCACGCGGATGGCCAGTACCGGACGCGTCGAAAAGATGTCGAAGTCCAAGGGCAACACGGTGAATCCCGACGCCCTGGTTGCCAGCCACGGGTGCGACTCGCTGCGGCTCTACGAGCTCTTCGTCGGTCCGCCCGAGATGGATGCCGTGTGGAACGACGACGGTATCGACGGCGTCCATCGCTTCCTGAAGCGCGCGTGGAAATGGGTGCTCGACTCGAACGGCCGTTGGGCCGAGGCCCCGTCCCCGGTTGTCGCTTCCCAACGGCACTTGTTGGTCAAGAAGGTGACCGAGCGCCTGGAGGCTTTCCGACTGAACACCGTCGTCAGCGCGATGATGGAGTTCATCAATGCGGTCCATTCGATCGAAGAACGGCCGGATCGGGAAACGGTCGAGACGTTCATCATCCTGATCTCTCCCTTCGCGCCGCACTTCGCCGAGGAGTTGTGGGAGCGGACCGGGCACGCCCCCTCCGTCTTCCGTCAAGGATGGCCGGACTGGGACGACGCGCACACGGTTTCCGAGACGGTCACGATACCGGTCCAGATCAACGGCCGGATGCGTGGGAGATTGACGGTCGATGCGGGAACGTCCGAGGAGAGCGTGATGGAAGCCGTCCGTCGCGACCCGGCGATATGCCGTCATCTGGACGGCAAGGAGCCGCGGAAAGTCGTCTACGTCCAGGACAAGATTCTCAACCTGGTCGTGAACTGACGGCGCCTCCCGCGCCGGTTCGGACCGCGCCCGAGGCTTCGCCGTGGACGATGCGGCCGCCTACGATCGTCGCCACGGCCTTGCCGGTGAACTCCCAACCGTCGAAGGGCGTGTTCCGGCTGAGCGAGCGCGACCGGGAAGCGTCGAACGTCCATTCCCGTTCGGGATCGATCACGGTCAGGTCGGCGGCCGACCCCTCGAACAACCCCCAGGGATCGACCTTCATGATCCGCTGCGGGTTCGTGGAAAACAACTCGACCAGCCGCGTCAACGGGAGGTCCAGACGCGTCATGGCCAAGCCGACGGCCGTCTCCAGTCCGGTGACGCCGAACGGCGCACTATCGAACTCCAGCATCTTCAGACTGGCGTGATGCGGCGCGTGATCCGTGGCGATCGCGTCGATGGTCCCGTCCTCGATCCCGCGTATGCAGGCGTCGCGGTCGGCGGCCGTTCTCAAGGGCGGCTTCATCTTCGCGTGAGTGTCATAAGTGGCGACCGCATCCTCGGTCAGGGTGAAGTGATGGGGCGCCACCTCCGCCGTCACCGCAATCCCCCGCTCCTTGGCGCGCCGCACCATGCCGACCGCTCCCGCCGTGCTCAGATGGGCGACATGGTATCGGGCTCCGGCCACCTGGGCGAGAATCAGATCGCGCGCGACGACGGCGTCTTCGGACGAGGAGGGGATGCCCTTCAGACCCAGACGCGTCGCCACGGCGCCCTCGTGCATCACCCCGCCCGAGGCGAGATCGGCATCCTCGCAATGCTGGATCACGGGAAGATCGAAGATCCTCGAATATTCCAGGGCCCTTCGAAACAGGCGCGCGTCCATGACGGCGTGTCCATCGTCCGAAACGCCGACGATGCCGGCGGCCGCCATTTCTCCGATTTCGGCGAGTTTCTCACCGCGCCGTCCCTGGCTGATGGCCCCGATCGGAAACACGCGCGCCGGCGAATGACGCGCCGCTTCGGACGCCACGAACTGGACGGTCGAAGCACTGTCGACGGCGGGCTCGGTGTTGGGCATGGCCGCGACCGCCGTGAAACCGCCGGCCACCGCGGCTTCACCTCCGGTCCGGATGGTTTCGGCTTCTTCGTTCCCCGGCTCCCGCAGGTGAACATGGATGTCGAAGAAGCCCGGGGCGACGACCAGACCCTTCGCATCGACCGACGGCAGACCGGGATCGTCGAAGACGCCGATGCCGGCGACGCGGCCGCCGTCGATCAACACGTCAGCGACTTCATCCAACTCCCGCGCCGGGTCGAGTAGGCGGCCGTGGCGGACGACGAGTTTCACGCGCCCGCCATCAGGCGGTACAGCACCGCCATCCTCACCGCGACGCCGGACGCGACCTGATCGAGGATCAACGAGCACGGGGCGTCGGCGACCGTGTCGTCGATTTCGATCCCGCGGTTGATCGGACCGGGATGCATGACAGCCACATCGGGTCTCGCGCGCCGGACCCGCTGCGGCGTGAGACCGAAGAGGCGGGCGTATTCCCGCGTCGAGGGGAAGAAGGATTCGTTCATGCGTTCGAACTGGACTCGCAGCATCATCACGACGTCGGCGTCAGCGACCGCCTCGTCCATCGAATGGGTGACTCTGAGGCACGCGCCGCCGCTTCCCGCCAGCGCTTCGACCGCGGGCGGAATCAGCGTCGGGGGGGCGCAGAGCCAGACGTTGGAACCCAGCGCGGTCAGCACGTGCACGTTCGAGCGCGCCACCCGGCTGTGAAGGATGTCGCCGACGATGGCAACCTTCAGTCCTGCGAACCGGCCCTTGTGTTGCTGGATCGTGAACGCGTCGGACAGGGCCTGGGTCGGATGTTCGTGCGCGCCGTCGCCGGCGTTGACCACCGACGCGTTCGAGTGCCGCGCGATCCACTGCGGGACGCCCGACGCCTGGTGCCGGATCACGATACAGTCGGGCGACATGGCGTCGAGCGTCCGGGCCATGTCCAACAACGTCTCACCCTTGGAAACGCTGCTGCCCGCGCCCGACACGTTGATCACGTCCGCCGAGAGCCACTTGCCGGCAACCTCGAACGACGTCCGGGTTCGCGTGGACGACTCGAAGAACAGGTTGACGACCGTCTTCCCCCGGAGGGTGGGCACCTTCTTGACCGGCCGTTCGGCAATCTCGCGGAACGCTTCGGCGGAGTCCAGGATCGCGACAATCTCGTCGGAGGTCATCCCTTCCGTGCCCAGCAGGTCCCGCTTAGCCATCGTCAGGTCGATACTGTCTCCATCCAGCCGCCGTCCTCGCCGTCGATCTCCGAGACACGGACGTGGACGACTTCGTCCGTTGTCGTTTCCAGGCGCTGTCCGACGAAGTCGGGCTGGATCGGAAGCTCCCGGAGGCCGCGGTCGATGACGACCGCAAGCTGGATCATCCGGGCCCGGCCGTAGTCGTTCAGAGCTTCCAACGCCGCTCGAACCGTCCGACCGGTGTAGAGCACGTCGTCGACGAGAACGACATCCCGGCCGTTGATGTCGGCCGGTTGATCGGTCTTCCGGACGACCGGTTGGGAGGCCACCATCGTCAGGTCGTCCCGGTAGAGGTTGATGTCCAGCGTGCCGACATCGACCTGGACACCCCAGTTCTTCATGATCTCGGCCAGACGCCGGGCCAAAGGCACGCCGCGACGTTCGATGCCGATCAGAATGATTGGAGAATCCGGATGGGATTCAACGATGCTCGACGCCATGACCTGCAGCAGATTTCCCATGGCGCCGGCGTCGAACAACTGGACGCGGGTCGTCGATGCCATTGGCCTTCGATTATATGATAGGTTCCGAACGATATGGGGAGCGTTCCAGCTTCGTCGAGCGGCCCGGCTGTTTCCGGCCGTTCGGGACGCGCCCCGGATCTCGCCGTCGAAATCGCCGGAATCGTGTTCCCGAACCCCGTCCTGCTGGCCAGCGGCACGGCAGGCTACGGCGACGAACTGGCCGGGCTGATCGACCTGCGGCGCGTGGGCGGCATCGCCGTCAAGGGCACGTCCCCGGAACCCATCGAAGGCCATCCCCCGCCGCGCCTGTTCCCGACACCCTCGGGAATTTTGAATGCCATCGGCCTGCAGAACGTGGGGGTGGACCGATTCATCGTCGAGAAAATGCCCTTCCTCCGGGCCGCGGGTTGCCCGGTCGTCGTGAACGTCTTCGGGTCGACGATCGAGGACTACGGGACCGTCATACGCAAGCTGAACGACTGCGACGGCATCGCCGCCTACGAACTGAACGTCTCCTGCCCGAACACGGAGGAAGGCGGCATCGCCTTCGGCTCGAGCGCCGGGTCCATCCGCAACCTCGTCGGTCGGACGCGCGCCGCCTCGGCACGGCCCCTATGGGTCAAGCTTTCCCCCAACGTGACCGATATCGCCGCGATGGCGCGCGCCGCCGAGGAGGCCGGCGCCGACGCGCTGACCGTCGCCAACACCTATTTGGCGATGGCGATCGATCCGGAGACTTACGAACCGCGTATCCGGAACGTCACGGCGGGGTTGTCGGGACCCGCGATTCGCCCCATCACGCTTCGGCTCGTCTACCAGTGCCGCCAGGCCGTGGGGATCCCGATCATCGGTCTGGGCGGCATCGAGCGCGGCGTGGACGCCGTGGAATACCTTCTGGCAGGCGCTTCGGCGGTTCAGGTGGGAACGGCCAGTTTCAAGGATCCCCGCGCCTCGATCCGCGTGATCGAGGAGCTTGCGGACTTCCTCGCCAGGAAGCGCCTGAGTTCGGTCGCGGATCTGGTCGGCCGGGTGAAGACGGCGTCGTTCGGAGCGCGTCGATCATAGCGGCGTCTCCTCCTTTCGCGGCGCGTCCGCGGCATGCCCTCGAACTCTCACGAGGCACCGTTATCCGGCGCCCTGAAACAGCCGGATTCCCGCGATGCCGGCCGCCCCGGCGTCCCGGATCCGCGCCGCGTTTTCCGTCGTGACGCCGCCGATGGCGTAGACGGGGGTCCGGACGGCGCGGACCGCCTCTCTGAGCGCGTCGACGCCCACCGCGGTCTTTCCGGGGGTATCGAACACGGGACCGAACACGATGAAGTCGGCGCCCCCGGCCGCGGCGCGCCGGACTTCATCGAGCGCATGCGTCGAAACGCCGACCCGTCCGATCCAACCGCGGACCGCCGCCGCCGGCAGGCCGTCCCCGGGCAGGTGAACACCGGCGGCGCCGGCCGCCAGAGCCACATCCAACCGGTCGTTGACGAGCACCTCGGTCGGCGAGTTCCGGGCCAGGCCCACGACATGGCGGACCAGCTCCAGGAGACGTCTGGCGTCCAGGTCCTTCTCCCGCACCTGAATCATGTCCACGCCGTCGGCCACCGCGCGGCGGGCGCACGCGATCACGTCTCCGCGAGTGCGGTCCGTGACGTAGCAGCGCCGCAACGCGGCCTCACGCGCGACGCGGCCGGAAGAAACGACGCGCCGCGGAAACGCCGATCAGGAAGTTCAGACAACCCAGGGCCGCAACGCCGCCGCGGATGAGGGGATGCAGCATGAACGCCCGCGATTCCGGGACGTAGGCAAAGAGGAGGTTACTTTCCCAGAGTTCGGTCCAGGGAACGATGATCAGAAAGGCCGCCAACTCGAAGCAGAACAGGATGGCCACGATTTCGATGGCTCGATTCGTCACGACGGCAGAGGATCCGGCCGCGCGGTCGGACGGCTATCGCTTGAGTTCCTTGATCCGAGCCGCCTTCCCACGCAGCGCCCGCACGTAGTAGAGCTTTCCGCGCCGGACCCGGCCGCGCCGGACCAACTCGATACGGTCGATCACTTTCGAATGGAGAGGAAACACGCGCTCGACGCCGTGCCCGAACGAGATCTTCCGAACCGTGAACGTCTCCCGCACGCCCCCGTGCTTCCGCGCGATGCAGACGCCCTCGAAGACCTGGATGCGCTGTTTGTCGCCTTCCCGGATCTTGACGTGGACCTTGATGGTATCTCCGGGCTTGAATGCCGGATGGTCATCCCGCACCTGTTCCCGTTCGATCGTGTCGATGACGTTCATGGCTTCCTCATTTCTTCGAGCATCCGAAGGTCCGCTTCCTCGAGGACATCCGGGTCGATCAGATCCGGTCGATTCCGGATCGTTTTCTTCAGCGACTCCCTGCGCCGCCATGCCTTGATGGCCGCGTGGTCGCCGGACAGCAGCACGCGCGGCACCGGGTAGCCCCGGTATTCGGCAGGCCGCGTGTAGTGCGGATGTTCCACCCTCGGCGCCGCCTCCGCCGGGTCCGAGAACGAATCCGTCAAGACGGACTGTTCCTTGCCGACGGCCCCGGGGACATAACGCGTCACGGCGTCGACGACGACCGCGGCCGCGATCTCGCCGCCCGAAACGATGAAGTCGCCGATCGACAACTCCACGGTCGCCAGATGATCGACCACGCGTTCGTCGATGCCTTCGTACCGTCCGCAGACCAGGATCACCTGCTCCGCCCTCGAGAGCCGCAGCGCTTCGCCCTGGTCGAAGACCCGTCCGGCGGCGCTCAGGACGACGACTTCCGAAGCCCGCGGCGTTGCTTCGCGGATCGCCTCCACGGCCTCAAACAGCGGCTCGGGCTTGAGGACCATGCCCTCGCCCCCGCCGAACGGCCGGTCGTCGACAACCCGGTGTCGGTCACGCGCGTATTCGCGCAGATCGTGGACCCGCGTCCGGATCAGGTTCCGTTGCCGGGCCTTCCAGACGATCCCGTGATCCAGCGGGCCCCGGAAGAAGTCCGGAAAGATCGTGATGACATCGAAGCCGAGCAATCGTGACCCCGGCACGGCGGTGAAACCTGCCGCTAGTCGTTAAGATCGATCAAACCTTCCGGAAGCTCCATGTCGATCCGCTTTCCGCGTATGTCGACGGACTTCAAGTATGCCTTCGCGAACGGGATCAGCACCTCCCTGCCGTCACGCTCGACTTCCAGTAGCGCCGAGCCTCCGTAGTCCAGGAACCGCCGAAGCGACCCCACGCTGCGCCCGTCCGAATAAACCGCGCACCCTTCCAGATCGAAGCTGAAATAGGAGCCTTCCTCCGCATCCGGAAGATCGCGCTTCGGGATCGAGACACTCGCCCCGATCCACGCCTCGGCGTCGGGTATCGACCGGAGCGACTCCAACTGCAGCACCCAACGGCCGTGTTGCCGACGGCAATTCTCGATCCGCGTCTCGGCCGTTTTTCCCCCGAGGCTCAGGATCACCCGCTGTCCGGCCGCGAACAAGCGGTCGTCGTCGAAGTCGATCCGTATACGAACCGCCCCCCAGCGCCCCTGCGTCCGAGTGATGCCGGCAATGGGAAGGAGGGGTTCCTGGACGCGCCCCGTCACCTACTCCAGGATTTCCAGCGTGAACCGCTTCTTCAGCTTCATCCCGGCAGCACTCAGGATGGTTCTGATGGATCGCGCCGTCCGGCCCTGCTTCCCGATGACCTTGCCGAGATCGCTTTGCGCGACGCGTAGTTCCAGCACGGTGGTCTGCTCGCCTTCGATCGCTCGAACAGAGACTTCATCGGCATTGTCCACAAGCGCTTTCGCAATCTCCTCTATGAGCTCTTTCATGCCACCCCCTGGACAACGTCAACCCACGACATGGCACAGCGGCCGAGCCCGAACAGGACATTCCGCTCCGCGGCGGCAGCCGCGAAAATCCGGAATCCTACACGATCGCCTTCCTGCGCAAAATGCTCCGCACGGTCTCGGAAGGCTGTGCGCCCTTCGACAACCAGTAGCGCGCCCGATCGTCCTTCAACTCGATACGGGCCGGGTCTGCCAACGGGTCGTAGTGGCCGACGATTTCAAGAAATCGGCCGTTCTGCGCCCTGCGCTTGTCCATGACGACGATCCGATAGAACGGGCGCTTCTTCGACCCGATCCGGGTCAGACGCATCGCTACCAAAGTTTCTCCTCCGAAATTCGAAAGCCAAAAAAAGAAGACACCGCCGACCTGCGTATACGTCTCCCTCAACGGCCGGCAAAGCCTCCGCACTTGATCGTTCCAGTGTAGATTTTACTGGGAATAGCGGTCAATCCGCAATCGGCCCGGTCGTGTTCGGGCGGCCGCCGGAATCGCCGCGTTCCTTACCCGGTCCCTGAATTCCTTTCGGCGATGGTCCGCATCACGGCCTCGCCGTGGAATCGCCCGTTCTCGATGAATATCTCCTTGTGGCGGCGTCCGGCGACGACCGATCCGGCCAGGAACACTCCGGCAACGTTCGTCTCGAATGTGTCCGGATCGTAGGTCGGAAGCAGGATCTCGGAGTCGTATTCCACGCCGAGTTGATCGAAGAACATGATGTCGGGGTGGTATCCGGTCAGCGCGAACACCTGTTCGGCCGGCAACTCGAAAGTCTTCGATCCCTGACGCGCCCGGACGCGCCCGGGAAGAATCTCCTCCACGACCGTGTCGAGAAACGCGCGCACCTCGTCGCGCTCGATCCGGTTTTCGATATCGGGCTTCACCCAGTATTTCAACGACTTTCCCAGCTCCGGCCGGCGGTGCACGAGCGTCACGCGGGCGCCGGCGCGGAAGAGATCCAGAGCCGCCTCGGCGGCCGAATTCTGGCCGCCGATCACCACGACGTCCCGGTCGAAGAAGCCGTGCGCCTCGGTGTAGTAGTGCGAGACGTGGGGCAGGTCCTCGCCGGGAATCCCCAACATGTTGGGATTGTCGTAATAACCCGTCGCGATCACCACGTTCCGCGTTTCGTAGGTATCGGCGGCCGTGACGACACCGAAGCCGCCGTTGCTTGGCGCAATGCGCCGCACTTCCTCGTATTGGCGAACGTTCAGCGCGTGCGTCTGGACCGCCCGGCGGTAATACTTGAGCGCCTCGAGCCGGGTGGGTTTCTCCCCGGCGCAGACCATCGGCAGATCCCCGATTTCCAGAAGCTCCGGCGTGGTGAAGAACACCATGTGCGTCGGGAAACGGAAGATGGAATTGACCACGCACCCCCGGTCGATCACCACGCAGTCCAAACCAAGCGCGCGGGCGTGGAGCGCGCAGGCCAGCCCCGTCGGCCCGGCGCCTATGACGACGGCGTCAAGCATCGTGGAACCCGCCCTCGGCCACCACTTCGGCGGTGGCGACCAGACGCAGCCGGCCGTCTTCGTTCCGCCACTCGACCTCCAGAACGCCGTTCTCGGTGTGCACCCTCACCTGCCGCCCGGTTCGCCCGTTCAGTACCGACGCGACGACGGCGCCGCAGGAACCGGTTCCGGAAGCCGGCGTCGGCCCGGCGCCTCGTTCCCAGAAGGCCACGTCGATCGCGTCGCGCCCGCGCACGTGCACGAACTCCACGTTGGTGTTGTTCGGAAACGCCGGGTGACGCTCCAACCGCGGGCCCAGAGCGCGGACCTCGTCGACGTCGATGGCGTCCACGAACAACGTGCAGTGCGGGTTGCCGGTGGCGCAGGCGGAGATCCGAACCGTCCGCCCGTCCACCTTCAACGGATAGTCGACCACCCTCTCGGTCGCGGACTCGACCCGGAACGGAATCTTCTCCGGTACGAGTTCGGGACGCCCCATGTCGGCCGCGTACCGGTCGCCCTCGCGCCGCAACGTATAGACCCCCGATGCCGTCCGAAGCCGAACCGCGTCACCCGACGCCGCGCCGTTGCCGAACAGGTAGGCCGCCAGGCACCGCAGACCGTTGCCCGAGCATTCGGCCTCGCTCCCGTCGCTGTTGATGACGCGGAGCCGGACCGCGTCCGCCCCGGCGTCCCAAACGATCAGGCCGTCGCCGCCGACACCGGACCGCCGGTCGCAGATTCTCCGACCGAGCGCGGAATAGTCGCGGCCGGCGACGCGGCTCTCCTCGACGAGAATGAAGTCGTTGCCCAAGGCCTGGGTCTTTACGAACGGCAGCATCCGGATGATCCGCTTCGGAAATCTCAGAGCGACTCGAAGTGCGTCAGCTTCTTGAACTGGTCGAACCGTCCCTGGATATCGGTCCGGGTCAAGGCCGACAGCTTGTTCAGGCTGAATGCCTCGACGTTGAACGAGGCCATGACCGATCCGAAGACGATCGCCTGCCGCAGCGTGGAGTCCGACATGTCTCCCGCCTGCGCCAGATGCCCCATCAGCCCTCCCGCGAACGTGTCGCCCGCGCCCGTGGGATCGAAGACCTCTTCCAGCGGATACGCCGGAGCGCCGAATATGGAGTCCTCGTTGAACATCAGGACGCCGTACTCGCCGCGCTTGACGATCAGCCGCTCCGGACCCATGGCGCGGATCTTGTTCGCCGCCTTCACCAGGTTCGCCTCGCCCGACAGCATGCGCGCCTCGCCATCGTTGATGACGAGCATGTCGATCCGCGCGAGCGTGCGCTTCAAGTCGTCGAGCTTGGAATCGATCCAGAAGTTCATGGTGTCGCAGGCGACCAGCTTCGGGCTCTTGATCTGATCGAGCACCCGAGACTGCAGGACCGGGTCGATGTTGCCGAGGAAGATGTATTCGCAGTCGGTGTAGCTCGCCGGGATTTCCGGATCGAACGTCTCCAGGACGTTGAGCCGCGTATCCAGAGTCTGCGCCTCGTTCAACTCGAACCCGTACTGCCCCTTCCATCGGAACGTTTCTCCGTCGGTCTGGACGAGGCCCGAGGTGTCGATGTTGTGCCGCTTGAAGATGCTCTTGTGCTCGTCGGTGAAGTCGCGGCCGATGACGCCGACGACGTTGACGGGCGAAAAGTAGCTCGCGGACACGGAAAAGTACGTGGCCGAGCCGCCGAGAACGTCATCGGCCTCTCCGAACGGCGTCTTCACCGAATCGAACGCGACCGAACCCACAACAAGAATCGAACTCATGTTCCCCCTGACGGCGCTGCTACCCACCCGCCGCGGATTCGCGTCGATACACCGCGTCGGCGTGCCGCGCCAGCAGCGAATCGACCATCGGACTCACCGTCACTCGACGAGTCACCGCGACGGCGATGAGCGCCGCGCACATCACGCCCGTTACAAGAAGTCCGGCTTCGGGCCCGTACGCCCCGCCCGTCATCCAGTCCGGCCCTCCGGCCTCCGACATCCAGATCGAACTCAGTTCGAATCCCGACAACGGAAACCCGAAAACCGGACCCAGACCCAGATTCCAGCCGATGTGGATTCCGTATGGAAACCACAGGGAACGGGTCCGGACGTAAGCCAAACACAACAGTATACCCGCCAGAAACGTGTTCGCGGTACCGAGCCAGGTGGCGTTGGGATTCGTGTAGTGCCCGAGCCCGAAGAGCGCCGACATGACGATCATGGCCGGCCAGGGACCGATTCCCTTCATCAGGACCTGCAGCGGGTATCCCCGGAAGATCAGCTCCTCGTTGGCCGCCGGCACCAGCAGCACCAGCATGACCGCGACGGCCGCCGCGGGCGGCTCGCCGGAAGCCCGAACCTCCAACTGCCCCGTCAGCGCGTGGACGCCGGCGAGCGTCCCCAGCATCAACACCGCCAACGCGACGCCCGCGCCAAGGTCGCGCGGCCACCGTTCGTGAAACCCGACGCCGAACGCCAGCACGGGAACGCGATCGACGAAGCGGACCATGAACGCCAGAGTCAGGACGGCGGGCGGCGCGAACACGGCGGCGTTCAGCCATAGCACTGTCATCCCGTCGAGCGGCGCACCTCCAACGAACATCGACAGGACGGCGCCCGTCGCGGAAACAATCACGAGGAAAACGGCCACGTAGAGGACGAAGCGCCATCCCGACCGCAGGCCCAGCGCTTCGTTCAGGAAAACGACAGTCCAAAACCCGTCGGCATGCATGGCTTGTCTACACGTACTTCCCGATCAGCAGGCTCAGGCGCTCCCGCGTCTCGGCCGGCGCCATGGCCGGATCCGTGATCAACGCGTGCCGGAGCGCGTGTTCGCATCCGCATTCCCGGCCGTCGGGCATCCGTTCGACCGAGGCCCGGATCAGCATCTGTGCGTTCCGGCTGTTCTTCTGAAGGTTGCTGATGATTTCGGACACGGTGACGGCGTCATGATCGGGGTGCCAGCAGTCGTAGTCGGTGACCAGGGCCAACGTCGTATAGCAGATTTCGGCTTCGCGCGCGAGCTTGGCTTCCTGCAGGCCCGTCATGCCGATCACGTCCAGCCCCCAACTCCGATACAACTCGGACTCTGCCTTCGTGGAGAATTGCGGACCTTCCATGCAGAGGTACGCTCCACCCGTCTTGACCGGCACGCCGGCCGCCGCGGCGGCCGAGCCGACGACTCCGGCCAAGTCCGAACAGACCGGATCTCCGAAACTGATGTGCGCGACCAGCCCGTCGCCGAAGAAGGTCGACACGCGGGCCTTGGTGCGGTCGACGAACTGGTCGGGCAGGATGATATCGAGCGGATGGTGTTCTTCCTTGAGCGAGCCCACCGCGCTGGCCGAGAGGATGCGTTCGACCCCGAGTTTCTTGAACCCGTAGATGTTGGCGCGGTAGTTCAGCTCGGACGGAGAAATCGTGTGGCCCCGTCCGTGGCGGGCGAGGAAGGCCACGCGGCGCCCTTCGAGCGTACCGGTCCGGAAGCTGTCCGACGGCGCGCCGAAGGGCGTTTCCACCGTCACTTCCTCCACGTCGGCCAACCCGTCCATGTGGTACAGGCCGCTGCCCCCGACGATCCCGATTCTGATCTCACTTTCCATGTTCCACCAACTCCAGCAGCACGCCGTTCATCGACGACGGGTGAATGAATGCGATGCGCGAGTTTCCGGCGCCTGGCCTCGGCCGCTCGTCGATCAGGCGCACCCCCGCCGCCTTCAGGCGGCGAAGCGTGCCTTCCAGGTCGTCCACCCGCAGAGCCACATGGTGGATTCCAGGCCCCCGTTTCGACAGGAACCGCGCCACCGGCGAACCGGGCCCGGTGGGCTCGAGCAGTTCGATCCGGCTCTCTCCGACCGGCAACATGGCCACCCGCACGCCCTGCTCCTCGACTTCCTCACGGCCGGACACTTCCAACCCCAGGCAATCGCGGTACCTTCCGAGGGCCTCGTCGAGCGACGCCACGGCGATTCCGATGTGTTCGATGATCATTCCGGCCTCCCGAAGCGGATCCGGCCGAGAACCTCGTCCACAACTGAATAGGGATCGCGTTCCCGGCGTTCGACGGCATCGACGGCGGCTTCGAATTCGCCGTCGGCAAGCAGGTCATCGAGCACCAGCCGCGCAAGCCGCTCCTCAAGCATGGCCGTGAGGCGGGCGCGGGCGGCTTGGCGGCGGCGGGCGCGTCCCGGCGCCGCGTCCCGCGCGGCGGCGCGCCGGTCGATGGCGTCCCGTAGCGCGTCGATTCCCCGACCGTCGGTGGCGATGGTGCGAACGATCGGGGGTTCCGGCATACGGGTCGACTCGCCGAGGGCGAACATGGCGCGGAGCGCCCGTTCCAGCGTGTCCACGCCGGGACGGTCGCACTTGTTGATGACGAAGATGTCCCCGATTTCCAGGATGCCCGCCTTCATGGCCTGGACATCGTCGCCCATACCCGGCACAAGGACCACGACCGAGGTTCCGGCCAGGCGCACGACGTCGACTTCGTCCTGTCCGACGCCGACCGTTTCCACGATCACCGGATCGCGGCCCGCCGCGTCCAGGACCGTGACGACGTCGGCCGTCGCCGCCGCCAAACCGCCCAGGCGGCCCCGCGTGGCCATGCTGCGAACGAATACCCCCGGGTTCTCCTCCAGATCCGACATCCGAATCCGGTCACCCAGGATCGCGCCTCCGCTATAGGGACTGCTCGGATCCACGGCGACGACGCCGACCCGGCGTTCCGAAGCGGCATAGGCGGCGGCCAAGCGGTGGACGATCGTGCTCTTGCCCGAACCGGGGCTGCCGGTGACGCCGACGACGGCGGCGCGTCCGCTTCTCGGATAAAGGGCTCGCAGAAGGGACTCGCACTCCGGCGCGCGATTCTCGATCGCCGTGATGGCGCGCGACAAGGCCCGCGCGTCCCCGTCTTCGATCCGATCCAGTAACTCGATCGTTTCGGACGCCGCGTGGGGCCGGGCGTTCGGCGTCAGAGCGTGGGATCGATCATCGTCCATGCGACTTCGCAGTCGCCGCACTTGTAGCGATGGCCGGAGCCCTCGAAGCTGTCCAGGCGAACGAACGACGAGGAACAGAACGGGCAATAGTTGATGGCCCCGTCGGGTTGATACTCGGCGTTCAACTGGTCGCCGAATTCTTCGACGGACGACAGGAGGGCCTCGATGATCAGGGCCTGTCCGCGGCGCCAGTCGTCCTTGACGGGCCAGAACGTTTCCATAACGATCGGGAACCAGCCATGCGGCGCTCGTGGAGGATCGTCCTGGGGCGTCTCGGCATGGCCGGCCTCGGCGGAGGCGTCGTCCTGGCCCTGGCCGTAGTTGACGAGGCAGTCGGTCCGGCACCCGGTCCCCGCCAGCTTGCCCTCCAGAACGCGCAACCATTCCGTCAACCGATGCAACCCCGAGTTGCCCCTGACCTCGATCTCGAACCAGATGCTGTCCTCGGGCTGATGTCCGGCGCAGCACGCCGTGACGTTCAACCACCGTATTTCCGCAAGCTTGAGCAGCACCGGCCGCAGGATCTTGTCGGACTGGCTCAGAAGGTCCGGATTCGACATGTTCAGCAAGGATAGCACGGTCGCCCGACCGAATCGGGCCGCCCCTGAGCAAATTCAAGCCGATGCGCGACGCGCGCCCGAGCGGAAATGTCGCCAACCCAGGGGCTCCAGAATCACTTCATCGGATTCCCCGACAAGCACGATCCGATTCGAGTCGCCGGCGATGATTTCGCCGATGCGCGCGACGGAAACGCCGTCGACTTCGGACGGGAGATCGGCGGCCGTGACAAGCAACTCGTAGTCCTCCCCGCCGTGCAAGGCCATTTCGATACCGGCTCCCGGATGACAGGGTATGGATTCGCGTTCGATGCGCGCCGAGACCCCGGATTCGGTCACGATGTGCCCGAGGTCGATCGAGAGGCCGTCGCTGACGTCGATCATCGCCGTGGCCCGAGGCGCGATCCGCCGGCCCAGGCGGTGCCGCGGTTCCGGGTAGAGTTGCCGACGAATCGCGGGATCTGTCCGGGAGCCGGACTCGAGCCGCGTCAGGCCGAGCGCGGCGGCGCCGAGGCAGCCGGTGACATAGATCCCATCGCCCACGCGGGCGCCGTTCCTTCGAACGGCCCGGCCCGGCTCGACGTGCCCCATCATCGCCACGTCGACGAAGATCCGTTCCGACGACGACGAATCGCCGCCAACGACGGCGACCTCGAACACGCGGCACGCCTCCGCGGCGCCATCGAGGAAACCGTCGATCCAGCTTTCGTCGAGATCGGCCGGAACGGCCACGGAAATGAGGCACCGGGCCGGGACCGCCCCCATGGCGCCGATGTCGCTGACGTTCGCGGCGATCGACTTGAATCCGACGGCGTCGGAAGGATGCGTGCGCCGCTCGAAGTGCGTGTTCTCGACGAGCAGGTCCGAGCACAGGACCGCCCGGAAGCCGTCGGGCGAATCGACGACCGCCGCGTCGTCGCCGATTCCGACTTCCGCGCCGGCGGCGGAGAACCGGCGGCGTATCTTCCGAACGAGCGCATCCTCGGAGTACATGCCGCTACATCTTCCGCGACGCCGTCTGGCGGCGCCTGCCGGCGCGGCCGGGGATGACGGCGGCTTCGACGACATCGGCCACCGTGTCGGCGAGAACGAACTCCATGTCGCGTCTGGATTCCGGGTGGACGTCTTCGAGATCGCGCTGATTCAACCTGGGAAGAATCACCGTCCGGATGCCGGCCCGACGCGCGGCCAGGACCTTTTCCTTGATCCCGCCCACCGGAAGAACCTCGCCGCGGAGCGTGATCTCTCCGGTCATGGCGATGTTGCGATGGACCGGACGGTTCGAAAGCAGGGAGATGATCGCGGCCGCCATCGTGACGCCGGCCGATGGACCGTCCTTTGGAATGGCGCCGGCGGGAACGTGTACATGAAGATCGTGGGTGGCGAAGAAGTCCTCGTCGATGCCCAACTCCGCGGCCCGAGACCGCGAGTAGCTCACGGCAGCCCGGGCCGATTCCTTCATCACGTCGCCCAGTTGCCCCGTCAAGGTCAAATCGCCGGCGCCTTTCATCGCCGTGGCCTCGACGAAGAGGATGTCTCCCCCGACCGGCGTCCAGGCCAGACCGGTCGACACGCCGACTACATCCCGCTTCAACAACGCGTCACGGAAGACCTCGGGACGGCCGAGAGAGGCTTCGAGCTTCCGAACCGTCAGCTTCACTTTCCGCGACCGGCCCATCGCGACGTTGCGCGCGACCTTGCGGCAGACGCTCGCGATACACCGTTCCATGTGGCGGAGGCCCGCTTCCTTGGTGTAACCGGAAATGATGTGGCGGATCGCCGCTTCGGTAAACTCCACGCGGGCCGGTCCGAGCCCGTGTTCCTCGAGTTGCTTCGGAATCAGGTGCCGCCGCGCGATCGCGGTCTTTTCTTCTTCGGTATACCCGCTCAGCGAAATCACTTCCATCCGGTCGCGGAATGCCGGCTGGATCGGATCCAGCATGTTCGCGGTCGTGATGAACATCACGTTCGAGAGGTCGAACGGCACGGCGAGGAAGTTGTCGCGGAACGCGTGATTCTGTTCCGGATCCAGCACCTCGAGGAGCGCCGAGGAGGGGTCCCCGCGGAAGTCCGCGCCGATCTTGTCGACCTCGTCCATCATGAACACCGGATTGTTCGTACCCGCCTGCTGGATGCCCTGAACGATGCGCCCCGGCATGGCTCCGACGTAGGTACGCCGGTGGCCCCGAATCTCGGCCTCGTCGTGCACGCCCCCCAGGCTGAGCCGGACGAACTTGCGTCCGAGGGCGCGGGCGATGGACCGTCCCAGCGAAGTCTTTCCGACCCCGGGCGGACCGGCGAAGCAGAGAATCGGACCGCGCGAATCCCGTTTCAACTTGCGTACGGCCAGGTGCTCGACGATCCGGTCCTTGATCTTGTCCAGCCCGAAGTGATCGTCATCGAGAATCCGCTGGGCCTCTTCCAGGTCCAGGTTGTCTTCCGTGGATATCGACCACGGGAGGCCGACCATCCAATCCAGGTAATTTCGAAGCGTTGCGGTCTCGGCCGATTCCGGTTGCATGCGCTCGAGCCGGTCAACCTGCCGCGTGGCCTCCGCGGCGGCCTCCTCCGGCATACCGGATTCGGCGATCCGGGTCCGGTACTGCTCGATTTCCTCGTGGATCTCGTTGCTCTCGCCCAACTCCCGCTGGATCGCCTTGAGTTGCTGACGCAAGTAGTATTCGCGCTGAGTCTTGTCGATCTCGCCCTTCGCCTGCTTGTTGATGTCGTCCTGGAGCTCGAGCAGTTCCAGTTCCCGGGCCAACAGCCCACGCACGCGTCCAAGGCGCTCGGACGGATCGGTCAACTCGAGCACTTCCTGGGACTCTTCGACCCGGAGGTCCAGATTCGAGGCGACCAGATCGGCCAGACGCCCGGGATCGTCCAGGTTGGCCGCGATCACCGCGACGTCCTGAGACACGTTCCTGCCAAGCGCGACCACGCGCGCGAGCAGTTCCTTGATGCTGCGCCTCAGCGCCTCGAGCTCCATCGACGCGGGCGGGATTACTTCCTCCACCGGGCGCACCTGCGCCCGGAGAAGACCGGACGAGACGTCCAGATGCTCGGCGCGGGCCCGAGCGAAGCCCTGCACCAGGACCTGAACCCGGCCGTCCGGAAGCTTGAGCATCCGCATGATGAGGGCCACCGTGCCGAACGCGTACAGGTCCGCCGCGGCCGGCTCCTCGACCTGTGAATCCTTCTGCGCCGCCAGCAGGACCATCCGGTGATCGGCCAGAGACTCGTCCACGGCTCGGATCGATTGGGGACGGGTGACGAAGAGCGGCACGATCATGTACGGAAACGCGACCACCTCCTGCAGCGGCAGGACCGGCAAGACGTCGGGAATCGCCAACTCCTGTTCCGCCCCTTCTTCGAACTGGCCTTTCAGAATTTGCATGCGCTCCCCGATGCCGGCCGCGGACCGATGCGGCCGCGGCGCCCGTTGTGAAACGCCGGATTCAACGTTCCTCGATGGGAATGGTGGCTTCCCGGCCTCGGCTCGCGGCCTTGGCGAGCCGCACCCTCAAAACCCCGTTGCGCAGTTCCGCCGCGGAACTCCCCAACTCGATCGGGGTCTTGATCGCGATGTCCCTCCGGAATTGGCCGTATTGGCGTTCCATGCACAGGAAACGCCCGTGTCCAGGGCGAGGGAGCTGTCGGTCCTTCGTTCCGGTGATGGTCAGAACGCCGTCGCTCCAACGAAGACGGATATCGTTCCTCCGAACGCCGGGAAGCTCGGCCCGGATGACGATTTCTCGCGCGTTCTCGTAGACGTCGATCACCGGTCCCCACGTCGACCGGAAACGTTCGTCGGGCTCGAAGCCGAAATAGGCCATCAGTCGCCGTGCTCGACAAGATACTTCGACGCGGCCATGAATTCCCGAACGTCCTTTCCGCTCTCAGCGGGTGGAACGGCGATCGCGCGGCAGGCATAACCGTCGCCGGCGGCCCGCTTACCTTCCGCGACTCTCAACGAGTCGACGACCGTGTCGCAAAGCTGGCCGCTATAGGAGCAGTTCATACGGGCGCCGCGTGCGTCAGAAGTGGCCACCCGATTCAGCCGGGGACGCAAGCCTCATGGTCCTCAACCGGATTCGGTTCGGAATTCCCGGACCCGCGCTTTCGTTGAGAACCCCTTCCATGCCATGCAGAGGGCCGCCGCGGCGAATGTCGGGATATAGGTGATCCACCAAGCGAGCAGCGCGCCGGCCAGAGCCGTCTCGCTCGCGATGCCGCCGAACACCGTCACGCTGAAAACGAATGCGGCCTGAAACCCTCCGCCGATGCCCGGCAGTTGCGCCAGCGACCCGATCCCTGTAACGGCCAGGACCAGAATGGCGGTCGCGGGCGGTAGACCCAGGTTCAGGCCCACCAGCATGAGCCAGAATTGTAGCGCAATCGCGATCCACACCAACAAGGAGTGGCCGGCGGTGACGGCCACGGTCCCGGCATCCGACAAGGATCCGGCCGCCACCGTAAAGGTCTCGAAGAGACGGCGGAGACGCCCGAACCGGATACGAGCCTTGATACTGGCGGCGTTCCGATGGGACAAGAACACGATTCCCATGGCCGTCAACGAACCCAAGAGCAACCACCATGCCGCCCGCGACAACGCGGCGACGGCGTCGGCCGCGCCGGCCGGGACGCCGGCGGCGCCCAAGCCGATGGCGAGCAGCAGAACGATCATCAGGGAATCGAAGACGCGTTCGACGACAATGGACGCGACGGCGCCTGTTACGGGGATGTCTTCCTGTCGGGCCACCCAAAGGGGGCGGACGATTTCTCCGGGTCGCCCCGCCGCGTAGATCGCGGCAAAACCCAGAATGGTGCCGGTGAACAGGAGCGACCAACGGACCGGCTTCAGGGGCGCGAGCAGCCCGCGCCACCGCACCGCGCGGATGGCGTAACTCGCAAAGGTGGCAAGGACGGAAGCGGCGATCCAGCCGGGACGCATCTGACGGAAGCTCTCCATGAAGAGCCTCCGATCGAAGTCGCGGCTGAGCAGAAGATACGACGCGCCCAACAGAGCCGCAATACCCATTAGATACAACCACTTCCGTCGCACGGTGTCGGATTATCCCAGAAACGCCGTCCGGCGACGGAACTTTTGCCGCCGCCGATGCGTTTGCATGGATGAGTCCGACAATATGTGGGCGCCGCGGCGTGCGGGACTCTAAGATTGGAGCGACCGGATCAAGAACTCGTTGAGCGTTGCCTTCGAGGCGATCGCGGCGCTTGGGAGAGCATCGTCCACGAGCACCACCGGCGCGTCTACAACTTGGCCTACCGGTACTGCGGCCGGTTCGACGAGGCTGAAGACCTGACTCAGGAGATCTTTCTGAAGGTCTACCGGTCCATGGCCGCCTACCGGCCGGAGTCCGGGGCGTTCGTGACGTGGCTTTTGCGCGTTGGCCGGAACCAGATCATCGATCGTTACCGAAGGCTCAAGAGGGAACGGTCGATGACCGACTCGATCGATGCCGCGTTCGAGCGGATCGAAGAAAACCCGGCCCGATACGATGACCCGGGAGAGGCGTTGCGCAAGCGGGAACTGACGGACACGGTTCACGGCGCGCTGCTGGCCATGGCCGTGGACCTGCGCGAAGCCGTCATTTTGCGGGATCTGGAGGGGTGCACTTACGAGGAGATGGCGACAATCCTGGACGTGCCGTTGGGCACGGTCAAGTCCAGGATCAATCGAGGGAGAACCGCGTTGGGGCGCCGGCTCCGAGGCTTGAAAGGCCGACTGTGACGCGGAACCTCGACGTCTGTCTGCACGTTGGATGTTCGACTGCGAAACCATAGAGGCACGGCTGTCCGAATATCTGGACGCGCTGCTGCCGCCCGACGAACGGTCGGAGGTTCGAACGCACCTGGGGGTGTGCGGCAACTGCCGCCAGTTGCGCGACACCATGATCGAGATTCGTCGGGCGGCCCGTACGTTTCCCTCGCACACGGCGCCTCAGCGGCTGGCATCCCGAATACTGGCGGCCACGGCCGGCGAGACGATCCTGAACTGCCACGAGGTCCGCGAGCGCTTGTCCGAGGCGCTGAACCGGCAACCGGCCCAGGACGCCGATCGGCCCGACGGTTCGGCGCTGGACGCGCATCTCGACGCGTGCCCGGATTGCCGCGAAGCCAGAGACAGCATGAAAACCGTCGTGGACTGGGCGCGGCGGTTTCCGAGCCACGATCCGCCTCCGTGGCTGGCGGCGCGGATCCTGGCCGATACGCCGACCGCTCACCGGAAGAAAGTCCACGGGACCGGGTTCGATGCGCTGGCCGGCGTCCGACGCTGGCTCGTCGAGCCGCGAACGGCGATGACCGTGTTTTCGGCCATGTTGGTGCTGAGTTGGATGACCCGCGTCGCCGGCGCGCCCCTGGACCCGACGGCGCTGCGGGATCCGAGCGCGGTGTACCGCGGCGTGGAGGCCCTGGCCGGGGACGTCTACGACCGCTCCGTCCAGTTCTACTACGGTATCCCGTACGCCGCGATCGAAGCGCTTCAGCAACGCATCGATCGGTTGACGGAGAGCGCGGGATGACTTGCGCGTATCACCCCTCGGTCGAGAGCGCGGCCTTCTGCGTGTCCTGCGGCAAGGCCCTGTGCGCACCCTGCCGCCGCGCGGTCGAGAATGCCGTCTATTGCGATGGCTGTCTGAGCGAGATCGTGCAGCTCGGGCTGGGACGGCAACGATCCTCGGAGGCGGAGTCCGCGGACAGGCCGTCGCAGGAGCGCGCGAGCGGCGGACCACCACCGGCAAGCGCGCCGCCGAAGAGCGAAAATCCGGGCATCGCGTTCGCGCTCGGCCTGATTCCGGGAGTCGGGGCCGTCTACAACGGCGAATTCTTCAAGGCCGCGGCCCATATCGTCACTTTCGCCGTGCTGATCCAGTTCGCCGAAGCCGGCCCCCCAGGCAACGGCGTATTCGTGTTGCTCGCCGTAGCGTTCTACTTCTATATGCCGTTCGAAGCGTATTTCACGGCGAAGAAGAGAAGTCTACGGTCCGCCGGCATCGACCTGGAAACGCCCATCGACCGTTTACATCAACAGTTCGACGGGATACGGAACAAGGAGCTTTGGGGCGGACTCGGGATGGTGGCCGTGGGAATCGTGTTTCTCGCCGACAGCCTGGGCATTCTCCCGTTGCGGTGGGTCGCTCCGTACTGGCCGGCGCTACTGATCATTTTCGGGGTGTGGCTGGTCGTGAAGCGACGCCGGTCCGGGGGCGCGTCGGGCTCGGGCGCGGGCGCGTCCACTTCGGGCGACCGGGCAAACAGCGACGACTGGAGAGACGCATGATCTGGCCCCTGCTGCTGATCACGCTGGGTATCCTGTTCCTCTTGAACAACATCGCTCCGGAGCGTTTCGAGTTCGGCCGCATGTGGCCCGTTATTCTCATCGTCATCGGGCTGGTCAAGATACTGGAGTACTTCAACGGTTCCGAACGGCCTGACGTCGACGCGCCCGGTCGACGACCGCAGGGTGGCGACACTCGGGCGCAAGACGGGGCCACCAGGACCGACGCGCCGGCCGGCGGCGAAGGGGAGGACGGGTGATGGCCAGACGCATGAGTGTGGGACGCTTGTTCTGGGCCGTCACCCTGGTCGCGCTCGGAGGGCTGTTGCTTGCACGCAACCTGGGTTACGCCATCCCCGTATGGCGGAGCCTCGCCGTGTACTGGCCCGTGCTCATCATCGGATGGGGCCTGCTGAAGCTCGTCGACTACGTCCGGCTGAAGGACGAGAGGACGTCGCTGTTCAGCGCGGGCGAGGTCGCCGTGCTGGTCTTCGTGGTGGTCGTCGGAGCCGGGTTCACGGCCGCGGCGAACATCGATCGCGACTTCGGGTTCCTCGAAGTGATCGGCGAAGAGTTCGATCTGTTCGACATGATTGGCGAGAACCACGCGTTCGCGTCCCGAATCGAAACGGACGTCGATGCGGAACCGATCGTCGAGATCCGCAACCGCTACGGCGCGGTCGAAGTCGAGCCCGGAGACGATGGAGTGATCCAGGTCGCGATCGAAAAGCTCGTCCGGGCTACGTCCGCGGATGCTGCCGCCGCTCTGGAGCCGGAGCTGGAGTTTTCCGTCGAGACGGACGATGGACGCTACGTGGTGATGTCGAATCGCGACGGACTGAGCCAAGCCGTTCGGCGGCGATTCCGGACGAACCTCCGAGTCCGGGTGCCGGCCCGCACAACGCTCGCGATCGACAACAGGTACGGCGCCGTGCGCGTCGACGGCCTGACGGGCGATCAGGACGTCGCGAACCGCTACGGCGGCGTCGTGTTGAACGGGATACGGGGAGGCGTTGCGGTCGAAAACCGTTACGGTCCCGTTTCGGTCGACGCGGCGTCCGGCGACGTTTCGATTTCGAACCGATACGGCCGGGTCAGCCTGACCCGGGTCGGCGGCAACGTCGCAGTCGAAAACCGTTACGCGCCCGTCCAGTTGAGCGAGGTTGCGGGCTCGGTCGCGGTCGACAACGGGTACTCGACCGTTGCGGTGAACCGAGCCGCAAGCGATGTCCGCGTCGCCGGCCGAAATACGCGCGTCGAGCTCGAGGACATCCAGGGCGCCGTGAACGTCGATACGTCCTACCGCGACGTCGAAGGCCGGGACCTGATGCAATCCATCGACGTCGCCACCCGCCACGGGGATGTCCTCTTGCGGTTCGGCTCGTCCCCGACCGCGCCGGTCACTGTGACGGGCGCGTATTCCGACGTGCGACTGGAGCTTCCCGACGACGCGGGTTTCGTCCTCGACGCACAAGTGCGGGGCGGTTCGTTCGAGTCCGAATTCGACGGTTTCGAACGCGAATCGTCGGGCCGCGACGTGCGGGCAACGGGCCGGACCGGCGACGGCGGACCGACCGTCTCGATCCGAACCTCGCGCGGCGACGTGCGACTCGACCGGTAGCGGCCGCCGGCAACGCCTCCGGTCCGTGTACCCTGTGACCATGCAGCACGTGTACCTGGTCGGTTTCATGGGATCGGGCAAGTCCACGGTGGGACGACTGGTCGCCGACCGGCTCGCTTTGGAATTCGTCGACCTCGACCACCGGATCGAACAGCACGACGGCCGCCGAATCGGCGAGATCTTCCGGGAATCGGGAGAGCCGGGCTTCCGCGACATCGAAAGCGCCGTGCTTCAACGCGTCGCGGCAGAAGCGCGGCGGGTGGTTGCACTGGGAGGTGGAACCTATTGCAGCGCGCCGAACCGCGACATCGTCGACCGCACCGGGACCGCCGTCTACCTGGAAACCGCTCTGGCCACGATACTCGACCGCGTCCGTGTCGACGTCGCGCGCCCGCTGTTCACGAGCCCGGATCAGGTTGGGAAGCTCCTGGGATCGCGTCTCCCGTCATACGAGAAAGCGCCGGTTCGCATCAGGACAGATGGCCTCGAACCCTTCCAGGTTGCAGACCTCGTCATGGGCCGCATCCGGCCCGCGGAACCGCAAGACTAGCGGAAGCTCTTGAGCGCCCGGGCTTCGTTGTCGAACACGTCGAACACGGTAAGGAGCTTCGTGATCTGCATCAGGTCGCGAACTCGGTGCGTCAGGCCGAGCAGCTTGAGCTGGCCCTGCTGATTCCGGACTCCCGTGTAGGACGACACGAGCAGGCCAAGGCCCGAGCTGTCGATGTAGCTCACTTCCGAGAGGTTGAGCAGGAAGTTCCTGTCGCCGGCTTCGAGCATCTCCTGGATCCGGTCCCGAAGCACGACCGTCTCCTCGCCGATGGTGATCCGGCCGGCCAGATCCACGATCACCACGTCGTCCAGGCGGCGGAGTGTGACGGTAATGCTCATTCCGGATGCTCCGCATCGAGTCGCTTGACCATCCGCAACCGGTTGCCGCCGTTCTCCCCGTCCGTGATCTCCACCGTGTCCATGAACGAACGGATGATCAGGATGCCGCGTCCACCGGGCTTCAGAAGGTTCTCCGCGTTTCGAGGGTCGGGAACCTCGGTGAGTTCGAAACCCGGCCCCTGGTCCTCGACGATGATCTCGATGGCGTGGCCGCTACCGGAAATCCTCAGGAAAACCGACTTGGACGGGTCCATGCCGTTACCGTGCTGCATGGCGTTGATGGCGCCCTCGTTGACCGACAGCTCGAGCCAGTGCGCGAGCTCCTCGTCGAGGTCGAAGGCTTCCACAGCCTTGCCGACGAAATCGTGAACCGTGGGCAGCGCCTCCATGCAACTGGAAACCGTCAGCTCGAAAGCGACAGTATTGCCTGGACCCATTCATCCAGCGTTACATGCCGCGATTTTCAATGTCAATACGCGCCGCGGCGCCTACTCGTACCGGCGGCGCAGGCTGCGGCGACGCTCGCCATGGCTCGCCGTCGGTTCCGACGCATCCGATCGCCGCCGGGAGCCGCGCGGATTCGAGAACGCGGTCAGGTGCACGACAACATCGTCCACGACCAGCGCACCCGCCACCAGATCTTGGCTCACGACGCCGCAATCGCGCCCGAGTCCGACCCCGGGATGTTCCGCGAACGGCGCCTGGAGAATGCTCTCGACGAACGCGCGAGCCCCGGTCCGCAACTCGGACGCCGGCCGGGAACCGGGCCGTTCGATGACGTCGACGGCGTAGCTGCGGACCAGCCTGGGCAGGACGGCGGCGAACGTCTCCGGCTTGTCGAACAGGTCCAGACCGAAACGCTCGTTCCCGACGACGAAGAGGGCGCCGACCTGGCCCGGAACCGCGTCGACGCAGTGGACGTACTCGTCGAGCCGGGCGGCATGGCGCTCGAAGATCGAGCTCATGGCGCCTGTCGGCGACCCGGCGTCCATCGCGCAGGCCTTCTCGCGGATGGAGTCCCAGACTTCGCCCTGGTTGGAACGTCTGGCGCCCGTCCTGGCCAGCGACCGGCGCACGCTTGCGTGTCGCGCCGCGCGGCCGCGCGCGTACTGAACCCGGTTCGTCACGGCGAAGTCGATCGTGTCGTAATCCCAACGGCCCTGCTCGACGCAGGACACGGGAATGATCGTCTTCCGCCGCCCGGGAAGCAGCATCGTGAGATTCGCGACCCGGTTCTGCTTGGCTCCCACCAACTCTTCGCCATCGAGTATCAGAACCGGCTGTTTCGATCGATTGTCCACGGCGAGGTCGGGAACGCTGCCCTCGCCCGATACTTCCCGGACCGCGACGAGCCCCTTCCGCAGGGCGTCCGCGAGCATTCGATAGCGTACGTGGCTCCCGGCCTCCGACAACAGCGGGAACAAGGTCAGTCCGTCGCCGCCCATGGGTTGGCCGACGGTCAGTTGCGCGACGGCGTTTTTGAGTGGATGCATGCGCGACTCCTTTGATATGGTCAGTAAATAACAGTCGAGAACATTGTGAGTGCGGGCGCCCCAATAGTCAACAGGAATTATCATTACTAACCAGTCGTAACCACTGAAATGAGGTGCGAATAGAACGATGCAGGGCTACACGGCCGCGGAACTGGAACGCGAGACGGGATTCGACCGGAGGACCATCGCGTTCTACGTGCAGGAAGGGTTGCTGCCGAAGGTCGGGCGGCGGGGGTCGCGGAGCCGTTATCCGGACCGGGTCCGGGACCGCCTGTTGTTCATCAGACGCGTCCGGGAAGCCGAACGCGCGGGAACCGTGGAACCGGTCTCCCTCAACGACATTCGCACGGTCTTCGAGAACGCGCCGTCCGAGCTGATTTCCAGCGTCGCGGACGGGCGCGTCCCCGTAACTCCCAAGATCGTCGCCTCCCCATCGACCGGCGCGCGGCTCCGCCGCCTCTCCAGACGCCGTGACACGCTCGCCGACCGCTGGACGGCGCCCCTGCCGGAGGCGGTTTCGGACTTCGCCGAGATGGCGGCAGCCCCTGTTGGACATCCGGACCCGCCTCTACTCGATGACGGTTACGCCGAAGCGAGCGTCGAAGGGGCCCGATCGACCGAAGAATCGGCGCTGGGCGAAACCCTGTCGGCTCTCCAGGTGAGCGCCGGCCGCGACCGAGACCCGGACCGCGCGGTCCACCGCTGGCTCGAAGTCGAAGTGTCCCCTGACATCAAGCTCTCGGTCCGCGGTGCGCCCGATGCGGCGGCGGCGCTGTTGGCGCGGGCGGGCGAGCGCCTCGGGCGCCTCATGGACAGGCGCCCGACGACGGGGCGCCCGGAACCGGAGACCTGAAACACGGCCCTCGTGGAGACCCGCCGTCCGCGGCGCCGGCCCGGACGGGCGCGTGCTATTCTGACGTTTCCATGGACACCGTCGAGACCCTGCCGGCGCGGAGGCTGCGCGGCGACATCCGCGTTCCCGGGGACAAGTCCATCGGCCATCGAACCGCGCTGATCGGCGCCATCGCCGACGGCGAAACCTCTGCGAAGCGTTTCCCCATGAGCGGGGACTGCCTCAGCACGCTCCATTGCCTGGAACGGCTCGGCGTCCGCATCGACCGGCACGACTCCGGCCGTGTTCGCGTTCATGGGCGCGGGCTCCGTGGCCTCGAGGCGCCCACGGGCGAACTGGACGCCTCGAACGCGGGCACGCTGTTGCGCCTGTTGTCGGGCATCCTCGCCGGACATGCCTTCACGGCGACTCTCGTCGGCGACGGTTCCCTCAGCCGGCGCCCGATGCGGCGGGTCGCCGAACCGCTGGAACGATTCGGCGCGCGCGTCCGGACCACGGACGGACACCTCCCCATGACCATCACGGGCGGCCCGATCCGCGCGATCGACTACCGCGTTCCGGTGGCCAGCGCCCAGGTGAAATCGGCGGTCCTGCTGGCCGGCCTTCTCGCCGACGGGGTGACGAAGGTCCACGAACCGGTCCGCACGCGCGACCATACCGAGATCGCGTTGGCGGCGTCGGGCGCCGCCATCCACGTCGACGACGCTTCCGACGGGGGACGCCGCGTGGAAGTCGAAGGCGGTCATACGCTTGCCGCGCGATCGTTCACGATCCCCGGTGATCCGTCCTCGGCGGCCTTCCTCATCGCAGCCGCCCTGCTGGTCCCGGACTCGCAACTCCGCCTCCGCGGCGTCGGCGTCAACCCGACGCGCACGGGCTACATTTCCCTGCTCCAACGGTCCGGCGCCGACCTCCGGATCGAGGCGCCCCGCGAAGAGGACGGGGAAGCCGTGGCCGACATCGTTGTCCGCGCCAGCGCGTTGCAGCCGTTCGCGATCGGTGGCGCCGACACGGCGGGCCTCATCGACGAGCTGCCGATTCTGGCCGTCCTGGGCGTCGCCGGCACGGGACGCATCTCGATTCGGGGCGCCGGGGAACTGCGTCTGAAGGAAACCGATCGCATACGGGCGCTGGCCGTCAACCTGGAAGCCATCGGCGCGAGGGTGGCCGAGTCGGACGACGGTCTGGAAGCGGAATGCGATCCGCCGATCGAAGGCGGTACGGTGGCGTCGTTCGGCGACCACCGCATCGCGATGGCCTTCGCAGTGGCCGGCCTCGTCAGCCGGAAGGGCGTCCGCATCGAGGACGCCGGCTGCGCGGCGGTCTCGTTTCCGGGCTTCTTCGCGCTTCTGGAAAGCCTGGTTGAACGCTACTGAGGCGGCGCCGGCTCGTCCGCGACGGCCGACGCCTCGGCGTCGGCGCGCATCTCGGGAACCCCGCGGGTCAGGTGGACGCGCATGATGCGGCGGCCGACGACCTGCTCGACCTGATACCGGTCGCCGTCGAACTCGATGGTGTCGCCCTCGGCCGGCAGTCGTCCGGTCTGCATCATGACGAAACCGGCGAGGGTCACGTAGTAGCCGTTCTCCGGGACGTGCAGCCCCAGCCGTTCATTGAGCTCGCGGACGGCAATGCCGGCGTCGACGAGATAACTGCCGTTCGGCTGGGGAACGATGGCGTCCATCTCGACGTCGTGCTCGTCCTGGATCTCCCCGACTATTTGCTCGATCAGGTCTTCCAGCGTCACGATGCCCTCGACGCTCCCGTGCTCGTCGACCACGATGCCCAGGTGTGTCTGGGCCGACTGCAACACGCGCACGGCGCTGTTCAACGGGGCCGTGTCGGGAATGAAGACGGGCTTGCGGAGGAGTTGCGACAGACGAAAGGGCTTGCCCGAACCGAGATACGGCATCAGGTCCTTGCCGTGAAGGATTCCCAGGATATTGTCCAGGCTGCCCTGATACACGGGGAAACGCGTCAAACGCGTGTTCTCGACAACCTGCAACACTTCCTCGATCGGCTTGTTGATCGCGAGCGAAACCGTCCGGATCCGCGGAACCATCACGTCCCGGACCTGTCGGTCCGAAAAGTCGATGATCCGTTGCAGCATGTCTCGCCGATCCTGCGAATAGCTGCTGATGATCGACTTCAACTCGACGTCGGTCAGTGTCGCCGCCAGCGAGGAACGGTCTTCGCGTACGCTTCGGAAGAAGAAGCCGGACAGGTTGATCATCAAACGGACGATCGGATATGTGACCCTCATCCACAACTGGATCGGAACGACCAGGTTCAGGGCGATTCTCTCCGGTGACCGCGTCGCGAACGCCTTGGGCCCGAGCTCGCAGAACAGCAGGACGATCACCGTCAGAAGAACCGTCTCGGCGGCCAGGACGAGGTCGCGCTGGGAAGCGTCGACCGCGTTGGCGACGATGGAGGCGGCCACGGTCGCGGCCCCGATGTTCGCGAAGTTGTTGCCCAGCAGGATCGTGGCCAGAAGCTTCTGGGGCGCTTCCAGCCACTCGGCCAGTCTTCGGGCCCTGGAGTTGCCGCTGGTGGCGAGATGCCGGATGCGGTAACGGTTGCTGGAAAGGACGGCCGTTTCCGACAACGAAAACAGACCCGACAACAACAGGAACAGGGACAGGAGTATAAGGAGAAAGAAAGACGGCATCGCGGCCCGGGCGTCAGCCCTCAGGCAACGGGAATCTTGTCGCAGGCCTGATTGACCTGCCGGTCGACCTGGCCTTCGATTTCTTCCTCCGGCACATTCATCACCGAGGCCAACTCGGAAACAAGAAGAAAGCGTGCCCGATCCTGCATCCGTTTCTCACGGAACGACAGCGGCTTGATTCGATTCAGGTAGACGAGGTTCTTGTAGACCTCGGCGACATGAAAGATCGAGCCCGACCGCATCTTTTCGGAATTCTCCTTGAAGCGGTCTTTCCAGTCGCGCTGCGAAAAGAATTCGCCGTTCGCGAGGAAGGCGAACAGCTTGTCCACCTCCTTGCCGTCGATGGTGCGCCGCAGCCCGACGTCCTGCGCGTTGGAGGTGGGCACCATGACCAGGATGTCGTTGGAGCAGATCCTCAGAAGGTAGAACCGCTCGAAGTGGCCCTGCACGAGGCGATCCGAGATCTTCTCGATGATGCCGACCCCGTGGTTGGGATAGACGACCTGATCGCCGATTTCAAACTCTTCCATTGAAACCTGCCGGCAAGCGATAACGCAAATTATACGTTCGTTCGGTGGACAGCGTCAAGCGGCGGAGGCCGTCAACGAATCCGCACTCAATGGCAAGTCAACAGTCAAGTTATTGAATCACAGCCACTTGCATCCATCAACCGCCGACTCTGGAGCCGCCCTGCACTGCACGGGCGTTCCGTGAAAGCGAGGCAACGCCCTCACGCCATTCCCCAGCCGCCGACGCCGCCCCGCCTCCGCTATAATGCCGGCCCATGACGGAATACGTGCCCCGCGAGGAGCTGGAGCACCGGTGGTCGCGCTTGCGGCGCATCATGGAATGCGACGCGCTCCTCGTCCTCCAGAACGTGGACCAGTTCTACCTGACCGGGACCGTCCAGGACGGCGTGCTCTGGTTTCCGGCCGAGGGCGAACCGGTCTTCGCGGTCCGAAAGAGCCACTCCCGCGCCGTGGCCGAGTCGCCGTTGCGGCGCGTCGTCCCTTTTCGGCGCTATTCCGAGTTGCCGGGACTGATCCCGCACGCGGGTGCGTTGCTGGGACTGGAACTGGACGTGCTGCCCGTCTCGCTCTTTCGGCAGGTCGAAAAGACGTTCCCCGAATCCACGCTCGTCGACGGTTCCATGTGGATTCGCAAGGCGCGCGCGGTCAAGACGCCCTACGAACAGGAACGCATTCGCCGCGCCGCGTCGATGCTGGACGCCGCTTTCCTGGACATCCCCACCCGGCTCCGCGAAGGCATGGAAGAAGTTGAGCTCGCGGTCCGGATCGAGCAGGTCATGCGCGAGGCCGGACACCAGGGTCTGATCCGCGTGCGCCGGTTCAACATGGAGCTCTACTTCGGCGCCGTCGCGTTCGGGGACACGTCGGCCTATCCCCACAACTTCGACGGGGCGGTCGGGGTGCGCGGGCTCTATCCCGCCGTACCTCTCATGGCCAGCCGGCGGAAACTCGCCCGCGGGGAGCCGGTCATGGTCGACATCGTGGCCGGGTGCGACGGCTATCTGGCGGACGGGTCGCGGGCCTATTCGGTCGGCGCGCCTTCGGCCGCGATCCTGGAAACGCACCGGTTCATTCTGGACCTGAACGCCTGGCTGGAAGAGCAGCTCCGAGCCGGGGCCGTTCCGAGCGAAGTCTATCGCACGGCCCGGGAGCGGATCGAGAACACGCCGTACTCGCCGCACTTCATGGGTGCGGCCGAAAACCAAGTGCGCTTCATCGCGCACGGAATCGGCCTCGAACTCGACGAAGTGCCCGTCATCGCTCCCCGCTTCGACGAACCGTTCGAGTCCGGCACGGTCATGGCCGTGGAGCCGAAGGTGTTCTATCCGGACGTCGGCGGCGCCGGCGTCGAGAACACGTTCATCCTGAACCACGCCGGTTGCGAGCGGCTGCTGCGCGCCCCGATGGAATGGATCAGCGTCTGAGGACCCTGGGCCTGGGCCGCGGTTATCGAAAGACCGTCAGCAGGCCCACGATCGTCTTGGCGTCCCGGATTCTGCCGTCGGCGATCATGGCCAGAGCATCGTCGCGCCGCGCTCGGATCACCTCGATGAACTCGTCGTCATCGAGCCGTTGCGCGCTGGGAACCAGGTCGGTGGCCTCGAACAGGCGCATGCACTCGTCCGAGAATCCCGGCGCGGTATAGAAGTTGGACAGTTCCCGGATCCGGGCCGCCCTGAAACCGGTTTCTTCCTCCAACTCGCGCTTCGCCGTGACGATGGGGTCTTCGCCTTCTTCCCGCGTGCCCGCGGGCAATTCCAGCAGTTCTTCTCCGGCGGCGTGACGGTACTGGCGGACCAGAATCACCTCGTCCGGCGCCGGAAGGGCGATGACGGCAACCGCCCCCGGATGCTCCACGATGTCGCGCGTGACCTCCCGTCCGTCCGGATTGAGCAGCCGATCCGTCCGTACGCGTATTCGCCAACCACGAAAACCCACGCTGCTCTCCAGCAGTCTCCACGTCGCCTTCATTCCTTCTCCAACTCCGCGCGAAGGGCCGCGATAAACCTGTCGACCTGCTTCTTTCGAATGATCAGCGGCGGCAGGAAGCGAAGAACCGTGTTCCGGGTCGAGTTCGCGATGAAACCCGCTGCGATCAGGCGTTCCACGACAGGCCGCGCGGCGACGCCAAGCTCGAGGGCCAGCATCAGGCCGTCGCCGCGGACTTCCGTGGCGGCGGGCAACACCAGCAGCTCCTCCAGCCGCTGTTCGAAGTACGATCCGACGTCTCGAGCGTGATCGAGGAGGCGTTCTTCCTCAACGATCTTCAGCACCTCCAGGGCGACGCGGCACGCCAGCGGGCCGCCTCCGAACGTCGTGCCGTGAATCCCGGCGCGAATCGGATCCGCCACCGCCGCTTTCAGAAGGACGGCGCCCATGGGGATGCCGCCGGCGAGCGGTTTGGCGATGGCGATCAGGTCCGGCCGGTCCGCGTACACCGAGCCCGGCGGGAGACATCGCTCGAACCCAAACCACCGACCGGTGCGGCCCAGGCCGCACTGGATCTCGTCCGCGATCAACGCGGCGCCGGCGGCGCGGGTGAGCTCGCGTGCGCGCCGGTAGAACGCATCCGATATCGGCCGGACCCCGCCCTCGCCCTGCACGGCCTCCAGAATGACGGCCGCGACGTCGTCCGAAAACCGGCGCTCGAGGTCCTCCACGTCGTCGAAGCCGACGAAGTCGAATCCCGGGACCAGCGGTTCGAACGCGTCCCTGTACCGAACGGGATGCGTCGCCGACAACGCCCCCATCGTCCGCCCGTGAAACGACCCCTCGAGGGCGAGCACGCGGCGCTTCCGGGGCCCGCCGCGCCCGGAATTCGCGAACAGGCGCGCGAACTTGAGGGCCCCCTCGACCGACTCCGCCCCGCTGTTCGTGAAGAAGGCTTTATCGAGTCCCGAGATCGCGCACAGCCGCTGGGCCAAGCGGCCCGCGTACTCGTGGTACATCAGGTTGGAAACGTGCAACGGGCGCTTGATCTGCTTGCGCAGAAGCCGCACGATCCGGGGATGGTTATGGCCCAGGATGTTGACGCCGATCCCGGACAGGAGATCGAGGTACCGCTTGTGGCTCCTGTCGACCAGGTACGGCCCGCGGCCGCGGTCGACGAGGATGGAGTAACGGTTGTAGGTACCGAGCAGGTGCTCCTCTTCGAGCTCTTGGACGCTTTTGAGAGACATCGGGCCGGGGGAGACCGTCGGATCCCCGTTACTGACTGAAATCGTTGGACTTTACGCGCTTCGGATGCCTTGCGCGAAGTGCAAATCTTAGCATATGATTTGTGCCTCGGGTGCTTTCCCCCGAATCCGTCGGAAAGCTGCACCGACAATGTACGCAACGGTTCCCGCGCTCCGGCGCCGGAAATCGTAATGAGCAGACACATTTTCAGGAGGACCCCCTCAATGAAAAAGGTCTTCTGGCTGTTGCCGGCCGTCATGGTGTTCTCGACGGCCACGGCGTTCCCTCAGTTGCAGGCGCCTGGCGCCGACAACACGCCGGCTGTCGGAGAACCGGCCCCCGACTTCGAGGGCCCTGCCGGAATGGGTCCCGCGACCTTGGGACTCAAGGACTTCGACGGCTACGTCCTGCTCGCGTTCTTCCCAGCGGCCTTCACGGGCGGTTGAACGCGCGAGTTCACCGAGTTCGGTGAAAGACACGACGACTTCCAGGCTCTGAACATCGACATCGTGGGCATTTCTCGCGACATGGCGCCGGCGCAGAACGTGTTCAAGGAACAGGTCGGCGCGCAGAACGAGTTCATCAGCGACCCGTCGATGCGTGTGATCGACATGTACGGCGCGGGGCGGGACGGCGCCAACGCGCCCGCGCAGCGGTTCTATTTCCTGATCGATCCCGACGGGACGCTGGTGTGGAAGAACGTGACCAACCAGCTCATCCCGGTGGAAGCCCTGCTCGATGAGTTGACCGAAGTCGTCCAAGGTTGAATGCGCGGGGACGGACCGCTCGCACGTCCGTCCCCGCCGCTCCCTACATGAAGATCCTCACCGCGGCCGAAATCCGGCGGATCGATCGACTGTCCCATGACAAGTACGGCATTCCGGGAACGATCCTCATGGAAAACGCCGGCATGCGCGTCGTCGAAGCCGTCGACGGGTGCGTCGACGACCTCGACGGGGCGTCGGTTCTCGTCCTCTGCGGCAAGGGCAACAACGGCGGCGACGGCTTCGTCGTCGCCCGCCAACTGATCCAGCGCGGCGCCGCGCCCCAAGTGTTCCTGTTCGCCCGGCCCGACGCCGTCTCGGGCGACGCGCGGCAGAATCTGGACATACTCACGGCTCTCGGCCACGGGCCCGTTGTCGTCGATGACCGGGCCGCCTGGGACGAGGCCGCGTCGCGGATCGGCGAGGTCGACGTTGTCGTCGACGCCTTGTTGGGAACAGGCCTCTCGAAGCCGGTCGATGGACTGCTGGCGCGGGCGATCTCCTCGATCAACGATGTCTTCTCGAAAGCCGCCGTCGTCTCGGTCGACGTGCCGTCGGGAAGCGCCGCCGACAGCGGGGACGTTCAAGGCCCCGTCGTCGAGGCCGACGTCACGGTCACGTTCTCCGCACTCAAACACTGCCTGGTATCTCCCCCCGCGTGCCACTTTGCGGGCGAGGTCATCGTCGCCGACATCGGCAACCCGCATCCGCTGATCGATTCGGCGAAGGACGCCGTCGAGCTGCTCGATCCGGCATCGTTTCCCGACGCCGCGTTTCCTCGGGACCTCGACACGCACAAGGGTGACTACGGGAAGGTCCTGATCGTCGGAGGGTCGCTGGGCAAGGGCGGCGCGGCGGCAATGGCCGCTCGGGCCGCGCTGCAGTCCGGAGCGGGCCTGGTCACGGCCGCCGTGCCCCGAGGCACGCTTCCGGTGGTGGCCGGGCATACGCCCGAGGTCATGACGGAGGCGTTGCCCGAGACCGCGGACGGAACTCTTTCGGCGGAAGCGTTGCGCCGCGTCGGCAGCCGGCTGGTCGACGGCAAGTCGGTCGTCGCCATCGGACCGGGAATCGGAACACATCCCGAGACCTTCGACGCCGTGCGCGAGCTGGTGAAGGCGCTGGAGTTGCCCGTCGTCCTCGATGCGGACGGAATCAACGCGTTCGCCGGTCATGCCGAGGCATTGATCCCCGACGGTTCGGGCGCCGCGCCGCGCATCCTCACGCCGCACCCCGGAGAGATGGCGAGGTTGACCGGCGCGAGTATCGCGGAGATCCACCGAGACCGGCTCACCGTCGCCCGGGAGTTCGCCTCGGCCCACGGTGTCCACATCGTCCTCAAGGGTTTTCGCACGGTCATCGCAGGTCCGGACGGATCGGCTTTCGTGAACCCGACCGGCAACGCCGGGATGGCGACGGCCGGAAGCGGCGACGTACTGACGGGAATGATCGCCGGGGTCCTCGGACAACCCCATCTGGGCGCCTTGGCGGAACGCATCGGCCTGGCCGTGTTCCTCCACGGTCTGGCCGGCGATCGCGCCGCGAACGAGGTCGGCGAAGAATCGATGCTGGCGACCGACATCCTTCATTTTCTTCCCGAAGCCTGGTCGGAGCTTCGCGACGCCTGACGCATGCGGACAATGCTGTCGCGGTCCGAGGCCGAGACGTTCGAGTTCGCCCGGGCGCTCGCCGCGTCGCTGCGGCTTCCGGCCCACGTATTGCTGTTCGGAGAGTTGGGCGCGGGCAAGACGACGTTCACGAAGGGCTTGGCGGCGGGTTTCGGCCTGCCGGACGTCGACGACGTCTCGAGCCCGACCTTCACGCTGGTCAACCGGTATTCGGGCCGGGCGCCGATTTACCACGTGGACCTCTATCGCGTCGACTCCGGCGACTTCTGTGGATTGGACCTCGAACGAATCTTCGACGACCCGGAGAACGTCGTCGTCGTCGAATGGGCCGAACGGCTCGGGGATATGACCCCGCCGGCGCCGGTCCGCGTGAAACTCACCTACGTCGATGCGCATTCCCGTCGGATCGAGGCCGCCGCCGGATAGGTCCGGGCGGACAATGACCCTGTAGAATATGGGAATGCCGTTCGTGCTCGCATTGTTGCTGCAGGTCGCCGGGCCGGTCGCGCCGGGCGCGCCCCCGGACCTGCCGTTGGGCGCCCCGAATCCGGACGCCGACGTCATCGTCGGAGGCGAGATCGACGGGCCGTTCATCTATTGGGAAGACGCGGGCCAGACCACCAAGGTGATCCTGAAGAACGGTCTCACCGTTTTGCTCCACGAAAGCAACGCCGCCGGTCTGACCAGCATCACCGGCCACGTCAGAGCCGGACACTTCGACGAGCCCGACGCGCTCGCCGGCGTTACCCGCGTGATCTCGGGACTGGTCCTCGACGGCGGCCCGGACGGCGCGGGCGCTCGAATCCGAACGCTGGGCGGCGCCGTCAGCGCCTCCATCGGAGGCGAACACACTCTCTACCAGACCATCGTGCCGTCCGAACACGCCGTGGCTGCGTTGGAAATCCTTGCCGATGGTCTGTGGAACCGGGATCTGGAGCCGGAGCGCGCGGCATGGGAAGTCGAGGCGGCGCTTCGCGAACGAGGCGGCATGCTCGCCAACGTCGACGCCGTCGCGCGCGACGGCCTCTACCGGACCGCCTTCGTCGCGCATCGCGTGCGGCGCCCGCCGATCGGCGGCGCCGACGCCCTCCGGAGCTGGGAGCCCGATGATATCGACGGTTTCCGCAACCGGTACTATCAGCCCTCGAACGTGATTCTGACGTTGGTCGGGCGGTTCAACCGGATCGCGATGCTGGACGAGGTGTTGCGCATCCACGGCGACGTTCCCAACACGCCGGTCGACGCCGAGCCCGCCCCGAGCGAACCGCCCCAACTCGGGCTCCGTTACGACTGGATGCGGGGCGCGGTGCGGGAACCCACCATCGCCGTCGGGTACCACGTGCCGGGCGTCGAGGCGGCCGGCCCGGACCCCTACGCCCTGGAAACGTTGTCCGCCATCCTGACCGGCGGACGCGCTTCCCGTATGAACTGGTTCCTGCGCGACGAGCAGGCGCTCATCGCCCACGCCGAGTCCTCCTACCTCGCGTTCGGCGGCATGGGGTATTTTCAGATTCTTCTGCGCGCCCCGGACCCGGACGCCGCGCTGATCGCCGTGTTCGGCGAACTCGACCGGATCCGGCGTTTCGGTGTCACCGGGGAAGACCTGGCGCGCGCCCAGGCCCGGGTTGCCCGCGACTACTATCGCCGGATCGAAACCGTCGGCGGTCTGGGCGTCGAGCTGTCCCTCGAGGAAGCGCGCGGCGACTGGAAACGGGCACGGTTTCACCTGGACGGAATCGCCGACGTCACCGCCGACGATATCGCCCGGATCGTCGAGCGCCACTTCACCCGGGAAAACGTGTCGGTGTTCGAATACCTGCCCTCCTCGTCCACGCGCGCGCTGTCGACCGGCGAGTTCGAATCGCGCGTCCTGGATCGCGTGCCGGTCAACGTCGTCGAGCGGAGCATCGAGGCCGTGGGCGTATCCGCGGAAATCGAACGCGCCGGCGACGCGCTCGTCGTCGACGTGATCCCGACCCTTCAGCGGCGCTCCATTCTGCGCGGCCCCGACGTCTATGTCGCCGAAGATCATCGCCTTCCCCTGGTTTCGTTCGGCATCTTCTTTCCCGGCGGCCGCCTTTCCGAGTCCGCCTCGAACGCCGGCGTCACCGAGCTCATGCTGCACAGCGCGCTGCGCGGCTCACTCCGGTACAACACGGCCGACATCGCGCGGCGCATCGAGAACGCGGGCGTCGATATCGAGATCGTCAACGAACCCGACTTGTACGGCTACGTCCTCGACGGCTCCAGCTCGGGGATGGACGACGCCATCGGCATTCTGATGGACGTCCTGCAGGCGCCCACGTTCCTCGAGCAGGACGTCGAGCGCGAGAAAGCGCTGCAGGCGGCGCGGATCCGAAGCCTGTCCGAAGACGGCGTGGGCCATTCGCTTCGGTTGTTCCTGGCCACCGTCTTCGACGACCACGCCTACGCGCGCCCAGCGGCCGGGACCGAGACGTCGATCGGGGGCCTGGACGCCGACGACGTGGTCGAATGGCAACAACAGCACCAGCGGCGCGTGATGCCGGTGATCGTGATTGCCGGCGACACGCGCGGCACCGAGTTGATCGCACCGATCGCCGAAGGATTGACGAACGAAGACCTCGTTGCGCGCGATCTCTCGACGCTCCCTTTCCCCGGAGCGCCGCTCGACGAAGAGGAAGCGGCATTCGCAGTCGACGGTCGACAAAGCGTGGTCGTCTACGGAACGATGGTCGCGCCGTACGCACACGAGGACCGCCTGGGACTGACCGTCGTCCGCCATGTCCTGTCCGGACGAGGCGGACGTCTGGATGCGGCGTTGCGCGACGCCGGGGTTCCGGCGCATCCGGTGGACCTCGATGCCGACTTCCACGCCCGGGCCGGCGCCTTCTACGCGTATGCGGCGTTTTCGCCGGGAGACGAGCCGGCGGTCCGCGGCGCGATCCGTGCCGAGATCGACCGTCTGATCGAGGACGGCGTCACCGTGGATGAAGTCGAGGCCGCCGTCAATCGCGCCACGCTCCGGCACCGCATGACGCAGGAGACGCGGCGAGGACGTTTGATGGCGTTGGCGCGCGCCGTCGTTGCCGGCGCGGACGTTGCCTCCGTCGAGCTCCACGGCGAGCAACTGCGTCAAGTGGACCGTGACGTTGTCCGGTTCGTGGCCGAGCGCTACCTGGCCGCGGGACAGTCCAAGACCGTGGTGGCCCGCGGAGAGCGTTAGCGGACGGCGGCCCGCGTTGCTATCGGCGAAGACGCTGGATCCGGATCGCGCCGCGGGCGGACTCGAGCCTGACGGCGTTGCCGCCGCCATTGATCTGGCCGCGCCGGCCGACGCTGGTCCCCATCGCGAACGCGTTGCCCAAGTCGGACGGAAGATCGATGAAACCGCCCACGGTCTCCAGAGGAAACTCGGACCGGATATCGGGTTGGCGGATGACGCTGCGCGCAATCCGGGCTTCGATGTCCGCAGGCATGTCGTCGGGAATCTCGAGCCGTATGTTGCCCGAATGCGTTGTCAGGCTCACGTGCAGGTCGCCGTCGACCGATAACGGCGTCAACCGGGCTTCGATGTCGCCGGCGGCGCCCGTTGAAGCCTCGATGAAGGACTCGGCCCGCTCGATCCGTAAATCGCCAAGCTCCGTCGACCCGACGAACGGCCCCCGGACACGCCCGGCGATGATGTTGCCTCCCGCCGTCTGAACCCGGGTCAGACTCGAGACGCCGATCCGGATGTCGCCCGCCAGCGTGACCGCGTCCATGGGTCCGATGCTCTCGGCAATCCGTATGGCGCCCCCGTTCGTCTCGGCCCGCACGCGGCCCGCGACCGTTCCCGTGGTGATGGGTCCCGCCATCGTTTCCAACTCGGCGTTCCCTCCGACGTCGCCGATCTCGATCTGGCCGCCGCCCGCGCTGCGAAGCTCGGCGTGGCCGTCGATATCGCCGGCCAGGATCGAACCTCCCTGGGTCATCATCGCGGCATCGCCGCCGATGCCGCCGGCGATCACGGAGCCGCCGGTGGTTCGGGCGGTGACGCTTCCGTCGGTCGACGCGATCCGGATCGTGCCGGCGAAGGTGACCAGGTCGAGGTCGACCGTACGGGGCACGCGGATACGCCAATCCAGGGGCGCATAGACCCGATCCGGAACGCGGCCTTCGATCTCGACGCGATCGTCGAGACAGCGCTCCTGGATCTCGACCGGCGCGTTGGACGTCGTGGACGCTTCGACCGCGACGATGCCGGTCGCGGATGTGTCGACCAGGAGAGCGCCCGAGTCCACGCGAACGAACACCGCGCCGTCTTCCGGGACCGGACACTCGGCGAGGGCGACGGAATGGAACGCCAGCAGGGCGGGAACAACGGCCAGGATTTCGCGTTGGCGGCGCCGGCCGGTTGCGAATTTCCTCAAGCTGTCGGACGTCGTCACTATTGCCCGCCGACGTAACTCAACTGGAGAGCCCGGATGTATGCGTTCGGATCGTCGCGGGTCACCTCGTCGACCAGTGCCGCCATGGCTTCTTCCTGGCTCATCGGAGCCATCGCCTCCTGGGCCTGGACGCGAATTCCAAGCGTGTCGTCGTTCTGCACGACGTATCTCAAGACTCCGCGAACGTCATCGTCCCGGGCGAACGGCTCCAGCGCCTGAAGCGCTCCCCAACGCACGCCCGGGTTGTCGTCGCTGAGCAGCGCGCGCATCAGCGCCTGCTTGACGCCGGGGTCCGCCGGATTCGCGGACAGCAACTCGACGACCCCAAGGCGGACGCCGGGGTTGACGGGCGACTGCAGCGCTCCGACCAGCATGTTCTGCATGGAATCGTCTTCGATGTTCCCGCGCACGCGCATCGGCTGCACCATCTCACCCGCCAACTCCACCTCGCCGGTGGCCGGATCGGACTCGATGATCCTTAAATTGGTTACGGCTGCATCCTGCGGAATCGCGGCCTGAATGGGTTCGGGAACGGGAGGGGAGAGCAGGTTGGTGACATAGACGCCGCCGGCCAAGCCGATCGAAAGCAGCGCGGCCGATTCCAGGAGCCGCATCCGCGGCCAGGCGTCCGACTCCAAGGGCCACCGCCACCAGGAGCGCCGCGGCTCGACGCGGTCCAGTCCGTCGGAGAGCCCGCGGCGGCACTCCACAAGGAGGTCGGCGGGAACCTGCCACTCGGAGAAGTCTTCGGTCAACTCCACGTGCAGCCGTTCCTCGCGTTCCAGGAACGTACGGCAGACCGCACAGTCGTCCAGATGCGCCCGAAGCTCTCGTCGGGCCTCATCGGACAACTCCTCGTAGAGGTACAAGACGATATCGTGTTGGCGTTCTCGACAATCCATTGGACTTCTATATCTCCGCCAGTCCGGCTCGCAGCTTCCGAGTCGCCCGGAACAGGTAGTTCTTCGCCGTCTCCTCGCTACTGCCCATGATCTCGCCGATCTTGCGAAGCCTCATTCCCTGATAGTGGCGCAACTCGAAGACAAGCCTTTCCTTTTCCGACAACGTCGCCAGCACGTCCTGGATCTTTTGTCCAACTTCCCGGCCGTAGAGACGCCGTTCGGGATTGCTGAAGTAACTCTTTTCTTCGAACGTGTCCTTCAACGCCGGCCGATCGGGATGCGCTTCCGCCTCCGCATCGTAGGAGATTTCGTCCCGCAACGCCTGACGCTTCCGCAGCTTGTCCAGGGCCACGTTCGTGGCGATCCGGTAGATCCAGGTGTAGAAGCTCGATTCTGAGCGGAAACGCCCCATGGAGCGGTACGCCTTCAGAAACGTCTCCTGAAAGACGTCGCGCGCCTCCTCGCGATTGCCAAGCATGTGAAAGGCAAGGCGCAAGATATCACGATCATGCAGGTGGACCAACTGTTCGAAGGCTTCGCGGTCGCCCTTCTTGGCCTGCTCGACCAGCCACCGTTCGTCGTTCGACGCCGCTTCTGATTTTGGGGCCCGCTGCAAGGTCGTGGCATCCATGATCAGGGGTTTGGACGACCCCGTCACCGAAAGGTCACAAGGAAAATGCATCGGATGGCCGACCCGCGACGCGAGCGCCGCGGAATCCGCCCTCGGCTTCACCTAAAGTATTGCGCATCAGCAACTTATTCCGCAACGTCGGGAAGCGCGAACATTGGGCCCCGATCGACTTCGAACGCCTTACCGGACGGGCGGCGCCACGGAGGGTCCATCCGGTCGCAACTCCACCCGGATCGCGCCCAATACGTCGGTGCGAAGAGCCGGCAACCTCGACGGATGGGGATGGCCGAACGCGTTGTTGGCGCCGACCGAAATGACCCGCAAGCGGCCCGAAGTCGACAACCGGGCATCGCCGCTTCCGTGGTGCGGAACTTTCAGGAGCGCGACGTGCCGCGGCGCCGCGGGCAGGTCCGACTCCAGATCCCCGGTCAGGAGCGCGTCGCCGTGTTCGGTGTCGAGCAACAGAACAACGGAGTCGTCGTTCGCGACCCGGGTCGACGGTGCGCTCGCGGCCGGCGGATTGAGGACACGGAACGGCCCCGCGCGCGCACCCGCGACTAGCCGACGGACCGGCACGCGGCGCCGCGATGCATGATCCAGAAGGTCGAGGTAGCGCGGCACGGCCGGATTCGACCCCACCCACAACTCGCCCACGTCGAAGTTCTCGATCAGGTCGAACAACCCGTCCATGTGGTCGTGATGCGCGTGCGTCAAGACGACGGCGTCCAACGCGCGGATACCTTGCGAATACAGGTACGGGGTGAGCACGTCCGCCCCGATCGAGAAACCCCCTTCCCCCTGGAGCGACCGGTAGGCGCCCGTGGCGACGCCCCCGCCGTCCACCATGAACCGATGGCCGTCGGGCAGCTCGACCAGGATCGCGTCGCCCTGACCGACGTCGACGAAGGTCAGCGCCGCGTGTTCCGGCGGCGGCGGGGAAAAGTCCGCGAACGCGGCGGCGACGACCAGAGCCGTCACGGAGACAAGACCGATTCCCAAACCCAACCCGCTTCGGCGGCGAACGGCCCACGCCACGCCCACCGTCGAAACGCCGAACGCCCACCAGAGCGCCGATGGCGGCGACGGAACCCGGAACGTCGCCCCGGGCAGCTCCAGCCCCTGCTCCACGACAACGACGAACAGGGTCAGCGCAACCTCGACGATCATCGCGAACGGCGCCGCGGCGAAATCCGGGACCAGGATCAGGACCAGGCCCAAGGGAGTCACGATCGCGGCGATGATCGCGCCGACCGTGTTCAACGGAAGGGATACGGGCGACAGCCGATGGTAGGACTCGACCGTCCATGGCAACAGGGTCAGTTGTACGGCGGCGGTCACGATAGCGATTTCGGCCAGCACCAGGAACAACCGGCGCGGCAGGGCGCCCATCCAAAGCGGCCGGCCCGAGATCTCGGCCTGCAACCGCTTCGAGACCCGCCAGTCCACGGCGCCCACCGGCAGGCGCGCGTCGAGCGCCGGATTGTCCAGGTGACGCACCGAGGCGATGCGATTCGCCAGTCCCCAGCGAATCGACGGAACGGCCAGGAACAGGATCGCGAGCACGGCCATGAACGTCAGTTGGAAACCGGTGTCCATCAGCGCCAGAGGATCGACCCCCAGGATCACGATCGCGGCCGCGCACAACGCGTTCCCGATCGCGTAGCCTCGATCCAACAGCGTGCCGGCGATGAGGATGACGGCCATCGTGGTGGCCCGCGCGACCGGGGCGTCGCCTTCGACCAGAAAGGCGTAGACCAGGACGACGCCGAGCGCGAACACCAGCGCGAGGGCGCGTTGGCGCCGCCCGAAACGGATGCGCCGCCCGAGCCAGAACGCCGCCGCCGCGACGATCGCGAGATTGAACCCGGACACCACCAACAGGTGGATCAGTCCCGCGGCCTCGAATCGCCGTTCGGCCGCGTCCGGCAGGCGCCTCCGATGACCGAGCACCATGCCGAGCGCCAATGCCCGCACGGTCTCGTCTTCACCCAGCCGCCGTTCGATGCGTTCACTGGCCCACCGCCGGAGCCGGTCGCCCCCGTGCCATCCCCGGGAGACGACGGTGATCAGCCGCGGACTGCGGATCGAGCCGGTCCAGTAGATTCCCTGCCGCTCGAGAAAGCGCCGGTAGTCGAAGCCGCCCGGGTTCCGGTAAACCGTAGGGCGGCGCAGCCGGACCAGCAACGCGATCCGGTCTCCCGACCCCAGGTCGAGGTCCTCGAAGAGCCGCGCCAGTTCCGGATCGTCCTCCGGCGGAAAGTAGACAAGCCGCGCGCCGCCTCGAAGCGGCGCGTCGTTGACGCGGACGACCTGGACCGTCAGGTAATAGCCGGGGACCCGGAATTCCGGAGCGTGGTCCAGAACCGCTTCGACGCGGACCGGCAAACCGTCGTCGACGATGTACGGCGGACGGGCGTCGTGGTGGGACCGGACGCCGACGCCCCACAAAAACACGGGGATGACGGCGAGCCGCGGCCGGGCCACGGCGACCAGGACGGCAAGCGGACACAGCGCCCAGATCGGGGCGCCGTCGAGCCACGGCGACGCCACGATCCCGGCGATCAGCCCCAGAAGCGGAACCAGAAGCGGCGGCAAGGATGTTCGGCGTCGGGAACAGGAAAGGGCGGTTTCAGTCTACCAGACTCCGGGACCGTTCCGAACCTGCCCTTCCAAGCCCCATCCTGGAAGCCGCCGCGCGTCGCGGATAGAATCCCGTCATGGACGTACAGACAGCCCGCCGGCTGGTCGCCGGCGCGTCGCGCATCGTCGGCTTCACCGGCGCCGGCATTTCGACCGAGTCGGGCGTTCCCGACTTCCGGAGCCCGAACGGAGTCTGGGCGCGGAACCGCATCGTCGACTTCCAGGAGTTCGTCTCCAGCGAGGCGGGCCGCGTCGAGTACTGGCGGCAGAAGGTCGCCGCCTGGCCCGCCATGCGTGACGCCGAGCCCAATGCCGGGCACCACGCGTTCGTCGAGCTGCACCGGCAGGGCCGTCTCTCGGCGCTCGTCACCCAGAACATCGACCGCCTGCACCAACGGTCGGGACTGCCCGCCGAGGCGGTGCTGGAGCTGCACGGCGCCACGACCGAGGCGGTCTGCCTGTCGTGCGGCGACACGATCGAATTCGACGAGGCATGCCGGCGCGTCGAGGACGGAGAAGAGGCGCCGCGCTGTCGTCAGTGCGGCGGGTTGCTCAAGCCGGCCACGGTATCGTTCGGGCAGGCGATGCCGGCTGACGTCATGCTGCGGGCCGAAGCCGCGGCTCGAACCTGCGACCTGCTGCTTGCCGTCGGCTCCTCCCTGGTCGTGGAACCGGCCGCATCGATCCCACGGATCGCCCGGCAGGCCGGCGCCGTCCTGATCATCGTCAACCGCGACCCGACACCGCTCGACGGCATCGCCGGTGCGGCCGTGCACGGCGAGATCAGGGACGTGCTGCCGGGGCTCGTGACCCGCGGCGACTGAGCAGCCGGCGCTCGCGGCGATAGACGATGCGGGCGCATGACGTTGACAGCGGAGGTACTCCGGTTTCACGCAACAGGGACGCGCGCCATGGCGAATTGCACGTACTGTAAACGACCCGCGGGACTCCTGCGAAGCAGCCATTCCGCGTGCAAGCAAGCGCACGACGCCGGCATGCGGGCGATCGCGAATCTGGTCGGCCGCTCCGACCTGTCTCCCGAAGAATCGGCCGAACAGATCCTCCAGACCGCCGAACAGGCTCGGATTACGGAAACTCTAAGACAGGCATTGGCCGACGGATGGGTGACCGCCGTGGAAGCCGCGCTGGCCAAGGACGGCGTCGGCGAAGCCGAAGAGACCCGCCTGGACGTTCTGCTCTCCCGATTCGACTTCGCGCGCAAGGACGTCGACGCCGGCCACCTCTGGCGGCGGGTGGAGGCCAAGCGCGCCCAGGCGGCGGCCGATCAGGTCGAACTGCGGATACGGGACGCCGTCGACGGCGGCGAGCACTCGGACGGCGCCATGGCCGAATTGCAGGCGAGCATCGAAGGCGCCGTTCGTTCCGCGCGGCTTGGCGAAGCCGACGCGCGCCAAGTCGTGATCGCAGCCGTCGAAAAGGAAATCGAGCGTGTTGTCGAGAACGAATCGCTCACCGAAGCCAAGGAAACCGCCCTGTCGACAGTATTCTCCCATTTCGATATCGGACAGGACGATCTCGACCGAAACGGCGCGTTCACTCGCCTGGTCCAGGCCTTCATCCTGCGCGACGTCAAGGAGGGTGACGTGCGTCGGCGCGTCCATTGCGACACGCCCGAACTGCCGTTCCGACTGCAGAAATCGGAAACGCTTCTGTGGGTGTTTCCGAACGTGAGCTACTACAAGGTGCGCATATCGCGGGAGTTCGACGGCAGCTTCAGCCTGTTGTCCGGCGGGTTCAAGGGGGACGTGAACGAGGACGAGGCCACGGCGTACGTCGACTCGGGCATTCTCGGAATCACGACCCGCCACGTCTATTTCGGCGGGGGCTCCGAGCGCTTCCGCATCGGCCACGATCGCATCGTCGCCGTCGAGCCGTATTATGGCGGCGGGAACGTCGTTCACGGCGTCCACATCATGCGTGACTCGGAGGGCGCCCGGCTGGAAACGTTCGACCTCGGCGACGGCGCGTTCGCCTACGAGTTGCTGAGGACCATCGAAGCGCCGTGACCGGCGAGCCGGAAACCTGCCGGCCGAAGAAACGCAGCCGCGAGAGCCGAGGACTCGAAGTCAAGTATCGTCGGGACGAGAGATTGACCTGGCCAGTCAGACTGGTTGCCGACCGCCCGGCACCGATATCAATGCCGGTCCCAGCCGAGCCGGAGCCGGTCGAACTCGGGCAAATCCGTGCGGCCGCGCCAGATGCCGGCTGACTCTCGGAGAATCGTCTCGCGACGTCGGGGACTGTTCCTTTTGATGAAATCGTCAACAGCCTCGCGAAGGAGGTCGCTCCGTCGCCGGCCGCTTTTCTCGGCGAGGTGCGCCAACTCGGCATGCTGACTTTCCGTCAGGTAAATTCGCGTCCGTACCACGAGGCTTCCACGCTGTCCCTGCCAGTATCGCAAGTTCCCACCCAGTTCAGGGGCTTCCGACTCATTCACGGCCACGACTTGACGTCTCAAGATCTTCCTGGCGGGTTCGCGCGTCCGAGACCCTCGGCCTCAACGCTCGAACACCGCTATCGTCTCGATGTGGGGCGTCCCCGGGAACTGGTCGACGAACCGGAGCGAGGCGAGCCGGTAGCCACTGTCGATCAGGATGCGGGCTTCGGGAGCGAACGTCGTCGGGTTGCACGAGACGTAGACCACGCGGGCCGGGGAGAGCGCCGCCACTCGACGCACGACATTCTTCCCCGCTCCGGGACGGGGCGGGTCCAGGATGACGGCGTCGGGCGCGGCGCGCGTCTTCCGCAGATAGGCCCAGGCCGGCGCCTTGACGAACTCGACGCCGCGAATCTCGTTGTGGCGGGCGTTCCAGGACGCGTTCGCCACCGACCGGCGGTCGACGCCGGTGACGTTGGCACCGGCCCGGGCCACGGGCAGCGAGAAGAACGCGCCGCCGCAGAACAGGTCCAGCACGGTCTTCGCGTCCGCGACGGCGTCCGCGACGGCGGCCATCATGGGCTCCAGGAGAAACCGGTTGGGTTGGAAGAAACCGTCGGCCCGAAGCCGGTACTCGATGCCGCGGACGCGCGTGCGCGGGTCGCGGCGGTTCCATGAGACACGCTCCCGTCCCCGGTGGAAGCTGGCGCCCACCTGGCCGGTGTCGGGCGAGGCCACGGCCCGCACTTCGTCGGCGCCCCTCAGGGGCCGTTCCGACAGCGACGCGTTCGCCTCGGCGATGAACCGGTTGAGCTCGGGCGCGAGTGCCGCGCAACCCGTGACCGGCACGACGTGGCGCGTTCCTTCCTCCAGGAAACCGAGGCGCGGCCCGGGATCCCCGTCGACGACATGGAAACGGGCTCGGATCCTGTATTCGCGTTCGGGCCCGGTAACCGTGTCGATGGCGGCGTCCCATTCCACCTTGCCGTGGCGCCGGAGGGCTTCGCGAACGATCGATTCCTTGAGCGCGATCTGACGCGCGTAGGCGATGTGGCTCCACCCGCAGCAGCCGGCCGTCGCGAAGTTCGGGCAGAGGGGTTCCCTGCGGTCCTCGCAGGGTTCGACGACGGCCTCCAGGCGCGCTCGGGCGTAGTCCTTCTTCCGGTCGACGACCTCGACGTCGACGAGCTCGCCCGGCAACACGCGTCCGACGAAGACCACGCCCCCATCGGTCCGGGCCAGCCCCGCGCCGCCGTAGACCAGTTTTTCGATTCGAACCCGCAAGCCAATCCCGGCGGTGTTGTACACTGATCCACGCCCTTTCCTCAAGCTCCAAGGCGCACCCACATGACACCCGAAGAGATGCAGACCACGATGGAATTCATTCTGAAGCACCAGGCCGATTCCGCAATTCGCATGCAGCAGCTCCAAGAGAACGATTGGCGTCTGCAGAAACGGCAGGATCGTCTGGACCGTCAAATGAATCACCTGGACCGGCAGATGAGGGAGTCGCGGCGCGACATCGACACGCTGGCGTCCGCCGCGCGCGATCTTCTGTCGGCGAGTCGACAGATCCTCGGCCGCGTCCAGGATCTCGAGTCGCACCAGAACTGAACGTCACAACAAGTAGAACAGGCTCAGGCGGGGGACGCCGCAGCGTTCCATCAGCTTGCGTTTCCAGAGCTGCCGTTCCAGCATCGCAAGCTGCTCGACGGTCATCCGGGAGCGGACGGGGGCCATGCCGCGTTCCACCTCGTTCCGGACCTCGATCAGCGCGGACTCGTCGGACGCGATCTCGATGATGGAGGTCAGCTTGTCCTCGAGCGCGTTCAAGGCGTTTTCGCCGGCGCGCAGGTCCGTCGCGTCGATCGCGGCGATTCCATCGGCGATCGAGGCGAACCGCGCCGCGAACTCCGGCCACCGTTCGTGCAGCGCGCGAACCGAGGACGCCAGGCGCCCCAGGTAGTCCCGGACTTCGGCCTCGCCGAACTCCGGGGGCGCGGGCGCCTCGGTTCGCAATCCCTTCTGTTCTTCGAGGACTTCGGCGACGGCGCCGGCGCAGTAAGCGAGGGATCCGACCTTCCGCCGCGGTTTCGAGAAAGCCCGGTCCAACCCTTTCAGGACCACCTCGAGTGGAACGCCCTGGTCCTTCCAGGTTTCGATCAACACCCAATCCAGCGTCGACAGCAGCGTGAAGCTCTCCCGCTTGGACTGGAAATAACGCTCGATTTCGGTGAAGTAGTTGAAGTAGTTGTCCACTACCGCCGGATCCAGCCGCCGCCCACCACGATATCGTCCCAATAGAAAACCGCGGCCTGTCCCGGCGTGACCGCGCGCTGCGGCTCGTCGAAACGGACGCGGGTTTCCCCGTCCTCGACCCAGACGGCGCCCGGCCGGGGCTCGAAACGATTGCGGATCTGGATGTCGCACCGGATCGGGTTCCCGTCCGGCTCTTCGACGGCGATCCAGTTCGCATCGCGAACGCGAAACGTCCGCCCGAGCGTGTCGGAGTCATCGCCAATGACGACGCGTCGCCGTTCCGGCTCGATGCGAACGACGTATTGCGGGCGTCCGGCCGCTCCCAATCCCTTGCGTTGTCCCACCGTAAAGCGGTGGACGCCGGAATGCGCCCCGACGACCTCGCCTTCGCGATCGACGATCTCGCCATCCCGGGGGGCGGACGCCGGCCTGTACCGTTCGACGAAATCGGCGTAACCGCCCTCCTGGACGAAACAGATTTCCTGGGATTCGGGCTTGTCGCTGGTCGGCAGCCCGGCGCCCCGCGCGATCGCGCGGACTTTGTCCTTCGTCAACTCCCCGAGGGGGAAGACCGTCCGGGACAACTGGTCCTGAGTCAGGCCGAACAGAAAATACGACTGGTCCTTTCGCAAGTCCCGACCGCGCAGAAGGAGCCATCGGCCCCGCTCCGGGTCTCGGCGAACACGTGCGTAGTGACCCGTGGCGACGCGGTCCGCGCCCACCTGCCGGGCCCGATCGACGAGGTGATGGAACTTGACGAAGTTGTTGCACAGGACGCAGGGGCTCGGAGTCTCTCCGCGCAGATAAGTCTCGACGAACGGCTCCACCACGGTGCGCTCGAACTCGTCTTCCAGGTTCAGGACATAGAACGGGAACCCAACGTGAGCCGCCACGCGGCGCGCGTCCCACAGATCGTCCAGCGAGCAGCATCGGCCCGACCGGCGTGCCCGGGCGTCGAAGTCGACCACCTCGCCGTCCAGAACGCGCCGCCGGTTCCAGAGCTGCATCGACAGCCCGACGATTTCCTCGCCCCGCTGCTTGAGAACCACCGCGGCGGCCGAGGAATCCACCCCCCCGCTCATGGCGACGGCGATCATGCGGCGTCCCTCATCGGAGACCGTCCAGCGCGGACCGGATCGCATCCGAGGCCAGAACGCTGCAGTGAATCTTCGACGGCGGCAGCCCCCCCAGGGCGTCGGCGATCTGTTCGCGCGTGATCCGCCGCGCGGCGTCCAGGTCCAGTCCGATCAACATCTCCGTCGCGAACGAGCTCGTTGCGATCGCGGCCGGACACCCCTGGGCCTTGAAGCGCGCGGCCGCGACCTTGCCGTCCGAGACGCGCACCCAGAGCTTCAGCGTATCGCCGCAAACGGGGTTGTGGACCTCGGCCGTGGCGTCGGCGTCCTCAAGCTCGCCCACGCATCGGGGATTCTCGAAATAGTCCAGGAGCTTGTCCGAGTACGGCATCCGGTTTCCCCGCGGGAAACAGGGAGCGAGACTTCCTATTTCCGGTAATGCGGCGACAACTGCCGCAAGCGCTCGACGATGCCCGGAAGCGTCTCGACGAGCCGGTCGACGTCGTCGTCGGTCGTCAGGACGCTCAGGCTGATCCGGAGGCTGCCGAAGCCTTCTCCGGGGGTCTTGCCGATGGCCGTCAAGACGTGCGAGGGCTCCATCGAGCCCGACGAGCATGCCGAACCGGTCGACACGGCGATCCCCTTGAGGTCCAGCGAAATCACCATGCCCTCGCCTTCGGCGTAGTCGACCATGACGTTGGACGTATTGGGAAGCCGGGGCGCGTTGCGCGCGTTGATTCGGAGGTCGGGAATCTCGGCCTGCAACCGGGACTCCATCCGGTCCCGCAACTCCCCCGTCCTGAGCATGGCGTCGGCCAGATCCTCCCGGGCGAGCCGGGCCGCGCAACCGAAGCCGACGATGCCGGCCACGTTCTCGGTTCCCGCCCGGCGGTTCCGTTCGTGGCCGCCGCCCCGGAGCGCTGGCGTCAACGGCGTGCCTTTCCCGACGAACAACGCGCCCACGCCCTTGGGTCCGTGAATCTTGTGCGACGACATCGAGTAGAGGTCGACGCCTAGCGCGCGGACGTCGACGGGAATCTTGCCCGCCGCCTGGACGCCGTCGGAATGGAAATAGACGCCCGCGTCGCGCGCCACGCGGCCGATTTCGTCCACGGGCTGGATCGTTCCGATCTCGTTGTTGGCGTGCATGACCGAGATCAGGATCGTGTCGGGCCGAATCGCGCGCCGAACGGCTTCGGCCGTCAACAGTCCGTCGGCGTCGACCGGGAGGAACGTCACGTCGAAACCCTGCTTTTCCAGGTGTTTGCAGGTGTTCAATACGGCCGGGTGCTCGATCCGGGACGTGACGATGTGCCGGCCCTTCGATTTCTGTGATTCGACGATGCCCCCGATGGCAAGGTTGTCGGCCTCCGTGCCGCCGCTCAGGAAGACGATCTCGGACGGTTCCGCACCGATCAAACCCGATACTTCACGGCGGGCCTCGTCCATGGCCGCCTTGGCCTGCTGGCCGAACCAGTGGATGGACGAGGCGTTGCCGTAGTCTTCCAGAAAGTACGGAGTTATCGCCGCGAGCACTTCCGGCCGCATGGCCGTGGTCGCGTTGTTGTCCAGGTAGACGGGCATCGCCGTCTGTCGATTCTAGCATGCCGGCCGGACACCGGGCGGGCACGCGGGATCCCCGGATTTCGAGTAGAAAGCGAGTCTACAAAACAATAGAATCATTACTTTTGGCAGACGGCGCGAAAGACAGCGGAGGAATCGCATGCAAGCTGGACTCGAGGATGTGATCGCGGGGCGCTCCGGGATCTGCTTCATCGACGGAGACAAGGGAATCCTTTCCTACCGCGGCTACGACATCCACGAGCTGGCGCCGAACTCGACGTTCGAGGAAACGGCGCACCTGCTGTGGTTCGGAACCCTGCCCGCGGCCTCCGAGCTGGACGACACGACATCGCGGTTGACCGCGTCGCGGGAGATTCCGGACGAGGTGATCGCGATGATGCGTCACTTCGCGCGGGGCGCGGCCCCCATGGAAGCCCTCAGAACCGGTGTTTCGGCCTTGTCCATGTTCGATCCCGAAGCCGATGACAACTCGCCCGCGGCGAACCTTCGGAAGGCCATTCGCCTGACGTCCCAGGCGGCCACCATCGTCGCGGCCGCCGCGCGGCTCCGGGACGGGAACCATCCCGTGGCGCCCCGCTCCGACCTGAGCCATGCCGGCAACTTTCACTACATGCTGACCGGCGAAGCGCCCGACACGGTGGTCGAACGGGCTCTCGACATCGCATTGATCCTCCATGCCGACCACGAATGGAACGCTTCGACGTTCGCGGGACGCGTCACCGCAGCGACGCTCTCGGACATGTACTCGGCGGTGACGTCCGCCATCGGCGCCCTGAAGGGCCCGCTGCACGGCGGGGCGAACGCGGACGTCATGAAGATGCTGCTCGAGATCGGCGACGATTCCCGGGTCGAGAACGCCATCCACGGCATGCTGGCCGACAAGAAGAAGATTCCCGGATTCGGCCACCGTGTGTACAAGACCGAGGATCCCCGCGCCACGCATCTGCGGCGAATGTCGAAAGAGTCCGGCGAGCGCGTGGGCAACACGCGGTGGTACGCGATGTCGGCGCACATCGAAAAGATCATCAACACGGAGAAGAATCTGAACGCCAACGTCGACTTCTACTCGGCCAGCACGTACTACACGATCGGAATGCCCATCGATCTGTTCACGCCGTTCTTTGCCGTGAGCCGCATGGCCGGTTGGACGGCTCACCTGCTCGAGCAGTATGCCGACAATCGGTTGATCCGTCCGCGCGCCGAATACACGGGGCCGGCGCCCACCCTGAAATGGGTCCCCGTCGACCAGCGAGGTTGAACCCCGTCGTGGACACTCGCCCCACTCGACGGAAGGATGGACCGAGCGCGTAGCTCGATCCCCGGCCCCGTGGAATCCACGTCCCCCGCGAATTCCTGGATCGTCGGAATCTCCGGCCTCCGCACAGGGACGGCCGTCAGCCTGTTCCGGGACACCGCGCTGCAGTTCGCGATCGAGGAAGAAAAACTACGGCGTTCCAAGGGCGGTGGCATCCTCGACGACAGACCGAGGCCGTCGCTGGCCGTCGACGCCGCGCTGCGGCACGCCGGAATCGACGGCGGGCGTGTCGAAGAGACCGTATACACCCCCGAAGCCGAAGCCTCGCCGGAGCGGGTTGCCGAGGACGTCGCGTTCCTGGGAACGTTCCTGGCGCGGTACCACGCGATCACGGCGCCGGTCCGGATCGTCGACCACGCACGGGCCCAGACGGCCTTGGCGGCCGCGGTCGAACCCGACGCGGACGCCGTCGTCATGGTGGGCCGCAACCGGACCGTCGTCAGCAGGCCCGGGTCCGACATCGCGCGTTCGTCGCCGTCCAGCGTGGTTCGAACGATGGAGATCTGGATCGAGTTCCTGGGATTGACGCCATCGGAGGTCCATCATCTGGAGAACATGGCGCAAGCCGGCGAGCCCCGGTTCGCCGACCGCCTCCACGGGATGGCCGACGAGGGGATCGCGAAAATCGAGGCGCTCGAGGGCGCGCTGGAATGCCCCCGGCTTCGCCGCGGCTCCCGGCCCTCGGCCGCGCACCTGGATGCGGCGGCGTCCATGCACGCCGTGCTGGTGCGTCACGTCAAGCAGACCGTGGAATCCGTCATGGCCGGCGGCGCGCACCGCCGAATCGCCCTTTGCGGCGGCGTGTTCCACAGTTGGCGCCTGAACGACGCGCTCGCGGACGCGTTCCCCGAATGTCACCTCGGCGTGTCGTTCGCGCCAGGCAACGCGGGATGCGCGATCGGCGGCCCCATGGCGGCGCATCCGGGCGCCCCCGGCGATCGCCCTGTCCCGTTTCTGGGTCCGGTCTACGGGCGCGATGAAGTCAAGGGCGTGCTGGACAACTGCAAGGCGCGTTACGCCTTTCACCAGCAGTCCGACTTGGTGAGCGAGGTCTGCGCGGCACTGGACCGGGGCCGGATGGTCGGCTGGTTCGAGGGGCGTTGCGAGTTCGGCCTGCGGGCGCTCGGGGCGCGGAGCGTGTTCGCCAACCCCGCCGACCCGTACGCGTGCGACAACCTCAGCTCGTACCTCAAGAAGCGTCCCGCCTACATGTCCTACGCCGTCGTCATGACCGAGGACGCGGCGCCGGTGGCGTCTCCCTTCATGTCGCGGTCGACGCGGCTGCCGGCGTATTTCGGAACGAGCCCGGTTCGGATTCAGACGGTATCCAGAACGACGTCACCGTCCCTGTTTCAGTTGATCGAGCGGTTTCGCGAGTTGACCGGCGTTCCCGCGCTTCTGAACACGTCGCTCAACTACTTCGACGAACCGATCGCGTGCGCCCCGCGCGACGCGGTCAAGACCTTCTTCGCCTCCGGACTCGACATGCTTGCGATGGAGAACTTCCTCCTGAGCAAGAGTTGAACGCCGGCGCCGGCCGGTATCGCCCGCAAGCGTTCCGGACTCGCCGTCAACGGAGTCCCTCGATTCGTACGCCACGGCGGCCGCGAAGCGCTCGTCGCTCAAGTCCACCAGGCGCCATCGGATTGTCGGCGCCTCCGGAAACCGGAACGGGCTCGTCTTCGCGCCCCGGCGCATGGCCAACGGAATCTAGAATCGGGACATGTCGAATGCAAGTCCCTGTCCTTGCGCCTTGATCAGCGCTTCCTTCGCCGTCCAGAGCCCGAAGAACAGGTGAATCTTGCGGCGACCCTCCGCGGAGCGGACTTCCGCCTGCTCGTCCGGACCCAGTACGGCCTCGATCAGCACGTCGAGGTCGCGACGCGCCACGCGTTCCTCCACGTCCACGCCCAGACGGCCGTCCGGAGCGAACGCGATCAGGCCATGCTCGCCGCTGTGACTGACGTTGAAACTGACGGGCGCCGGTTCCCCGCGCACCCGGGCGAAAGGCTTCCCATGACGGGAGGCGCCGAAGGTCAGATGCTCGTTACGGCAACCGAGTCGGTTGCAGAGAATGGCGCGGAGCGCCGCGCGGCACAAGGCGAATCGCCGCCGCGGACCGTCCGCCAGATAACGCCCCCAACGCTCCCGTTCCGGCTCGTCCAGCCACCCACGGGCCTCGATCTCGCGTTCGGTGCAGGGCGTCAGATCGACATGCGCCACGGTGACGGTCCCTGTCTTCGTCAACGGCCGCCACCACGGCTCGACGATGGGAGCAGGCATTCGTCGCGGGGCGCTCGCCGGCGGCCCGGAAATGCGATCCGGATCGGAACCGCAGCGGATGCGGTCAGGCCGCGCTGGAATCGATGAACTCGACGACTTTCCGCACCGAGTCCAGTCGCACGCAGTCGTCGGGCGAAAACGTCACGTTGAACTCCTGAGACAACAGTTTCGCGAACGAGACGAGGTCCGTCGAGGACACCCCGGCTCCGGAGAGGCTGACGTTCAGATCGTCCGGAAGGTTGATCGGTTGCCCGTCCACCTCGAGGTTGTCGTTGATTAGCTGTCTGATCCGGTCTCCAGTCGATGCCATGTGCCTGATCCTTTACTTTGGTCTTGATGGCGAACAGGTCTACGATGAGTCACAGGCCGTGGACATTACTTCAATCCGCGGCCCCGGTCAACCGCCGTCTCGACTCCATCCCACTCGCGGCTCAGGTCGCCGCCATCGACTCGATAAACTCGCGCGTCGCCGCGGCACATTCCTCGGGTTGTTCCAGTTGCAGGAAATGCGTCGTTTCCGGCAGGAAGTCGTAGTCCACGCTCAAGACGTCGCTCAGGTCGAGCGTGGGCAGGTAGGAGTAGGGCAAGGTCGGATCGGCTCCGAGGACCTTGATCGGACAACGGAATGTCTCGAAGTCCACCAGGACAGCGAACATCCGCGCGTATTCTATGATCTGCGCTTCGTATTCCCGGGGGCAGCGCAACTCGTAACCCTGACCGGTTGCACTCTCGCGCAGCGTCGTTCTTGCCATGAGATCGAGAACTCCGGGCACGGCGCGCTGGAAGATGTGCAAGAAGCCGAAAAGTTCCACGAGCTCCTCCCGGGTCTGAAACCGGTCGGTGCGGCGCCGGGCGAAAGCCGCCGTGCGCGTAACCGCCGCCTCGAACGCCTCGTGACTGTCGCCCGGCTTGCAGAGAGGCGGATCGAACAGAACGCAGGCCGAGAACGCGCCGCCTCGGGTCGGTGACAAGAGCGTAATCAGCGCCGAGACCGAGTGGAAGACACCGATCTTGGGTTTGTTCCCGAAATGGCTGTCGATCGCCGAGAGAATACGGTCGTGGTCCCGAACCAATGTCGGAATGTTGTGCCTGGCCAGAGCACCGACGGCATTCCAACCATGGTTTCTCATGTCGTAGACGACCAGGTCGAAGTCGGCGGCGAGCAGGGACCAGAACGGGTAGTAGAGATCGACGGCCAGACCGTTTCCGTGGCTCAGAACGAGCCGAGGGCCTTCCGGATTCCCATGGCGTCGCAGCGTGACGACGGTGTCATCGTCCACCCGAACTTCGCATACCGACAGCGGCTCGGGCAGCTTCCATGCGGTATTTGAACTCATGCCCAATGGAATCCGCTTCCATTTCAGGGATCTCGAATCGTGGCTTTTTCGACGAGAGCCCGGCGTCGGTAGCCGGCAGTGTAGCCAGAGCGGGACACCAGGTCAATCGGTCCAACATCGGTTGTCGTTAGCACACGAGTTGGCCGCTTTCGATCGGAGGTGCGGAGGCATGTCTGTATCCCGCCACGGGTCGAATGTCTCCTGATATGCTTTGTTTGCGTCCAGGTGGCCGCGAAAATCCTTATCGGGTACGACCATTGAAACCCGTGTTGTCATATCTACTCAGAGAGCATCGCGATGATGGATTCAAACCGGCATGGCGGTCCCGGCCAAGAACCGCACACCCGCGCTGAAGCGCGCTCGTCGGAGTTTTCCGAGGACGATCGGCCGGTTGCGATCATCGGCATGGCCTGCCGCTTTCCCGGCGCCGACGGCCTGTCCGCCTTCTGGCGTCTGCTGGAATCCGGCGGCAACGCCGTGCAGAAGGGCCTTCCGGGGTCCGGCATCGGGCGCGTCGGCGCCATGTTTCCCGACGACACGGGACAGATCGAGGCCTGCCGGTTCGGCGCCTATCTCGACCTCGACGCCATTGACCGGTTCGACGCCGCCTTCTTCCGCATTTCGCCGGTCGAGGCGCAATTGCTGGATCCGCAGCAACGGCTGGTTCTCGAGACGAGCTGGCGAGCCTTCGAAGACGCGGGCATCGACCCCGACATGCTCAAGGACAGCCCGACCGGTGTCTATGCGGGTATCAGCAACAACGACTACCGCGGGCTGATCCTGGAGGCCAACGAAAACGCCGGTTCCGTCGAACCGGCCGCCAGTCTGTACGCGGTCACCGGCACGTCCCTGAATACGGCGATCGGGAGGGTCGCCTTCGCTTTGGGCCTCGGGGGGCCGGCGATGGCGGTGGACACCGCCTGCTCGTCATCGCTGGTCGCGGCGCACCAGGCCGTGACGGGGCTGCAGCGGGGCGACGCGGACCTGGCGCTCGCCGGCGGCGTGAACATCATTCTCTCCGGCCGGCTTCTCGAATTTCGCGCCAACGCGGGGATGTTGTCGCCGGACGGCCAATGCAAGACCTTCGATGCATCCGCCAACGGATACGTGAGGGGCGAGGGCTGCGGCATCCTGGTCCTGAAGCGGCTCGCCGATGCGGAAGCTGACGGCGACCGCATCTGGGGAGTCATCCGGGGCTCGGCGCTCAACCAGGACGGCGCGAGCCCGGGTCTGACGGTTCCGAACGGGGCCGCGCAGGAACGCGTGATCCGGGCGGCGATGAAGCGGGCGGGAGTCGAGCCGTCGGACATCGACTATCTCGAGGCGCACGGCACCGGCACCGAGGTGGGCGACCCGATCGAGATCAACGCGACGGCTGCTGTCTACGGGAACGATCGGGACCCGGACCGCCCGCTTCTGATCGGCTCGGTGAAAACGAATATCGGCCATCTGGAATCCGCTGCAGGCGTCGCGGGGCTGATCAAGACCGTGCTGGCGATGAACAAGGGCGTCATCCCGAAGCACCTCCATTTCCAGAACCCCAACCCGGAGATGGACTGGGAACGGTTGCCGTTGCAGGTGACGTCCTCACCGACGCCATGGCCGAAAAGCGGCGACCGTCCGCCGCTGGCGGGCGTGAGCGGATTCGGATGGTCGGGAACGAACGCCCACGTCGTGCTCGAGGGATACACCTCGCCGGACGGCGCCGCGCCCCGCGTCGACGGAAGCGATTGGATCGCCGGCGCCCCGCGGCCGATCGCCGTTTCACTGCCGGCGTCCGTCGCGCCGCCGCCGTCGAAGGCCGCGCTGGCCCCCCGGGCAACGCGCCTGCTGCCGCTCTCCGGAAAGACGGACGCGGCGCTTCGCGACGTGGCGGCGCGCTATCTCGAATGGCTCGACGGACATGAAGAGGCGCTCGTGGACGCAGGCGCGGCGACCGACCCCCTGCTGTCCGACATGGCATGGTCGGCCGGCGTCGGCCGGAGCCACTTCGGCTATCGGGCGGGTGTGGTGTTCCAGGACACCGAGTCGCTGCGTGCGGGTTTGCGGGCTGTTGCCGAAACGGACCGGAGACCGGCGCCGCGCAAGGCCGCGACCGTGGCGTTCGTCTACACCGGACAGGCCAGTCAATGGCCGGGCATGGGCGCGGCGCTGTACGAAAGCGAACCGGTGGTGCGCGCAATACTCGACCGGTGCGACCGAGTGCTCGTGGAAGAGCGGGACGCCTCGCTGCTCGACGTGATGTTCGGCCGGTCCGGCGCCGCGGGCGACCTGGATGACCCGCGGTGGAAACAGCCGGCGATCTACGCGCTCGAGTGCGCTCTCGCGGCGCTGTGGTCGAGCCTCGGCATCCGGCCCGACGTGGTGCTCGGACACAGCCTGGGAGAGATCGCGGCGGCGCATACGGCCGGCGTTTTCGGTCTGGAGGATGGCTTGCGCCTGTCGGCGCTTCGGGGAACGCTGATCGGCGCCCTGCCCGGCGAGGGGGCGATGGGGGCGGTATTCGCGCCGGCCTCGCGCGTCACCGAAGCGGTCGACGCGCACAATGCGGCATCGCCGGGCCTGGGCCTCTCCATCGCCGCCGACAACGGGGCGCATCAGGTCATCAGCGGTCCGGCGGACGAGATCGCCGCGATCCTGGAACGTCTGGAAGCGGCCGACGTCCGGGTCGCCCGGCTGCGCAAGAGCCCCGCCTACCACAGCGCGATGATCGAGCCCGCGATGGACGATCTGGAGGCGGCGCTCTCCGAGTTTGCCTTCGCGCGGCCGTCGCTCCCTTTCGTCAGCAACCTCAGCGGCCAGACCCTCGGTTCGGGGGAAGCGCTCGATGCGGGGTACTGGCGCCGGCAGATGCGGGCTCCGGTCGCTTACCGAGCCTGCGTCGAGACGCTGGCGGGACTCGGCGTGGACGCGGTCGTCGAGATCGGTCCGCACGCCGTGCTCGGGCCGATGACCTCGCTTGCGTGGCCGGGCGCCGGCGGGAACGCGGAGCCCGCCGTGGTGTCGAGCCTCAGCCGGCCCGCGACCGGCGAAGACCGGCCGGCGCCGGGATCCGGCGGCGGCTTCGTCGAGGCCGTCGCCGGCGTCTACGAGGCGGGATTGTCATTGCACTTCGACGGTCTCTTCGCCGGCGAGGAACGGCGCCGCATCTCTCTGCCGGGCTATCCCTTCCAGCGCGAGCGCTACTGGGTCGAGGCGCCCAGGCGGCGTCGGCGGGGAACCGGTCACCCGTTGCTGGGTGTGCGGCATGATTCGGCGAGCGGCGAGGTCAGTTTCGACACCGAGCTGTTCCCCTCCGACCCCGCATGGCTCGGCGACCACCGCGTGTTCGACCGGCTCGTGGCGCCCGGCGCGCTGTACGGCGCCATGGCGGCGTCGGCCTCGACCGCCGGCCACCCGGGCGCGGCCCTGGTCGAGGACTTCGAGATGCGGACCGCGCTGGTCTTTCCACAGACGGACGGCGCCGACGGACGCGAGGAAGAGGGCTGCCGCCTGCAGGTGCTGCTCGATGACCCGGGCGACGACACGTCGCGACGTGTTCGGATCCTGAGCCGGCGTGCGAACGAAGAAGAGTGGACTCTGCACGCCGAGGGCCGGATCTCGACGAGTCCGGATTCGCCGGCAGACGGCGCGGGGATGGATCCGGCGCGAACGAAGGCGGACATGGCGCCGGTGGACCTCACGGCCTACTACCGCGGCAAGGCCGAAGTCGGGATCGATCTCGGCCCGTCCTTCCGCACGCTCGAGGCGCTCTGGTCCCGGCCGGGCGAGGCGTTGGGCGAGATATCCCTTCCCGACTCCGTCGGCCGGAGCGGGCTGGATATCCACCCGCTCGTGCTCGACGGCTGTTTCCAGGTCATGGCTGCGGCCCGCGCACAGGACGAATCCGGCGAGCCGGTCACGTATCTGCCCTTCGGCTGGAAACGGCTCGCGTTGCCGGCGCGATTGCCGGATCGACTGCTGTGCCATGTGCGAACGCGACCGGAACCGGATGGCGGCGACACGGTATCGCGGGAGGTGATCCACGCGGACATCGCACTCTATGACGTCGGCGGCGCCCCGATCGGCACGCTGACCGGGTACACGGTGAAGCGGGCGACGCGCAGCGCGCTGCTCGCGGCGGTCGAGGGCATCGACGAGTTGCTCTACGAAGTCGTATGGCGTGATTGCCCCCTGCCGCCGGGCATGCCGGCCGCGGACTTCCTGCCGGGTCCGTCCGAGACCGCTTCCCGCTCGAAGCTGTTCTCCAGTTATCTGGCCGATGAGGGCGTCGCGGTCGCTGACGAGACCGACCTGCAAGGCGAATTGCAGCGCGTGTCGTGGTGCTACGCGCTCTCCGCGCTCGAGACACTGGGGTGGGAGCGCATCACGGGCGCGGTCGCGGACCCGGAAGAACTGCGCGAGCACCTGGAAGTGTTGCCTGAGCACGCGAACCTGTTGCGCCGGATGCTCGAACTCCTGGCCCGTTCAGGCGTGTTGCGGGTGGAGGACACGGGCTTCGTCGTATCGGTCGGAGCCGGCGAGCCGTTGCCCGATCGAATGCCGCGCGACTCCGAGGCTTATCTGACGGAGGTGACGGAGCGCTTTCCGTATGCCGTAAACGAGATCGGGCTTTTTCGGCGCTGCGCCGGGGCCCTGCCCGAGGTGCTTCGCGGCAATCAGGACCCGTTGTCACTGCTGTTCGGCGAGGCGAAGCCCACGGCCGGCGATCTGTATCGGCTGTCGCCGGTTTGGCGGGCAGCGAACCGGATGATTGCCAAAGTGGTTCGGACGCTCGTGGACAACTTGCCGGACGGACGGCGGCTGCGCGTGCTGGAGGTGGGCGCCGGAATAGGCTCGGCGACCGAGACCATCCTGCCCGAGCTTCCCGCCGGACGCTTCGACCTCATGTACACCGACATCTCCGCGGGCTTCTTCGCGGATGCGGAAGCGCGCTTCGGCGCGAGCGGCGCTTCGATCGACTACCGGGTGCTGGACATCGAGAAAGACCCGATGGACCAGGGCTTCGAGCCCCATGGCCATGACCTGATCATCGCGGCCAACGTGTTGCACGCCACGCGCAATCTGGACGAGACGCTTGCCCACTGCCGGGCGCTGCTCGCGCCGTCGGGGCTGCTCGTGGCGCTCGAGAACCAACGCGGCCGGGATTGGATGGACCTGATCTTCGGTCAGCTCGACGGATGGTGGCGTTTCGCCGATCGCTACCGGCCAAACCATGCCCTGGCGGGGCCCGACGTGTGGAATCAGGCGCTCGCCGGCAGCGGGTTCGCCGAATCCGAGGTTCTTGGCGTGGACCGGTCGGAAGCGGCCGGCCCGCCGGATCGAGGGGTGATCGTGGCGCAGGGTCCCGCCAGGATCGACTTGCCCCGGGGCGCATGGATTCTGGTTGCGGACCCGGGCGGTACGGCCGCGGCGGTGGCGACGCAGCTCGCGGCGCGGAATCAGCGAGTGGTCCTCGCACGCGGAGCGACGGAGGGCCCGGGCGAGGCGGCCGACAACGGCGCCGGCGTCGTCGCAGCAACGGTCGAAACGGAACAGCGCGATTCCTGGCGATCGTTGGTCGAAGACCTGCCCGGCGATGTGCCCTTTTCGGGCGTCGTGCATCTCGTCGCGCAGGATGGTCACGGCGCGGGCGCAACAACCGCGCAAATGGCGGCGGACGCGAAACGGGCGGCGGCGAGCGCGCTCGCGCTCATACAGGGCCTCGCGGATGCAGACGCCCTGCCCGAGAAGGGCGTGTGGTTCGTCAGCCGGGGCGCGCAGGTGCTGGAACGGGAGCGGACCGGGCAATTGGCCGGCGCCGCTCTCTGGGGCCTCGGCAAGGTGGTGGCGCGGGAGATGCCCCACCTGCAACCGCGGATGCTCGACCTCGACCCCGAGGCGGAAGAACCGCAAGCCGTCCTCGCCGATGAGTTGCTGTTTCCCGATTCGGAGACCCACATCGCGCATCGCCAGGGGCGCCGCCAGGCGGCCCGGCTGGTTCGGACCGGCGCCGGCGGGGAGCGTCTCGACCTGCCTGACGAGGCGAATTGGGTTCTGGCGCCCGACGAGGGCGGGGCGATCGAGGCACTGCAGGCCCGGCCGCTGGCGGCACGCGCCTTGGAGCCGAGGGAGGTGCGCATCTCGGTCGAGGCGTGCGGGCTCAACTTCCTGGATCTGTTCCGCGCCATGGGCCTTGTCGAGGAAGGAGTGCTGGGCGAGGAAATGTGCGGCCGGATCGTCGAAATCGGCTCGGACGTCACCACCGTCTCCGTGGGCGATCGCGTGGTCGGCTCCGGTATCGGCACTTTCGGTCCGGAGGTGGTGACGCGAGAGGAGCTGGTGACGCTGGCGCCCCCGAACATGTCCCTGGCCGCGCTCGCCACGATCCCGTCGGTATTCGTGACATCCGTGTTGTCGTTCGAGCTTGCCGCGCTGAAAGCCGGAGACCGGGTGCTGATTCACGCCGGCGCGGGCGGCGTGGGACTTGCAGCCATCCAGCTCGCCCAAGCCGCGGGCGCCGAGGTGTTCGCCACGGCGAGCGCGCGCAAGCGAGCCTACCTCCGCTCGCTCGGCGTCGATCACGTGTTCGACAGCCGCTCAACGGCGTTCGGTCGGGACATCCTCGACGCTACGGGCGGCGCCGGCATCGACATCGTGCTCAACAGCCTCACGGGCGAGGGCTTCATCGAGGCGAGCCTTTCCTGCCTCGCACATGGTGGGCGCTTCGTCGAATTGTCGAGACGAGACATCCTCAGCGAGGAAGAAATGGCGGCCCTGCGGCCGGATGTCGCGTACTCGATCCTGGACCTCTACACACTGAAGCAACACCGACCGGAGCGCCAGGGCGCGGCCCTGAGAGGGGTGATCGACCGGATGGCGGCCGGGGAACTGACACCGCTCATGCACACACGGTGGCCTCTTGCCGAGGCGAGCCGCGCCATGAGGTACATGCGCGCCGCCCGGCACATCGGCAAGATCGTGCTGACGCTGCCGCCGCTCCGAAACGGCCGACTGCGCCAGGACCGGACCTACCTGGTGACCGGCGGTCTGGGCGGCATCGGCCGCGCGCTGGTCGAATGGCTCGCCGAATGCGGCGCGGGCGCGATCGTGATGAACGGACGGCGCCCGCCGGACGCGGCAGCCGAAGAGGTGATCGACCGGTTGCGCGGACGCGGGTTCAAGGTCGAGGTCGAGATCGCGGACGTGACGGACCCGGACGCGCTGGACGCCATGCTGGCGCGGATCGACCGGGAACTGCCGCCGCTCGGCGGTGTGATCCACAGCGTGGGCGTGTTGTCGGACGCCGCGCTTGGAAATCAGAGCTGGAAGAGCTTCGAGACCGTTCTTTGGCCGAAGATACTGGGGGCTTGGCACCTGCACCGCGCGACGATGGAACGCGATCTGGACATGTTCGTCCTGTTCTCGAGCGTCGCCGGCATTCTTGGAAATCCGGGCCAGTCCAACCATGCGGCGGCCAATGCCTTTCTCGATCAGCTTGCCGCCCACCGGCGCGCGCTGGGACTTCCGGGGCAGGCCATCGCCTGGGGAGCGTGGTCCGGGTTGGGCGAAGCGGAAGAGCAGCGGGAACGGATCGCCGGGCAGCGTGAGGCGGCCGGCGGCGGCTGGTTCTCACCGGAGCAGGGGTTCAAGGCATTCGAGCGCCTGCTGCGGCAGGACGCGGCCAGCGCCGTGGTGGCGGCGGTGGACTGGCCGGTGTTCGGAGACTCCGTTGGAGGCCGTCCGCGCTTTCTGGAGGAGCTGCTCACCGTGGACATGGTGCAGGGCGACGGTTCGCACTCTTCGGAGAACGTGCTCGAACAGCTCGCCTCGACGCCGGCGGCGGGACGCGAGGACCTGCTCGTCTCGTTCCTGCAGCGGGAAGTTCAGGCGGTGCTGAGGTTGCCGGCCGCGCCGGATCCCACGGTCGGGTTCTTCGACCTGGGAATGGATTCCCTGATGGCGGTCGAGCTGCGGAACCGCCTGAACCGCGCCTTCGCCGATACCTATGCGGCGCCCAACACCCTGGTGTTCGACTACCCGACCATCGCCGATCTCGCTCGTCACCTGGTGGACGCGCTCGGCGAGCCCGCCCCGGCGCCCGAGGCGGCGTCGGCTCCGGAACCGCAGCCGGCGGTCAGGCGCCCGGACGATGGAATCGCGATCGTCGGCATGGCGTGCCGATTTCCGGGTGCGCCGGACATTACGGCCTTCTGGCGCCAGCTCGCCACCGGCCGCGACGCGGTGACTGACGGGCGGCAGGACGACGGGTCGTGGACGGGGGTCGCGGGCGACCCGGCAATCGAGGACGACATGTTGCGGCGTGGCGGGTTCGTCGAGGAGATCGACCGCTTCGACGCTCGCTTCTTCGGTATGACGCCAATCGCCGCGCGTTTGACGGACCCGCAGCAACGGCTGCTTCTGGAAACGAGTTGGCGGGCGCTCGAGGACGCGGGGATCGATCCCGAGGGCCTGAGGGGCAGCCGCACCGGGGTCTATGCGGGAATCTCGACCAGCGAATACCGCGAAGTGATGATGTCGGCCGGCGGCGAGGGCCTCAACTATCTCGGCACTGCCAGCGGCATGGCGGTCGGCGGCGTCGCGTTCAGGCTGGGTCTCACCGGGCCGGCGATGCCGGTGATGCTCAACTGCGCGGCTTCGCTGGTCACGGTGCAACAGGCGGCCGCGGGCCTGCGGAAGGGGGAGGTGGACCTGGCGCTGGTCGGCGGCGTGAACGCGATCTTTTCGCCCGGACTGACCCGGGAGATGGCGGCTCTGGGAATGTTGTCGCGGCACGGACGCTGCAAGACTTTCGACGCCTCCGCCGACGGTTTCGTGCGTGGCGAGGGGTGCGGGATGGTCGTCCTCAAGCGTCTGGAGGAGGCCGAGGCCGATGGCGACCGCATCTGGGCGGTGATCCGGGGCGCGGCCGTCAACCAGAACGGGGCGACTGCGGGGCCGACCGTGCCGAACGGCCCGGCGCAGGAACGGGTGATCGAGGAGGCTCTGGAGCAGGCAGGCGTTCGGCCGTCGGAGGTGGACTACCTCGAGGCGCACGGGGCGGGATCGGAGATGGGCGACCCGATCGAGTTACAAGCCGCGGGGGCGGTTTACGGCAGGGAGCGCGACGTCGATCGCCCGTTGTTGATCGGTTCCGTCAAGACCAATATCGGGCACCTGGAATCGGCGGCCGGGGTCGCCGCGCTGATCAAGGTTGTCCTGTCCATGCGCCATGGCCGGGTTCCGAAGCACCTGCATTTTCAGGACCCGAACCCGCATGTGGACTGGGACCGGCTGCCGGTGCGCGTGGTGTCGGCGGCGATGGATTGGCCGCGGAGGCCGGACGGTCCGCCGCGTGCCGGGGTCAGCGCGTTCGGTATATCCGGGACGAACGCGCATGTCGTCGTGGAGGGTTACCACGGCCCGAACGACGTCTCTCCCGGTCCCGACGGCGCCCCGCGGACGGTCGCCGTCTCGCTTCCGGATCCCTTCGCCGGGCTCGAGCACGGACAGGACGGACTCGCCGCACGCGGAACACGGCTTCTGCCGCTCTCCGCAAAGTCGGACGCATCGCTTCGGAAACTGGCGGGACGGTATCGCGCATGGCTCGATGAGCGCGAATCTGCGCTCGCCGAGGCAGGCGCGGCGTCCGATCCGATGCTCTCGGACATGGCGTGGACCGCTGGCGTGGGTCGGAGTCACTTCGTCCACCGCGCGGCCGTGGTGTTGCGGGACTGCGAGTCGCTGCGCAAGGGTCTGCAGGCCGTCGCGGAAGCAGGCGGGAGATCGCGACCCGCAACGGCGGCCAAGGTCGCATTCGTCTATCCCGGCCACGGGAACGGGTGGGCCGGGATGGGTGAGGCGCTGTATGCGAGCGAGCCGGTGGTGCGCACCGTTCTCGACCGCTGCGAAGATGTGCTGGACGAGATACGCGGCGCCTCGCTGCTGGACACGATGTTCGGGCGGCCCGGTTCTGCAGCGAACTCAGGCGATCCTCGGTGGGAGCGCCCGGCAATCTACGCGCTCGAATGCGCGCTCACGGCGCTCTGGTCCAGTGTCGGCCTTCGGCCGGGCATGGCGCTCGGGCACGGTTCCGGCGCGCTGGCGGCGGCGCAGGCCGCGGGCGTGTTCAGCCTGGAGGACGGCTTGCGCCTGGCCGCGGCCCTGGACGATCCGGGTGCGGTACTGGAGGGCGTTCGGACGGACGTGCCGTCGCTGACGCTGGTAGACGGTGTGTCGGGCCGCGTGGTCGGACCCGATGACGTCATGGCTGCGGCGTATTGGGGCCGGCACGCGGCGGGCGAGCCGCCGGCGTTCGAGCAATGCCGCGGCGCGCTGGCCGCGCTGGCTGTCGATGTGGTCGTCGAGGTCGGCCCGGACGCGGTGCTGGCGGCAACGCTGACGGAGGCGTGGCCGGACGCGGACGGCAACGCGGCTCGGCCGGTCGTCCTGTCGAGCGTGGGGAGGTCGCCGGATCCCGAGGCGACGTCCGAGCCGCAGTCGGGCGCCGGCTTCCTGGACGCGGTCGCCGGGGCCTACGAGGCGGGGCTCGCGTTGTCGTTCGCGGGGCTCTTCGCGGGGGAAACGCGCCGTCGGATCTCGCTGCCCGACTATCCCTTCGAACGGCGACGCCAATGGATCCAGATGCGGGAGCGACAGATCGGAACGCCGACCTGATACCGTTCGTTGCGCTCGAAAAACTCGCGAGTCACCGAGTCCAGGGCCGGAACGTCACTCCGGGCTCGATGCCGCCTCCGTTTCGGCAGGCGCATCGGCTGGGACGGAAGCCGGCGCCTCGGGCTCCACCTCCGGGGCCTTCGCCGTCTTGCGAGGCGCCTTCTTCCGGACGGCCTTCTTGGTCGTCTTCTTCTTGGAGGTCTTCTTCTTCGCGAGCTTCCGGGTTGTCTTGGCCTTCCGCGGCGTCTCCGGCGCCGCTTCGGCAGGCGCGGCGCCTTCCTCCGGAGCGGGCACGGCCTCCGGCGCGGACGCCGGCTCCGTAGCCCCCTCGTCCTGGGTTGCGGTCGCCGTTTCCGGAGCGGACGCGGCCTCACGCGCGTCCGCATCCCGCGCCCGATCACCGGCGTCGGTCTCCGGCACGGCCGTTTCCGACGTGGCGACGGCCGCAGACCCGACGATGGCGTCGCCGGGAAAGACACGCAACACGCCCTGCCGGTTTCGCTCGAGCCTGAGAACTCCGGCCTTCTGGCAATGCCGCAACGCATCCAGCAACCCACTGAACCCGTAATCGCGTTCGTCGAAATCGGGTTCGACCGACTTGATGAACTGCTTCACCCCGCGGACGTACAGCGGCCACTTGAGCGGCTCGGAAGCCTTGTCGAAGGCGCCGCGAATCATGTTGAGCCCTTCCTCGATCCGCGCCGTCTGGTCGACATCCTCGGCAGGCGGGGACCCGTTGTCTCCGGCGTCGCCGTCGTCCTCCGAGGCGTCGTCCGCGTCATCGTCGACCAGCTCGACGAAAAGGCTCCGATCGACCTGCTTGAGCGAAATCGCGCCCGTGCCGGCCAGCTTCTCGATGAAGGCCCGGAACGTCGTCGCGCCGTAGTCCTGTTCCGAGAACGTCGAGTCCAACTGAAGCAGCGTGCTCTTCAACAGCCCCAGTTGCGGCGACACCTCCCGGTCGGACAACACCTTCAGGGCGCGGCGAACCAGGGGAATGGCCGCGCGGACAGGCGTCTCTCCCGTGGACCGCGAGCGGCCGCCGGATTGGCGGCGCGCCGGCGCGGAGGAACGGATCAGGTTCTCGTAGGCGATGAACTCGTGACAGTTCTTCTGCAGAATCGTGCTGGTGAATCCCCGCCCGCCGACGACGATCACCTTCTTGTCGTACTGCTTGAGCTTCTCGACCAGCGTCATGAAGTCGCTGTCGCCGCCGACGATGACGAACGCGTTGATGTGCGTGAGCGTGAACGCCATTTCGAGCGCGTCCAGCGCGAGATTGATGTCGGCGCCGTTCTTGTCGCCTCCGGGCGTCAGATTGCGCTGCACCATCTGGATGGCGTGCTGCCCCATCTGGCGCCCGTAGTCGCCGGACCGTTTCCAGTCGCCGTAGGCGATCTTCGTGGCGATCTCACCGCGTTCCTTGATGGCTTCGAGAACGGCGGAGATCTCGAACTTTCTGTTGAGTGTGTTCTTGACCCCGATTTCGATATTGTCGAAGTCTACGAAAACTGCGATCTTGAGGCGGTCTTCCGGCAAGTAGTTCTTCCTTGGGTTGCGTCCCCAGCCGGCCCCGGGCGCGGACGTCGCCCCGGGCCCAGACGTCTAACGGAACAGGGCATCGAAAGCGCTGCGCGCATCCCCGGGCGATGCGGGCTCCTGGGGGCTGGAAACGCGGACAGTGGTTTTGGTTTCTCGCTCGACCGAGGTGCGGGGCTCGAAATACGAACAGTCGTTACGCTTGTCCTTCGCCATGATACGCGCCGGGATCGGCTGCGTGCATTCGAGCCGCGCGCCCGTGTCGAAGTGACGGCAGTTCTTGCAAGTGCGCAGATCCGCCCCGCATTTGGAACATTGGCCGTCGGCGGCGATGTTGGTGACAGCCTGGATGAGGTTCCCGCACAGGGAACACCGCATGACCTCCTGATACCCGGGCATTCGGGGCGAACGCGGGCCGTCGATGGACCTCCGCGACTGCATCGGACCGGACCGTTGGCGCGCTCGGTCGCGCTCCCGGTCGGAATCCTGGTAGCCCTGCTGCCTGTACTTTCTTCCCATGGCTTCCTCGTTGTACCAAACCTCGGACGGGGCGCGGGTAACGCAAGAAACAGAAAAGGGGAATCCGGGAGGCGATTCCTCGACTCACCGGTCACGGACAGTTCATTATATTCCCGGGACGGAACCGGTCCAGTCAAATTATTTCGGCACGCCGCGCTTTCACGAGCCGGGGGTGTTCCCGGTCGCGTCCCCGTTTCGCGGTTCGGAGTCCAGGAGCGCGGACACGGCGGACCTCAAGTCCTCGTTGATGCGCGTGTACGGATCGGCCGCTTCCCGGTATCGGTCCGGATGGATCGGATCGCCGACACGGATCCGCACCGGATGCGCCCTCGGCTTCCCCCCGCGAGGCCACGCCTCGAAGGTGCCGGTGATGCCGACCGGCACGAGCGGTGCATCGAGCTCGATCGAGAGGATCGCGCTGCCCTTCTTGAATTCCCGGAGCTGGCCGTCCATGCTTCGCTCCCCTTCGGGAAAGACCAGCAGAATCCGATTTTTCCGGAGACCGACGGCGGCCACGCGCATCGCGCGCGTGAGGTTCGCGTTGGGGTCGACCGGAACGATGTTCACGCTCGAGGCCAGGCGCTGGGCGATCGGTCCGCGCAGGTAGTCCGTGTAGCCGAGAATGAAGATGTCGCGGATCACACGATACGGCAAGACCGAACATACCAGGAACGAGTCCAGGTACGACAGGTGGTTGGGACAAATGATGAACGGCCCCGAGGCCGGGAGCTTCTCCAGGCCCTCGACGCGCGTTCGAAACGGGAGCCTGGCCAACAGGCCGAATACCCGGATCGTCGGGAAACCGAAGAACGTCAGGCTGGCGCGCGAATCGCGTATGAACTGCCCGGCCAGGTCTTCGTCGCCGTCCGCGGTCAGCTTCTCCTTCCAGTTCCGCTGCACGTCCTGCGGGCCGCCCTGTGCATCCTCGAACGCCTGGATGAGCTCGCCGATCGTGAAGACCTGGTTCGCGCGATCCTCTCCCAGCTCGCTCTCCAGCTTCGCTTCGATCGTCGCCAACAGCTCGACCCGGGCCAGTGAATCGAAACCGAGATCCAGATCGAAGTTCATGTCCGGCGTCAGGGGGCCCAGATCGGGCTTGGCGTCATGGATGGCCCTCGCGACCACCGCCCCGATCCCGGAACGCAGCACTTCGGCATCCTCGGCCTCGGCGGGCCCGTCGGGCCGGGTCCCGGCGCCCCGAACCTCTTCCTCGTAGATCTCGAACCGTTTCAGCTTGCGCGTCACGGTCCTCGGCAGCGGTTCGTTGCGGACCGTCATGGAATGGACGCGCATGAACGAAGCCAGATCCCTGGAACGGTTCTCCAGCTCGTACCGGACCATTTCTCCGATCGCGGTCTGGTTGCGCTTTCGGAACTCGTCGAGGTCGGGCACGATCACGGCGTGCAGCGTGTCGCCCAGGCCCGAGGCGCCGGGCAAACCCATGACGCACATTTCCTTGACGTAGGGACACTTCTCGTAGTGCGCCTCGACTTCCTCGGGATAGATGTTCTTGCCGGTCGACAGGACGATGACGTCCTTGCTGCGGCCGGTGATCGTCAGGTTGCCATCGCGGTCCAGCCGGCCCAGGTCGCCCGTGTGCAGCCATCCGTCGCGGATCGCCCCGGCCGTCGCGGCCTCGTTCCTGTAGTACCCGGGCATCAGGATGTTCCCGGAGACCAGCACTTCGCCGATCCCTTCATCGTTCGGCTCATCGATTCGAATCGCCACGCCCCGGAGCGGAAGCCCGACGCTGCCGACCTTGTTTCGGCTGACCGGGGTGATCGTGGCCGCGGCGGTGGTTTCGGTGAGACCGTAAGCCTGCACCATCGTGTACCCGAGAGTCTGGAAGTCTTCGGCGATCCTGGGTTCGAAACGCGAAGCCCCGGTGATCAACAACTGCAGGTCCGGACCGATCGAGGCGTGAATCCTGGAAAAGAGCTTTCGGCGGAACGCAGGCCTGTTGATGCGGCGCGCCACGGCGAACATCGTCCAGAAGAGTTTCCGCGTCAGCCAGGACTGCTCGGCGACCTGCCCGAAGACGCGCTTGTGGACGGCGTAGAAGAACTGAGGAACGCAGACGAAGAACGTGATGCGATGTTTCTTGAACGCTTCGACGATGCTCTGGGGCGTGATCTTCGGCAGGAAGACGACGCCACACCCCGCCGCGAGCGCGCCGAAACCGTTCGCCACCAGCGGCAGCACGTGGGAAAAGGGCAGCACGGACAGGATGCGGTGACCCGACTCGAACTCCAGGTGTTCCAGTATGCCGTCGATGTCGTACGACATGCTGCGCGAGAAAATCTCGACGGCCTTCGGGTCGCCCGTCGTTCCCGACGTATAAACCAGCAGCGCCCTCGGATCCGGGGAATCCGGCGGCGACCAGGCGCAACCGTCGCCCCGGGCCAGGAACGACTCCCAGGATGTCGTGGCGTCCGGAGCCGTGTTGGCGACGATCTCGACGCCGGCGCCGCCGTCGAGCGCCGCGGTGGCGGTCTCGACGTTCGAGGCGTCGGTGAACACCATCCGGCATCCGGCATGGTCGACCAATCGCCGAATGGAATCGGCCGGCAGCAACGTCGACAGCGGCACCCCGACGGCGCCTTGCCGTATGACCCCGAGGCCTACGAAGACCCACTGAGGACAGTTGTCCATCAATATCCCGACCCGGTCGCCGGGTTCGATCCCGGACGCCGCCAGCGCGGTGGCCACATGGATCGAACGGTCGACGACGTCGCGATACGTGTATTCCTCGGTCCGGTCGGGGTGGTCCACCGCGAAGGCGAAGCGTCCGGGATCGGAGCGCGCCCACTCGTCCAACCGCTCCAGGAACCAGAGATCGGGCAGTTCGCGGCTCGGAGCTCCCGAAACTTCCGTACGCATGTTCATGAATTATTCGCAGACCAGACAGCACACCGGATCAGCCGGAGCGGTTCATGCTAGCAGTCCGCCACGGCCGTGTACAAGCCTGCACGGGATTGTTAGCATACCGGCCCGGGCGCTCGCGGCGAGCCATGCGGCCTCGGCCGCGGTAACGTCCCGGGCACGGCGCGCCAACGCCCACACCGGAGCGGACCCGTGAGCACGACTCCCGACACCGGTCTCCGACGACTCGTCGGTCCCGGCCTGATGGTCGCGGCCACCGGCGTGGGCGCCGGCGACTTGGCGGCCGCCACGCTCGGCGGCGCCAACTTCGGACTGCTCCTGATCTGGGCCGTCGTCCTGGGGGCGGCGTTCAAGTTCGTGCTCAACGAGGGTCTCGGCCGATGGCAGCTCGCCACCGACACCACGCTCGTGGAGGGTTGGGCCGAGCATCTCCCGCGATGGGTCAAGGCGTACTTCGGCGTCTACCTCGTCTTGTGGACGATCTCGGTCAGCGCCGCGATGGCCAGCGCCTGCGGCCTGGGCATATCCAACCTGACGGGCGGGGCCGTGTCCGCCCAGTCCGGCGCGGTGGTCCACAGCGTTCTCGGCGGGATCTTCATCTGGATTGGCGGTTTCAAGGGTTTCGAAAGACTGATGCAGGTATTGATCGGCGTCATGGTCGTATTCATCGTCGCCTGCGCCGTGCTGACGTTCGAAAATCCCGGCGGCGCGGTCCGCGGACTTCTCGTTCCCACGATTCCGGCCGGCGGGACCGGTTCGCTGCTGGCGCTGATCGGCGGGGTGGGCGGCACGTTGACCGTGCTCAACTACAACTACTGGATGCGGGAGGAGAAGATCCGGGGTCCCGAGGCGCTCCGATACATCCGCTTCGACCTGTTGATCGCCTACGGCGTCACGGCGGTGCTGGCGATCGCCGTTCTGATCATGGCTAATCGGGCGTTCTTCGTAACGGGTGTCGAGCTCAACAGCGACACGGTCGTGCCCCAGATGGCCGCCACGCTGGAGGCAACGCTGGGGCCGCTGGGATGGTTCGCCTACTCGGTCGGGTTCTGGGGAGCGACGCTGACCTCTCTTCTCGGAGTGTGGCAGGGCGTGCCGTACATGTATGCGGACATGTACGGCATCGTGCGCGGGTACGGTGCGGAGGCGCGCCGCGAGCTCACGCGGGTCACGAGCCGGCCCTACCGCATCGCGCTCGCGGCGATGGCCCTGATCCCCATCCCGTTCACGTTTCTGGATCAGCCGTTCCTGGTGGTGGCAACCTACGCGGTGGTCGGCAGCCTGTTCATCCCGTTCCTCGCCGCGACGCTGCTGTACATGAACAACCGGATCGCGTGGACATCGCCCATCGCCAGGAACGGTTGGGCGGCGAACGCCGTGCTCGTCCTGGCGCTGGCGTTCTTCGCAACGATCGGTATTCGCGATATCGTCCGGGCGTTCGGCTGACGTACGGTCAAGGCAGTGTCCTCGGCGCCGGAAACACGCGGGCTTCCGGATCGTCGAACCCGTCGGGCATGGCGCGCGGGACCCCGAGCGCGCCGAACGGAGACGCATGAGTCTGAACGGTTCGTGGATCGAGGTCGACGGCCGCCGCTTGCGGAAGAACGTCCGGACGTTCCGGACGTTGCTCCGGCCGGAGACTCGCCTGTTGACCGTGGTGAAGTCCAACGCCTACGGCCACGGCCTGGAACTGACCGCGAGCGCGGTCGCGGCCCACACGGACTGGTTCGGCGTGGACTCGGTCTCCGAAGCGCGGGCCATCGCCGGACCGGCTGGAGGCAAGCCGATTCTGATCATGGGATACCTCGCTCGCGACCATGCATCGGAGGTCGTGGAACGCGGGTTTCGAAACGTCGTCTACCGGATGGATACCGTGCAGGCGCTGTCCGCCGAGGCGGCAACCCGTGGACGGACCGCCCGTGTGCACCTGAAGATCGAAACCGGCACCAACCGCCAGGGCGTGCCGCACGCCCGGGCCGCCGAGTTCGGAACCGCCGCCGCAGCATTGCCGGGCATCGAAGTCGAAGGCGCCTGCACTCACTTCGCCAACATCGAAGACACGCTCGATCCGACGTTCGCGCTCACGCAACTCGACCGGTTCCGAAGCGCCCTCGACTCCCTGGCGGCCATCGGAATCCGCCCGGGCATGATTCACGCGGCGGCGACCGCGGGCATCCTGCTCTATCCCGACACGCATTTCAGCCTGGTCCGGCTGGGAATCGGCGCGTACGGCGTCTGGCCGTCCCGCGAAACGCGAATCGCGGCCCGCGAACGCGGCCGGGACGTCGTGCTCCAGCCGGCGCTGACCTGGAAGGCGCGCGTGGCCCAGTTGAAGCGGATCCAGGCCGGCGAGCATGTCGGCTACGGCTTGTCCTATCAGGCCGGCCGTGACATGACGCTGGCCGTGATCCCGGTGGGTTACTACGAGGGTTACGACCGTCACCTGTCCAACGCGGGCCGCGCCCTGATCCGGGGCCGGGCCGTTCCCGTCATCGGACGCGTCGCCATGAACATGGCCGTCCTGGACGTGACCGACGTTCCGGACGCGCGTCCCGACGAGGAAGTCGTGCTGCTCGGACAGCAGGGAGGCGCCGAGGTTCCGGCCGACGAACTGGCGGCCCGCGTCGGCACGATCTCCTACGAGATCCTTGCCCGCATCAACCCGTTGTTGGCTCGCGTCCGCATCGACGACCCGGATGCCGACGCAGGGATCGCCGGAATCGGCACGGAACGGACGAGTCGAGATTGATGGCCGGCGAACTGGAGAGCGTGGACATCCGCACGCGCGCCGCGTGGCGGCAGTGGCTCGACGCGAACCACGCGTCAAGCCGCGGCGTCTGGCTGATCTGCCACAAGAAGCATACGGGCGTTCCGGGCCTGAAATACGAGGACATCGTGGGAGAAGCGTTGTGCTTCGGCTGGATCGACAGCCTCGTCCGGCGGCTGGACGACGACCGGTATCTTCGGAAGGTCACGCCGCGCCGGCCGGGGAGCGTCTGGTCGGCAAACAACCGCAAGCTCTACGCGACGCTCGAGGCCGACGGGAAGCTCGCGGCCGCCGGCGAGCGGATGGCGCCCACCGGCAACGCGTACGGCCCGCCCCCGGCCGTGCCGGAGTTGCCCGCCTACATCGCCCGCGCGTTCAGGGCCGACGCCCAAGCGTGGAAGTTCTTCAACGCGCTGGCGCCCACGGACCGGCGTCATTTCGTCGGATGGATTCACACCGCGAAGCGTCCCGAGACCCGGGAGAAGCGCATCCGCGAGTCCATCCGGCTGCTGGGCGCCGGCAAGAAGCTCGGTTCGAAGTGACGATTCCGGAGGCCGCGATGAACCTGCAGATCGGCTACGCCAATGTTTACGTCAGCGACATGGAGCGCGCGGTGCGCTTCTACAGGGACGCGCTCGGGTTGCGTCTGGAGCATCGGGACGACGGGTTCGGATATGCGAGCTTCGACGCCGGCCCGATCCGGATGGGCATCCTCGCCCTCCAGCCCGGAGCGGACAACTTCGACGACCTCGTCGGCGGACACACGGGCATCGCCTTCACCGTCCCCGAGATCGATCCCGTGTTCGAAGCGCTCAAGGAACGGGGCGTCGTGTTCCCGATGGAGCCCGCGGACCAGCCCTGGGGCGGGCGCCTGGCCCTGCTCGCCGACCCGGACGGCAACGTCTTTTACCTGGACCAGGTGCCGGCCGATCATGCATGAAACGCAGCGCCCGGCGGCGACGAGTGCCCGCCTCGAGCCGTCGCACGGCGCGGGTTCGCAGGTGTACCGTCGCTCCCCGTTCGGGTCGTGGTGTTGCGATAGCGATGACGCGCTGCAAGAGAATTCCTTGACACGCCGAAGGCTGGCAGGGACACGCAAACGACTTTCGCGCATGTTTTCGCCGATTCTGGTCGTGAGCTGGCGGCGTTCCTCGCGCCGACTCCGGCAACGGACGCCGATTCCGGCTTGATGCATCGATGACTACCGATTATGCTCTGCATCATGAGAACGACCATTTCGCTTGACGAGCGCCTCGGGAGGCAGGTTCGCCGACGGGCGGCCGCCCAGGGCCTGAGCGTGAGCGCGTTTATCTCCAAGGTCCTCGACGACGCGATGAAACGGCGGGCGCCGTCGGAGCCGCTCCCGTTCCGCCTGGTGACGGTGCGCAATGCGCGCATTCGCGCGGGGGTCGATCTCGATGCGCCGAGAACGCTCGATGTCGAGGATGACCGGGCGCGTTTCGGGCGGTGAGGTAGCGACACGCGATGCTCCTTCCCGATGTCAATGTGCTGATCTACGCGCATTTCGAAGACATCGTCGCGGAGCAGGCCGAGTACGCCCGTTGGCTTACCCGCTTGGCGACGGGATCCGAGCCGTTCGCCCTTTCCGTCCTTGTACTGTCGGGGTTCGTTCGCATCGCGACGAATCCCCGGGTATTCGACCCGCCATCAACCCTTGAAAGCGCTTTTTCCTTCGTCTCGTCCCTGGTCGAACGGCCGACGGCCCGGATTGTCGGTCCCGGTCCCGATCACCTGGAGATTTTCGAGCGGTTGTGCCGTGAGGCGGGTGCGACGGGGAAGTTGGTTGCCGACGCTCAACACGCGGCGATCGCGGTGGAGCACGGCTGCACCATGGTGTCCACCGACTCCGATTTCAACCGGTTCGCCGGGCTCCGGTGGCACCACCCGCTGCGCCCCGACGGTACTTAGGCCTGGCGCATAACGCGGGCGCGACGGATCGATCCGGACGACAGGCGGCGGGAGCGAGGCAAGAACCGCAGGCGCGGGGCTTCGCTGAAGCTGATGACGCTCGAGGCGAAGCACGGCCTCGGGGCGGTTGCGTGAGATCCCGCCTTGCGGGTCGTCGTGTTGCGATCGGGTTGACAACCGTGTGGAAGAACCGGCGCCTCAGAATCGGTTCGATAGTCGCCCCGTGCTTCGGTCCAGGCGCTCTCCTTTCGACGAGAATGGGGAAACAACGCCCGCGAACTTGGCGGCGCGGCCAATAGTCGCGGTATCCTGGACGCGTGATGCACGTCAAGCGCCGCACCCTCGGCGCGGCCGGGCTTCTGGCGGCCCTGGCCGCCTCCGGCGTCCTGTACGGGCAGTTCGGCTTCGGACGGCGCGTCTTCATCCAGCAGAACGATCCGCCGCCGACGGAGCTGATCGTGGCGCGCTGGCGGTTCAACACCAACGGCCGCATCGGACACACCGGCTGGACCCACAACTATCCCTATTCGGAACAGCACCTCAACCAACTCCTGTCGGAAACGACGCGCGTCGACGTCGACCGGATGTCCTACCGGATCGTCGAGCTGGGCAGCGACGAGGTGTTCGACTACCCTTTCGCCTACGTTTCGGAGCCGGGCGAGATGGACATGACCGACGTCGAGCTCGCGAACTTCCGGGAGTACGTCGACCGCGGCGGGTTCGTCGTGGTGGACGACTTCGACGGGGATCACATCTACAACCTGAGCGATCAGATTCGGAAAGCGTTTCCCGATCGCGAGCTCGTTCCGATCGGCGTCAGCCACCCGGCCTTCCATTCCTTCTACGACACCGAGTCGCTGGAGATCTTCGCGCCCTACGTCACGGGCGGCCGTCCCGGGTACTACGGCCTGCTGAACAAGGACGGGGGCCTCGCGCTCATCGCCCTCTGGAACAACGACCTGGCCAATTTCTGGGACTGGATCGACGATGGACGGTATCCGCTGGAGCCTTCGACCGAAGCCTTCCGCATGGGCATCAACTTCGTCGTCTACGCAATGACACACTGATGCGACGTCGGACCATGACACGCATCGCGTTCGCGCCGGTCGTCGTCGCGGCCGCCGTGAGCGCGGGCGCACAGGACACGTTGCGCGTCGACGTCGAGCTCGTCACGGTGGTAGCCACTGTCACCGACGCCGAAGGCCGGTACGTTCCCGGCCTGTCCGCGGACGATTTCGTCATCGAAGACAACGGCGTTCCCCAGCAGATCGTCCACTTCACGCAGGACCAGGACATCCCCGTCAGCCTGGGCATCCTCATCGACACCAGCGCCAGCATGGCGCGCCGCATGCGCACGGCCCTGGGCGCCATCGATCGGTTTCTGGGCACGCTGCACTTCGACGACGACGTGTTCCTGGCCGCGTTCTCCAACCGGGTCCGCCTGCTGGAAGACCTGACGAGCGACCGGGCGAAGCTGTCCGACGCCTTGCGGGACGTACGGGAAGGGGGCGGCACGGCGCTCTACGACGGCATGGCGATGGGCCTTGGAAAAGTCCATGAAGGCCGGCACGACAAACACGCCCTGCTGGTCCTGACCGACGGCGCCGACGTCGGCAGCGACATCGAGTTGGACGACGTGCTGTCAGACTTGGCCCGCGCGGAAGTGCTCGTCTACGCCCTCGGCATCGACCCCGTCCAAAGCGATTCCAGCTCGCATGTCCGATTCAACTGGCCGGTGACGCTGATCCCCGGCGCCGCGGGCCTTCCCGGCATGCGATTCTTCGACCGGCCGGTCGACATGGACGTGCTCCGGCGCTTTGCCGCCGCCAGCGGCGGGCAGGCGTTTCGGGTGTCGGGGGTCTGGACGGACGGGACCGCCGATGACGTGGATCGGATTCTCGACCAGGTCGCGGCGGAGCTGCGCAGCCAATACACGCTGGCGTACTATCCCTCCCCGGAGACCGGCGACGGTCCCATCCATCGGATCCGCGTCCGCGTGGACGGAGCCGACCACACGGTCCGAGCCCGCGACGAATACCGTTCCCGCTGACGGCCGCGGGGGACCGAACGGAGGGCGGCGCCCCCCGTCCGGCATCCGAACCCGCGATCGGAAGAACGACCGCGAACGGTCGAAGGCGTTCGGCCGTTCGCGGTCAGTTCTCAAAAGAATTCGACAGCGTAGGAGAAACGCACGCCCCGCCCGATCTCCGGCGCCAGGTCCTTGATCAGGTTCAGGTGGTTCCGGTACAGACGGTTGCCGATGTTGAAGAAGTCCAGGGCGAAGTGGTGCGAGAAGTGCTGCTGGGGCAGCGTGTAGGACGCGTTCAGTCCGAAGACGGCGTAGCCGGCCGTTGCCGTCTCGGTCGAAAAGACGTCGTCCCGCGCATCGGCAACGACCACTTCGGGCCCGAAGCTGAGTCCCGCGTAACGGAAGTCCAGACCGAGGGTGCCGCGCAGCGGAGGGATTCGCGGCAGCGGTCCGCCCGTGGACGCCAACTGCGTGTCCACCATGTCGACGGCGCCGCTGAACCACAGATTGGGGTGCGCCGCCACTTCCAGCTTGAACTCGCTGCCGACGAAACGCGCGTCGTCCTGGGCGAAGTTCGCCTCGGCCAGTCCGTCTTCGATTACGCCGGTCGGCGCCAGGTACACGAACCCGTCGATGTCGTAGTAGAAGAAGTTCGCCTCGGCCCGAACGCGTTCGTGCTGGTGGCGCAGCGAGAAATCGAAGCCGTTGGAGCGCTCGCGGCGGAGATTCGGGTCTCCGATCTCGAAGGTGAGCGTGCCGACGTGCGGTCCGAAGTTGTAAAGCTCCTCGAGAGCGGGCGCGCGGTACGAGTTCGTGTAGTTCGCGACGAACGCGCCGCCGTCCCAGAGGTCGAAACGCGCTCCGACGCCACCGGAGAACCCGGAAAAACGCCGTTCGCGGAATCCGGCCGCCGCCCGAGGCGTGTAGCCGGTGGTTTCCACGCGGCCCCCGATCTGGAACCGGGCGCGCTCCGCGTCGATCTCCTGTACAGTGAACACCGCGAACACGTCCTGATCGACCGGCGGTGACAGCGCCTCCTCCCCGGCCGCCATGTAGTCGCGAGTCCTCCCCTCGAAACCGAAGCTACCCGCCAGGACGCCGCGGCGGGCCTGCGTGAACACTCCGCGGTAACCGAACTGCTGGTTCTCGAAGGTCGTGCCGATGGCCTGCTCGTTCCCCTCGAAGATCTCGATCTCGTCGTGGTTCCAGTCCGAGTAGTTGAGGGTGAGATCGAACTCCTCGATCGTCGAACCGAGGTCGCGCAAGCCAAAGGTGAAACGGACGTTGTGACGCCGCATCGCGATTTCGACGTCCTCCAGCTCCTCCTCTTCCTCGTGGCCCTCTTCGTCCTCGTGATCCTCTTCTTCCCCTTCCTCGCCTTCGTCGTGATCCTCCTCTTCCTCTTCTTCCCCTTCGTCGTGATCCTCGCCCTCGTCGTCGTCCTCACCCTCCTCGTCGTGGTCCTCACCCTCCTCCTCGTGGTGCCCGTGAAACTCCGTGGCGAATGGAATGCCGCTTCGTCCCTCGTTCGCCTTGTAGTCGACGCTGGCATAGGCGCTCGAACCGAACCACCCGAAACCGATGGACCCGTTGCTGATGCGGCTCTTCGAGTTGATCACCGGCCCGTCGGGCGTGATGTAGTCTCGCGTCCGCTGCCCGCCCGCGCCGACCCAGACCATCCAGGAGCCCGCCCCGTACTCGGCGTTGATGCTGCCTCCAGCCTGCGCGTTCGCCGAACCGAAGGCGGACGACACCTGGCCGCGCCATCCCTGGTGCGGCTGGTCGTGAACCTGCTGGTGATTGCTGACCGCGTTCACGACTCCGCCGATCGCGTTGCTCCCGTAAAGCAGCGTCGCCGGACCCTTGACCACCTCGATGCGTTCGACGCTGGCGGCATCGATCGGCTCGCCGTGATCCGCCGACTGCGAGCCGAGCGATCCGACACTGATGCCGTCCTGCATGATGAGCACGCGATCGCCGTCGAACCCGCGAACCACCGGTCGCGCGCTCCCCACGCCGAAGGCGCGTTTCGCGATGCCGAGCTGCCCGTCGAGAACTTCGCCGAGCGACGGCGCCATCGACTCGGAAAGGTCGAACGAGTCCAGACTCGTGACGGCGGGAACCGCCTGGAAAGTGGTCTCCTGACGGCCGCGCGCCGTGACCGTGATCTCCTGCCTCAGGGGCGTGATCCGAAGCTCGACGTCCACGGTTTGCGACTCACCCGCTCGGACCTCCACTCCAAGAACTTCCGTGGACAGCATCGACTGGTACGCCAGGACGTCGTAGGTTCCCGTGGGCAGTTGATCGATCCGGTACGTCCCGTCGTCCTCGGTCTCGACGAGCCGTCCGAGTTCGGCGATCAAAACGCTCGTGCGATGGGCGGGATCGCCCGTGGGCAGTGTGACCGTGCCTTCGATCACGCCCGTGTCCTGGGCGGCGGCGCCCAAGGCAAAAGCCATACAAAAAAGAAGACTTGCAGATAGTAGAGCCGTACGTTTCATCGAAACCTCCGATAACAGATGCATGCCCGTCCGGCGCCTTCGTCCGGACTCGAAAGGAAGCGGAACCTGTGATCAGAGGAGCGGGGGGCCGCGCTCGTGGACGGAGAGGAAGGGCCGAACCAGGATCGAGCGGGACTCGATGTAGACGGACCCGGACGCGTTGACGCGCTGGAATCCGGCGGCCGGCGCCTGGACGTACGCGATCGCGTTCGCGTGCGCGCAGTAGTGATGGTCGTGTTCGCCGAAACCGGACCCATCGCGGTCGTGAACAACCGGGCCCTCCAAGCTCTCGGCGTGGACATGCCCGGCGTCGACGTCCTCCTCGATCGGGTGCATCACCTCGAGGGCCGACTGGACGGCGAACGTCAGAACCGCGGGAAGCAGCAACCCCGCAACAGCTCGGCTGTGCCGGATGTCCAACATGGTCAACGAGACAACGATACCGGAAAGTCGTTCGGAGGATCAAGAAACACGGGCCACGGCAACGGTTGCACGACAAAGCGTTCGGTCGCGCACGGGGCCAACCGCCGCCTTCCCGCGACCGCATCTTGACAATGATCCGAGTGTGTACTAAATAGGACACATGACACATTTTGGCGCCGTCGTCCGAAACCGGCGCGAACGCATGCACCTGGAGGACAGGCGCTTCTCCCTGCGCCAAGTCGCCCAGCGCGTCGGGATCGAGCCGGCCTATCTGAGCAAGATCGAACGGGGCGACGTCGCCCCGCCTTCCGAGGCGACGACGATCCGGCTGGCGCGAGAACTCGGTGAAGATCCGGACGTGTTTCTCGCCATGGCGGGCAAGGTGTCGAGCGATCTTCAGGAAATTGTCCGCAAGCGGCCGCGGTTGTTCGCGGACTTGATCCGGCAACTAAAGGCCGCGCCCGACGACGCGATCCTCCGCGTTGTGCGCGAAGTGCGGGACGGTGACTGGTGAGGACGAACCGACAAGGAGAAACCGACGTATGATCACACTCGAAGACGACAGGCTGGTTTTCCGCTTCCCCGAAGTGCACGAGAATGCACGCTGCGTGATCGAGTTCCAGCGCACGTTGCGCATCCCCGACGACGACACGGACTATCCGCTGCCCCCGGGATTGGGACCACTTCCGTTGCGGCAACTCGACGACTACGCGCGCCGGTTGCCCGAGAATTGGCAACGCCGGGGCGGCGTGATCGCGCCCATGCACCAGGCGGAAGCCATGTGGATCGAATTCGAGGCGAATTCCGGTTTTCCCTCGTATCCGTTCGCGGTCAAGATCGCGTCCGGAAAGGTCTGCGCGATCACCGGCGACACGTGGGTCAATCACTTGAACGACGATCCTCAGGACTATGTCACGCTGCCCGAACAGCCGTGGCTCGACGGGTATTGCGTCGAGAAAGGCGTCATTCGCCAGTTCGTCGCAATGCGCTTGGGCAAGGGCTACACGGTCGAGGAACAACTGACTGGCGCAGCACGGCACGGCGGCATTCAGATCGCCGTCTATCCAATGAAGAGGGAGCGATACCGGGAGTTGGCGGCTCGTGAAACCCGAGTGCGATACGCAAAAATGCCGCCTGGCGTGGTGGCTTGCATGGCGCCTTGCGAAATGGGGTTGGCGCCGGGCGGACGGATGCGGCAGGAAGTGTATGACGACCCCTACGGCCTGGGTGTCTGGGACCAACGCCGTTCGAGCCGCTGCTTCGTCACGATCGCCAATTCCACGCAATGGATGGCCATCACCGGCGAACGGCCGCCGACGGTCCCACCAACGGCCAGGCGCTACACCGACGCTGGTCTTCCCTGGTTCGAATGGTACGGAGGGGACGCCGCGGCTGTTGCCGGAAGCAAGAAACTGAAATCGCTCGCCAGCGTGGCGCGGATGGGCGAATCCGAAGACGAGACGCCGCTGCCGGAAAACGAGACGATCGAAGTGAACCGCGTTATCGGCCTTCGGAGCAGTGACTCCACGCGCGTCCGGGAATTCTCGACGGACGAGCCCACTCACGCGTGACCCGGCGCCCCCGGGCGCCGGCCCCGAGCGGAACGAGATCCCGCTGGGCACGGCCAACCGCAGGCCGTTCGGATTCCCGCAAATGCAGGATGAGACCGGGCAAAGTAGACTTATGAGCACCCGAACCGAAAGTTGATACGTTAAGACCCTGTTCGACGCGAATACATGAGCATGGAACTGTCGATCGTCTGGCTCGCGTTCGCCGCCCTGGCCGGCGCCGCGGTTGTGTATTTCGCCCTGGTCACGCCGGCACGGAAGGCGCGCGAGTCGATGGCCGTCGAAAAGGCCGCGGCCGCCGTCACCGCCGAACGCGTGCCGGAGCTGGAGCGAACGATCGCGGAGCTGCGGGAACGACTTGAAGCGGCCGACCGTCGGATCGCGGAAGCCGCCTCGATGCTCGAAACGGAAAGGAAGAGTCACGCGGCCCGCGTCGAAGAGCTCGAGAAGATGGGCGCCGAAATCGAACGGAAGTTCACCGTCCTCGCGTCCGAGGCGCTCGGCAAGAACAGCGAGAGCTTTCTGAAGCTGGTTACGGAGCGGTTCGACAAGCACCAGATCGAGGCGGACAAGGACCTGGACGAGCGCCGGAAGGCCATCGAAGCGCTGGTGAAACCGATCGGCGAAAACCTGGCCAAGTTCGAGCACAAGGTGGGCGAGATCGAGAAGACCCGCGAGGGCGCCTACCGCGCCATTACCGAGCAGGTGAGGAACCTGGCGGAAGGACAGACCGGTCTGCGGTCGGAAACCAGCCGTCTGGTGCAGGCGCTTCGTCAGCCCAAGACGCGCGGCCGGTGGGGCGAGTACCAGTTGCGCAACGTGCTCGAGATGGCGGGCATGACCGAGCACGTGGACTTCCTGGAGGAGCACACTGTCCAGGGCGAAGACGGCCGGCTGCGGCCCGACGTCATCGTCCGCCTGCCCGGCGGCAAGTCCGTCATCGTCGACGCGAAGACGCCGCTGGAAGCTTATCTCTCCGCCGTCGACACGACCGACGACGGCGACCGCGAACGGCACATGGCCGATCATGCGCGCCACGTCCGCGAGCACGCGCGCTCGCTCGGCTCCAAGGAATACTGGAAGGCGCTGCCCGAGACGCCCGACTTCGTCGTCATGTTCCTCCCCGGCGAAGCGTTCTACGCCGCGGCCATCGACAGCGACCCGGGCCTTTTCGAACTGGCCTTGCAGCAAAAGGTCCTGATCAGCACGCCGACGACATTGATCGCTCTGGTGAAGGCCATCGCCTACGGATGGCAACAGGAAACGCTGGCCAAGAACGCGCAGGCGGTCGCGGGGCTCGCCCAGGACCTGTACGAGAGGATCCGCACGTTTGGCGGACACATCGATCAACTGGGGCGGTCCCTGAGGCAGGCCGTCGACCGCTACAACAGCAGCGTGGGTTCATTGGAGGGCCGCGTGCTGCCCGCGGCCCGGAAATTCGAAACCATGGGCGCGGTCCCGGTCAGCTCGTCCATCGACGAGATCAAGCCGGTCGACCTCGAGACGCGAACGATCCAGGCGGCCGAGTTGACGACTCCGCCGGATTCCGAGAGCAAGGACTGAGGGCGTGGGCTCGCTCACGACAGTCCAGTCCGTTTGAGAACACGTCGGGCGCTGTCGACCTGTATTAACATCGAAGGATGAGCGCGTCGCGGCTCCCCTATGTCTGGGACTACGATATCGACGAGGCTCGTTTTCGCGAGCTGCTCAGCGGCGAGTTGCGCATCGACGGACTCGATCGCTGCTGGGCGGCCGTTCGTTTGATCGAACATGCACCCTACCGGGAGGTCGTCCGTCTTCTCGGCTATCGTGGGATCGTGGAAGGCTGGCCCGAATGGCGCCGGCACGTCCGGTCCAAGAGTTGCAGGCGCGGCTTCGACTTCCTCACGCGGTGGCTCCAGGAGAAGCATCCCGAGCTGCTGTAGCGTCATGGACCGCGGCTTCTTCCTCGATGAGCTGTACCCCTTCCAGGACGATGTGCTCCGGGTAATCGGCGACGCGGGAACCGGTTTCTATCTGACCGGAGGAACCGCGGCGTCAAGGGGTTATCTGAACCATCGCTTCTCCGACGACCTGGACCTGTTCGTCAACGACGACGAACGTTTCTCCTTGTGGTCGGATCGCATCGTTCACGCTCTCCGATCGCCCGGCTGGGAAATCACGGTTCTGCGACGGGATGAACGGTTCGTTCGTTGCACGGTCGCACGGCCGGGCAACGTTCCCATGAAAATCGAAATGGTGAACGACGTCCCAAGCCGGGTCGGCGTCGTTCGGGACGATCCCGTACTGGGGCGCGTGGACACGGCCGAGAACATTCTCGCCAATAAGGTCACGGCCATCATCGACCGCGAGGAACCGAAGGACCTGGCCGACGTCTGGGGATTCTGCACCCGGAAAGGTCTCAGCCTGACCGAGGCCCTCGAGAACGCCGCCAGCAAGGCGGCCGGCCTGTTCGCCCCCGACCTCGCCCGCGTGCTGTGCTCGGCCACACGCCCGAGTTGGGAGGTGGTCCGGTGGATCGAAGCTCCGCCGGCGGAGCGGTACCTGGCGGAGTTGGAAGCGTTGGGAGAATCCCTGATCCTGACGACAGGGGAATAACACTTCCGTTCGGTCGGAAGAATCCAGCGCCGCGCGTACCGGCGAGAGGCGGATTCCAGGACCGCGGGGACCCCGGCTCGGTCGAACGTCCGGCGTCACCGCCGAGTCGGACGGCGGGAGATCCGATCACGCACGTGTTTCCACGGCTCGCTTGGGGATTGACCCGCAAGAACGCGACGCTCTCGCCGTTCGATCTCCTTTTCCCAAGCCGATTGGACAACCGCGGGGTCCTGTGCGACCGAGTCGTCGAGGCTCGCCAGCAACTCCGCCGCCACGTCGGCGCGTTCGTCGGGCGACAGCGTCAAGGCCTCGCGAAGGAGCGCCTGTGCCCGATCGGTCATAACGTCACATCAAGCCCCCTGGATGGACCGTCCGCCTCATCAGCGGAACCACAGCCGCGGCCTCAGGTGCATCTCGTAGAAGAGCCACGCCTGGAACTCGATCAGGAAGGCGCGGGCGTCGGCGGCGTTGCGCCACCAGCCGTCCGGACGGAACCGGTCGTAGCGCGATCCGACGACGGCCACCTGCCAATCCGCATCGAAGACGTATCGCGCGATCAGACCGGTTCGCCGGGTGCGGTAGTTGGAGGTAACCACGATGAGCCGGTCCCAGCCCGCCTCGGCGGCGAGCTGCCGGACATGCCCGAGCTCGGCCAGCGTCTCGGCGGCGTCCGTCTCCAGCGTCATGATCGACGCGCCCGGCACGCCGAGGCCCACGAGAATCCGCATGTCGTTCTCGTATGGCGGCGCGAGGTCGATCCCCGCCCGTGCCAACTCCGGGTAACCGCCGGTCGGCCGCCGCGTCGTCAGAACCACGTTCGCGGCCAATCCGTCTCGATAGATCTCGGCCGCCTCTTGCGAACGCTCGGGCCCGCCTCCCGCCAGAACGACCACCGCGTCCGCCGCGAAGGGCTCGTCGTCGCTGACGAGCAGACCCGCCGCGCCGACCAGCAGGTCGGGCACCAGGAAGTATCCGGCCGCGATGGCCGCCGCGAGCACGACACCCAGAACGAACAACCGCGTGACGCTGAGCTTGAAGAACTTCATCGCTGTTTTCGAACGCCCTTTCGGCGCGCCCGCCCCCAACCTCCGCCCCCCGGCGTTTCGATCGACAGCACGTCGCCCGGCTCCATCGCCGTCTCGAACTTGGAATCCAAATCGCGCGCCGAGCCATCGGCCTTGATGATCCGGTTGCGGCCCGGTTCCCCGGGACGCCCACCCCTCAGGCCGTACGGCGCGAAACGCCGGCGTTCCGACAGCAGCGTCACCCGCGCCGGCGTCAGGAAACGAATCTCGCGCTCGATCCCGTCGCCGCCGGCATTGCGCCCCGCGCCGCCGGAACCGCGGCGCAACCGGTAGCGCTCGACGCGAACGGGATAGGCCAACTCGATCGCCTCGACCGGCGTGTTCATGGAATTGGTCATGTGCGTGTGCACGCCCGACACGCCGTCCAGGCCGGGACGCGCCCCCATGCCGCCGGCGATCGTCTCGTAGTAGGCGAACGGCTTGCCGTTTCTCGGGTCCACGCCCCCGAACGTGACGTTGTTCATGGTTCCCTGGCTCGCCGCGGGAATGCGGTCCGGCAGCGCCGGAGCGAGGCACCGGTACAGAACGTCGACGATCCGCTGCGCGGTCTCGACGTTCCCGCCACAGACCGCGGCCGGCGGCCGCGCGTTGACGACCGTCCCCTCCGGCGCGATGACCTCGAGCGGGCGCATCCCGCCTTCCGTCGAGGGAATCGAGACGCCGACCAACGTCCGGAACACGTAGAAGACGACCGACGCGGTAATGGCGTACACCGCGTTGACGCTGCCCCCCACCTGGAGGTCGGACTTCGAGAAGTCGATCCGGGCGCGCGACCCGCGAACCGTGATCCGGGCGTGGATGCGCACCGGCGCGTCGACGAGGCCGTCGCCGTCCAGCACGTCCTCGGCCTGGTAGACGCCGTCGGGAATCTGCCGGATGACGTGCCGCGTCATGCGTTCGGTATAGTCCAGCAGCTCGTCGATGTAGCCCCGGACCTCCTTCAGCCCGTACTTGCCGACGATCTCCAGCAGTCGGCGTTCGCCGGTGCGGTTCGCCGCGAGCATTGCCGCCAGATCGCCGTCGCGTTCCTCGGGCGTCCGGACGTTGGCCAGCACCAGGTCCCAGACGTCGCGATTGATCTCGCCTTTCTCGATGAGCTTGACCGGCGGAATCCGCAGGCCTTCCTGGTAGATTTCCTCGGCCAGCGGCATGGAACCCGGCGTCATCCCGCCGACATCGGAGTGGTGCGCGCGCGACGCGACGAAGAAGAGCCGTTCCTGCTTGCCGAAGACACCCGAGACGAGCGTGATGTCGGGCAGGTGCGTCCCGCCCCGGTAGGGGTCGTTGAGGACGATCATGTCCCCGGGGTCGATCGTACGATTCCGGATGGCGGAAGCGACCGACAGCGGCATCGAGCCCAGGTGGACCGGCATGTGGTCGCCCTGGGCCACCATCCGGCCCTGGCCGTCGAAGATGGCGGTGGAGTAGTCCCGGCGCTCCTTGATGTTCGGGGAATACGCCGTCCGCCTCAGCGTGGCCCCCATCTCCTCGGCGATGGAATGGAACAGGCTCTTGTAGATCTCGAGCTTGACCGGGTCGAAACTCACCGCGTCCTCGTCAAGATCAGGTTCCCCACGGAATCGACGTCGCATCTGAATTCGGGCGGCACGAACGTGGTGGAGCTGTACTCACCGATGACCGCCGGACCCTGGACGACGTGACCCCGCGCGAGGTCGCGCCGGTCGTAGACGCCGGCGGAACGCCACCGGCCGTTGACCCAAACGCGCGAGCGAGCGAGCGGCCGCGCCGGCCGCCGCGTCCGGGGGATGCGCTCCACCGCCGGCTTGGGCGTCCTGCCCACGAGCGCGGTTCGCGCGTTGACGACTTCGACCGCGCGCTCGGCATCCGAATGCCCGTAGCGCAGCTCGTGCGCGCGGTGAAAGGCCGCCTCCCAATCGCGCCCGTACGGAACGGTCAACTCGTAGGACTGTCCCACGTAGCGGACGTCGACGAAGTCCATGGCCGCGATGGCCGACCGGCGAAACCCTTCGTCCTTCAACTCGCGAACGCCCTGGGCATGGAGCGCCGCCAGCGTGCGGCGGATGAGCGAGGCGGTGGCCGGCTTTCCGACCATCGACCGGGAATAGTCTTTCCGGGCGTCGGCCAGAAGGAGACCCAGGGCCGAGAGCACGCCGGGATGCGGCGGGACGATCACGCGCGGGATTCCCAGTCCGGCGGCCAGCGTCGCCGCGTGAAGACCGCCGGCGCCGCCGAAGGTCACCAGCGAGAAGTCCCGCGCGTCGTGTCCGCGTTCGACCGAAATCAGCCGGATCGCCTGCTCCATGTTGTTGTTGACGACGTCGATCACGCCCTGGGCCAAGCGCTGTGTACTCGGCCAGCCCCGTGTCCAACGCAGGCGTCGAAGGGCGCCCACGATGCGGCCCGCGTCCAGCGCCATGCCGCCGCCCAGGAAGAAGCGGGGCAGCAACCGCCCGAGAACCACGTTGGCGTCGGTGACCGTGAACTCGGCGCCGGCGCCGTAGCAGATCGGACCCGGATCGGCCCCGGCGCTCTCGGGCCCCACCTTCAGCGCGCCCCCGGCGTCCGCCGACGCGATCGATCCGCCGCCGGCGCCGACCGTGTGCATGTCCATCATCGGCACGCCGATCGGCATCCCGTCGATCTCGTTCTCGCGCGTAACGCGGATCTGTCCGTCCAGTAGCGCGACGTCGGTCGACGTGCCCCCCATGTCGAAGGTGATCAGCCGCGAGTACCCCGCCTGCTCGCCCGCGGCGAAGGCGCCGACCACGCCACCGGCCGGCCCGGACAGAATCGTGTGGACCGGCGCTTTCGCCGCTGTCGCGGCTCGCACCGCGCCGCCGTTCGATTGCATCACACGAAGTTGCCGGGAACCGAGCGTCGCCGCCAACCGACCGAGATAGCGCGACATCACCGGGGCCAGGTAGGCGTTGATCACCGTCGTCGAAGTGCGTTCGTACTCGCGGTACTCGGGCAGGATCGCCGAGGACAGCGACACGGGCACGCCACGCCCGGCGAGCAGAGCACCGACGCGTTCCTCGTCCGTCGGGTCGGCGAACGAGAACAGGAACGATACGGCCACCGAATCGACCCCGAGCGCCTCGACGCGGCTCGCCAACGCGCCCAGCGCGTCCGCGTCGAGCGCGACTTCGCGCGTGCCGTCCCACAGCGTCCGTTGGCGCACGCCGATGCGGCAGTCATCGGACACCAGCGGCTCGGGCCGCGTGGTGAAGACGTCGTAGAGGTCCCGCCGCGTCTGCCGGCCGATAACCAGGACGTCCTCGAAACCCGCCGTCGTCACCAGCGCGGTCCGCGCCCCCTTGCGCTCCAGCAGCGCGTTGGTCGCGACGGTCGACCCGTGAATGACGTCACCGCCGCCCCCCAGCCGTTCCAGGCCCTTGAGAATGGCGTCTTCGGGAGCGCGCGGCGTGGAAAGCTCCTTGACGACCTCGACCGCGCCGTCGCGGATGCGGACGAAATCGGTGAAGGTGCCGCCGGTATCGACCGCGATCCACCCGCCGGCCCCCCCGGCTCCCCCGCGGCCGCGGGTCCGCCGGCGGGGCCTGTCACCGCCCGCCATGGGTCACTTATACACCAGGAAGAACTGCTGCATGGCGCTTGCGACGTCGAGCTTCTCGAAGCGACCGAAGCCGGCCTCCGCGGCAAGGCGGCGCGCGCCGGCTTCGCCGATGATCGTGCCCAGTCCGGCGCCGCCCTCGGCCAGCGATACGGTCAGGCAATGGTACGGACTCAACGCGGAACGCATCCGGCCGGGCGCGTTCCGGTTCTCGGCGGGATCGTGCGACCCGGCGGGCTCCGACCAGAAAACCGCCCCCTCGTCGTCGAGACGCGTCCGGATTCCGGCGAGAACGCCGATCGGGTCGTTCATGTCATGAATGCAGTCGATGGCCAGGACCAGGTCGAACTTCTCGGACGCCGGCAGGGACTCGAGGTCCGTTTCACGGAAACGCACGTTGGCGGTCCCGGCCTCGGCCAGGAGCCCGCACGCCTTGGCGATGCTCGGGCCGTGGGGATCGATCCCCACGACCGAGGATCTCGTATATGCCTGACCGATGGCGATGCTGGCCCGGCCGAGCCCGCACCCGACGTCCAGGACACGGATCCCCGATTCGAGTCGCTGGACCATGCCGGGCGCGGCCGGCAGCCATGACGCCGTCAACTGGTGCTCGAACCACGCCCGGTGCATCCGGTCGATCGATTCGGGTATCTCCTCGCCGAGGTCGTCGAAGGCGATGCCGCCCCCGTTCCGAAAACACTCGATGAGCCGCTCGGTCAACCCCAGCGAGGGCAAAGCGAACTGGAACGCGCCCGCGGCAAAGACCGGGGAATCCTCCTCGGCCAGGACGGCCTTCTGGTCCCTCGTCATGAAATACGTCCCGGCGTCCAGGTCGCACTCCACGTAACCGGCGCTGACCATGGCCTTGAGCCATTCCCGGACGTAGCGCTCGTCGAGTCCCAGCCTCCCCGCCAGGTCGGAGCTGCTGGCGGCGCCGTCCCGGGCCAGCGCCTTGAACAACCCCAGCCGGTCGCCGATGTACCCGAGGCCGGCGACGAACGCGCCCCCGACGTCGGCGATCACCTGTTGCACGATCTGCCGTCTGGGGTTGTCAGTCATGGCAGTCCACTGGATTGCAAATCAAGCGAATGATCCCGCGAACCCGAGGAGTCCGGTACCTGCGCATCACTCGCTGGGTCGAGGGACTCACGAACACGACGGGCGCCACCGAATCCTGGCGGGTACGCCGTCGAGTCGCAGCGCCGATCACTCGGCCCGGAGGGATCGCAATGGCAGTGCTTCGGCCTCAAGCGCGCCAAGGTCGAGTTGCTGTGACGCCTGATCGATATCGAAACCAACCACTTTGCCGTCCGCGTCAAGATCGACGTTGAGCCCGTCGGAGACTTCATGCGTCGTGGCGCCCGCGCCGGGTCTCAATTCGATATAGAGGCTGTCCGTTTCAGGATAGTAGTGGAGCTTCATGACGCGTCCTTCCTGAATCCCCTGTCAAAGAAAGCATTATGGACCGTTTTCCCATCGGCAAGCGTCACGACGCGCAGAACCCGGACCGTATCGTCTCCGGGCCGTTTCGACCTCGCCCCGGAAACGAAAACGACCGTCCTCTTGCTCCTCGCGACGAAGTGGATCCGCTGTGACCGCGAAGCACCGATCCCTGTGAAGACAGGGGCGCTTGCGCAAGACTTGTTCGTCAAAATATTGCGTCGTTCTCACGTGTTCGGACCGCGCCAAGATTCTTCGATCCGTGGTCTCGGCCCTCCGGCATGACGTGGACATTATGGACGGTTTTGTCACCGGAATGCGTTTCCACACGGGACATCGGGGCAGCTTCCTCGCCCGGCGCCTGGAAAGAGGCGGTCCGAACTCTGCGTGCGGCGGGCTGGGCGGCCGATTCGATAGGTCCGGGCCGACCGTCTCGAATGCCCCCGTCCGGCCGGGGAGCGACGATGGCGGGATTCGCGTTCTGGTGGAAAAAAGTCGCGTTTTGTGCGTAACTTCCGGGAATCGCGCGACTAACTGATGCTGTTGGCGTTCTCTCGCGTATCGAGCGGCTGCGGGAGTGCGATCGTGCCATGGGTCCAAGATACCGATACCTTGTCATCGTCGTGGCGTTCGGAGCACTGGCCGTGCTGTTCGTCGCGAACCGCCGGTACGTCTACTCCGACTCGCTCGACGCGCTGCCGGCTCTGACGGCGGCGCACATCGTCGACCCGCGCCATTCCGGCGCGACGTTCCAGTTCGAAGGACGCGTCAACTCGGTTGGAACGTCGCGGCAGGGAATCGTGTTCATGGAAGTGTACGATCCGGCGGAGGACATCTACCTCGACGTTCCCGTATTTCCGTCGCTCGGCTGCCTCCCGGTGAAACCGGAGCGCGGCGAGACGGTGCGCGTCACCGGTAACCTGGGGATGTACTCCGGCCAGCCGCAGCTCCGCCCGCTTTCGGCCGCGCACGTGGAATTGACCGAACGGCCCGGGGATCCGGTGTCCGTGGCCCAGGCGGCAGCCCGCGGCGGCGCCGCGCTTCTTGTCGGCCCGGTGATCGCCGTCGAAGCGGAGTACTTCGAGAGCCAAGCCGGCATGGAACACGTGCGGCTGACGCTTGCCGACGCGGAAGACCGAACCGCCGCGCGCGCGATGGTGGCGGGAATCATGTTCGAAGGCGAGCAGACGGCCTGCGAAGTCGATCGGCTCCTGTCGGACGATCCGTTCATGGTGACGGCGGAGGTGGACACGTTCCAGGACGCGCCGTCACTCAACGTCCAGCGGGTGTTCGCGATCGGCGCATGGTGATTGCCGCCTCGCTCCTGGGCGCGCTCACCGGCATCGTCACCGGCCTGGTGCCGGGCATCCACGTCAACACGGTGACCGCGCTGTTGCTGGCCAGCAGCGCGAGTTGCGCTTCCCTCGGCATCGAGTACTCGGCGCTGCTCGCCTTCACGTGCGCGCTGGCGATATCCCACACGTTCTTCGACGTGGTGCCCGGCCTGTTCCTCGGCATTCCGGGCGACGAAACGTTCGCGCTGCTTCCCGGGCACGAGCTCGTGAAGCAGGGACACGGCAACCTGGCCATTCGCCTTTCGGTAGCGGGCAGCGCGGTCGGTCTGATCATCGGCGTCGTCCTGGTTGTCGCGCTCCTGACGTTCGGCAACGTGATCGGCGCCTTCGAGGACGGCATAAGCCCATGGATGTTCTGGATCCTGCTCGCCGTCTCCGCCGTCCTGATCCTGAGCGATTCGCCGCGCGGCTGGTCGCTGGTCGTATTCCTGGCCAGCGGACTGCTCGGTGTGGCGGTTTTCGGAACGCCGCTCGTCGCCGGCGGATCGGACGCCCCGATCAACGCTCTCTTCCCGGCGTTGGCCGGATTGTTCGGGGTGGCCGGGCTGGTCTTCGCCATCGCCACCGCCGGCCCGCCGTCCGGAAGCCCGCCACTCTCCAAGGAGTCGCCCAATCCAACGGTCGACGCAGTCGCCGGACCCGGCGTGCGGGGCGGGTTCGCCGGCCTGGTGGTCGGCCTGCTCCCCGGACTCGGCGCCGCGAACGCCGCAACTTTGCTCCTGCTGCTGGAACGCTGGTTCGGACGCCGCGTAAGTCGCGACAAACAGAGCCGCGCCTACCTGGTGACGACGTCATCGCTCAACACGGCGGAGGCCCTGTTCGCCATCGCTGCGCTGTACCTGATAGGAAGGAGCCGCAGCGGCGCATCCATCGCCGTCGAGCAGATTCTCGGCGGAATCGTCGCCCCGTCCGACCTGCTCCTGATCTCGCTCTTCATGGTCGTGGCCGGCGTGATCGCCGCGGTGATGCTGTGGCGGATGGGCGCATCCATCGCCCGGTGGGTCGGCAAAACCGACGAGCTCGGCCTCAACTGGGGCGTCGTGGCGTTCCTGGCCGCGCTCACGCTGCTGTTGCTGGGCCTGGGCGGCCTGGCGATCCTCGTATGCGCGACGGTCGTCGGACTGGTTCCCCTGGTCTTCAAGGTGCGCCGAGCGCAACTGATGGGTTTCTTCCTCGTGCCGACGATGCTGTTCTATTCCGGCCAGCAAGGGCGCGTCGTCGACTGGCTGTCGCTCGAACAGCGGACCGCGCCGTTGCTTCCGTCGGTCACGCTCACCGGCATCGCGCTGGCAGTCCTGGCGTCGGTCGCGGTTGCGCTGGCGGCTTATCGCCTGGCGCGATGGATCGCCGCGACCCGAAAAGCGGATTCGCCGACGTACGCGGTATCGAAGGTGGGCAAGCTCGCCGGCTTCGCCACCAGCACAGTCGCGGCCGTCATCCTGTTGATCGCGCTGTTCGGCGGAGCGTATCCCCGCGAAGAATTCGTCGCGGGCCGAATTCCGGCCCGGTTGGAATGGGCCTACGGCCGCGTGGCCCGTGTAATCGACGGCGACACGGCCGACATCGCCAGCGCCTGCCGCCGCTTCCGCGTGCGCTTCAGCGGCGTCGACGCTCCGGAACTGGGAAGCGCCGCTGGCGACCGAGCACGTGACTGGACGCGGTCAACGTTCGAGAATCAGGCCGTCGAGTGGAGAGCGGTCGGCGTCGATGCGTTCGGTCGCTTCCTGGGATTGCTCCAACTCCCGGACGGCACATCGGTCAACCAGGAAATTGTGCGACAAGGGTACGCGCGGCCGAACGGCGGCGCGCCACTCCCAGGCCAAACGCCGTTGCCGCCCTCGACCTCAACGCCACAGCCGCCCGCGACCCCGACTGACCGGGCGGCCGCGACCGGAACCGTTACCGAAGTGCTGCCATGGGACGATGACGGCAACGGCCGCGTGTCCTGCGCCGAAGCGCGCTCACACGGCATCGTCCCCGTGCGGCGCGGCCATCCCGCATACCCATACATGCGGGACGCCGACGGCGACGGCGTGGTCTGCGAGTAAGCCCGTGAGCACGGGCCTACGCGTCGGAGGACCGTTCGGTCGTTGCCATCCGCCAAGCCGTGACCGGAACGCGGAAAGCGGCCCACGCCGGACGGTTTCGGGTTCCGATTGACACGTATTACGTGTGCACGTAACCTGTGGCAATGAACGTCACCCTTTCCATCGACGATCGCGTCGTCAGCGAAGCCCGTCGTATCGCCATCGCCCGGGGCACCAGCTTGAACCAGATGGTCCGCGACTACCTGAACGAACTGACGCGGGTGGACGACATGGAGTCGGCCGTCGCCGCGCTCGACGGCATGTGGGCCGAGGAATCCTATCGCTCGGGCGGTCCCTGGACTCGCGAGGAGCTGCATGAGCGGTCGTGAGTTTCTGGATACGAATGTCCTGATCTACGCGGACGATGCCAGGGATTCGGGCAAGCGGACGCGCGCCCGGGAAGTGATCCGCCGCCTGCTGCGCGAACGCCGCGGAGTCGTGTCCCTGCAGGTACTGCAGGAGTTCGTCGCGGCGGCGACGCGGAAGCTCGGGATGCGCAGCGAAGACGCCAAGCGTCGTGTCGTGCAGTATTCGCGCTTCGACGTCGTGACGCTCGCGCCGGGAGACTTGGTCGCGGCGATCGACCTCCATCGGCTGCATCGCGTGTCCTTCTGGGACGCGCTCATCGTGCGGGCCGCGTTGAATGGCGCCTGCGTAACGCTGCACACCGAGGATTTTCAAGCCGGATACATCATCGAGAACCTGGCCTTTCGGAACCCGTTCGCGTCCGGCGCGGACGAACAGGCCTGACGAGCCCCGCCTCGGGCGAACCGGATGGAGGATACGGGTCGGCAAGTCGGTGCAAATCCCAATCCGCCTGCAGCCGCTTCCAGAACTGGGGGACGTCTTCAGGAGGCGAGACAGTCGCACCGCCGTATCCGCCGTGACGCGTCGCTTGCCGCGCACAACCTCGTTGAGACGATTGGCAGAAATCCCCAGACGCTGAGCGGCCTCTGCCTGCCGAAGCCCCATCGGCTTGAGGAACGCCTCCAGCAACATTTCTCCAGAGGGAATGGCCGGACCCGACCCATTGGGATCTCTTGTGATAGTCCTCGATTCCGACCTCGTAGGCATGGCCGTTCTCCCGACGGAACATGACGCCGACGACTGCAACGAGCTGTTGCCTCGGCTCGCCTGGCAAACTCCCTGCTCCCGGTCCGATATAATGACCCACTATCCAGCCGGCGGCGCGCAAACGGCATCGTTTCACGCCGCCGCATTCGGTGCGCGTGGTTCGAAACCGGAAGCTGCCGATCGAGAAACGCCAACGACATGGGAGGTTCATGATTCGTCTCGGTAAGGCGCTGGTCCTCGGATCGGGCCTCGCACTGACGGCCGGCTGCGCGCCGCCGCAGGAACCCTTCGGCGGCGGGCCGGATCCGGTATTCAGCTCTCGGGTGGTCGTCGACGGTCTCGCCTCGCCGTGGGAGGTCGCCTGGGGTCCCGACGACCGCCTCTGGATCACCGAACGCGTGCGGCGGCGGATCGTGCGGGTCGATCCCGCCGACGGCGCCCTGTCGGTTGCGGCGGAAGTGGACGGCGTCTACCAGGCCGTCGGGCAGGACGGCCTTCTGGGGCTCGCGCTCCATCCGGAACTGTTGCAAGGCACCGGCAACGACTACGTCTACGTCGGCTACACCTACGACGCCGACCCCGGGCCCGCCGACGTTCCCCGGAACGCGATCCGCCGATACACCTACGACGCGGACTCCGGCACGCTGGCGGCGCCGCTGGAGATCGTCACGGCGTTGCCGGCGCACGACGACCACCTCGGCGGCCGCCTCGCCGTCGGTCCGGACCTGAAGCTGTACTTCACAGTCGGGGACCAGGGCGGCAACTGGGGGCCGAACCGATGCAACCCGAACCGCGCCCAGGCCACCCCGACCGCCGAGCAGGTGGCGACCGGGGATTGGTCCGACTACGCGGGCAAGATCCTCCGGATCGATCCGGACGGATCCATTCCCGCGGACAATCCCGTCATCGACGGCGTGCGCAGCCACGTGTTCACGTACGGCCATCGCAATCCGCAGGGGCTGGTCTTCAGCCCGGATGGAACGCTGTACTCGGCCGAGCACGGACCGCGAACCGACGACGAAGTCAACTTGATCGAAGCGGGCGGGAACTACGGGTGGCCGCAGGTGGCCGGTTATTCCGACGACCGGATGTACGCGTACGAGCAGTGGGCGTTGTCCGATCCCGTTCCGTGCGCCGACCTGCCTCCCGGTCCGGGCGTGCCGGACTCGGTGCCCGTCGAAATGGAGACCGCGTGGTCTCATCCCGACTTCGTCCGCCCGATGCAGACGCTGTTCACCGTTCCCGACGGCTACGATTTCGAGGCCGGCGGCGGCGCCACGATCGCCGCGGGCGGGCTGGACATCTACACGGCCGCGGACGGCGTTCCCGGGTGGGAGAACTCGCTGTTGGTCACCAGTCTGAATCGCGGCGCCCTGTACCGCTTGCCGCTCGACGCGAGGGGACGCCTGGTGGTCGGCGGCCTGTTCGAGGAGTTCAAGTCGACGAACCGCTACCGCGACCTGGCGATCCGTCCCGACGGGCGCGCCGTCTACATCATCACGGACAACGCGGGCGGGACGCTCGACGCGTCGCGGAACTCCACCCGGGAGCTGGAGAATCCCGGCGCCGTCCTCGAGTTCACCTACGTCGAATGAGATTGCCCAACGCGCGATTGTCGCGCGGGAACGCCTCGACCATCTTCGTGAGGACCGTATTCTGGTCGAGACCAATCGACGATATGCCGTTGTTTGGACACTCCGGGAATGGAGATGTTCGGGCCGCGGCGATCGGACTCAGTCCGAGAGCGATTCCGGTATTCTGCCGGCGATGCCGCGCAGTTGCGTCAGTGTGACGGTTCGAGGCAAGCGGATCGTCCCGTCCGGAGCGCGTTGCCAGAGGATGATCTGAAGCTCGCGCCGCATCCGGCGGTAGTGTTCCGTAGCGGCCGCTCGCACGCGCTCGAAGTCGTCCTGTTCGAGCCCGTTCTCGGCCAGTTCGGCGATCCAGGAACGGACGACCGCCAGGTGCGGCGCGTCCCCCGAGACCAGGAGACGGGAGCCTTCGAGACCGTCGATGGTCACGTCGATCCGCCCGGACCACCCCGCCTCGATCAGCCGGGCTTCCAGCCAGGTCTTCAGGACGACCAGGCCGGGCACGTCCACGGTTGCGAACTCGCCGACGGCCGGGCGCGGCGAATCGTCGGCGGCCCCGCCGTCCCATGCGTCGAACCGCGCGCGGGCATCGTCCAGACCCGCCGGGGGATGGAATACCAGGAGACGATCCGCCCGGACGCCGTCCAGGCCCGCGTAGACCCGGTCCGACGGTTCCCGGGGAAACGCCCAGAGGACGCCGTTGGCTCCCGACTTGATGACGGTCCCGCCGTCGAGGACCGGCGTGAAGCTTCCGGCGATGAAGATCATGTGCGCATCGCCTTCCGCGAGTGTCACGCCGGAGTCGAGCCGGTCGAGACGAACCGGGGGCGGGTCGGCGCCGCCTCCAGACACCGGCGGCACGGGCACGCGCCCGGGCGCGGGCCGGACGACGGGCTCCGGCGGGTCGGCCGCCTCGGATGCGACCGCGTCGGGAACGGCGGCCAGTTCTTCCACGATCGCTACCGGTTCGTCGAACGCGGGGGACCAGAGCGCCACCACGCGGCGCGCGTCCCGAAAAGGCACGGCCCGGGCCCGCAGGCCCTCGGGCGTCAAGCCGTCCAGCATGGCCCACCCGTCCCGCAGCGCGTCCCAAAGATCATGCACCACGAACCATTCGAGCATCGGCCGCCGAAGCAGGCGGGCGCGCACTTCTTCCTTCAGGGAATCGAGCTCGGTCGTCGTCATCGAGTCCGACACGATTTCCCGGATGCGGTTCAACCATTCGTCTCGAAGGTCCTCGGAATGATCCGGAATCCGCACGGGCAACTCGACGCGATGCATCGATTGGCCCGGCCGGATCCGGTAGTCGATCCGCGCGTCGGGGCCGGCCCCCCGGCGCAACACGGCGTCGATTATCTGCGCGCTGAACCACGACTCGAATCGCGGGTTGGGCACCATGGTCGCCAGGATCATGCCGCCCACCGGGCGCGACGGAAAGCGCAACTCGATCGCGTCCCTGCCGGCGGCTTCGGCCGCGGCCTCATAGACCGCGCCCCGGGTGGCGACGGCGCCCAGCGCGGCCCGCGCCTCGGGCGGCAACGATTCCGACGCGATCACGTAAGCGCGTTCGGTTCCGAAATACCTGTCGAAATAGGTCTGGACCTCCGGGAGCCGCGGCGCTTCGGACGCGTCGCCGAACAGCGGCGGCGGTCGGTCGAACAGCACGGCCTCGACCTCGCCGCGGATTTCGTCGATGAGCCCCGGAGGCTCCGCCGGGGTTTCCTGAATCGAGAGCCGCGCGTGCTCGAGCACTTCGAAACTGACGATCGTGTGCGCAAAGTAGCGGGCGATTTCGCGGGAAACGTCGACCAGGCCCGCGCGCGGTAGCCGGATGCGCATGCCGATCCGGTCCCTGGCGTCGAAGAACTCGAACTCCCCGCCCGCGAGGTGCGCGGCCAGCGCCACCGAACGCGCCGGCACCGAGACCGAAAGATAGGCCGCGACCAGCTCCCGCAGCGCGTCCGCGTTCGCTCCGGCGCCGGCGTCGGCCGGAACATACCCGAACGCGATTTCCGCGCGTGGGTCTGCGCCGGAATTCGGCGCCGGCAGGTGAACGAGCCGAAGCCCGTTCCCGAGGCGCTCCCGGACGACGCCGGGCAGTTCCCTCGCCGCCGTCCCGGCGCCGGCCTGAGGGTGCGCCCGCTCGGGCGCGAACGCTCCGGCCAAGACCGCGGCGGCCAGCATTATCGTGCGGAATCGAAGCGGCACGGACCGAGACTACCCGCGGTGGGGCGGTGTTTTCAAGGACGTTCGATTGTGCTAGATTAGGCGCTTCGTTCGGCCGATCACCGTAACGCTCAAGGACTTATCCCGCCCGGCGGCACAGGCGATCCGCGCACTAGAGACCCTGGAGCCGACGCCTATCGCGTCGATACGGTGTGACGGACCCGTTGCAAAGGAGTTGTTTGTGAACGTCTACGACAGCGAATCCATCCGCAACGTGGCCCTCGTCGGACACGGCGGGACCGGCAAGACGTCGCTGGTGTCCTCGGCGCTGTTCGTTTCCGGGGCCGCGAACCGCCTGGGTAGCGTTGACGAGGGCAACGCGCCGACGGACTACGACGAGGAAGAGATCGAACGCAAGATGACGATCTCGACCAAGATGGCGTTCGTCGAGTGGCGCAAGCACAAGATCAACCTGCTGGACACTCCCGGTTTCGGCAACATGATTCAGGACGCCCGGACCGCGTTGCGCGTCGCCGACACGGCCCTCGTCGTCGTGGATTGCGCCGCGGGGGTCGAGGTGCAGTCGCGGAAGGTGTGGGAGTTCGCCGAGGAGTTCGACGTCCCGAGTTTCATCCTGGTCAATCGTGCGGACCGCGAGCGTTCTTCCTTCGACGAATCGCTGGCTTCGATCCAGCAGGCGTTCGGGCGTACGGCGGCGCCGATCCAGATTCCGATCGGCACGGCCTCCCGCTTCGAAGGCGTCGTGGACCTGATTCGGATGAAGGCGTGCAGGTTCGACGGGAGCGGACGCGTCTCCACGAGCGACATTCCCGCCGAGCTCAAGGCCGCGGCGGACGAGCACCGCGAGAAGCTGATCGAGCTTGTGGCCGAATCCAACGACGAGCTGATGGAGAAGTACTTCGAGGAAGGTACGCTTTCCGACGACGAACTCGTTCGAGGCATCCGGGACGAGGCCGCCAGGCGGGCCATCTTTCCGGTCCTGTACGCGGCCGGCGTCAAGAGCATCGGCGTGGCCACGCTGCTCGACGCGTTGGTCGACTTCGCTCCCGATCCCGCGCGCGCGGGCGCCGTCGCCGGGACGGACGCCGGCGGAGGCGCGCTGCAGCGCCGCATCGCCGTCGACGAGCCGTTCTCGGCCTACGTGTTCAAGACGATCTCCGACCCCTTCACGGGCCGCATCTCGCTCCTGAAGATCTATTCGGGTTCGTTGACCGATCAGACCCAACCCTACAACGTCCGGCGGGAATCGTCCGAGCGCATCGGACACGTCATTCTGATGCGAGGGAAGGAGACGATAACGGTCCCGCGAGTCCACGCGGGCGACATCGCGGCGGTTGCGAAGTTCAAGGACGTGCGCACCGGGGACACGCTCACCGACAAGGCGTCGCCGATCGTCTATCCGGAAGTCGTCTGGCCCGAACCCATGATCTCGTTCGCGATCGAGCCGAAGTCGCGGGGCGACGAAGAGAAGATCTCGACGGCGATCCAGAAACTCATCGAGGAAGATCCCGGACTGCGCTACGAACGCGAACCGCAGACGCGGGAATTCCTGCTGTCGGGCCAGGGGCAGATGCACGTCGAAGTGGCGGTTTCGCGGTTGAAAAAACGTTACGGCGTCGAGGTCCACCTGCACCCCCCCAAGGTGCCGTACCGCGAGACCATTCGCGGCAGGGCCGAGGTCCAAGGCCGGCACAAGAAGCAAACCGGCGGGCACGGGCAGTTCGGGGACTGCAAGATCCGCGTCGAGCCGCTTCCGCGCGGCGGCGATTTCGAGTTCGTCGACGAGATATTCGGGGGCGCGATCCCCAAGCAATACATCCCCGCGGTCGAGAAGGGGATTCAGGAAGCCCGCGCCAAGGGCATGCTCGCCGGCTTCCCGACCGTCGACTTCAAGGTCACGCTCTACGACGGTTCCTACCATACGGTCGATTCCTCGGAAATGGCCTTCAAGATCGCCGGCCGCCTGGCGTTCCGCAAAGCGGTCGAGCAGGCGAAACCCGTGCTCCTGGAACCGGTCATGAACGTCGTCATCGAGGCGCCGGAAGAGTACGCCGGCGACCTGATGGGCGACCTCAACAGCCGCCGCGGACGCGTCCAGGGGATGGAAGTGAAGGGCTCCACCAGCGTGATCCGGGCGCAGGCGCCGCTTGCCGAAATGCTCTCCTACGCATCGGACCTGACCTCCAAGACCGGCGGCCACGGGAACTACACCATGGCCTTCGACCACTACGACGAAGTGCCGGTGAACCTGGCCGACAAGATCATCGAAGCCGCAAGAACCGAACGCACCGGGCAGGACGAAGACGACGAGTGAACCCGCGGCACCGACCGCCGGGCCCTGTGTTACCATCGGGCCGATATGGCCGTGGACGCCGAGTTGCTTGAGATTCTCGTCTGCCCGCTCTGCAAGGCGTCGGTGGCGCCGGTCGACGACAACGAAGGCTTGAAGTGCGTCGAATGTCACCGCGTCTACCCGATCCGTGACGACATCCCGGTGATGCTGGTCGACGAAGCGCGGATCGAGGAATAGCGGACCGTGCCGGATCCCGCCACGCGCTTCACCGAAGCGCCGGGCGACGCCCTGTTCCCCTCACTGAAACCCGACGCCCGCGTCCTGCTCGTCCGGCTGCGATCCATGGGCGACGTTCTCCTTCTGACGAGCCCCTTGCACGCCCTCAAGCGGGAGTTTCCCGGTTTCCGGGTCTCGGTGCTGGTCGATGCGCCGTTCGCGGCCTGCTTCGACGGAAATACCGACGTGAACGAGGTCCTGACGACCGCCGGGGGCAAGGCATGGACGATCCGGACCCTGCTCGGGCGCCGGTTCGACGCGATCATCAATCTCCACGGGGGCCCGACCAGCCTCGCGTATTCCCTCGCGGCGCGCGGCGCGCGCGTGGGAACCACCGACTGCCAGTTTCCCCGTCTCTACCACCGGCTCGTCCCCCGGGAAGACGGCCGGCGGCACACGGTCGAGAACACGATGCGCCTGTTCCGGCGGTTGGGCGTCGAGACCGATCCCGCACCCCCGCTCTACTATGCGCCGCAGGTGGACGCGGCGGCGTGGGTCCGCCAGCATGTCACCGGCGAAGACTACGCGGTGATCCACCCGGGCTCCCGGATGTCGACGAAGCGGTGGGCCTCGGAGAACTTCGCCGCGATCGGACGGCAACTCGCCGGGAGCGGACTGAAGCCCGTGGTGACGGCCGGACCGGGAGAAGAAGGCGTTGCCGCCGAAACGGCTCGCCGGCTTCCCGCCAGCTCCGTCGTTCTGGGACTCACCATCCCCAAGCTGGCCGAGTTGATTCGGCGCGCCCGACTCTACGTCGGCAACGACTCCGGACCCATGCACCTGGCCGCCGCCGTCGGTACTCCGACCGTGGCCGTCTGGGGCTCGTCGGACTCGATCCGTTGGCATCCCTGGATGGTGGAACACCGCGTGGTCCAGAACCCCTACGACTGCAATCCCTGTCCCGGTTACCGGTGCCTGGTCGCCGACACGCCGTTGTGCATCGAATCCGTGACCGTCGACCAGGTCTCCGCCGCCGTCGACGCCATTCTCCCCGATGACGCCGGATAGCCGGGACGCCGCCTCGGCGAGGACCGACCGCCTGATCGCGCTCCTCGATGAATTCGAGGACACGCCGGTCGTGATCGTCGGCGACCTGATGCTCGACGAGTTCATCTGGGGCCGCGTGCGCCGCATCTCCCCCGAAGCGCCGGTCCCCGTCGTCGAAGTCGAAGACGAAACCCGCAGCCCGGGGGGAGCCGCGAACGTCGCTCTGAACGTGAAGGCGCTCGGTGGACAACCGCTCGCGATCGGCGTCATCGGTAGCGACGAGGCGGGCCGGCGGCTCGGAGGCCTCCTTGACGACCACGGCATTCGCTCCGGCCTCGTCATCGACGACGGCCGCCCGACGACGGTCAAGACGCGAATCCTCGCGCACGGTCAACAGGTGGTCCGCGCGGACCGCGAAGACCGTCGTGCGCTGGGTTCACCCGCTCTCCGCGAGGTCTGCCGGCGGGTGATCGAGGCCATGCCGGGCGCCGCGTCGCTGGTGATCTCGGACTACGCGAAGGGCGTCGTCGCAGAAGCGCTGTGCGACGCCGTGCTCCCGGCCGCCGCACGGGCAGAGGCGCCGGTCTTCCTGGACCCCAAGGCCGGAAACGCCGGCGGCTACGGCCCCGTGGCGATGATGACGCCCAACCAGAGAGAGGCCGAATCGCTCTCGGGCGTCGCGATCCGCGACGCGGCCGGTCTCCGGGAGGCCGGCCGGCGCCTGCTCGAGCGATTCGCGTGCCCGCACGTCCTGATCACCCGCGGCGACGAGGGAATGGCGCTGTTCGGACCGGAGGGGATCCACGAGATTCCCGCGGCGGCGCGAGAGGTCTACGACGTCACCGGCGCCGGCGACACCGTGATCGCCACGCTCGCGATCGCGCACGCCGCGGGAGCGACGATGGAAGAGGCCGCCCGCATGGCCAACTACGCCGCCGGCGTGGTCGTGGGGAAGGTCGGAACGGCGGCCCTGACCCCACGGGAACTGGCCGCCGCCATCCGGTCTCCCCGGCCATGAACATACTCCAGGTCTCGTCGGCCGATGTCGTCGGCGGCGGAGAGGTCCATGTCATCCAGTTGACCGAGAGACTTCGGCGGCGCGGCCACGGCGTCCGGACCGCGGGGCGCCCGGGCGGCCCTCTCGCTCCGGACTATCCGCTCGGGTTTCGCAACGCCCTGGACCTTCCGACCGCATACCGGCTCCGGCGCATCGTACGGCGCGAGCGGTTCGACGTGGTCCACGCCCATGTCGCCCGCGACTACTCGATCGTCGCCGCCGCGCTCTACGGACTGCCCGGGCCGAAGCTGGTTTTCACGCGGCAGCTCATCTTTCCGGTCCGCCGCCATCCGTTCTACTCGCGCGTGGACGGCTGGATCGTCACGACCGGCCAGATCCTGGAGTCGATACGGCATCTCGCGCCCAGGGCCGCCACCATCGTGCCGAACTGGGTGGCGGCCTCCGACCTGCCCTTCGAGGACCGCCCCCTCCGCCAACCCGTGACGATCGGGCTGCTCGGACAGGTATCGCCGCACAAGGGTCATGACGACGCGATCGAAGCGATGCGGCGCCTGGACGCCGGGTACCGATTGCTCATCGCCGGCCGCGGGCGCCCCGACTACGAGTCATCGCTTCGGACGAAGGCGCGCGCGTTGCCGGTCGAGTTCGTGGGATGGGTCCGGCCTGCGGAGTTCCTGCCGCGAATCGACATCCTGATACTTCCTTCCTGGGAGGAGCCCTTCGGCATCGTCGTGCTGGAAGCCATGGCGGCGGGCGTCAGCGTCATCGCCACCGATGCCGGGGGCCCGCCCGAAATCCTGGACTACGGCCGCGCCGGCGTGTTGACGCCGCCGCACGACGCGGCGGCCCTGGCCGGCGCCGTCCGGCGCCTGGCCGGAGACGCGGCCGTCCGCCGGACGTTGCGGGAACGGGCCGTGGAGCGAATCCGGACGCGGTACGACATCGACCTGAACGTGCCGCGGATCGAGGCGTTCTACCGTCAGTTGGGCAGTCCGTAGATCGCTTCGTGGATGTACTTGCTCGTGGGCGAGAACGACAGGAGCCGCGTTTCCTTGTCGACGCGCACCGGCGTCGGGGTCTCGTCGTCCGGATGGATCGCGACGTACACGATGACCGCGCCCCCGCTGTTGTCCGAGTCGACGACGCGCAGGCGGGCGCCCGCGGTGTAGTATGCGTCTCGACCCCAGTCTTCCATGAACCGATCCATGTCGTAGGCATCGCCGCCGTCCCACATCGCGAAAGCCTCGTCGTAGCGCTCGGCCAGGATCGCTTCCAGGAACAGCCGGACCTGCCGTTCTTCGGGATAGTTGATGAACGTGTACAGCAGTCCGCCGATGACGGCCAGAACCAGTCCGATGGCGACCGGGTACTTCAGGCGCTCCTTCCACGGCCGGGCCTTCTTCGGCTCCGGGTGATCTCCGTAGACGAGGCTGCCGATCAGGCGCTCGGACATGATGCCCATTATCGTACGGGAAAGGACTTCAACGGAACCACATTGCGATCGCGTCGTCGGGAACGCGCACCGCCGCCTGGATCCGCCGGCGCTTGGCGCGCAGCCGGCTCCAGTGCCGGCAGACGTACCACAGTCCGGGAATCGACGACCACTCCTTCAGAAGCACGTAGCCGACGACGGCCAGGTCCCGCGCGGTGACGTCCCAGAACAACCGGCGGTAGAGCCCCGGCGTGAGGTTGTTCATCCGGAGCAGGAAACGGTTCTTCACGGAGTGGCGGTTGATCGCCCGCGAAAGGCTCGACCGCCGCTCGGGGGTGACGCGGCGTCGGTGGCGCGCGAGGGCCGTCGGCACGTAGTGCGACTTCCAGCCCATCAGGCGGCATCGCCAGGCCAGATCGGCGTCTTCCCGGTACGCGAAGAAGTCCTCGTCGAAGAACATGCCTTCCACGCGGACGTCCTCGAGACACCCGTAACGATAAAGCGCCGCGGCGCCGCTGGCCCCGAACACTTCACCGGCCGCATCGTACTGTCCGGCATCGATCTCGCCGGCGCCGCGGTCCAGGTGCCGCTGGTTCCGTGTCATCACGATGCCCGTGGAATCGATGGTGCGTCCGTCCATCCTCAGCAGTTTTCCGGACACGGATCCGACGTCGGAACGCGCATCCAGCGCGCCGGCCAGCTCTTCGACGAATCGCGGATCCAGCACCGTGTCGGGGTTCAGGAACAGGACGTACGGAGCTGGGAACTCCGCGGCCAGACGGTTGTGGCCGGCCGCATATCCCGTGTTGGCGATCTGGGGCACGATGTCGGCGTCGCGGCCGGCGCTCCGCACCGCGTCAAGCGTCCCGTCGGACGACGCGTTGTCGAGTATCCGGATCCGCATGTCGCGATGGGTCTGGCGACGGAGGCTCTCCAGGCACGCGCCGATCACGTCGGCGCTGTTGAACGTCACGATCTGGACCGACACCCGCGTCATGCCGCCATCACCCGACGCAACCCGCGCCAATAGCCGGCGGCCCGCCCGGGCCGGACGAGGCTTCGGGCGGCGACGCCCGCCAACAGGCAGGCTTTCAGCACAGGAACGCTCCGCGGGCCCATACGCTTGCGGACATAGCGAAACTGGTTGGCGTAATAGGCGTCCATGAAACGCTCCGGCCCCAGCGCGTCCGCGCTGTAGCCACCCTCGTGCTCGAAGGCCGCGGCCGGCTCGAACCAGCACTCCCAGCCCGACGCGGCAAGCGCCGTCGAGAAGTCGACATCTTCGTACCACGCGGGGTGAAACCGTTCGTCGAACCCACCGACGGCCTCGAAGGCCGCGCGGCGGACCATCAGCGCAGCCGCCGAAGGTTGTTCCACCCGCGCGAGGCCCACGGGAGGTTCCCGAACGCGGGGCCCCAGCCCGAGGTTCTCCCGCGCCAGGCTGCCCAGCGTCGGAAGCGGCCGCGGCAGGTAACGGCGATTGACGAAACCTCCGACCGCGCCCGCCCGCGGGAACCGGTCCAGCACGCCCGTCAGGGCCGCGACCGCTCCCGGACGCGACCGAACGTCGGGGTTCACGATCAGGATATAGGGCGTCGCGGTTTCGGCGAACCCGCGGTTCACGCCCCCCGCGAACCCGGCATTCGACGCGTTGCGGACGACACGGAGCCGGGGTCCGCCGTCAACGGCGGCAACGGACGGGTCGGTGGACGCGTTGTCGACAACGACGACCTCCGCATCGGAGGTGTCCAGGAGCGACCGGACCGCCGCGTTGAGCCGCGCCCCGGAGTTCCAGTTGACGATGACGGCGGCGACGCGGCTCATGGCTGGCGAACGGCCAGTGCGAGCAGCACATCGCGCGGGTTGAGGCGGATCGTCCCGGGAACCCGAACTCCTCCGGCTCTCCGCAGGAAGGGGACCTGGCGTCCGAGCCGGTTCAGAAACAGGCCCAGCGTGGCATGCTTGCCGACATGCTGAAGCCGGACCACCCGGAAGCCGTGGGTTTCCAACAACCGGCCGAGCGTGGTCCGGTCGAAGAAGTAGTAGTGCTCGGGAATGAACTGACGCCAGCGGGAACCGAAGAGCCGGTAGTGCGCGGACCCGATGTCGGGAGTCTCCAGGACGAGGCGGCCGCCGCGCCGGAGACGCCGGCCGATGTCGCGGACGAACCGCGACGGCGAGTCGACGTGTTCCAGGACGTGAAAGCTGACCGCCACGTCGAAGTCCGTCCACGCCTCGGAGCTCGGCAGGTCCTCGATCCGTCCGCAATACACCCGCGCTTCCCGGCTCGCCTCGCCCGCGAGTCCGGGGTGGGGTTCGACGCCGGCCACGTCGAAGCGCTCCGCGGCAACGCGCAGAAAGTCGCCCCGTCCGCACCCGACTTCGAGGAGCCGGTTCGCGCCCGCATCCTCGATCCACTCCAGGCGCCACCGCGCGTTGAGTTCGTTCAGGCGTCGTTCCTCGCCCGGGGGCAACGCCGCGAAGGCGCCGTTGGCCGCGCGAATCCGTTCGGCGGTGTCGTCGGAACGCTCCGCGCCGAACGCGAGGTCCGACGCCCGGTGTGCGATGTAGTGGAGCCCACACCGCCGGCAGCGCACCAGGGGCCCGTCGAGGCGGCGAGTTTCCAGAACCGGCGCCGCGTCGCCGGAACCGCACAGGTCGCAGCCCTCGACGCGCGTCCCGGACACCTTGCGGGTCCCCTCCATTATCGGAACGACGTCAGCGTGGCGTTCCTGTGCGTGTAGTGGCGCTCGTAGTAGGCGCGGTAGGACCCGTCCCGAACCTCTCGCACCCAGTCCGGATGCGTCCGGTACCATTCGACGGTCGCGCGAATTCCGTCCGTGAAGTCCCATCGCGCCGACCATCCCCATTCCCGCTCGATCCTGGAGCAGTCGATCGCGTACCGCAGATCGTGGCCCGGACGGTCCGTCACGAACTCGATGAGCGAGGCCGGCTTTCCCAACTCGTCGAGGACCATGCGCGCCAGATCGACGTTCGCCATCTCCCGTCCGCCGCCGATGTTGTAGACCTCACCGGCGCGGCCCTTGTCGACAGCTTCCCACACGCCCCGGGAATGGTCGTCCACGTAGATCCACTCCCGTCGATTCGATCCGTCCCCGTAAACGGGGACCGGCCGGTCCTCCATCGCGTTGGCCACCATCAACGGGATGAACTTCTCGGGAAACTGCATCGGCCCGTAGTTGTTCGAGCAACGCGTGATCAGCGCCGGCGCGCCATGCGTTCGCGCCTCGGCCAACACCAGCAGGTCCGCGCCGGCCTTTGTCGCCGCGTACGGATTGTTGGGTTCCAGCGGCGTGTCCTCGCGGAAAGCTCCGCGCTCCCCCAGGCTTCCGTACACTTCGTCGGTCGAGATCTGCACGTAGCGCGACACGCCGGCGCGGCGCGCATGCTCCAGGAGGCACGCGGTCCCCATCACGTTCGTCCGGACGAAGGGGGCGGCGTCTTCGATGGACCGGTCGACATGGGTTTCGGCCGCGAAGTTGACGACGACGTCGATGGCGCTGTCCGCGAAAACCCCGGACACGTCGGCATCGTCGGCAATGTCGCCGCGAACGAAGCGGTAGCGGGGGTCTTCCTCGACCTCCGCGTTGTTGCGCACGTTTCCGGCATAGGTCAGCAGGTCGAAGTTCACGACGCGAACACCGGGCTCCGCGTCGAGCAGGTACCGTATGAAGTTCGAGCCGATGAAGCCCGCCCCTCCGGCAACCAGGACCGTACGCTTGTCTAGCGGCTTGGACACGTCTCTACTGTAACCCCGGCCCACGGCCCTACTGGTCGAGGAACGCCCGGAAACCCTTGTACAGCTCCCACAGATCCACCTTGGACGACACTTCGTAGGGGGAGTGCATGCTGAGGATCGCGATGCCGACGTCGATGACGTCCATGTTCCGGCCGGCGAACCAGGACGCGATGGTGCCGCCCCCGTAGCCCGCGTCGTAGGAGTATGTCTGCCACTTCACGCCGGCGCCGTCCAGGACGCCCCGAAGATGCGCGAAGAACTCGGAGTTGGCCTCGCGGCCCGCCCCGTACTCCTTCACCACGAGGCCGTATCCCAGCCGGGACGTCAGCTGGGCGTTCTGCGGACCGGGAAACAACGGGTTCAGGGCGGTCGTGGTATCGCTGACCAGGACCTGCGTGTTCGCGTACGCGCGCCGCAGGTCCAGGTCGCTGAAGTTTCCCGACTGCGCCGCGATCACTTCCGACACCAGGGTCGAGAACCACTCGGAATTGACCCCGGTGTTCCACGACCCGGTCTCCTCGTTGTTGACCGCGTAGGCGACGGCCGTGTACTCCGGGACGCCGAGTTCGAACAGCGCGCGGAGACTGACGTAGGCGGTCGAACGGTCGTCCTGCCCGTAGGCGGCCACCAGGGCGCGGTCGAGGCCGACGTCCCGCGGCGCCGTGGCCGGAACGATCTGCAGGTCGGCCGACAGGAAGTCCCGGCCCTCGATGCCGTATTCCGCCCGCAGAAGGCCGAGCAGCCGGTCCAGGGCGCCGCCGGACTCGCCGTCGCCGGACGGCGGCATCGAGGCGATGATCGGCTCCAGTTCCTCGGTCCGGATGACGTCGCGGCTGGAACGGTCCCGGTAGTCGGCGTCCACGTGCGGAGCGATGTCGGTGATCAGCAGGACGGGATCGTCCGGGGCCGTGCCCACTTCGACCCACACCGTCGTGCCGTCGGTCTTGTCGACGCGGCCCACGACGGCCAAGGGTACGTTCGCCCACTGGTAGTTCTTGATCCCGCCGTGCACCTGGGCGTCGATCACCACGATCCCGTCCCGCTCCCTCAGGGGGCGCGTCTTGAACTCGAGACGCGGGGAATCGATATGGGTATTGATGATCCGCAGGCCGGCCGGGACCGGTTGCCGCCCGAGGACGAACAGCACGATGGTCCGGTCGCGGTTGACGGCGTACCACCGGGAGCCCGGGGTCAACTCGGCGGCGGCGACGTCGGACGACCACGGTTCGAAGCCGTCGGCCTCGGCCAGCGCCACGGCTTCGCGCACGAACCACATGTGGCTCCGGACGCGGCCCATGAACGCCTTGAACTCATCGCCGAAGGCCATGACCCGGGCGCGTTCGGCGTCATCGAGCGCCGGCCACGCCGAACCGAAGCCGAAGTCCTGCGCCGGCGCCTGGACGGCCAACAGCATCGCCGCCGCGAATAGCAATGGATTCTTCATAAGGATTCCCGCCCCGGAAGGGATTCTATCCCGGACGGCTCATTCAGCCGAAGCACTCGGAACCGTGACGCCGCAGTTCTCCCGGCGCCGCTGTTGCGAGCAGGCAGGTCGGTCAGGCTTGAACGCAGCGTTCCCGAACCGAACACGATCGCCGGCAGGAAGTGTTCACTCCACGGCCGATCCGCCGAAATACTCTTCCCGATGCCGCACTCGGTAGGCGGGGTTCCGGGTCGTGATCTCGACCGTGTGCCACCGGCCGTCGTCGGCCGCGTGGGCGGGATAATACCCGATTGTGTACTGGCTTCTCAGCTCTTCGGCCAGCACGTCGAGGGCTTCGGCGATCCGGTTGTCCCGGCCGGAATCCGACCAACCCGACACCAACCAGGCCCGCCCGCCGCTGATCTCCCCGAAGAGTTGCAGCACATCCATGTTCAGGACGTCGGCGGGTACTGTCGGAATCGAAGGCGGCGTTCTGGGCCGGCCCGCCCCGCCCCCGGGGAACGGGATGCCGACGGGCCCGCGTCCGGTTCCCGGAAACGTGGGCGGCGTACCGCCCGGAAACGGAATCCCCACCGTTCCGGTGGGCCGGCCGGTGGGGAAGGTCGGGGGGGTTGGCGTCACTCCGGGCGTTTGGGGCGCGATCCCGAGCGAATAGACCAGCGTCTCCGATTCCCGGACGAAGCGTTCGGCGCCCGCCAGCGACGTCGCGCTTCCAGTGTCCTCGCCATCGCTGATCACCAGGATGGCCCTCTTGTCGTGGCGCCCGTTCCGCACGTGTTCGAGACCGAGTGCCAGAGCGTCGTACAGGGCCGTCCCGCCCCCCACGCGTACTCTCCTCAGCGCCGCGGCCAGCCGGGACCGGTCATTGGTGAAGTCTTCGACCAATCGCGCGCGGCTGTCGAAGGTGACCAGAAAAATCTCGTCGTCGGGATGGATCTGGCGCAGAAAGCGCTCGACCGCGGCGGTCGCGGTCTCGATCTTCCGATCCATGCTCCCGCTGGTGTCGAGTAGCACGCCGACGCTGACCGGAAGATCTTCCGACTGCGAGAAGTGGCGGATGGGTTGCTGCTCACCGTCTTCATGGACGAGAAAGTCGGTGGCGGTGAGGTCGGCCACATAGCGCCCGCGCCCGTCGAGAACGGTGGCCACGATGTCGACCAGCGCGACATCGACCGCCAACTGGGACCACAGCATGCCCGCGGAAACGCCGGCCAGGACGACGATAGAGACGAGACGGTTCATGATGGCCCCTCCATGGAGGTATGCGACAAACCCCTCTGGTTCTTGAGACTCCGGACGCGACTAGTCGTTACGCGCCAATCCGCACGGGTCAGCGGCCGGAAGTCGGGGTCGTCGACGCGGATCCCGGACGCCCGCGCAGCGCTGAGGGAACCCGCTATTCCTTCAGGTTCCGACCTCCCAGCCGTTAGACTGGATCGATCACCTTGCAATGGTATACGCGTATGCGCGCGGTAACACAGCTTGCGGCGGCGGTTCTTTCGTGCCTGGCCGCCATCGTCCCGCCAGTCGTGGCGCATCATTCCATCGCGGGGGCCTACGACACGCGGCGTGAGGTGACGATCGAAGCTACCGTCGACCGGTTTCGCTTCGTCAATCCGCATCCGATGCTGAGCGTCCGCGTGGAAACCGAGGTCTGGCAGCTCGAAATGGACAACCGCCGGGAACTGACGCGTGAGGGCATGACGGAAGACTCGTTCAAGCCCGGCGATCGCATCGTCGTCGCCGGGAACCCGTCCCGGAGCGAAGCGCGGCGGCTGTATATCCGCCGGCTGGACCGTCCTTCCGACGGTTTCGTCTACGAGCAGGTGGGAACGCGTCCGCGGATCACTCGAACGGGCCGCTAGGCGGCTGGGAGCGATCGCCGCATCCCGGGTCACTCTCGTCGATCGAGCGGGTCGAAGCCCTTGACTTCGTACGTCCACACCGGATCCGTGCACAGGCCGCAGTCCGCACCGATAAAGGTCCGCCCGGCTTCCGCGTTCTCGCGTAGTTGCCAGTCGAGCCAGTCGACCACGACCCGGGCCGCGGCGCCGCCGTTCGGGTCCCAGTAGGTGCCGCCGTGACCGCGGTCGATGCTGGCGACAGCCGCCGGTACATGATCGATCTGTCGGAAATCGTCCATGCCGTTGGCGTGGGCGATGTCGGAAGGACCGCCGAGTACGTACAGCGTCGGGAAGTGGAGATCGTCCAGAAGGTCCTTGTCCAAGACCATGCCGGCCATTTCGGTGGGGCCGTCGATGAAGAGCCCGCTGTTCATGATCACGGCCGTTCGGACGCGCGGGTCCTTCGCGACGGCCAGCGCCTGCACGCCGCCGCAACTGAATCCCGAAACCGCAATCGCCGCGGTATCGATGCGGTCGAAGTAGGGGCCGCCTTCTCGCTCGTTCTCGGCGAATGCCCAGTCGATCGCCGCCGTCAACTGCTCGGCGCGCGTGGCCGGCGGGCCGGCGGGTCCGCGGGGAGCCCCGGGCGCGGGCCGTTCGGTCCTTCCGGGGCCGTTGTAGACGCCGCCGGGCGCAATGGCCAGATACCCGTGCGAAGCGATCTCGAGCAGGTGCAGTCGCGAGCTTGCGCCGTCGTCGGAGCAGCCGCTGTTGCCGAATACGTAAACGCCGAGCCGGGTCTGCCCCAGGCCGGACACGTCGGCCGGCGCGTAGACGACGTGGCCCGGCAAGCCGGAATCGATGCCCTTGACAGCCGGGAACGCTCCGGTTCCCGGCGTATCCGGCACGTCGTCCCGGTTCGGTCCCTGACCGAGCGCCGACACGGCGCCGAATGCCGCGATCAGGGCAACCAGAGGTGTCGAGAGTCGTTCGTTCATGATTGTCTCCATGGACGCGCCTTCGCCGATTCCAGCGAACCGCCGCCAACGGCGGCCAATCGGAACGCCGCGCGCCGTTCCTATGTTCTGTCCGTAGCAAATGAAAATGTCCGGTTTCTGTAGCAAATGAAGTGTCCGGTTGGGTTATCGGTTGACTGGTTGTCTGGAAACGCCTCCAGGAGTTGAATTTGTGGGGAGCGGCCTGTGCCCGCGCGGAGCGTAGCGAAGCGGGGGCACAGGCCGCGGATCGGGGCTTCCGCCCGTGTCGAGATGGCGTTGGGGGGATTCCCATTGGGATCAGGCCGCCCGTGTTCGACGTCGGGGACGTTTTTTGGCCGCAGCGGCTGGGTCCGGCATCCACTGGCCGGTGGGATCGTAC
>JAJEEE010000082.1 GCA_022821145.1 Acidobacteriota bacterium
CTCGGTAGGAGCACGGGCGGCGGGATCTCACCCGTTCGAAACCCCCTCGCGCCGGACCTCGGTGAACTGGATGCGGTAACCCGTGAGCGCGTCGTCAGCTCCGACGCCCGCCTATTCCCGCGTGCGCTCGTTGAGCTCGCGGCCGTCGGGCAGGACGACCGACACGAACTTGCCCACCGGCTCGTCCGTGCGCAAGGGGTTGGCGACGATCGTCACCCGGTCGCCGACGGTCAGCGTGGACCGGGTCCATCCGGCGCGCACCAGGTGCGCGGGGCCGTTCATCTCGATCGCCCAGGGCTCGGCGGCGCCGCCGTCGCCCGTCACGCTCAACTCGATCCAGGCATGGGGGTTCGTCCAACGGAACCCGGTGACCACGCCTTCCAGCGTGATCTCGGAGGCGAGGTCGAAGACCACAGGCGAATGATGCGCGCGCGCCGCCGGCGTTGCGGCCAGCAGCAGAACGGCGCATCCGGCGAACAGCGATCGTTTCATGGCTGCCATTCCTATCGGACCTGCGACTCCGACCGCGTGCTCAACATGTAGTCGTTGAGGTCCGGCCAGCACTCCACCTCGGTGATGTCGGTGAAGTCCTGCCGGTCGAACCACTTGGTCATGACCCAGTCGCCTTCCCAGCTATTCGGGTCCGTCATCGTGTACTCGATCTCCAGGCGCGTCCCGTCGTCGATCAGGCGGATGCGCTCGACGATGCGCAGCGCGTCGCTGGCCGGAATCGACGCGCCGCCCTGGTCCATCCAGTGGTGGTGGCCGACGAAGTGCCGCGTGTCCACCACCAGCGTGTCCCCTTCCCAGCGTCCGATGGATTCACCGTTGAAGCTGGGCACGACCAGGTCGGCATCGGTGTGCTCGCGGCCGTCCAGGTAGACGATCCGCAGGCTGTTCATGAAGTGGCTGACCATGTAGATCGCCGTCGGCAACTGGATCATGGCGATCGGCCAGACGCGCGTCATGATCAGCGGCAGACCGGCGGGCCAGCACTGGCCGATGTCGTCGCGGTACACCTGGCCCTCGGCCCGGGCCGCCTCGCCGGCGTCGTAGTGCGCCTGGGCCTCGGGCGTCAGCGTGAACTCCTCGGGGATGAAGCGCCACGATCCGGGCTGGCCGATGTCGTGCTGCCAGGTTCCGGTCAGGTCGAACGGCGGCGCGGGCCGGGGCCGCGCCAGGTTTTCCGGCGCCAGGGCCCCGAGCTGCTGGGCCGTCGCCGCTGGCCCGGCGACCCCGCCGACCGCCAAGGCGACGGCGATGTACGCGGCGCCGAGCGTCCGGAATGTCGAGTGCGGTCGGTTCACGGCCCCTCCTCTATGGGTGCGCGTCGAGGAAATCGAAGATCTCCTCGGCAAAATCCAGGTACGCGGTCAGGTGGACGCCGCCCGGCACCGTGGCGTACATCGCATCGACCCCGGCGGCGATGGCCGCCTCGGCCAGCGCCTGCGACGCCTCGATCGGGTTGGACGTGTCCTGGTCGCCGTGGATGACCATCAGCGCGACCCGGTCCCCGAGGTTCTCGAACGGGTAGTCGTCGGGGACGATCGGCGCCGAGCTGGCAATGACGGCCCGGAAGCGTTCCGGGTACGTGGCCGCCAGGTGCAGCGCGCCGGACCCGGACGGGTTCTGGCCGTGAATGTATACGCGGGACGTGTCGGCGTTGTACTCGGCGGCGACGAGGTCGATGACGTTCAGAACGTCCTGCTCCGCACGCTGGTCCTCCTCTTCGGTCCAACCGTCGCCGGGAACCGACGGTCCCCCGGGCCGCACGATCGGATAGGGGCTGCCGTAGTACGGCTGCCGGAGCGGCCGGTATCCCATCGGCGAGATCACGATGTAGCCGCGTTCCTCTCCTTCCCGGACCAGGTCGTTGTCCTCGCGGTGATTGTTGTTCACGCTGTTGCCGGCGCGCAGCGTCACCAGGATGGGCATGCGGGTTTCCGGCGTCCATGTGGAGGGCACGAAGAGCCGGTACGGAATCGACTCCCCGGTGCCCGGGAAGTCGTACACGCGGTACTGCTCGCCGGTCTGGCGGTAGAGCGGACCGTCGGGATTGGGCTCCGGCGCGGGCGGCGGACCGCCGCCCCGCTGCGCGGCCGAGGCCGCAAGCGCCGCCATCAGGAAGACGGCCGGAAAAAGGAAACGCTTACTCATGGGACACCTCTGTCTCGTTTACGGACACTCCGCGGCGATTGTCGCCACCGAGCTGGTGTTGATCTGGTCCGGATCCGCGTCCCGGATCAGGAACCCCTTCGCCTCCACACGGTGCCCCACCCGGTCGCGGGGCGCGGGAAACACGTAGATCAACTCGAACGTCCCGGTCCCGAGCGGCGCGTCGATCATGGCCTCAAGGTCCTCGTCCGACGAGGCGGACGGGTCGCGCGTGCGCGCGGGCACGGTGGCCTGCGACACCATCCAGCGCCCGTCGCTTTCCGACAGGCACCCGGAAATCGTCACCAGCGAAGCGTCGGGCACTTCGCCCGGACCGTCGGCGGCCTCGACGCGGATCGCCGGCAGCTCCGCGATCACGAGCTCGTCGTCGCCCGCGGGAAACCCGTTGCCGTTGAGAAGGTAGGCGAGGATGTCCACGTAGGCCGCATCGGTGAGGCTCCCCGGATCGTTGTCGGGCATGCTTTCACGGACGACGTCGAACAGGCTGATCAGGTTGTCCTCGCCCCAGTTCCGCAGAAACTCGGTGTTGTCGGAAGCGTTCGTCAGGTCCTGATGGCAGTCGGTGCAATACAGCTCGAACTCGAGCCGTCCGCGCTCGGCCTGCTCCACGTTGAACACGCCGTCCCACACGGTGCGCCGGTCCTGTGCGACGCCGGCGGCGGCCGCCGCCAGGACCGACGCCGCCAGCGACCCGCGTATCAGGAAACTGGTCCACGCCCGCATAGCGCGCTCCCCTTTCGGAAACGGACAGGGTCCGGATACGTTCATGCTGCCCGAGATGCTGACAAGGATATATCAGCCCGTGGTCGAAATGTACACGGCCGCGGGGGCGGGCCCGGCGGGCTCCCCTTCCGCCCACTCGAAGGCGCCGTCGATGAGGAACCATGCCCCGGCCAGCAACAGGCTCGCCAGCACGACCTTCCGGAACCGTTCCACGCGGATCCTGGGCAGCAGGGCCCGGGCCAGGTAGACCCCGGCGAAGCCGGCGGCGGCGGTCACCAGCATCAGGGGCCACACGGCGCGGGTGTCCACCTCATCGTAAAGGGACAGGTACACGGGAACGCGCGAGGCGTCGATCAACGTCGCGATGGCGGCCGAGGTAGCGACATACGGCGCCTTGCCGCCGATGAAGTGATGGAGAAAGAACGCGCGCACGGCGCCGCCGGTCCCGATGACGCCGGCCGCCAGTCCGGACGCGGCGCCGCCCAGGCCGGCGTGCACGGTGCCGGCGCGCCACGGCTTTGCCCCCCCGGCCCCGGCCAGACCCATCGACGCATCGAAGACCAGAAGAATGCCGAGCGCCACCTTCAACGCCGAGGCCGGCGCCACGGCCGAGAGCAGGCCCCCCAGCACTGAAAAGACGACGGCGGCGGGACCGAACAGCAGAACGACGCGCCAGGCGACGGCGTCGCGGAACGTGACCGTCTTCAGCGCGTTGGCCAGACCGTGGAACACGGCGACGACCAGGATCGTCGACCGCAGGTCGAGGAACGACGCCAGCACGGGCGTCAGGATCGTGGCCGACCCGAAGCCGGTCCACGTCGAGACCCCAGCGGCCAGGAACGCCGCCGCGAAGGACACAGCCAGCATCACGGCGTCAGTCACCGAAGTCGAGCAGCACCTTCAGGACGCCCGGTTCCCGGCTGGCGTCGATGGCCCGCATCGCGTCGTCGATCGGGAACGCCCCGTCCAGGAGCGGCGCGGGGTCGACGCGTCCGGAGGCCAGCAGGTCGATCGCCGGACGGAAGGGACCGCACCGCGATCCGACGACGGTGATCTCGTCCACCACCGCCATGGTCAGGTCGAATGGCGTGTCGTGGCCGTGGGTGCTCTTGAGCACGAGCGTTCCCGCCGGGCGCACCGCGCGGCGCGCCACGGCGAACCCCCCGGCGTTGCCCGTGCACTCGACGACGACGTCGAACGCGCCCGGAGGCGCGTCGTCCGGGCGGCAGGTCGCGATCCCATCCGGCAGCCGCCCCGCCGAACGCTCGCTCCGGGCCGCCACCGTCAGCGCGCACGGGGTCATCGCCAGGACCCGGGCCACGAGTTGTCCGAGCTTGCCCGGTCCAACCAGCAGGACGCGGTCCGTGGGACGGACGTGCACCTGTTCGAGGATCTCCAGGGCCGCAGCCAGGGGTTCGACGAACACCGCGGTCTCGGAAGCCAGCGACTCCGGCACGGCATGCAGGTTGACGACGGGCAGCGTCACGTGTTCGGCGAAGGTCCCGTTCCGGTCCTGTATGCCCAGCACCGTCCGGCGGGGGCAGTGGCCCGTCCGGCCCGCGCGGCACGCGGGACAGTCCAGGCAGGACGCCGAGATCACGCCGACGACCCGCTGCCCGGCCCACTCCGTGGGCCCGTCCTCGACCGTGCCCACGAACTCGTGCCCCGGTATGCCGGTGAACGGGTACATGCCCCGGATCAGGCCGTGGTCGGTGCTGCAGATGCCGGCGTAGCGGACGCGCACCAACGCCTCGCCGGCGGGCGGATCCGGCACGGCCAGGTCCCTTCGCAGCGTCGCGTTGCGGTCTTCGAGCCAGACGCCCTTCATATGCGTATCGCCCCCCGTTGGCGGCCGCCGCCCATTCTAAAACATGTCAAAATGTGGTTCGGACCATGGAGTATCACTTCCTCCGGGATCTGACCATCCTGTTCGGCGCGTCGGTCCTGGCGTCCTACCTCTTCCGCGCGCTCCGGCTGTCGACGATCGCCGGCTTTCTCGTCGCCGGCGCCGCGATCGGACCGGGAGGCCTCGCCCTGATCGAATCGACCGAAGAGGTCCGGCAGATGGAGGAGATCGGGGTGATGCTCCTGCTGTTCTCCATCGGCGTCGAATTCTCCATCGACAAGCTGCGCCGCGGCGGCCGGACCGTGCTCGCCGGCGGATCGAGCCAGGTCCTGACCACCGGGCTGGCCGTCGGAGCCGCGGCCGCCCTCCTCGGCGCCCCGGCGTCGTTGGCCGTCTTCATCGGCATGCTCGCCGCGCTGAGCAGCACGGTCATCGGCCTGCGCCTCCTCCACGAACGGGGCCTGACCACGGCGCCGCAGGGACAGGTGTCCCTGTCGATCCTGATCTTCCAGGACCTCGCGTTCCTGCCGATGATGCTCGTCCTGCCGATGGTGGCGGGCGCCGCGGCCGTCGACGCGCCCAGCCTGATCGGCACGCTGGCGGTCTCGGCCGCCGCGATCGGCCTGATCCTGGTCAGCGCCCGCGTCGCCGTCCCGTGGCTGATCCGGAAGACGGTTCACGCCCGCAGCCGCGACGTCTTCATCCTGTCGGTCATCGTCACCCTGGTCGGGATTTCCTGGGTCAGCTCCCAGTTCGGAATCAGCGCCGGGCTGGGCGCCTTCATCGCCGGCCTGGTCATCTCGGAATCGGAATACAGCCACCAGGTGCTGTCCGACGTCCTCCCTTTCCGGGAGACGTTCAACAGCGTGTTCTTCGTCTCGGTGGGGATGCTGATCGACACCGGCTTCGTACTGGAGAACGCGGCCGCGATCGGGGCCGCCGCCGTGGGCGTCATGGTCCTGAAGGCGGTCATCACCGGCGGCGCCGTGCGGCTGATCGGATATCCGTGGCGCATCGCCCTGGCCGTCGGGCTGCTCCTGTCCCAGGTCGGCGAGTTCTCGATCGTCCTGCTGCACGCCGCGCCGGCCGAAGGCTTCCTGACCGGCCCCGTCGAACAGGCCCTCCTGTCGACGATCCTGGTGACCATGGTGCTGTCGACGCTCGTTCAGAAGGCGTCGGAGCGGATCCCGCTCCGAGCGGAAGAGGCGCCCGCGCCCGCCGGCGAGGGAGGCGTCACGCTGTCGGACCATGTCGTGGTGATCGGTTACGGCCTGAACGGCCGGAACGCCGCGGCCATGCTCCAGGCCTCGGACGTTCCCTACGCCGTGCTCGAGATGAACCCGCGGACCGTCAGCCGGGCCTCGGCCGAGGGTGTGCCCATCCACTACGGCGACGCCGCCAGCGACACGGTCCTGGAACGCATGGGCGTCGCCCGTGCCCGCATCGTCGTGTTCGCCATCTCGGAACCGGACGCGACGCGCCAGGGCGTGGCCGCCGCGCGGCGCCTCAACCCGGGCGCCTACGTGGTGGCCCGCACGCGGTACACGACCGAGATCGAGCCCCTGTACGCGGCCGGCGCGGACACGGTGATCACCGAGGAGTTCGAGACGTCGCTCACGATCATCCGCCGCATCATGGACCGGCTGGGCGTCCACCCCACGCGGATCGACGACGCCGTGCTCGAGATCCGGCAACAGCACTACGCGCCGTTCCTGGAGTCGGACGTCCACGGAATCCAGACCGGCGCGGGAATCCGGACGTTCGAGCGCGTCGTGCGCGCCGCGGCCGACGGCCGATCGATCGGCGCGCTCCGCATCCGGGAACAGACGGGGGCAACGCTGGTGGCCGTCGAGCGGGAGGGTCGGTTGACGACGAGCCCCGGACCGGACTTCGTTCTGCGCGAGGGCGACCGTGTCCACCTGATCGGCAGCGAACAGGAAGTGGAACGTGCGCTGACGCTGTTGTAGATCGAACTTCCGGCCGATGGGACCGGAAACAGCCGTACCGTTCGGCACAAGGCGTTTGCGAAGAACGACTTCCAAGTCAGACGGAGACCGCCGCCGTTCGGACGGGTTGTCTGTCAGTTGGACGGGTTGCAGCCGACACGTCGTGTAGCGTATCTTACTTATGACTTACCCGGAATCGCGCGGAGAATCTACGATGCCATCGTCCGAACGGCTTACCACCACCGTCTCCACCAAAGGCCAGATCATTCTGCCGAAGGCGATCCGTCGCTCACTTCGTTGGGAAGCGGGAATGCGGTTGCTCGTGGAGAGTACACCCGAGGGCGTGGTGCTGAAGCCCGCGCCGGTGTTCGCCAAAACCCGGCCCGAGGACGTATTCGCGCGGCTCGCTTACGACGGAGCGCCGATAACTCCGGAGGAGATGAAGGCGGGCGTGCTAGCGGAAGCCAGACGGCGCGATGAAGTCCGTTGATACCAATATCCTGGTCCGCTACCTGACGGGCGACCACCCGGAGCAGGCCGCCCGGGCGAGGGCCGTCGTCGACGCGGGAGAGGTATTCGTCAGCACGACGGTCTTCCTCGAGGCGGAGTGGGTGCTGCGCAGCGTCTACGGCTTTTCCTCAGCCGAGGTCGCTCGGGCGTTGCGCGCCTTCGCCGGTCTGCCGGGCGTTTCGGCGGAGAGTCCCACGCTGATCGCCGAAGCCCTGGATCGAGCGGAGAGGGGAATGGATTTCGCCGACGCGCTGCATCTCGGCGCCGCGGCACGATGCGAAGCCGTGTTGACATTCGACCGCGGCTTCATCGACTCCGCCAGGGATGCCCCCGTCCGGGTCACGGAGCCATGAAATCCACAAGAACCGCCGCGACTCCAGAACCCAGCGATTACGAGGGCTCCGCGCGGATCACGCCCGCGCGTTGACCCCGTAGCCGCCGTCGACGGCGATCTGGGCGCCGTTGATGTACCGCGCGCGGTCCGAGGCCAGAAACACGACCGTGTCCATGACCTCCTCGGGGCTGCCCCACCGGCCGGAGATGATGCCGATCCGCTTGCAATACTCGTCGAGGAACTCCTCGGTGGTCTTGTTCAGTTGCTTGCCCATGTTCTCGGCCCAGGCCTGCCGCCACTCCGTCCCGATCAGGCCGGGCACGACGGCGTTCACCGTGATGTTCTCCTTCGCCATGTCGGCGGCCATGTAGCCGGTGACGTGGATCATCGCGGAGTTGTTGAAGCCGTGCGTCAGGGCGGGTCCCAGTACGCTGGTGCCGGCGATCCCGCTGATGTTGACGATGCGGCCGCTCCCGTCGCGGGCCATGTGGGGCAGGAACGCCTGCGTGACGCGCAGCATGCCGATCATCTTGAGGTTGATGTCGTCCAGCCAGTCCGTGTCGGGCCACTCGATCTGACGGTCCATGCGCTTGATCGGGCCGCCCGCGTTGTTGACCAGGATGTGGATCGTCGCGAAACGCTCGACGGCGCGCGACGCGGCCGCTTTCACCGCGTCGGCGTCCCGGATGTCGGCCGCGACGGTCAGGACGCCGACCGTCGACGTGCTCCGGATCTCCTCGGCCGCCGCGTCGAGCAGCTCCTGTCCGCGCGCGAGCAGGACCAGGTTGACGCCCTCGGCCGCCAGACCCTTGGCAATGGCCTTGCCGATGCCCTTGCTTCCGCCGGTGATGATGGCCGTCCGTCCTTCGAGTCCCAATTCCATCGGATCGCTCTCCTCTCGCGCAAGTGATCTCCCTGGAGGCCGTCGTTCGAGACGGCCGCCGGGCAAGTCACGCCATATCAGTGTTCTGTGAGGCCGGGATTATACACCACGGCCGACGCGGTATTCCCGATGGGCCCGATACTGCCACGACCATGGAAGCTGGCTGTAGCTGGTAGGGCATTCCGTGCGTGATATCGTCGTGGCGATGCGAGTCAGCGTCTCGCTCAAACCGGACTTGGTGGCCTTCGCCGACCAGAACGCGAGGCGGCGCGGCACGTCCCGGTCGGGATTCCTGGCAGAACTTCTCCAGGCTGAACGCGTCCGGCTGCAGACCGCGGCGTATGTGGATCGATACGGCTGGGATGTGGCCGACGACGAGGCGTCGTGGCGACGGTATCAACGACAACGTATGTCGGCCGAGTACCGTGACGACCGCTGGTAAGAAGTCCCGGGACCGGAAGGCCGAGCGCGGGTCGCGGCGGCAGGCAACGGCGTACGCCGCGACGCGTTGAACCGGGGAAACTACGACCGCGCGTAGTCCGGCTCGTTGCCGGGGATCCACTTGATGTTGCAACCCGCGCTGGGAATCTGGTCCGGCCCGACCGCGCGGCCCGCCAGCACGGCGTCGGCCGCCTCCCGGATGTCCGCGCCGGTCACCGGGACGTCGTTGCGGGGGCGCGCGCCGTCGAACTGGCCGCGGTAGACCAGGCGGCGCGACGCGTCGAACAGGAACAGGTCCGGCGTGCAGGCCGCCTCGAACGCCCGGGCGACGGACTGGTCGGCGTCGTGCAGGTACGGGAAGACGTATCCGTGCTCGGCCGCTTCGCGCCGCATCATCTCGGGGCTGTCGTCCGGGTAGGACTCGACGTCGTTGGAGCAGATCGCGACGATCTTCAGCCCGCTGTCCGCGTAGTCCCGCCCCAATGCGGCCAGGCCGCCCCGGATGTGCCGGACGTAGGGGCAATGGTTGCTGAGGAACATGACCAGGGCGGCCGGAGCGTCCGCCAGGTCCGCCGAGGAGACGCGGCCGCCGCCGGCCGCGGGCAGGTCGAAGTCGGGCATGCGCGTGCCCAGCTCCAGCATCGTCGAAGGTGTCAGCGCCATTCTTGATTCCCCCGGGGATCGATTCCGGACCGCTACGGCATCCCGCTCCGGACGACCTCGCGGATCGTCGCCACGCGCAACGGATATGTGCCCAGGACCTTGACCGACGTCGTGCCCCGCCCCAACTCGCTCAGCGCCGCGGAGACCCCGGCGTCCTCGACGGTCCCTATGAAATCCACATGGTACATCGATTCCGCGCTCGAGCCCTCCACCGGCCGTGACAGGACGTGGGTCAGCGGCACGCGGTGGTCGACGAACGGCCGCAGCACGCCGAAGGTCCGGCGGTCGGCGTGCGCCACCCGGAGGCAGACACTGGTCTTGACCACGGCGGACGCCCCCGCCCGCGGAGACGCCGCACCCTCCCGTCCGAAGAGCAGGAAGCGCGTGTAGTTCTCCGGGTGGTCCTGGATGCCTTCCAACAGGATCTCCCCGTCGTAGACGGCGGCCGCGCGGGCGCTGGCGATCGCCGCGCTCCCGGGCGTCCGTTCCCGGATCACCATCTCCACGGCGCCCGCCGTGTCGAACGCGCGCACGGCTTCCCACTCGGTCCGCCGCCGGAGAAACCCGGCGCACTGGGCCAGCGCGATCGGATGGGAATGGACCTGCCGGACCTGGCCCAGCGCCGTGCCTCTCGGGGCGATCAGGCAGTGAAAGATCGGCTGGACGGTCTCGTCGACGATCGCCAGGGCCCGGATCGACATCAGGTCGAACGTCTCGTCGATGGGCCCGGCCAATGTGTTCTCGACCGGTATCAGGGCGTAATCGGCCCGGCCCTGCTCCACGGCGTCGAACGCGTCTTCCAGCGTCCGCGACGGCAGAAGCGGCGCGCCCGGCGCGACGAAGTCGAGGGCGGCGTCCTCGCTGAACGCTCCGGGCTGGCCCTGGTAGGTCAGTCCGTAGGGGACGTCGTCACCGGCTTCAGGTGGCTGCATGAGTCTCCACGGATTCCTTCTTGCCAAGCTGGAGCATCGGGCGCATTCCGGCCGGGCCGCCCAATTTTCGACTGTAACGCGTCGATTCGCAACCCCGCCGCCGCGCGTTCCCGGGCCAACCGCACGAGCATCCGATCGAGGCCCTTCAGGCGTTCGGTCTCCCATTCCAGCCGGGTCTCGGGATCCAGCGACGCGGACGGCGTCGAAAACGGCCGGCCCCGGCCGGCGAGCGTCGACGCGACGCCGCCCATCAACGCCGGGAACTCGGAGACGGCGACCGACTGCGCGCCGTCGCACAGCGCGTGCCGCGGGTCCGGGTGGACCTCCACGATCACCCCGGCGACGCCGGCCGCGGCGGCGGCCATCGACAGCGGCCCCACCATCGAGGCCCGGCCGGAGGCGTGGCTCGGGTCGACGATGACGGGCAGGTGGGTCCGCTCGCCCAACAGCACGGCCGCGCCCAGGTCCAGCGTGTTCCGCGTGGCCGTTTCGAACGTGCGGATGCCGCGTTCGCAAAGGATGATGTCCAGGTTCCCTTGAAGCGCGACGTACTCGGCCGCGAGTAGCAGTTCCTCGATCGTCGCCGACAGGCCGCGCTTGAGCAGCACGGGCCGGCCCGCGCGGCCCGCCGCCTCCAGCAGGGCGTAGTTCTGCATGTTTCGGGCGCCGATCTGCAGGATGTCGGCGTGATCGGCGACCAGCCCCGCGTCTCCGGGATCGAGCACCTCGGTCACGACGGGCATCCCCAGTTCCCGGCCCACGTCGCGCAGCATCTCCAACCCCGGGCGCCCCAGACCCCGGAACGCGTATGGCGACGTGCGCGGCTTGAACGCGCCGCCGCGCAGGACGGACGCCCCGGAGGCGGCGACGGCGCGGGCCGTCCGGTCGAGTTGCGCGCGGCTCTCGACGGCGCACGGACCGGCGGCGACGACGAAACCCTCGCCCCCGATTTCGACCCCGCCCACGCGTATGCGGGTCCCTTCCGGACGCGCCGACCGGTGGACCCGCGTGTAGGGTGCGTCCGTCGGCGCGAGTTCCTGACTGTCTCCGCGTTCTTTCGATTCCAGCGGCATGGTGTTCCTCCCTCGGATATCTGTTCACAGAACGAAAAAGGCCCGCTCTCCGTCTGTTCCGGAGAGCGGGCCTTCTGGCTCGATGTGGAAAAGGATTAGACCTTCACGCACCTCCCCGGGGGCGGAAACCAGTAGTAGCCGCTAAACCAAGCCAGGGATGCGCCAGCGATAGGCATCGAGAAAACCTGCCGTCCAGTATGAGGACACGCTCCATGGCGTGTCAACCGGGTTCGTTGCGGTACCATGGAAGCCATTCCACGAGGAGCCCCGATGATTGCAGAGACCTACGACCTGACGATCGAGATCGAGAGCCCGGACGGCCGCAAGGTCCGCGAGGAATGCCGCGGCGTGCCCCGCGACACGCTGGTCCTGATGGGCGGCCCGGTCGCGAACCTGCTGGCCGTCCTGGAAGACACGCTGGAAGAAGGGGAAGTCTAGCGACGGGCGGATCCACGCGCGCGTCAACGGAACTCGGGGACGATGCGCCCGGCGAAACGGACGTCCCATGGCCGGTCGCCGCCGTATCCCCGGCCTTACACCAAGTACCGCATCAGGTCGGGCCGCTCGTTCAGGTATTCCCCGAAGAACCCCAGCGCCTTCATCCGGTCCATCAGCGGCTCGAGCGCCGCGCGGTCCTTCAGCTCCAGGCCGACCACGGCCGGGCCCCGCTCGCGGTCGGTCTTCTTGGAATAGGCGAAGTGCGTGATGTCGTCGTCCGGGCCGAGCACCTCGTTCAGGAACTGGCGCAGCGCGCCGGCCCGCTGCGGGAACCGCACGATGAAGTAGTGCTTCTTCCCCTCGTGGATCAGCGCGCGCTCGCGGATCTCCTCGATCCGCCGGAAGTCGTTGTTGCCGCCGCTGACGATGGCGACCACGCGCTTCCCGCGAATCTCCTCCCGCAGGTCCTCCAGCGCCGCGACCGACAGCGCGCCGGCCGGCTCGACGATGATCCCGTGCTCGTTGTACATGCGCAGGATCGTGGAGCAGATCCGGCCCTCGGGAACCGTCACCACGCGCTCCAGGACGCGGCGGCAGATGGGGAACGTCAGCGTCCCGACCGTCCGCACCGCCGCGCCGTCCGTGAACGGATCCATGGCGTCGAGCGTCGCGACCGCGCCCCGGTCGAAGGCCGCCCGCATCGACGCGGCGCCCGCCGGCTCGACGCCGACGATGCGCGTGGACGGCGAGTCCTCCCGGACCCAGCTCCCGACCCCGGCCGCCAGGCCGCCGCCCCCGACCGGCACCAGCAGGAAATCCACGGGGCCCGGCGCGTCGTCGAGGATCTCCCGGCCCAGCGTGCCCTGACCCTCGATCACGCGGGCGTCGTCGAACGCGTGGACGAAGACCGAGTCGTCCTGTGCGGCCTGCTCCAGCGCCTCCCGCTCGGTCTCGTCGTACACGTCCCCGACCCGAACGATCTCGACGAGCGAGCCGCCGATGGCGCGGACGCGCTCGAACTTCTGCGCCGGAGTCGTCCGCGGCATGTAGATCGTCCCGCGGATCCCCAGCTTCCGGCAGGCGTAGGCCACGCCCTGGGCGTGGTTGCCGGCGCTGGCGCACGACACGCCGCCGGACAGCTCGGCCTCCGTGCAGCTCCGGATCTTGTTGTAGGCGCCCCGGATCTTGTAGGAACGGACCGGCTGAAGATCCTCCCGCTTGAGCAGGATCTCCGCGCCGTAGTCCTCGGAAAGGCGGGCGTCGTGCTCGAGCGGCGTGCGCACGACGACGCCCTCGAGCCGCTCGGCGGCCTGCCGGATGGCGACCGGTCCCGGGCGCCAACCCGGGGCCGGAGCGCCGGCCGGCTTCATCGAACCGCTTCGGCGCCGGGAGCCGCGGCTTCGGAGGCGGAGGTTTCGGAGGCGGCTTCGCGCTCCGGACGCAGTTGCCGCACCTGCCTGCCCGCCCGCCAGATCTCCTCGTCGGCCATCGCGTCCAGCTCCGTGCGGAGCCGCTCCCGGTAGTCGGCGCGGCCGCACGAGTCGATGACGACGCGCGCCTCGTCACCGCTGCGGACGCTCTGATACAGCTCGTCGAACAGGGGCGTCACGGCGTCGCGGAACCGGTGCCGCCAGTCCAGCGCCCCGCGCTGCGCCGTGGTCGAGCAGTTGGCGTACATCCAGTCCATGCCGTTCTCGGCCACCAGCGGCATCAGGCTCTGGGTCAGTTCCTCGACGGTCTCGTTGAAGGCTTCCGACGGAGTGTGGCCGTTCTTCCGCAGGTTGTTGTACTGCGCCTCGAAGACGCCGGCGATCGCGCCCATCAGGACGCCGCGCTCGCCGGTCAGATCGGAATAGACCTCGTTCCGGAACGTCGTCTCGAACAGGTATCCCGATCCGACCCCGATTCCCAGCGAGATCACGCGGTCCCGGGCCCGGCCGGTCGCGTCCTGGAACACCGCGTAGCTCGCGTTGAGGCCTTTCCCGGCGACGAAGAGCCGGCGCAGCGAGGTTCCCGAACCCTTGGGCGCCACCAGCACCACGTCGACGTCATCGGGCGGAACCACCCCCGAGTCGTCCTTGAACGTCACGGCGAAGCCGTGCGAGAAGTACAGGCACTTGCCCGGGGTCAGGTGCTTCCGGACCGTCTCCCACTGCGCGATCTGCCCGGCGTCCGACAGCAGGTATTCGACGACGGTGCCGCGCCGCGCGGCTTCCTCGATCCCGAACAGGCTCTCCCCCTCGACCCAGCCGTCCGCGACCGCCTTGTCCCAGCTCGGGGAGCCCTTGCGCTGCCCCACGATGACGTGGAAGCCGTTGTCCTTCAGGTTCAACGCCTGGCCGGGACCCTGGACGCCGTACCCGATGACTGCGATGGTCTCCTCGGCCATGTACGCGCGGGCCTTCTCCACGGGCCACTCGTCGCGAGTGACCACGTTCTCGACAACGTCGCCGAACTTGATCTGTGCCATCTCTGCTAACCTCCATTCGATTCCACGGTCATTCCGTTCCGATCTCCGTTCCGACGGCGGCCATGGTGACCCGCACGCGCCCGGTCCTGGCGAACTCGATCACGCCGAAGGGCTCCAGCCGTCGCAACAACTCGTCGATCTCCTCGCCGCCGCCGGTCTTCTCGATCACCACGTAGTCCGGCCCGCCCAGCACGACCCGAGCCCGCCTCTGCAGCACCAGGCGCTCGAGCGCCTCGCCTCCCGCCGCCAGGTCGACCGACAGCTTGTACAACGCCATCTCGCGGTCCAGCGTTTCGCCCTCCGGGTAGTAGTCGGCCTCAACGACGCCGAGCGCGGAACCCAGTTGCTTCATGGCCCGCCGGATGCGGTCCGGCGCGGCCCGGACGACGACGGTGTGCCGGGACAGCTCCGCGTCGCCGGCGTCGCCGGAGGCGACGCTCTCGATCCCCAGCCGGTGGCGGCCGATCGTCGCGATCACGCGCAGAAGGGCGCTGGCCTCCCTCACGGTCAACACCGAGATCGTGAATCTTCGTTCCATTCCGCGGCGGCTATTCCAAACGGATCTCCGACACGGCGGCGCCCGAAGGGATCATCGGGAAGATGTTGTCCTCGCGCTCGACGACGACCTCGAGAAGGTACGCCGATTCGGAGGCGAGCATCTCGTCGATCGCCGCGGCCAGGTTGTTCCGGTCCGTCACCCGGTTGCCCTGCATCCCGTACGCCACGGCGATTCCCAGGAAGTCCGGGTTCACCAGCGACGTGGCCGAGTAACGCCGCGCGTGGAAGAGCTGCTGCCACTGTCGGACCATCCCCAGGTACTCGTTGTTGAGGACCATGATCTTGACCGGCGCCTTCTCCTGGAATACGGTCCCGAGCTCCTGCAGCGTCATCTGGAAACCGCCGTCGCCGATCACCGCGACGACCGGGCGGTCCCTTCGGGCGACGCTCGCGCCCAGCGCCGCGGGCAGGGCGAACCCCATCGTCCCGGCGCCGCCCGAGGTGATGATCCGGCTGCCTTCGTCGAACTTGTAGTAGCGGGCGGCCGCCATCTGGTGCTGGCCGACGTCGGCCACGATGATGGCCTGGCCCCGGCTGCGCTCCGAAAGCTGGTGGATGACCTCGGCCATCCGCAACCCACCCCCGTCGGGATGGATATCGTTCTCGATGACCCGCTCGATCTCGATCGCGTCGCATTCCCGGAACTCGGCGAGCCACGCGTCGTGGGAGGACGGCTCCACGCGTTCGACCAGAGCCCCCAGCGCGTCGCGGGCGTCGGCCAGTATCCCGACCGTCGCCGGCACGTTCTTGTCGATCTCGGACCGGTCGATGTCGATGTGGATCACCTTGGCCTGACGGGCATACTTGGCCAGGTTGCCCGTGACCCGGTCGTCGAAACGCATCCCGACCGCGACCAGGACGTCGCACTCGTTGGTCTTGATGTTGGGCCCGTAGTTGCCGTGCATCCCCAGCATGCCCACCGACAGCGGATGCCGGGACGGCAAGGCCGACAGGCCCAGCAGCGTGGACGCGAACGGCAACCCGGCTCGCTCGATGAGCGCCCGCATCTCCGTCTGGGCGCCCGACAGCAGCACGCCCTGCCCGACCAGCACGAGGGGACGCCGTGCGCGGTCGATCAACCGCGCCGCGGCGTCGATGCTCGACGGGTCCGGCACGGGCTTGGGCCGGTACCCCGGAACCTCGGGAACGCCCGTGTAGGGCCGGTAGTCGACGGCGCCGAGCTGGGCGTCCTTGGTGATGTCGACCAGGACGGGGCCCGGGCGTCCGGAACCCGCGATGTGGATCGCGCGCGCGATGACCTCGGAGATCTCCCCGGGCTGCGTGACCTGGTAGTTCCACTTGGTCACCGGCGCGCTGACCGAGATGATGTCGGTCTCCTGGAACGCGTCCGCCCCGAGCAGCCGGGACGGCACCTGCCCCGTGATGCAGACGACGGCGGTCGAATCCATCTTGGCGTCGGCCAGGCCCGTGACCAGGTTCGTGGCGCCCGGACCGGACGTCGCGATGCATACGGCCGGTTTCCCGCACGCGCGCGCGTATCCCTGGGCCGCGTGCACCGAGCCCTGCTCGTGACGGACCAGAATGTGGCGCAGCGCGTCGTCCTGGTCGAAAAGCGCGTCGTAGACGGGCATGATCGCGCCGCCCGGATATCCGAAGATCACCTCCACGCCCTGATCGATCAGGGCCAGCACGACGGCCTCGGACCCGGATACCGCCCGTACGGCGGGTGAAGGTCCTCGATCGGCTCGCGTCGCTGTTTCCATTGGCCTGGCCACGTCGCTATCCCCGGTGTGGATGAAACCTGGTCACTACGAACCGTCCGTCGTGCAGCCGCGCGACGCCGACGACACCAGCCGCGCGTACTTCAACAGCGCGCCCGAGGTCACGCGCAACGGCCGTTCCCGCCACGCGCGGCGCCGTTCGGCCAGCGCCTCCGGCGACACGTCGACGTCGATGGCGTTGTGGACGGCGTCGATCCGGATGCGGTCCCCGTCGCGCACCAGGGCGATGACGCCGCCTTCCTGCGCCTCCGGGGCGATGTGACCGACGACGAAGCCGTGGGTTCCGCCCGAAAAGCGGCCGTCGGTGATGAGCGCGACGTCGGAGCCCAGGCCGCGGCCCACGATCATCGACGTGGGCGTCAGCATCTCGGGCATGCCCGGCGCGCCCTTCGGTCCCTCGTACCGGATCACGACGACGTCGCCCTTCTGGACCCGGCCGTCTCCGATCGCGCGGTTGGCGTCGTCCTCGCTGTCGAACACGCGCGCCGGCCCTTCGAAGACCTCGCCCTCCTTGCCCGTGATCTTGGCCACGGATCCCTCCCGGGCGAGGTTGCCGTACAGGATGCGAAGATGCCCCCGGGCGCTGATGGGATCGTCCGGAGACCGGACGATCTCCTGTCCGTCGGCCAGTCCCGGCAACGCGGCGAGGTTCTCGGCCACGGTGCGCCCCGTCACCGTCATGCAGTCGCCGCGGAGCAGCCCCGCCTCCAGCAGCAGCTTCATCACGGCCGGCGTGCCGCCCACCTCGTGCAGGTCTTCCATGACGTACGGGCCGCTCGGCCGGAAATCGGCCAGCAGGGGCACCCGGCCGCTGATCTCCTGGAACTGGTCGATGGTCAGCTCGATGCCGATCGTGCGCGCCATCGCGACCAGGTGCAGGACGGCGTTGGTCGACCCACCCAGGACCACGGCCAACGTCACGGCGTTCTCGAAGGCCGGGCGCGTCATGATGTCGCTCGGCTTGAGATCGCGTTCGAGCATCCGTCGAATCGCCGCGCCGGCCGCCCGACACTCGTCGATCTTCTCCGGGCTCTCGGCCGGGCTGGAGGCGCTGTAGGGCAGGCTCATCCCCAGCGCCTCGATCGCCGACGCCATCGTGTTGGCCGTGAACATTCCGGCGCAGGCCCCGGCGCCCGGACAGCTGTGGCGCACGACCTCGCGGAACTCTTCCAGCGTGATCCGGCCGGCCATGTGCTGGCCGAGGGCCTCGAACGACGAGATCACGTCCAACCGGTCCCCGTTGACGCGGCCGGGCGCGATCGTTCCGCCGTAGATCATCAACGACGGGCGGTCCAGGCGCGCCATGCCCATCACCGCGCCCGGCATGTTCTTGTCGCAGCCCATGATCGTGATGACGCCGTCATAGTGTTGCGCCGATCCGATGGTCTCGATGGAGTCCGCGATCACCTCGCGCGACGGCAGCGAGTACCGCATCCCGAACGTGCCCATCGAAATGCCGTCGCTGACCCCGGTGGTGTTGGAGACCAGCCCGACCAGGTCCGCCGCGCGGACGCTGGCGCGCACCTCCGCGGCCAGACCGTTCAGGTGCATGTTGCAGGGATTGCCTTCGTACCCGCTGGAGATGATGCCGACCTGCGCCCGGGACATGTCGGCCTCGGTCAGGCCGGCGCCGAACAACATCGCGCGGGCCGCGGGGCGCTCGTAGGCGGCGGTGAGCTCCCGGCTGTGCCGGTTCAGACCGCCTGCTGGGGCTTCGACGTCCTTCATCGTATCTCCGCGCGAGTTTCGATGCCGTCCACGATCGCCTGTCCCATCCGCCCGGTCGACGCGACGGTCTCGCCCGGCGCGCCGGACGCCAGGTCCGCGGTCCGGTATCCCGCCTCGAACGCGCGCTCCACGCCGCGGCGAACGGCGGCGCCTTCCCCGGCGAGCCGGAACGTCAGCTCGAGCATCATGGCCACCGACAGCACGGCGCCGACCGGATTGGCTTTCTCCTGCCCGGCGATATCCGGAGCGGAGCCGTGAACCGGCTCGTAGAGGCCGATCCGGCCCCCGACGGAACCGGACGGCAGCATTCCCAGGCTGCCGGTCAGCACCGACGCCTCGTCGCTGAGGATGTCGCCGAACATGTTGCTGGTGAGGATGACGTCGAACTGGCCCGGGTTCGCCACCAACTGCATCGCGCAGTTGTCGACCAGCATGTTCTCGAACTCGACGTCCGGAAAGTCGCGGGCCACGTCCTCGGCGACGCGGCGCCAGAGGCGCGAGCTCTCCAGGACGTTGGCCTTGTCCACGGACGTCACCTTCCGCCGCCGCAGCCGCGCCGTCGAGAACGCCGTTTCCGAGATCCGCCGGACCTCGTCCTCGGAATAGACTTCCGTGTCCCGGGCCACGCCGTCGCGGGTATCGCTCGGCTGGCCGAAATAGATGCCGCCCAGAAGCTCCCGGACCACCAGCAGGTCCACCCCCCGGATCCGCTCCGGCCGCAGCGGCGAATGGTCCGCCAGGTGGCCGGAAGCGGCCACCGGACGGAGGTTCGCGTAGTTGCCGAGCAGTTGCCGCAAGTCCAACAGACCGGCTTCGGGGCGCCGGCCGTCGTAGACGCTGCCGGACGGGCCTCCGACCGCTCCGAGCAGGACGGCCTCGGCGGACAGGCACAGCTCGCGCGTCGCGGCCGGCAACGGATCGCCCGCGCTCTCGATCGCCGCGACGCCGATCTCGCCCTCGACGATCTCGAAGCGGTGCCCGAACGCGCTCCCGACGCGTTCGAGGACGCGCCGCGCCTCGGCCAACACCTCCGGGCCGATCCCGTCGCCCGGCAGAAATACGATTCGAGCCTGCATCGGCGCTCCTCGTTCACCGACTCGTGAGCCGGCGGCGGCTCGCCGACGCCGGGCGTCCCGGAACGCGCCCACAATGCCTTGTTGAAGGCGTCCAGGTAGGCCCGGGTCGCCGCGATGTTCAGGTCGGTGCTGGCGGCGCGGCCGGTCACGCTCCGGTCGTCGATTTCGACCTGCAGGAACACCTCGACAACCGCCTCGGCGCCCTCCGTGACCGACTTCGCCGAGAACGAGACGAGCCGTCCGTCGTGGCCCGTGATCCGGTTGATGGCCCGCGAAGCGGCGTGGACCGGACCGGCACCGGTGGCCGAGTCGGTATACATCTCGCCGTCCCGCTCAAGGCTGACCGTCACCGTGGAGTTGGCGTCGGACGTGCCGACGATGTGGAAGTACTTCAACGAATAGGCCTCGGGAATATGCTGCAGACCGTCGTTGATGATGACCATCAGGTCCTCGTCGTAGATGGTCTTCTTGCGGTCGGCCAGCTTGGTGAACAGCATGTAGGCGCGGTCCAGGTCGGCCTCGCTGAGCTGGTACCCCATTTCGCGGTACCGGGCGGCCAGGCCGTGCCGGCCGGAGTGCTTGCCCAGCACGATCGAGTTCTTCGTCAGGCCCACCGACGCCGGCGTCATGATCTCGTAGGTCAACGCCTCCTTCAGGACGCCGTCCTGGTGGATGCCGGCCTCGTGGGCGAACGCGTTCTTCCCGACCACGGCCTTGTTGGCCTGCACCTCGATGCCGGTCAGGCTCGACAGCAACTGGCTCGTCCGGAAAATCTCCTCGGTCTTGACGCCGGTCTCCAGGCCCAGGGCCTTCGAGTGGACGTAGACCGCCATGACGACTTCCTCGAGCGACGCGTTGCCGGCCCGCTCACCGATGCCGTTGACGGCGCACTCCACCTGGCGCGCCCCGTTCAGCACGCCGGCCAGCGAGTTCGCCACGGCCAGCCCGAGGTCGTTGTGGCAATGCGTGCTGACGGTGACCGAGTCGATGCCGGGAACGCTGCGGAGGCCCGCGATCAGGTCGCCGTATTCCCGTGGCAGCCGGTAGCCCACCGTGTCGGGGATGTTGACGACGCCGGCGCCCTCGGCGATCACGGCCTCGATGACGCGATACAGGTACTCCGGGTCGGAGCGGCCGGCGTCCTCGGCCGAGAACTCGACGTCGTCGCACAGCGAGCGGGCCAGCCGGACGGCCCGGACCGCCATCTCCAGCGCCTGCTCCCGCTCCTTGAGCAGCTTGTGCTTCAGATGGATGTCGCTGGTGGCCAGGAACGTGTGGATGCGGGGCTTGGCGGCCTTCTCCAAAGCCTCCCAGCAGCGGCGGATGTCGCCGGAGACGGCCCGCGCCAGCCCGGCGATGGTCACGGTCCGGATCTCGGCCGCGACCCGCTTGACGGCTTCGAAGTCGCCTTCGGAGGCTATGGGGAAACCGGCCTCGATCACGTCCACCCGCAGGCGTTCCAGCTGCCGCGCCATGTGCAGCTTGTCTTCGATGTTCATGCTGAAGCCGGGCGCCTGTTCCCCGTCCCTCAGCGTCGTGTCGAAAATCGCGATTCGTTCCATAGCCGTACTTCTTCCTCAGCCCTGCGTTCCGAGGACTCCGTTGATGAACAAATCCTGAAACTCGCGTACGACGTCGTCGGGCTTGGCGGCTCCCGACGGCTTGTACCACTGGTAGGTCCAGTTGAGCATTCCCAGCAGGGCCAGCGCCGCGACCTTGGGATTCGTGTCGTTCTTCGATCGCCGGGAAGTCTCCAGCACGTCTCCGATGATGCCGCTGACCAGGTCCACGTAGTCCTTCTTGCGGCGGTTGATCGCGCTCTGGTCGCGGTCGGACAGGCCCTGGCACTCGTGGAGCAGGCCCGTGACGGCCAGCTTCCGCCCCTCGAGGATCAGCTTCAGGTGCAGCTCGATCAGCGTGCGCAGGCGCAGGACGGGATCCTTCACCGAGTCGAGCGGCCGAACCACGTAGGCTTCGGTCATGTCCATCCCGTAGTCGAGAATCGTGTAGAGCAGTTGTTCCTTGCTCGTGACGTGGTGATACAATCCGGCCTTGGTCAACCCGACCGCCGCCGCGATGTCGCTCATCGAGGTCTTGTCGTAGCCCTTGCGATGGAATACCTCGGCCGCGATGTCGTATACCTTGCGCCGGGAAACGGCGGGTTCGTCCGTTCGAATGTCGCCGTTTCGCCGGACGTTGGTGCTCGGGACTGCCATTACCTACCTACCGACTGGTAGGTAGGTTAACAGGACGCCGCGCCGCGGCCAAGAGAAATCTGCAGACATGACATCGAAATCACGGACGCTCTACGACAAGATCTGGGACGACCACGTGGTGGTCGCGGGGTCGGGCACGCCCTCGATCCTCTACATCGATCTCCACCTGATTCACGAGGTGACCACGCCGCAGGCCTTCGCCGGCCTGCGCGCGCGGGGCATCGGCGTGCGCCGCCCCGACCGGACGGTCGCCACCGCGGACCACGTGACGCCGACCGTCAGCCGGAACGCGGCCGACGCCGGCCCGCTGGCCGTGGAGCAGATCCGCCGGCTCGAGGCCAACTGCGAGGAGTTCGGCATCCCGTTCTACGGCATCGGCCACGAGCGGCGCGGCATCGTCCACGTCATCGGACCAGAGCTGGGACTGACGCATCCGTGGCTTACGAGCGTGTGCGGCGACAGCCACACCTCGACGCACGGCGCGTTCGGCGCCCTGGCCTTCGGCATCGGGACGACCGAGGTGGAGCACGTCCTGGCCACGCAGTGCCTGCTCGAGCACAAGGGACTCAACTTCGCCGTCGAGTTCGACGGCCGGCCCCGGCCCGGCGTCACGGCCAAGGACATGATCCTGAAGCTCATCTCCGAGATCGGCATCGGCGGCGGGACCGGCCACGTCCTGGAATACATGGGCGCGGGGATCGACGCCCTCGATATGGAAGGCCGGATGACGATCTGCAACATGTCGATCGAGGCCGGCGCCCGGGCGGGCCTGATCGCGCCCGACGACACTACGTTCCGGTACCTGTCGGGCCGTCCGTTCGCGCCGTCGGGCGAGGACTGGGACCGCGCCCTGGAACGCTGGGCCGGACTCGTCAGCGACCCGGACGCGCAATACGATCGCCGGGTGAGGATCGATTCCGGTTCCCTGCAGCCGATGATCAGCTTCGGGACGAACCCCTCGATGTCGGCCGAGATCGACGCGAGGGTGCCCGACCCGGCCGTTATCGCCGATGCGGCCGAACGCGCGCAGATGACGTCCGCGCTCGAATACATGGGATTCACGCCCGGCGAGACGCTCCTGGATCAGAAGGTGGACGTGGTCTTCATCGGGAGCTGCACGAACTCGCGCATGGCCGACCTGCGCGCCGCGGCTTCGGTGTTCGACGGCCGGCGGGTGAGCGAAGGCGTCCGCGCGCTCGTCGTGCCGGGTTCGCAGCAGGTCCGCGAGCAGGCGGAAAGCGAAGGGCTCGACCGCGTGTTCATCGACGCCGGCGCCGAGTGGCGCGAATCGGGGTGCAGCATGTGCATCGCGATGAACGGCGACAAGTTGGAGCCCGGACAGCGGTCCGTCTCGACCAGCAACCGCAACTTCGAAGGCCGGCAGGGCCAGAGCGGGCGGACCATGCTGGCGTCGCCGCTGACGGCGGCCGCGGCCGCCGTGACCGGCAAGGTCTCGGATCCCCGGACGCTGCTGGAGAATCGATCATGATGAAATTCCAGACGTTGACGTCGCCGGCGTCCTGCCTCGACCGCGACGACATCGATACCGACCAGATCATCCCGGCGCGTTTCCTCCGGACGACCGAGCGGACCGGGTTGGGCGCGCACCTGTTCGAGGACTGGAGGTACGACGCGGACGGCCGCCCGAAACCCGGCTTCACACTCAACCGGGAGGGCGCCGTCGAAGCCCGCATCCTGATCGGCGGACGCAACTTCGGCTGCGGCAGCTCGCGCGAGCACGCCGTCTGGTCGCTGCTCGACTTCGGGATCCGGGCCGTCATCGCCCAGGGATTCGCCGACATCTTCAGGAAGAACGCCTTGAGGAACGGTCTGCTGCCCATCGACGTCGGCGCCGCCGACCACGCGGCCTGCCTGGCCGCCGCCGCGGCCGGGCAAGCGTTCACGGTGGACCTCGAGGCAAAGAGCGTGACCGCCGAGGGCCTCGCGTTCGGCTTCGACGTGGATCCGTTCGCCCGGACCTGCATGCTGGACGGCGTCGACGAGCTGGAGTACATCCTCAAGCACGAGGACCGGATCGCGGCGTTCGAGCGGGAACTATGAGCGGCGCGGGTCC
>JAJEEE010000057.1 GCA_022821145.1 Acidobacteriota bacterium
GATGGCGATGGCGACGGTGATGGCGACGGCGATGGCGACGGTGATGGCGACGGCGATGGCGACGGTGATGGCGACGGCGACGGTGACGGCGACGGTGATGGCGACGGCGATGGCGATGGCGACGGCGACGGCGATGGCGACGATGATGACGATGATGACGACTAGTCGCCGAGAATCGACACACCTCTCTGACGTGAGGTCACCGTTCCGTCCGATTCTCTACAGAGGTCGGCGCACGTCGAGCTTCGCGTTCCGAGGCGCCGGCGGAACCTTTGTCGGCGCGGAGTGACGCATGGGATCGACGCGAAACGGAATTACTGCCCGGGGGACCGTAACGGAGCGAGGACGATGAGTGCCTGCGCCGCGCCCGCATGGACAGTCGACGACGTTGCGGCACCGATTCCAGCGAAACCGGGGACGTCGCGATTCACGCGAATCGCCGAGGGGATCGACGTGACGCCGTTCCTGGCGGAGCTTGCCGCGGAGCCGGAGATGTGGCTGGCGGACACGAGCCGCCAACGCAAGGTCCGCTGCCAGCGGGACACGCGAAACATTTTCCTTCGAGTCGCCAAGAAACCGCTTCCTCCGGGTGCGCGCAACGCCAACGACGTTCAGGTGAGTCGCACCACGCGAACGGCTTCGAAGTTCCCGCGCGCCCTGGCGTTCTGCGAACGCATCGCCGATCGGCGCGGCGGCGAACTGGGGCGCGCCACCCTGGTCGCGCTGGAGCCCCACGGGTGGGTCCGCCCGCATGTCGACGCCGGGGCGTACTACCGCGTCCGCGACCGCTTTCACCTCGTGTTGAAGAGCCCGGACGGGAGCCCGTTGACTTCGGGAGGCGAGACCGTCCTCATGCGGGAAGGCGAGTTGTGGGTCTTCGACAACAAGTCCGAGCACGAGGCCCGAAATCCGTCCGCGGAACCCCGCGTCCACCTGATCTTCGACGTGCTGCTTCCGCCCGGTCGCGGCTACTACGCGCTTCCCGCGCGCGGCTGAAATCCCGGCCGCAGAATCTTGACGGCCGCCGCGAGCGCGTGCGAGGCCGAATCGACACGAACGGCGTTGTCGTAGGCCTCGGTGCGAAGCGCACCCATCACGCGCTCCGGTTTCGATACGTAGAAGGCGTCGCGCCGATCACGGAACTGCAACTGCCGCAGGGACCGCAATCCACGGGCAATCGCAACTTCGTAGGCCGCGGCGCGGGCGCCGTCACCGACCGCGCGGGCCAGCGTCGTCGCATCGGCCAGGCCTTCCAGGTAGGCGCCGGTGGACGCCGCGTGCGGCGGACCGAACTCGGGTCGTTCCGGATCGTAGAAGCGCCCCCAGAGATCGGGCGGCAATCCCGGCCGTGGGTCCCACTGTTGCATGGGCAGCAGCCAGTCGTTGATCTCGAGCGCGAAATCGGCGAACTCGGACCGCCCCGTCTGGTCGTACAGCGACGCGCACGCTTGCGTGTGCCACGGTACGAACGCGGGGTTCCGGGCTTGGTGATGGCGCCGCCGGCAACGGTCGAAAGTGGACGCGCACTGTTCCAGCGTCGGCGCCGATCGCGTTCCGAGCCGCACGGCCTCGGCCCAGAACAGGAGCGCTTCGCCGGAATAGAAATTCCAGTTGTCACCGTCACGTTCCGGCGGAAAGAAAAACGTCCGGAACCCGCGGTCCCTGTCCGCCAGCGAGTTCACGCCGGCCGTCAACATTTCCAGCTCCGGCAGGAATTCACTCGACGCCGGGCTTTCCAGGATGGCCAGACCGGCAATGGCGGCCGCGCCGAGCTTGGCGCCGGCGGGTTCGACGATGGCCCCCCGGCCCCCCCCAATATCACGAAAGTAGCGCGTGAGGTTGAATCGCAGGTTGCGCCGGGCCGCCTCGCGAATCTCGCTGCTGCCGCGCAGTTCTCCCAGGCGCGCAAGAGCCAGTGAAGCCAGGAAGCGTCGAATGGCGTTGTCGGCCGGCGACACGATCCCGCGGCTCGGCCAGTACTTGTATGGCAGCGCGCCGTCGGACGCGAGGTTGGCCAGCATCCATCGTCCGATGCCCTGGGCGAGATCCGCCGGCCGATCTTCATCCGCGGACGGTGACGGCGGCACCAGCGGTGCCCCGCGAAACAGTTCCGTTGCGGCCGCCTCGCCGCCGTCGAGCAGAAACTGCCGCGCGGAAAAGGCCCGCAAGCCGCCGCCGGCCGTGAACTCGTCGGCGGTCGCGTTGCGCCGCTTCAGGAACCGATCCAGCACGCGCCGAAAACGCCGGTTGGTTGCAAGCATCCAGGTGGGCGCGATGCGGACGATCTCGCCGCGATATCGGACCTCCATGCCCACCTGGCCGCGGGCGCGTTCGCTGAAGACTCGGTCGAACCGCCCCATTCGAACGGGGCGGAAATCCCGGGCGACGCAAACCTCGACGACGTCGCCGCGGCGCGCGCCCACGGCCCGCGGCAGGCCGTCGACGGGCGTGTCGGGGATCCAGCCGCGGTTCTTCGCGACGCCGTCTCGCCGAACACAGAACCAGATCGTCGGTTCCCGAGCAGGGTCGACGTGGACGCTCATCGCTCCATTATCGAGTGTCGGGGTCACGCTCCAGGGCGGCCGCGTGCGTCACGTCGTGAGAACGGATGGTCACGAGCAGGGTACGGATCGGAACGATGAACGGCGCGAATTCCAGCCGGCATTGTAACGTGACGCCGTGGCGGGGCTGACTGATTCAACTCTCCGGTTGACGCGGCCGTGGAGCACGCGGTATGCTTTCCGGCGAATCGAACGTGGTGATTTAAGCGAATTGCTCCACGTTAAAGATGTGCTAAACAGTCCGGGAGTCATCAGACCCTGCGCCGTTTGGCGCAGGGTTTTTCGATTTCAGGAGACGAACATACCAGGATACGCGTGGCGATTTAAGGCAAATTGCTCCACGTAAAAGATGTGCTAAACAGCCCGGTGGTCTTCCAGACGGATCCCCGCGCTGCCCGTCGCGGACGTCCTCGCGAGTCCCGCTCGGGCCGGCCGAAAGACCCCCGGACCTGAGGAGGACCGATCCATGAGCTTCGTGACCGGGTTGAGCTGCCGCGAGTGCGGCCGCCAATACCCCAACCAGCCGATCGCCGGATGCGAGGATTGCTTCGCGCCGCTCAAGGTCGAATACGACTACGACGCCATCGGCCGCGTCCTGACCCGCGAGTTGATCGAGTCGCGGGACGCGTCGATCTGGCGGTATCGGGAACTGCTCCCGATCGACGACGACCCCCGGGTGGGGCTGGCGACCGGCTTCACTCCCCTGATTCGCGCCGACCGCCTGGCCGGGGTCCTCGGCCTGAAGGAACTCTACCTGAAGAACGACAGCGTGAACTTCCCCACGCTCTCGTTCAAGGACCGGGTCACGGCCATCGCCGTCAACAAGGCGCTCGAGTTCGGGCTGAGCGCCGTCGGATGCGCGTCGACGGGCAACCTGGCCAACTCGGTGGCCGCCAACGCGGCGGCGGCGGGGCTGCCGGCGTGGATACTGATCCCCGACAACCTGGAAGCCGCCAAGGTCGGGGCCACGTCGGTCTACGGCTCCAACGTCGTCGCCGTCCGCGGCAACTACGACGACGTCAACCGGCTGTGCAGCCAGATCGCGGACCGTTACGGTTGGGGCTTCGTCAACGTCAACCTGCGGCCCTACTACGGCGACGGCTCCAAGTCGTTCGGATACGAGATCGCCGAGCAGCTCGGGTGGCGGGCGCCCGACGCCGTCGTCGTGCCGATGGCGGGCGGTTCGCTGATCACGAAGATCATGCTCGGCCTGCAGGAATTCGAGCGGTTGGGGCTGCTCGAGGACCCGGTCGAAACACGCATGTTCGGGGCCCAGGCGGCGGGTTGCAACCCGATTTCCGCCGCCGTCAAGAGGAGTTCCCGCGACATCCGGCCCGTCAAGCCCGACACGATCGCCAAGTCGCTGGCGATCGGCTCGCCGGCGGACGGCTACTACGCGACCGGCGTCATCCTGGACTCGGGCGGCTGGGCCGAGGACGTCACCGACAGCGAAATCGTCGAGAACATCCAGTTGCTGGCCGAGACCGAGGGCGTCTTCACGGAAACGGCCGGCGGCGTGGCGCTGGGAGTGACCCGCAAGCTCATCGCGGAGGGCCGCATCGGGCCGGACGCGAGGACCGTCATCGCGATCACCGGCAACGGCCTGAAGACGCAGGACGCGTTGACGCTGGAGCCGCCGCAAACCATCGACCCCAGGCTGACCGCGTTCGACGCGGCCGTCGGGGCTCTCGGACTGACGGCGTAAGGGAGGATTCCATGGCCGCGCGCGTCTCCATTCCAACGCCTCTCCGGCGCTTCACGTCCGACGACGCCCTGATCGAGGTCGAGGCGGACACGATCAACCGCATCCTGGACGAGTTGGACCGGAAGTATCCCGGATTCAAGAATCGCCTCTGCGAGGAGGACGGCCGGCTCCGCCGTTTCTTCAACATCTATGTCGACGGCGAGGACGTCCGCTTCATGGACGACCTGGAAACGAAAGTCCCGGCCGGGGCGGAGGTGTCGATCATCCCGGCGATTTCGGGTGGCGCGGAGCGCCCTTGAGGGACCCGCGTCCCGACGTTACGGGTCGAGAATCGCCCGGCCCTCGTCCGCGGCCCTCACGGTGGTGCGGATGATTCGCCATCCCTCCCGTACGCGCCTCGCGACGTCTTCCCCGGTATTCGCCGAGATCGCACACGCGACGTCGTGTCTCACGCACGCCGCAAGAATCCGCTGGAACGCTTCCTCGAGCTCCGGCGAGTCCTGCGTCACGCCCAGCGACAGGCTCAGGTCGCCGCCGGCGCCCGGGAACAGGGCCCCGACGCCGGGCGTCGCCGCGATCGCGTCGAGGTTGCGCATGCCCTCCTCGGACTCGATCATCATCACCGCCAGCAGGTCCCCGTCGGGATTGAGCGGCCACAGGTCGGCCCGGCGCCGGTACTCGGCCACGCTCACGCCCCAGGCCCAGGCCGCGTTTCCAGGAGAGGAGCCGCGAATGCCCCGCGGTTCGGGATAGCGCGAATCGCGAAGCTGCGGGTAACGCATGGTGCTCACGGCGAACGCCGCCTGCTCGGGCGTATCGACGCCGTTGAAGATGATCCCGTACAGGCCCAGGTCCAATGCCTGCTTCACGACCCATTCGGATTCGTCCGGCGGCGGCGCGAATCGCGCCAGCAAGGCGACGTCGGGCTGCGCGTTCCCCTTCGCCAGGAGGGTCTCCTTGTCGCCCATCGCCAGGAGGAACGTCCGCAGGGCGGCGAAGTCCATCGGGCTGTGCTCCATGTCCACGTACATGAAGTCCGCCCTCGCCCGCGCGACCTCCCGGGCGTGCGACAGGGACAGGTCCTGGGTGCTGAGGCCGTAGACGATTTCGCCCGCCTCGAGCTTGGCGACGACCGGATTCAGATGAACGCTCTGCCGCGCCGCCGCGAGGTTCGGAAACACGATGAGCGCGGCCATGAACGCACACGAGCGTGTGCGGGCGCGCGGGAACGAAGCAATCTGCCTGAGCACTGCGCTACCCCCTACAGACAGCAGACACCATAGTCAAGCCGCCGATTCGATGGCAAGACGTCGTCGAACCGCAGTCGGCGACTGAACGATCCGGCGCGACGCTACTTCCCTCTACGAAGGACGCTCGCGCGGAGTTCTTCCAGCCGGTCGCGCTCGAGCACGACGTTGCCGAATACGACCGTCGCCGGCGAGACGACGCCGTCGGCGCGAACGCGGATGTCCTCGAGCCGCCCGACGCGGACATCCTGATCGTGGAGAGTCCCGCGCGACACGACCGCGGCCGGCGTCCGAGGGTCGCACCCCGCCGCTTCCAGGCGCTGAACGATCATGGGCAGATGCGCCAGGCCCATCAAGACTACCAGCGTCCCGCCGCCGGCGATCAGGCTGGCCGCCCCCGTCCACTCTTCCTGGGGCGCGTGGTTGGCGCGGGAGCCTGTCATGACCATGAAGGCGTGCGCGGAGCCTCGATGCGTCACCGGGATCCCGGCCGCCCCGGGCGCCGCCGTCGCGCTGGTCACGCCGGGGACGATCTCGAACGGAATGTCCGCCTCGGTCAGCGCCCGCGCCTCTTCGCCGCCGCGACCGAAAACGAACGGGTCGCCGCCCTTGAGCCGGCATACGATCTTGCCGCGGCGCGCGTGCCCCACCATGGAATCGTGAATGAGCTCCTGCAGGCCCTCCTGTTTTCCGAGCCGCTTGCCGACGTCCACGACCTCGGCATCATCGGGCGCGGCCTCGAGCAGCCGCGGGTCCACCAACCGGTCATGCAGGACCACATCCGCGGACCGCAGGCACTCCAACCCGCGAACGGTAATCAGTCCGGGATCCCCCGGACCCGCTCCGACGATGTAGACGCAGCCCCTGGATTCCCGGTCCACGAGGTCCGACGAGGCCTGCCGGATCACCGTCTCGATCCTGTGCTCGATCGCCTCCCGATTCGATTCGCGGACAAGTTGCTGGAGATCGGAGTCGATCAGGCGATACATCACGCGCTTCTTCTGCTCGAAGTCGAGGCCCGTGTCCTTCAGGCGTTGACGCGCGCCGTCCAGAACGGCGATGTAGGATCCGATCTCGGATCCGAGCATGGCCGAAAAACGGCGGCGGAGCCGCGACGCCAACGCGGGACTCCTGCCGGCGGTCGAGATCGCGACGGTCAAGTCGCCCCGCTCCACCAGCGCGGGAACGATGAAGTCGCACTTCGACGGATCGTCGGCGACGTTGATGGGAACCTCGCGCGCCCGGGCCTCGGTCCAGACCGAGCGGTTGACCTCGGGATCGTCGGTGGCTACGAATACCAGCACCGCGCCGTCGAGGTCTCCCGTTCGGAAGGGCCGTTCCACGAGCGTCAAGCGCCCGGCCCGGGCCGCCTCCCGGACCGGGCCCGCGGGCGACGGATCGATCACCGAGAGCCGCGCTCCGCAGTCCAGAAGCTGTTCGGCGCGCCGCCGGCCCACGTCGCCCGCGCCGACGAGCACCACGGATCGGCCCTCGAGCCTGAGGAACGCGGGGAAGTACTTCACGCGGCCCCTCCGGCCAGGTGGTCCCCGATGGCCTGGGCCAGCGCCGCCATCTTCGGCGCGCGCGGATGTATCCGGGCGCGAACGCCGCGTTCGGCCAGCGCGCCTTCGGCGACCTCGCCGATGACGGCGACCGCGATCGAGCCGTTCAAGCGGGCGGCCAGCGCCTCGGACGTTCCGGCCGACTCCGCGGTCTCGAACAGCGAGCTCACCTGCGGGGCGCTGGTGAACGTCACGACGTCCACGTCCTCGTCGAGCAGCGTCCGAATGAAACCGAGCACGCGTTCGCGATCCGACGCGGGCGCGTAGTCGTAGACGTGCACGGCGGTCACGATCGCGCCGGCGGCCTCCAGGCCCTCTAGGAAGCCGGGGTTGGGCCGACCGTAGAGCTGCACGCCGATGCGCCGGCCGTCGACGCCCGCGCGCCGGAACATGTCCAGCAGGCCGGCCGAAGTCGGCGGGTCCGGCGCCAGGTCCACGCCGCGTCCCAATTCCCGCAGGGCCTTCCTCGGTTTCGGCCCGCGCGCCGCGACCGTCAACCGGTGGAGCGCCGCGACGAACGCGTCCAGCCGGCCTCGGCTCCCGGCCTCGGCCGCGAGAAAGCGAACGCCGACACCGGTGAAGAAGACCATCGTGTCCAAGTCGCCGGCGATCAGGCGTTCGACGAATCGCGCGAGCTCGGGATCGTCGCCCACGGGCCGCTCCTCCAGCAAGGGGCAGGAAACGACCGTCGCGCCGTGACGCTCGATCAGCGTCCGGAACTCGTTCTCGAAGCGGTGCTCCGTGATGGCGACCGTGCGGCCTTTGGAAGGACCCGGCATGGCGCGGCCATGGACCGATGCGCCCCGGCTAACGCCGGCCCATCGTGGCGATGGCGGCGATGGCGCCGGCCACGATCAGGCCCGCGATGACGAAACCGGCGTTCAGGATGCCGCTTTCCGCGTACGAGACGATGCCGTAGCCCAGCGAGCCGGTGAACAGCGCGTAGTAGACGAACACCCAGAAGGTCTTGCGGATGACCTCGCCTTCTCTTCCGACGAGTCCGACGACGGCCGAGGCCGCCACCACGTTGTGCACGCAGATGATGTTCCCGGCGGCGCCCCCGACGGCCTGCAAGGCCACGATCCACGCCGGGTCGGCGCCGATGCGCTCCCCGACGCCGAACTGGAAGGACGAGAACATCATGTTGCTGATGGTGTTGCTGCCCGCGACGAACGCGCCCAGGCCCCCGATGAAGGTGGCGAACAGCGGCCAGGCCGAGCCCGCGAGCGATGCGACGCCCTCGGCCAGCACGTAGGGCATCTCCATGTAACCGGACTCGCCGCCGCCGGAGTTCAGGAACACCTGGACCATCGGCACCGTGAACACCAGCGCCGCGCCGGCCGACAGAATCGTCCTGCCCGAGGTCTTCCAGGCGCGGACGTAGGCCGCCGGGTTCATTCCATGCACGAAGTAGGTGATCGCCGATACCGCAAGGAACAGGGCGCCCGGCGAATAGAAGGGTTCGACCTCCTGGCCGATGCCCGTGCCGAATATTCCCTGGAGCGTGAACGTGGACCATGTGAACGACACCGACCCGACGGCGTCCGCCCCGACGGTCCCGATCGCCGCCATGTCCGTGCCCCGAAGCCAGTCGTTGAACGGCAGCGCGATCGACGAGCCGAGGAACGGAACGCCGACCTCCTGCAACCGGGTCAGGATGAGCAGCCCGGCCACGAAAAGGTAGGGCGACCACGCCTTGACGAGAGACATTTCCGGCCCGGCGGTCACGGGCTCGTCGGAGGGCGCGGCGCCGGCGTCGGCGAACTCCCAGTGCGCCGTGTCGCGCGGCATCAGGAAGCCCTTCTTGGACGCGGTCACGACGATCGCCAGCCCGATCAGGCCGCCCAGGAGCGACGGGAACTCCGGCCCCAGCACGTTGGCGACCACCAGGTACGGTATGGTCATCGCGAACGCCGCGAACAGGGCGAACTTCCAGATCTTGAGACCCTCGGCGAAGGACTTGTTGCGGCCGAAGAAGCGGGTCATCACCGACACGACGATCAACGGGACGAACGTCCCGGCCACGGCGTGAATCGTGGCCACGCGCGCGCCCACCAGCGCCAGGAACCCGGGGTACTCCAGGCTCAGCCCTTCCGCGTAGGTCAGCACCTCGGGCGCGCCGCCCAGGCCCGTCCCCACGCCGACCAGGATCGGAGTCCCCAGGGCGCCGAACGACACCGGCGTGCTCTGGATGATCATGCCCGCCACCACGGCGGCCATGGCCGGGAAGCCCAGGCCGACCATCAACGGGACGGCCACGGCGGCCGGGGTCCCGAAGCCGGCGGAGCCCTCGATGAAGGAACCGAACAACCAGGCGATGATGATGACCTGGATGCGCCGGTCCGGCGTGATGTCGGCGAACCCGCGGCGGATGGCCGGGATGGCGCCGCTCTCCCGCAGCGTGTTCAGGAGCAGGATCGCGCCGAAGATGATGAAGATCAGCTCCAGGGCGTCGACGAGACCGTTGAACGACGCGGCCGCGGCCTGCGGGAAGGAAACGCCCCAGACCCAAAGGGCCAACGCCAGCGCGACGACGTAGGAGATGGGCATCGCCTTGCTGGCCGGCCATCGCAGCCACACCAGGAAGAACGCGACGGAGATGATGGGCAGCAACGAGAGCACGGACAGGAAGCCGATGGACATGTCAGTTCCCCGGGTTCGTCACAATGGGCGCCGAAGGCGCCGGTGCGTCCGGCGCTCGGTTTGTCCTCGATCGGAGTGGATGCACTGTAGCAGGCCGCGCCGGAATTGTACACGGTCCGGTCGCGGCGCACGGGACGGCCGTCGGACGCGCCTTCAGACGGCGCGGATCGGCCCCGGATAGCGCGCGACGACGGCGTCGCTCGTCAAGAGCGTCAACCCCTCGATCTGGGCCTGGGCCACCAGGATCCGATCGAACGGGTCCTTGTGGATCGGCGGCAACACGTCCACGGCCACGGCATGCGTCCCCCTCACCGGTAGTTCGGAATAGCCGTTCTCCAGCAACCCTCGCCGCAGGAGTCGCGGGTCGAAACGGAAATCGACGTACCCGAGAGCGTTCTTGATGGCCACCTCCCACAACGACGCGGCGCTGAAGAAAACCGCGTTGGCCGGATCCTCGATCAACGCGCGCGCGTCGTCGGTCAACCGCGGCGATGCGCCCGCCGCCCACAGGAGCACGTGCGTGTCGAGTAGCAGATTCATCCACCGTCTTCGAACAGGGACCGGATTTCCTCCTCTCCGGCCCGGTCGAAATCGTCGCGGACGTCGATTTGTCCGGCCATGAACCCGACCCGGCGAACGGACTGGCCCGCCGGCGCGTCCACCGCGGTGACCTTGACGACGGGTTTGCCCGAGCGGGCAATCACGAACGGTTCGCCATTGACGGCGGCCTCGACCAAGCGCGAGAGATGCGTCTTGGCCTCGTGCATGTTGACCGTGCGCATGACACCTCCGAATGAACTTAGTCTGTATAGCTTAGTTCGATTGCTCGCCGTCGGCAAACGGAAGCGGAGTGGGACGGGACAGCCGCCTCAGGTGCGGGTGGCTACCCGCCGATGCCGTCGGCTGTGATGAAGGCTTCGAGCGAGTCCAGTTCCTGCGTCAGGTGTTCCACCTTCAGGTTCAACAGGTGCCGGATGGAGATCATGGCCAGGACCTTCCCGTCGGCGTCGACGACGGGCAGATGACGGAAGTGGCGTTCTTTCATGGTCTTCAACGCGTCGTCGGGCGCCGTCTCCTTGGAGATCGTCAGGACCGGAGCGGTCATGACTTCGGCGACGGCCACCTGTTCCGGGTCCTTCTTGGGCAGGACGATGCGCAGCATCACGTCGCGCTCGGTGAACATGCCGCGGATGGCCCCGGCGTCGACCACGACCACGGCGCCGACCGTCCCGTCCTTCATCGCGCGAATGGCCTCGATCACCGTGGCATCCGGGCTGACGGTCACCGCCGGCTTGGCTATCTTGAGCAGGTTCATATCGCCTCCATCGAGCCCGGTCCCGAACCTCATCGCGCTCCGTCGAGATTCGAGGCGGCGCATGGGCCGGAAGTCGGATCCGTGCACGGACCGGCGGGACGAGAATAACGCCGATCGCGTTTCCAGTCCAGCGCCGCCGGATACCGCGGAGCCGAAAACCACTTGAAACCGGCCCCGGCCGATTGTTCAATAGGGCCCATGGGATGGGCATCGGCATTGGGCGCCGCGGCGGCGCTCCTCCAGTTGACCAGCATCGACGTGGCCGTGGTCACGGTCCCGCCCGACTCCCGCGTGGACATTCCTCTGAGCCCGGCGGTCGGAGAAGTCGAAGCGCGCCGGCAAACGCATCAGACCACGCTCGAGGTCCGGTTGGACTCGACCGCTCCGTTCCGCGCCTTCGGTGAGGCAATGCGCGCCTACGTCGTATGGGCGGTGTCGCCCGAGGGCGAGTTCGAAAACCTCGGCGAACTGGAGCTGGACGGGGACGAAGCGGAGCTGGACACCGCCACGGCGTTCCAGCGGTTCGGGCTGCTGGTCACCGCGGAGCCGTACTTCAACGCGCCCGGCCCGGCCGCGTCCGTCGCCTTCACGTCCGGCCCCCCGCGCGACGACCGGATCCGGTCCGAAACCCACCGGGTGGAGGTCGGTCAGCACGATTACTCGACGGCGGCCCTGCCGCCGCAAGGCAGCATCTCGCCGCGCGTCACCCAGGCGCGGATGGCGTTCCGCATCGCGGAACTGGAAGGCGCGGCCGAGTTCGCGGAAACGGAATTCCGGCAGGCCCGCATCGCCTACGACTCCATGGAAGAGCTCCTTCGCCGGCAGATGGACGCGGACGTGCTGGACGCGTACGTCAGCGACGCCATTCGCCTGGCGGCGCGCGCCATCCGCGTGGGCCGCGAACGCCAGGGAGAGTTCCGGACCGATGCGCTCGCGCGGCGCGCCGAGAACGCGGAGCAGGACAACGTGCGCCTTCGCACCGACGTCGAACGGCTCACCGCCCGGCAGGACGACGCCGAGCTGCGTCTGACCGCGCTCCAGTCCGAGCTGCAGGCCGCGCGCGAAGAGGCGCGGCAGTCCGACCTGGCCCGCGCCGAGGCCGAGCGCGCGGTGCGTGAAGTCGAAACCGAGATCGAACGGCTGAGCGATCCGTGGCCGCCGCTTCTCGACGCGTTGGTTTCGGCCGGCGCCCGGCAGACGGCCGCCGGCGTGCAGATCACGCTGCCGGTCGACCGTTTCGAGGAGGATTCGGCCGAGTTCGCCGACGGGACGCGCGAGGTCCTCGCCCGCCTGGTGGGCATCGTGGCGTCGGGCCCGCCGCCGGAGATTCGAATCGAGGCCCACCTCAGCGAATCCGGCCCGGCCTCCGATAGCCTGACGTTGACCGAAGATCGCGCCGCCGCCGTTCGCGATTACCTGGTGTCGGCCGGCGTGCCCGAGCAACGGGTCCGAGCCGAAGGGTTCGGTTTCGCCCGCCCGGTGCCCGGCGTCGGCGATCCCGCGGACCCCGTCCACGAACGCGTCGAGATCCTCGTCACCGAGCCCTGAAGCATCAACCGGGCGGAACCTCTCCGCCGGACGCGAAGGCCGGGATGTCGGCGCCCTCGCGGCGCAACCGGGCGTCGAACAACGTGTAGGGGTGGACGTTGCCCAGCGCGGCCGTCACGGACCCGGCGACGCCGGCGTGCCTTCGGTCCATGTGGCCGAGAAACTCCCGGATCTCGCTCCGCGGCCCGGCATTCTCGGCGCAGACGCATCCCACCGTCGTCAGGCCGTGCGCGGCCGCGTATTGGGCGGTCCACGCTTCGGGGACGTAGACCAGCGGGCGAATGACGCGCAGTGCGCCCTTCCTGGACGCGGCCACCGGCGGAAGCGACGCGATCCGTCCGTTGAACAGGACGTTGCGCAGGAGGGCCTCGGCGCAGTCGTCGGCCGTGTGGCCCAACGCGAGAACGGTACAACCCTCATGGGATGCGACGCCGTAGAGCGCGCCCCGCCGGTGACGGCTGCACACGTCGCATCCATGCGCGACGCCCTCGTCCACCAACCGCAGGGTCCGCGGTTCCGCTTCGAGGACCCAGCGGATGCCGAGCCGCTCGATCGTGGGACGAATGGTCTCGATCGGCGCGGTGAACTTGCCCTGCTCCACCGTCACGGCCACCAGGTCGTAGGCGAAAGGCGCGCGCATCCGGTACCGGGCGAGCGCGTCGAGCAGGCACATGCTGTCCTTGCCGCCGGAGACGCCGACGGCGACGCGGTCGCCGGGGCGAAGCATCGAGAACGCGCCCATCGCGCGGCCGACGGCGTCGAGAACCTTGGTGCGAACGGCGGCGCTATCCATCGTCGCCCTCCCGGGACGCGCCCTCCACCGCCCCGGACTTCGTCACCCGGGCTTCGAGACGTCCCTCGTGCAGGAGAATCGTCACATCCGCGCCGGCCGGGGCTTCCTGCGCCGAGCGCACGACGCGCCCCTCGGCGGTGCGGCAGACGGCGAACCCCCGCGCCAGGACGCCCAGCGGGCTGAGCGCCTGCAGCGTCTCCTCGAGCGCAGCCAGCCGCTGCCGGGCGCGGACGACCTTCAACTCGCCCGCACGCCGCATGGCGTCGACGGCCGAGGCAAGCCCGCGGCGGCCCTCCACGGTCATCGCCGTAACGCTCGTCCGGGCCCGTACGGTCGCGTCATCGACACGCCGCCTCCGCTCGCCGACCCACTGGCCGGACCGGACGACCCGATCCATGCGGAACACGCAATCGTCCACCTGCTGCGCCCGCTGCTTCAACCGGCCCTCGACGATCGCGAAGCCCCGGTGCCCGGCCCGCGCCGTGAGAAACTGGCGCAAGCGGGACAGCCGGTATCGAAAGGCCGCGGCCATGCGCTGTTCGCCGGCGTGGAGCCGGTCGGCCAGCTCCCGCTTGCTGCGCGCGACCATTTCCGCCGCGGCGCTCGGCGTCGGCGCGCGCACGTCGGCAACGAAGTCGCTGATCGTGAAATCCGTCTCGTGCCCGACCGCCGAAACGACCGGTTTGGGACAGGCGGCGATCGCGCGCGCCACGACCTCCTCGTTGAAGGGCCACAGGTCCTCGATCGAACCGCCGCCGCGCGTGACGATGACGAGATCGACGTCGCGGCCCCCCATCTCGCCGAGCCCGCGCGCGATCTGCGCCCCCGCCCCCTGGCCCTGGACGTCGGCCGGGTGGATCAACACGTCGATCGCGTCGTGCCGGCGCTCCAGGACGGACAGGATGTCCCGGAGCGCGGCGCCCCGGGCCGAGGTCACGACGCCGATGCGCGACGGGTACGGGGGCAGCTTCCGCTTGCGTTCGGCGGCGAACAGGCCTTCCCGCGACAGCTTTTCCTTCAGCCGCTCGAACTCCTCGTGAAGCGTCCCGCGGCCCGCCGGCTCGAGCACCTCGACGATGATCTGGTACTGGCCGCGCCCCTCATAGACGCTCACGCGGCCGCGCGCGCGGAACGATTCCCCGTTCTTCGGCTTGAAACGCAGATAGACGGCGGCGCTCCGGAAACAGACGGCGGGAAGCTGGGCGCGATCGTCCTTGAGCGTGAAGTAGAGATGCCCGGCGGCCGACGCCCTCACGTTGGAGACTTCGCCCTCGACCCAGACGTCCGGGAACCGGGGCTCGACGAGTTCCTTGATGCGGCGGCTGATCTCCGAGACGGAATGAACGACGCGCCCATCGCCGCCCGACGCGGGGCCGGCCGCCATCAGGCGACGGTGACCTCCGGCGCCAGGTACACGTCCTGGATCGCGTTCAGAAGCTTCACGCCCTGCTTCATCGGACGCTGGAACGCCTTCCGGCCCGAGATCAGGCCCATGCCGCCGGCCCGCTTGTTGATCACCGCGGTCCGGACGGCCTCCTCCAGGTCGCCCGCGCCGCTGGACGCGCCGCCGGAATTGATCAGCCCGGCCCGGCCCATGTAGCAGTTGGCGACCTGGTACCGGGTCAGATCGATCGGGTGACTCGACGTGAGATGCGAGTACACCCTGGAGTGGGTCTTGCCGAACTTGATCGCCTCGTAACCGCCGTTGTTCTCGGGCAGCTTCTGCTTGATGATGTCCGCCTCGATCGTCACGCCCAGGTGGTTGGCCTGTCCGGTCAGGTCGGCCGAGGCGTGGTAGTCCGCGTCCGACGTCTTGAAGTCCGGGTTGCGGAGATAGCACCAGAGAACGGTGCACATCCCCAGGTCGTGGGCGTGCTCGAACGCCTCGGTCACTTCCTGGAGCTGCCGGGCGGACTCCTCCGAACCGAAGTAGATGGTGGCGCCAACGCCCACGGCGCCCATGTCGAACGCCTGGTCGATGCCGGCGAACGCCACCTGGTCGAAGCGGTTGGGATAGGTCAGCAACTCGTTGTGGTTGAACTTCATGATGAACGGGATCCGGTGCGCGTACTTGCGCGAGACCGCCCCCAGCACGCCCAGCGTCGAGGCGACGGCGTTGCAGCCGCCCTCGATGGCGAGTTCCACGATCCGCTGCGGATCGAAGTAGACCGGGTTCGGCGCGAACGAGGCGCCGGCGGAGTGCTCGATGCCCTGGTCGACCGGGAGAATCGACACGTACCCGGTGCCCCCCAGACGGCCGGAACGGGTCAGCGCCGCCAGACTGCCCAGAACGCGCGTCGGGCGGTCCGACAACGCGAAGACCCGGTCCACGTGGTCGGGCCCGGGAAGATGCAGCGAACGCGTCGGTATGGTCCGGCACTTGTGATTCAACAGGTCGTCGGCCTCGTCGCCGAGCCACTTGTGGATCGAGTCGATCATGGTGTCCCCTTCGTCACGTATCAGGATAGACGACGAGCGGACCCGGCCGTCCGGATCCGATCGTCCGCGTCAACGCCGGCGGATCCACGTCCACGCCAGGGTCAGGATCAGGCTGACCAGGATGGACGTTCCCAACGGGAAGTAGAACCGTACGTCGCCGCGTTCGTATCGAAAGTCCAGCGGCAGGCGTCCGAGGCGGAACGGGAGCCGGTCGCCGAAGGTCAGCAGCAGGCCGATAAGGACGATGACGGCGCCCAGACCGATCAGGACCTTGCCCGCCTGCTCCATTGCGCATTCTCCTAGACGATCTCCAACCGATTGAAGAAGTACGCGATCTCCACCGCGGCCGTTTCCGGCGCATCGGAGCCATGGATCGCGTTGCGCTCGATGTTGGTCGCGAACCGTTTCCGGATCGTGCCGTCCCCGGCCTTGGCGGGGTCCGTGGCCCCCATCAGTTCCCGCAGCTTCGAGACGGCGTCCTCGGCTTCCAGGACCATGACGATGACCGGCCCCTCCGTCATGAAGGCGACCAGGTCGCCGAAGAACGGACGTTCCCTGTGGACGGCGTAGAACCCCTCGGCCTGGCTCCGCGTCAGGTGGAGCATCCGGGCCGCGCGGATCCGGAACCCGGCCTCCTCGATCGATGCGATCACGGCGCCGGCGCGGCCGGCTCCGACCGTGTCGGGCTTGAGTATCGTCAGCGTCTTCTGCATCGGTCTCCCGCGGTTTTCCCTCAACCGAGGACGGCCCGCACGGCGTCCCCGATGTCCGCCGGGCTCCGCACGACCCGGATCCCGGCGTCTTCCATGGCCTTCATCTTCTCCGCGGCCGTTCCCTGGCCGCCCGCGATGATCGCCCCGGCGTGACCCATGCGGCGGCCGGGCGGAGCGGTCTGTCCGCAGATGAAACCCACGACAGGCTTGCGGACGTGGTCCCGGACGAAACGAGCCGCGTCCTCCTCGGCCGTCCCGCCGATCTCGCCCATCATGACGATGGCCTCGGTCTCCGGATCCGCCTCGAACAGTCGGATCGCATCGATGAAGGCCGTACCGATGATCGGATCGCCGCCGATGCCGACGGCGGTGGACTGCCCGATGTCGCGCGCCGTCAACTGCCCGACGGCCTCGTAGGTGAGCGTTCCGCTGCGCGAAACGACGCCCACGGGCCCCTCCCGGTGAATGTGCCCCGGCATGATGCCGACCTTGCACCGCCCGGGGGAGATGATCCCGGGGCAGTTGGGCCCGACCAGGCGCGTCGGCCGGCCCTCGAGAAAGCGCATCACGCGAATCATGTCGAATGTCGGTACGCCTTCGGCGATGCAGACGACCAGCTCCACGCCGGCGTCGGCCGCTTCCATGATCGCATCCGCCGCGAACGCGGGCGGCACGAATACGGCCGAGGCGTTCGCCCCGGTCGCCCGGCGCGCCTCGGCCACGCTGTCGAACACCGGGACGCCCTGGTGGATCCGGCCGCCCTTTCCGGGGGTCACGCCGGCGACGACGTTCGTGCCGTACTCGATCGCCTGCCCGGTGTGGAACGTGCCTTCCCGGCCGGTGACGCCCTGGACCAGCAGGCGCGTGTCCTTGCCGACGAGGATGCTCATCCGACGTCTCCGCCGGGCTCGGACGCGGCCACCACCTTCCGGGCCGCGTCGGCCATCCCGTCGGCGACGATGAAGTGGAGTCCCGAGTCGCCGAGAATCCGTTGCGCCTCGGCCGCGTTGGTGCCCTCCAGGCGCACCACGACCGGAACCGCCACGCCCAGCTTCCGCGCCGCGGCCACCACGCCCGTCGCGACCACGTCGCAGCGCATGATGCCGCCGAAGATATTGACCAGGACGGCCCGGACGTGCGCGTCGGCCAGCAGGATGCGGAAGGCGTTCTCGACCTGCTCGGCGTTGGCGCCTCCGCCGACGTCCAGGAAGTTGGCCGGATTGCCGCCGGACAGCTTGATGATGTCCATCGTCGCCATCGCCAGCCCGGCCCCGTTGACCATGCAACCCACGTTGCCGTCCAGCTTGATGTAGTTCAACCCGTGCCTCGCAGCCTCGACCTCCAGGGGCTCTTCCTCGTCGAGGTCGCGGAGCTCGCGGATGTCCGGATGGCGCGCCAGCGCGTTGTCGTCGAAGTTCATCTTGGCGTCGAGCGCATACACCCGGTCGTCGCCGGTCACCAGGAACGGGTTGATCTCGGCAAGCGACGCGTCCGTATCCTCGAATGCGCCATAGAGGGCGGTCATGAACCGCGCGGCGTCGAGGGCGACCCGTCCGCCGAGACCGAGACCGAAAGCCAGCTTGCGCGCCTGAAAGTCCTGGAGTCCGAGTCCCGGGGACACCCATTCCTTGAGAATCTTCTCCGGGTGCGTGGACGCGACCTCCTCGATGTCCATTCCGCCCTCGGTCGACGCCATCAGCACCGGGAGCCCCGCCTGCCGGTCGATCACGATGCCCAGGTACAACTCGTTCCGGATGTCCAGGCCTTCCTCGATCAATACCTTCCCGACCCGGCGGCCTTCCGGACCGGTCTGGTGAGTGACGAGCATCATGCCCAGTATCTCGTCCGCGATCCGTTCGGCCTCGTCGGGGCCGGAGGCCAACCGGACGCCCCCGCCCTTGCCCCGGCCGCCCGCGTGGATCTGGGCCTTGACGACGACGGCGCCGCCGATCGACGACGCCGCGGCCCGCGCCTCGGCCGCCGTATGGGCCACCTCGCCGCGCGGCACGCGCACGCCGTACCGCGCGAGGATCGCTTTCGCCTGGTACTCGTGGATTTTCATGGAAACCGCGTTAACGGAACCGGGCCGGCGGGGCCGGCCAAACCCCAACATTACGCAAGGCCGGAAGCCGTTGTCAAACGCGCCGGGAAGCGCGCCCCCGCCGCGGGTCCGTTTCGCGGGCGCGGGCTATTCGACCCGCTCCACCTGAATGAAATTCGTCGCGCCGGGACTGTGGAGCGGCGTGCCGCCGGTGACGACGATCCGGTCGCCCGGACGCACCAGCCCGGTCCCCTTCGCCGCGTCGATCGACAGCCGCAGTTGCTCCTCGATCGAGGTCGCCGTCGCGATGCGCAGCGGGACCACGCCCCAGCAGAACGCCAGGAAGTGGGCCGAGATCCGGTTCGGCGTGGTCGCGACGATCGGCTGCCGCGGGCGGAAACGCGACACCAGCCTCGGGGTGTATCCCGACCATGTCGGCGTGATGATCGCGGCCGCCCCGACCCCGCGCGCGATGTTGTAGCTGGAACGCGTGATCGCGTCGCTGGTGCCCGGACGCTCGTGAAAGTCCCACTGGAACTTGCCCTCGTCGATGGAGTCCTCCACCGACGCGGCGATCCGGTCCATGGTCTGGACCGACTCGACGGGGTACTTCCCGGCCGCCGTCTCTTCCGACAGCATGACGGCGTCGGTGCCGTCGAGGATGGCGTTGGCGACGTCGGCGGCTTCGGCGCGCGTCGGCCGCGGCTGGTCGACCATGCGGACCAGCATCTGCGTCGCCGTGATGACCGGCTTGCCGAGCAGGTTGGCCTTGCGGATGATCTTCTTCTGGATCAGGGGCACGGTGGCCAGGTCGATCTCGATACCGAGGTCCCCGCGCGCGATCATGACCCCGTCCGCGGCGTTCAGTATCCCGTCGATGTTGTCGACGGCCTGCGGTTTCTCGATCTTGGCGATGACGCGGACGTCGGCGCCGACGCCCAGCAGCACGTCGCGCAACGCCTGCACGTCCGCCTCGGTGCGGACGAAGCTCAACGCGATGGCGTCGACGCCGGCCTCGATGCCCACCTGGATGTCGTCGCGGTCCTTGGCGCTCAGCGACTCGACGTCCAGCCGCGCGCCGGGCAGGTTGACGCCCTTGTGCGAGCTCAGGACGCCGCCGACGCGGACCCGGCAACGCACGTCCGGGGCCTCGACCTCCTCGACCTCCAGCTCGATCGTGCCGTCGGCCAGCAGAACCCGGTGTCCCGGCCGGACGTCGTCGGCCAGGCTCTCCAGCGACACCGAGGCGCGCGACGCGTCGCCCGGGAAGCTGCCGGAGGTCAGCGTGAACCTCGCCCCGTGCTCGAGCCATGCCATCCCGTTCGTCATCCGGCCGACGCGCACCTTGGGCCCTTGCAGGTCCTGGAGCACGGCGACGGGCAGGGACAGCCGTTCGCGGACGGTCTGGATTCGCTGGATGACCGTCCGGTGGTAGTCCGCGCCGGCGTGCGAGAAGTTGACGCGGGCCACGTTGACGCCGGCCGTGAACAGGCGCTCCAGCATCGCCTCGGAATCGCACGCGGGACCGATCGTCGCCACCAGTTTGGTTCGCCTCACGGGGAGTCTCCCGCGGGGGCTGGCGAAGCGGGCGATCCCGGGCGCAGTCGGGAACGCGCGGGACGTTCGTTCGGGCTCATGATTCCATTATGGCCGACGGGGCGGTGGTGTCGAGGGCCGCCCTGAGGCGTTCCCGGGCTGGTGGCGGATTGAAGAGATCATTTTATTGGACTGACGCCTCGGCTGCCGCCGCGTCAGCCCAAGAAACTGATCTCTTCAGTTCATCCAGCACCAACGCACACGAAGTTGCACCGTTCCGTCCCACGGGCGGGGCGGCTCCTGGACCCAGCCCCCGGCGCGGACCCGCATGCTACAATTCAGCCGCTTTTCTCGCGTCCGAGGCGGCCCAGGAGGGGTGGAAGTGACTGAAAACAGGGTTCGTATTTCGCCCGCGGACGGCAAGCTCGGGGTGCTGATTCCCGGGCTCGGAGCCGTCGGCACCACGTTCATCGCGGGCGTCGAGGCCGTCAAGAAGGGGATCGCGCAACCGATCGGCTCCTTGACCCAACTCGGCACGATCCGTCTCGGGAAACGCACCGAGCACCGCGTCCCCACGATCCGGGACTTCGTACCGCTTGCCGAACTGGACGACCTGGTGTTCGGCGGATGGGACATCTTCGAGGACAACGGCTACGAGGCGGCGCTGAAGGCCGGCGTCCTCGATCCGCGCCTCCTGGACCAGGTCCGGCCCGAAGTCGAAAGCGTCCGGCCGTGGAAGGCCGTCTTCAGCCAGGACTACGTCAAGAAGCTCGACGGGCGCCACGTCAAGACCGGGGCGAGCAAGATGGATCTGGCCGAGCAGGTGATGGCCGACATCGACGGGTTCCGGCAGGCCCACGGCCTCGAGCGACTCGTCATGATCCTGTGCGCGAGCACGGAGGTCTTCCTGACGCCGCAGCCCGTCCACCAGTCGCTGGAGGCCTTCGAACGGGGCCTTCGCGAAAGCGACGCCGCCATCGCGCCCAGCATGATCTACGCCTATGCCGCCCTCCGGCGGGGCATCCCGTTCGCCAACGGCGCGCCGAACCTGACCGTCGACATCCCGGCGCTGCTGGAGCTGGCGGATTCCCAAGGCGTTCCCGTCTGCGGCAAGGACTTCAAGACCGGACAGACCCTGATGAAGACGATCCTGGCGCCCGGGTTGAAGTCGCGCATGATCGGGCTGGCGGGGTGGTTCTCGACCAACATCCTCGGAAACCGCGACGGCGAGGTCCTGGACGATCCGGATTCCTTCAAGACGAAGGAGGAGAGCAAGCTGTCGGTCCTTGACCAGATCCTGCAACCCCGGCTCTACCCCGACCTGTACGGGGACTTCACGCACAAGGTGCGCATCAACTACTACCCCCCCCGCGGCGACAACAAGGAGGGCTGGGACAACATCGACATCTTCGGCTGGCTGGGCCACCCCATGCAGATCAAGATCGACTTCCTGTGCCGGGACAGCATCCTGGCCGCCCCGCTCGTCCTGGACCTGGTCCTGTTCCTCGACCTGGCCCAGCGCTCGGGCATGCGCGGCATCCAGGAGTGGCTGAGCTTCTACTTCAAGAGCCCCATGTGCGCGCCGGGCCTCTACCCCGAGCACGACCTGTTCATCCAGTTGATGAAGCTGAAGAACACGCTTCGGCACCTGCGCGGCGAGGAGCTGATCACCCATCTCGGAATGGAGTACTACGACTGAAGATCCCGCCGCGGGATTTCTTGACCGATCGCCGGCGGGAACGTCCATAATGGAGGAACTCCGTTCCATTGGGAGCCGACCCGGGATGACCAGAAACTCGATTCTGACCATGGCGCTGGCGAGCGTTCTCGTGAGCGCATGGCCGACGCGGGCGCAGCAATTCCAGACCAAGGACGAGTACGACGCCTACATGGCGCTTTACAACGAAGAAGATCCGACCGTGAAGTTGGATCTGGGCGAGGCCTTCATCCGGGAATTCGCGGAATCGGAATACGGCGCGATCGCCCACCAGCTCCTGGTCGCGACGCACTACTCGCAGCGGGACTGGCGCGGGGTCGTCGACGTCGCCAAGCGGTTCGACCGCGCGCACCCCGACGCGGCGAACGACACCCGGACCTTCATCTACCGGCGCGCGATGGCGGCGGCGCAGCAGGAACGGAACGCGATCGACATATTGGACTTCGGCGACAAGATCCTGGAGCTGGACCGCAACAACCTGGGCGCGCTGCTGACGCTGCCGGCGGTGATCCTGGAGAATCTCCCGGAATTCGGAAGCGCCCGCGAGAACAATCTTGCGCGGGCGTTCGAGCTTGCGAACCGGGCCCGCATCCGGGCCCAGGCGGCCTATCCCCCCGTCGGCGGCGACGCGCAGCAGTCGTCCGAGCGCGTGCAGGTATTCTCACGCGTCCACCTGTACCTGGGCCAGGTGCATGAGCTGCGGGGCGATGACGACCGCGCGGCGTCCGAGTACACGCGCATCCTCGACTACGATCCGCGCAGCTCCGACGCCTACCTCCGCCTCGGCCTGTCCTACCACCGCCGGGCCGCCGCTGAGTCGGAGCTCCTGGAACGGGCGTTGGAGCGGGCCGACGCAGCGGCCGAGGGCCCGGCCGAAGGCGCGGCCGAAGACGCGGACGAGGGCCCGGCCGAAGACGCGGCCGGGGGCGCGGCCGAAGACGCGGCCGGGGGCGCGGCCGAAGATGGTGAGCTGGACCCGGCTTCGGCAGCGATCGAGCGGACCGTCCTCGAGAACCTGGATCTCGCGATCGACTACCTGACCAGCGCCGCCGCCCTCGGCGGCCAGGCGGCGGATCTGGCTCGCGCCGAACTGGAACCGCTCTACGCGATGCGGAACGGGGAGTCCATGGACGGGCTCGAGGATCGGATTCGCGACAGACGCGTCGAGCTGACCCGGTAGCGGCCGCCGCCACCGTCTGCCGAGATCACTCCGGATCCGGATGCGTCGCGTGGCAGGTCAGGCAGTCGACCGGCCGCGCCAGCTTCGCCCGGGCGAAGTACTCGTCGCTGTTGAGCCGCGCCACCCACTTCCGCATCAGGTCCGCCATGAACTCGTGGTCGTTCTCGTAGACGTCGGTCATCGGCACGCGCATCTTCGGGATATTCTCGAAGTCGACCTGGCCGGAGACGTGACAATCGGTGCACCAGACACGATTGTCGACGGGATCCAGCAACGGGGAGGTCCAGTCGGGGTTGGGGTTGTTGTTGGCCGGCACGCTGTAGAGCGCCTCGACCCAGGTGTGCATGAAGAAGGCCTTGACGAAGGGCGGCACTTCCGGCTCCTCGAAAGCGTCGAAGTCCAAGGCCTCCTGGGCCGTGAACAGGAGCGGGTTCCCGCCGACAGGGACCGGCGGCGGCGAGTCCTCGAGCCGCTCGCCGTCGCGAACGGTCTCGACGTTCTGGCTGCAGCCGGCGATCAAGACCGAAGCCCCGGCCAGCAAGCCGAGGGCGATGGGAACGCTTCGCTTGGCGGTTCGTTTCATGACAACCCTCCCGCGGCGGCGCCCGATCGTCTCAACACCCCGGCGCGTGGCTGATGCCCAGCTCGTGCACCTGCCGGTTCTGGATCCGCTCGGCCAGGTCGAGGACGGCCGTGGACGCCGCCAACGCCAGTACCTGCGAATCCGGCGTCGTGGCGTATTTCTCCAGGGTCCGCCGCCCGAGCCGGACGTGCCACTGCTCGTCGGGCTGGATCTCCGTCCGGTAGAACTCCGCGGTCGCGGCCGCTCCGGCCCCGTCGCAGAACGCGATGAACTGCTCGTTCTTGGTCAAGGCCAGGGACTCGCGCGTCAGTTGGGCCGCGGCCACTCGCTCGATGGTCGATTCGTATCCGCGAAGCAACTGGAACATCGGGCTGTATCCACCCTCGAGCGGATCGAACCCCGTCAGATCGACTTCCAGCGTCTCCAGGTGCTCCTCGATCAGACGGTAATGCCGGGCTTCGTCGCCCGCCTGCCGCGCCAACCCCAGCTTGACGTCGATCTCGGGCGTGGAGGGCATCCACATCGCCGCCAGTTCGCTGGCTTCCATCTCGTTCCGCAGCGCCAGCTTGAGACGGGACACGACCGCGTCCATCGCCTCGCCCTCGCCGGGCGCATCCGGGTTCCCGACCCGCTCCAACTCCGCCATGCGCAGGTCGATCCGTTGCTGCAGCGTCTCCACGAACTCCCCGGCCGTCGCCATCCCGAATCCCTCCGTCCGGCGGTATTATATGATACGTCTCCGGTTCCGCCGGAGCCGTCCGATCCATGGTCAACCGTCGCGATTTCTTCACCGGCTTTCTGAAGCTCCCTCGGAGGAAACCCGCCGTCCGCCCGGCGCGCGCGCCGCGGATGCGGAGCCTGGAAACGTTCGTCGTCGCCGACGTGGTCCCCGACGACGTCGACCTGACGCGCGAGCAGGATCGCGAGCTGCGCTCGCGCGTGCGCGCGTTGATGGAAGCGACCAGCGACCCGGACCTGTTCTCGATGGCCGTCGTCGGGAAGCTGGAAAAGCTCACCGAGGCGTTCGTCCGGGAAGTGGAGGCCAGCGCGCGCGAACACGCGCCGCCCGACGGCGCCGGGACGCAATCGGGAGGAACCCCATGACGATCCGTATCCGCGCCGCGGCGCTGGCCGCACTGATCGCCGCGTTCGCCCATTCTTCCCTCGCCCAGGATGCGGCTCTGGCGCCCGTGCGCATGGCGCCGGACGACCTGGAGTGGGACGCCGAAGCGGACGGCGTGTTTCGCGTCCGGATCGCCGGCGACAACGCGACGCCCGGCATGTACCTCTACCGCGTGCGCTTTCCACAGGGCTTCCGGAACCAGCCCCACTTCCACCCCGACGACCGGACCGTCACCGTCATCTCCGGCACGCTCGACATGGGATACGGTGACGTGTTCGAGGAGAGCGCCATGCGCGCGCTGCCGCCCGGCAGCGTCTGGACCGAACCCGCCGGGGAGCCTCACTTCGTCTGGGCCCGGACGGGGGACGTGGTCATCCAGGTGATCGGCGTGGGGCCATCGGGCACGACCCAGGTGGAATGAGGCGCCGGGGAACCGGGACTCCCGGTTCCGTCGGCATGTCCGTCACGCGTGCGTAACCGCTCGATCTCAGCAACTGCCCGACGAACTCGCCGCGGCGCCCGCCGCGACGGCGCCGGCCATTGCCGCCTGTTGCGCGTCCAGGACGTCGCGGATCGCCTGGAGGGCGATGAGGTCTCCCGCGTGGGCGCGGCCCGCGCGCGCGCAGTCTTCGGCCAGCGCGATGCCGGCGGCGAGCGAGAACGCCAGGTCCTTCGACGGCCGGGGCTTGGCGGCGCGCACGCGATCGCGATAACCGAGTACCCGGCGCACCACCTGTCCGGGAGTCTCTTCCGTCAGCGACAACACGGCGGTCTCGTCGTAGCGGCTGGGCCAGACGCGTACGCCCGCGTCCCGCAGCCGCTCGGCGATCCTCGCGAAACGCCCGACGGCGGCTTCCACGCCGCGCGGATCGACGGCCAGCAGGTGCGAAACCAGTTGCAAGGGGTTCCCGCGCCGGAAGCCGGACCCGCGCAGGCGCTCGTAGGCGCGTTCCACGTCGGCGGTCAGGACCTCGACGGCCGTGTCGCGGCCGGCATGAAGCGCGGCCGCCGGCAGATCGTCGGCGTTCGTCAACCAGAAGTGGTCGGCGCGCCAGCGCCGATAGATACCGGCCAGGCGCTCGATCTGCCGAGGCGGCACGGTCCGGCCCCCGCTGCGAAGCGCCAGCAGAAGCGCGGCCAGCGTCGGACCCGTTCCGCGGCTCGGCAACCCGTGCGACCGGAACGAATCGCGCGTCTCGAACACGCGTGCGTGGACGTCCGCCGGTTCCAGTCCGCGCCGCATGATCATCGCCGCGACCACGTAGCGAATCTCCGACTTCAACGGGCTCGACCACCGGGCGCGTTGCCGGAGTCCCGCCGCTACCTTTTCCAGGTGGTCGTAGTCGACGTCGGCGCCGGCCGCGCCCAGGGCCAGCGCGACGAAGCGGATCGTGTCGGAGTCGGTCGACCACCGCTTGCGCGCGCGCAACCGTTCGAACGTCTCCAGATACAGGGCCACGGGATCGATTGTCGCCGGCATCGCGTCCTCCGCGCCATTGTCAACTCTCCGACCGCACGGCTGCAAGCGTGGCTCCGGATAACCACTGGATCTACGGCCGGGCTCCTGATAGATTAGCCGTCGGTTCGCGTCATGCGCGCCGGATGATCAACCGATGCTGACCGACACGACAATGCGGCTCGGACTGGCCGTCACGCTCGCGCTCGCCGGCGCCGCCGGTGGGTCGGCCCACCACTCCTTCGCGATGTTCGACACGCAGACGACGATCCGGCTCGAGGGGACGGTCACGGAGTTCCAGTGGACGAACCCGCACGCCTATATCGAGGTGGACGTTGCCGGCGACGACGGCGAAACGCGCCATTGGACGATCGAGCTGGGGAGCCCGAGCATCCTGATGCAGAGCGGCTGGAAGTATAACGACATCCGGCCGGGCATGGAGATTTCGGCGACGCTCAATCCCTTGCGGGACGGGCAGCCCGGCGGGTTGCTGGGCAGAGTGACCCTGCCCGACGGGCGCGAGCTGCCCAACGGGCCGGGCCGATGACACCGATCGCGCGCATCGCGGCCGCCGGCATGGTCGCCGCTCTTCTCGCCACCGGGGCCGCCGGCGCGCAGTCTTCCGACGCGCCGGACCTGTCCGGCGTGTGGGGCATCCTTCGCGGCGGCGAGTTTGCGCCGCCGCCGGCCGGAGAACTCGAGTTCCGCCCGGAATACGCGGCCCGGTACGAGGCCGAGCAGGCCGCCGCGGCCGAGGCCGCGGCCCGGGGCGAGCCCTTGCCGCCGTCCGCGTTCTGCCTCCCCTACGGCGTGCCGACGATGATGGCCGTGGCGATCTACCCCGTCGAGATCATCCAGACACCGCGGCAGGTGACCATCATCGCCGAAGCGTTCAGCGAAGTCCGCCGCGTCTACATGGACGAGCCCCAGTTGCCGGTCGAGGAGGTGCCGCCCGGTTACTACGGCCACTCGGTCGGACGCTGGGACGGGGACACGCTCGTCATCGACACGGTCGGCATCAAGGAGACGGTGCGCGGCTACGACGGCATGCCGCACAGTCCGGAAATGCGCGTGACCGAGCGGATGCGCCTGGTTGCGCCCGACATCCTGTACGACGAGATCACCATCGACGACCCCGTCGTCCTGGAGCGGCCCGTGACCTACACGCTGGCCTACCGCCGGCTGCCGGGGTACAAGATGGTCGAGTTCGTCTGCGACAACAACCGCGAGTACGTCGACGAGGACGGCGTGGTCCGGATGCGGCTCGGCTCCAGCCCGCAATAGAGAGGAACGCCCATGATCCAACGATTCGGAATGACGATGCTCGCCGCCGGCCTGTTCATGGCGGCCGCGCCGGCCGGCGCGGCGCAGCAACTCGGCGCGCTCGCGCCCGAGAACCTGGCGCAAGAGCGCCCCGCGCCGCCGTTCGACCTGACCGGCACGTGGCTGCACGCCAGCCCGCCGGGCGTCGGTTTCCGTTTCAGCCCGCCCGAGGGTTTCCGGCTCACCCCGGAGGCGCAGGTCCACTATGACGCCGCGCAGGCCGCGGCCGCCGAGGGCCTGGTCTACCGCAACGACATCGGATTGTGCTGGCCGGCGGGCCTGCCGCTGATCATGACGCGCGTGTGGCCGATCGCGATGATCCAGCTTCCGACGGCCATCTACATGGTCAGCGAGTTCATGAACAGCCTGCGGATCGTCTACCTCGACGGGCGGGAGCACACCGATCCGGACTTGGTGGTCCCCAGCTTCAACGGCGAGTCGATCGGGCGCTGGGAAGGCGACACGCTGGTGATCGACACGCGCCACTTCCCGGGGCATCACCATTGGATCGACACGGGCATCCCGGCCAGCGACGCGCTGAACATCGTGGAGCGCATCCGGATGATCGAGGACGGCGCGCGGATCGAGATCGAGTACACGCTTACGGATCCGAAGAGCTGGGAAGGTTCCTGGACCATGACCAAGCAATGGCGGCGGGTCGACGACCGGGACATCGAGGAGGTCGAATGTCTTCCCGACCTCAACGACTTCATGCCGACGGTCCAGTCGGATTTCAATGTACGATGAGCGAAGACGCGGGAGGCATGGCATGACTGTTCGGCTCGCTGCGGGTTCCTGCGCGCTGGGATTCCTGATCGCCGGCGCCGCGCTGGCGCACCATTCGGCCGCCGGCATCGACCGTTCCCAAACCCGGACGATCGAGGGCACGGTCCGGGCGTTCGGCTGGCAGAACCCCCATTCGTACATGCAGATCGACGTCACCGACGACGAGGGCGAAACTGTCACCTGGACGCTGGAGATGACGGCCCCGAGCTTCCTGATCCGGGCCGGGTGGACGCGGTCGACCGTCGAGCCGGGAGACGCGGTGACGGCCGTCCTGCGCCCCCTTGTCGACGGATCGCCCGGCGGATTGTTCGTATCGGTCACGGCGCCGGACGGCCTGACGTACTCGGAGCGCGGACAGCCGCAAGAGTAGCCGCCGTGCGCCGTTCCACGGCTTCTCGCCGGCGGTGGACCATCGCCGTCGCCGTGTGGCTGCTCCACGTCTCCGGAGGCGCCGCCCAGGACTGGCCCCAGTTCTTCGGCCCCGACCGCAACGGCGCGTACACCGGGCCCGCGCTTTCGGAAGACTGGGGGGACGGCGGCCCGCCCCTCCTGTGGTCGCGCGAGGTCGGCGAGGGACTGAGCGGACCGGTCGTCGCGGACGGCCGCGTCGTTCTGCACCACCGGGTGGAGAACGAGGAAGTCGTCCAGGCCTTCGACGCCGCTTCCGGCGATCCCGTCTGGCGTTACGCCTATCCCACCAACTACCGCGACGATTTCGGTTTCGACGAGGGGCCGCGGGCCATCCCGGTCGTCGCCGGCGGCGTCGTGTACACGTTCGGAGCCCAGGGGCAACTGCACGCCGTCGACCTCGACACCGGCGAAGCGGTGTGGAGCGTCGACACGATGACCCGGTTTCGCGTCCCCAAGAACTTCTTCGGCGCCGGAGGGTCTCCGCTGGTGGAAGACGGCCGGGTGATCGCCAACATCGGAGGCCGGACCGCGGCGGGCGATGCCGCGGGCGTGGTTGCCTTCGACGCGGCCACCGGCGATGTGCTGTGGACGGCCATCGACGACGAGGCCAGCTATTCCTCGCCCGTCGGCGCCACGCTCGACGGGGAGCGCCTCGCCGTCTTCTTCACGCGCACCGGTCTCCTCGGTATCGATCCGGCGACCGGAGACGCGGCGTTCCAGTTGCGGTGGCGCTCGCGCAGCGCGTCGTCGGTCAATGCCGCCTCGCCCATCGTCGTCGGCCACCGCATCTTCATCTCGGCGGAGTACGGCCCCGGCGCGGGCGTCCTCGAATGGGACGGCGAACGCCTGTCGCCGCTCTGGTCCTCGAACGACGTCCTGTCCACGCACTACGCGACGAGCATCTACCGGGACGGGGTTCTCTACGGCTATCACGGACGCCAGGAGTTCGGGCCGAGCCTGCGCGCCGTCGAGTTCGAAACGGGCGCCGTGGCCTGGAGCGTCGACCAGTTCCGCGCCGGAAGCATCATGCGGGCAGGCGACCGCCTGCTCATCTTGCGAGAGAGAGGCGAACTGGTCCTGGCCGACGCGTCGCCCGAAGCATTCCGCCCGATCGCCCGCGCCCAAATCCTGCCCGCCACGGTGCGGGCATACCCGGCGCTTTCGGACGGGATCCTCTACGTCCGCAACAGCGACCGCCCCGACGCCGTGCTGGCGGCCGTGGACCTGCGATAGGAGCGCACGATGACAACGGCCTGGCTGGCACTAATGCTCGCGCTGGCCGCGAACGCGGCCCAGGACAACGTCCGGGCGATCTTCGAGCAGGCCAACAGCGATCTCCTGGCCGGCCGCTTCGAGGAGGCCGCCGCCGGGTTCGACACCGTCGCCGCCCGCACGCCCGACGAGGCGCCCTACCTCTGGCAGCGCGGCATCGCCCTGTACTACGCCGGCCGGTACCAGGACTGCCGGGAACAGTTCGAGCTGCACCGCACGGTGAACCCCGCGGACGTCGAGAACGCGGTCTGGCACTTCATGTGCGTCGCCCGCCTGGAGTCCCCCGCCGGGGCCCGGAACGCGCTGTTGCCCGTCGGACGCGACCCGCGCTCGCCGATGCCCGAGGTCTACCGGATGTTTCGGGGGGAGTTGTCTCCCGACGACGTCCTGGCGTCCATGACCGAGGATCTATCGTCCCGGTTCTACGGCCACCTGTACGTGGGCCTCTACCATGACGCCCTCGGAGACGGCGACCGCGCGTTGGAGCACATCCGGATCGCCGCGGAAGAGCGGTTCGGCGCCGGCTACATGCCCGCTGTCGCCCGTGTTCACCTCGCGTACCTCGAAGACGAGGAATAGCATCCTCATGCCGAGGGAATCCATCCGGACGCGGATCGCGAACGCCGTGGCGTCCTGGCCGGACGTCACGGCCCGCGCCCACGCCGGCGGCATGATCTTCTTCCACGTCGGGGCCCGCGAGATCGGTCATCTGCACGGCGACCGGATGGCCGATCTTCCCTTCCCCGTCCGCATTCGTGAACGGCTCGTCGCCGAGGGGCGGGCGGACATCCACTACATTCATCCGCAATCCGGGTGGGTGACGCGCTACATTCGCGGCGAGTCCGACGTCGAGCCGGTCATCGAGCTGTTCGACCTGAACTACCGCCGGCCGTGGCTGAAGCCTCATACCCTGAGTCCCGTCGACGATTCACCCGCGCGCGTCGATGCTTACTGAAATCTCAGAAAACCGCGATTGCACCGCGGGCTGTTGGCGTGTTCGCATGGGAAAGGCAAAACTCGCATGGAGCATATTGTTCCTCGGTGGCGATGTCTACACGTTGGTCCGGTGGATCAAACCCGATGGCGCAACGGTGAACTTGGAACTGGGAGCCCCGGAATACGCCGCCGCACTGACCCTATTCACCGGCGGTCTGATCGGAGTCAATTGGACATGGATCGTCACGCGATACCGAGCACCCAGGGACAGGTTAGAGTCTTTTGTGGGCCTCGTGGAAAAGGTGTACGACGATCTGCGTCTCGTTGATCGCACTGATTGGAACAACGTTGATTGGGGGGCTTTTGACCGCAACCTGCAACAGTTGCAACGCGGCGTAGAAGGCCTCGGTCTTGTTCCACCCCCTAAACCAAAGACTCCCATGGCCCATGCACTCTTGAAGGAATGGCTCTTGGAGTTTCTCGCAATAGCAAGAAATCGGGACCTAAGGACGGCGAGACAGTTATCATCCCTCGGGCTGAAACGCTACAAGGAAAAGCGAAGGCCGTTAGGTGAGGAATGATTCGATAACTACAGCATCTTGAGCAACTCTCGTCTTAACGCGCCGATGGCCATGACTACAGCTCCAAAGGTGCCTCCGGCCATGTCTCCGATCTCTTTCCATCAAATTCACGCGTTGCCCAACTGGCACCACTGGCGAAAGCGTTTCAGACGCGGGTTGGGTTGAGTGTCCGCGCGTTCGGGCGCGGCGCTGTCGATGGAATCCGCCTACGGCTCGGCTCGCTGCCCATCCGCACTCGAACGTCGGACACCTTCAGCACGAACGGGCCGGGGTTGCGGCGCTGACGGCGCTGCGAAAGATCGCGTTGAGGCGGTTCCGAGTTTCTTGCGATTCGAGCAAGTCGGGTCGTCCGAGGCCCGAGAACGCATCCCGGTGGCGCTCGAGTTCGGCGTCGATAAAGTGTCCCAGTTCCGGAATCGGGCTGCCTGTCCCGAGTTCGGAGATCGCTCTCTTCACTTCGAGCAGCCTCCCGATGCCAGGTCTGATCGCTGCCGGGGCGACCGCGTCCACCAGCGATTCGAACGGCACCGGCGGCACCTTCCGTTCTTGCTCGATGTAGCGGATCGCGAGCAGCGGACGCAGAACGTAGAAATACTTCTTCAGCCGCACGCGGCTCCCAAGCAGGCATCCGCTGGCGTTCGATCTCGCCATGTGACTGTAGTGGTAACACAAGGCGGTCGCGTTGAAACTCTCGGACACCACCCGACGCAGGTCCGCTGCGAAACGGTCGCGCTCGATGTAGCGTATGGGACTGTTCAGCCACTCGATCAAGGCGCCGTTCGTGCGGGTGAACAGATACAGGGCCTTGCGTACGTCCCAACCCTGGAGGTCGATGTCGCCGACAATCGGTTGCTCGATCACGTCCCGCTGGCTCTCGACATCGAACGCGAGATACCAGTCACGCGGGTGGGCGTAGACGAAGCGGACATCGTAGTCGGAATCCGGCGAGGCGAATCCCCAGGCGCGGCTGCCCGACTCACATGAGTACAGGACGGTGACCGCGCTATCCGTTTCGACCGTGGCGAGGCGGTCGAGAATCTCTCTGCGGACACCCGGCCCCACAACGTGTTTCTGGGATGCCGGCATCGTCAAACTCCTTCCATCAGTCCGGCCCGGAAGACTCGGCGCTTCCGATCTTCAGCATGGCATCCGTCATGCTGGATGTCGAAGACGCCGGGGTGAGCGATTCGACGCCGGAGCATCCGCGTCGTGCCGATGCCGGCCACACCCTCCTGACGGTCCAGAACACCTTGCCGACGATATGGACGTCGGAGGCGAGGCCGGCGTAGTCGGCGTAAACGGATTCGTCCGCCGCGATCTTGCCGACAGCCGCGAGCCGGCGCACCGATCCGCGAGAAATCTCACGGCTCGGTGAGGCTGACCTCCGAGAGGCTGTCCCCTGCGATGACCGCGTGCGCGTAGGCCGTGCAGGGGCGGATGTCGTCCGACTCCAGATCCGGATAGTCGTCCAGGATCTCCTCCGGACGGACCCCTTGCGTCAGCAGGCTGAGGATCATCTCCACGGATATCCGCATGTCGCGGACGATCGGCTTACCGCCGAAGACATCGGGACGAGCCGGTATGTGCTTGAGGAGTCGGGCGCGTTCCGTCATGGAATCCCCCGACGCGCCTTGCGGCGCCGGCGCGCGCGGTCGAATGCCGACTGCATGCCGAGCCAGGTTTCCGGGGTTGAGCCGAAAGTCCGGGACAACCGGTCGGCCATCTCGATGGAAACGGCAGCCTCTTCGTTAACCAGACTGGACAGCGCTTCCCGCTCGACGCCCAGCCTCCGCGCGGACTCGGTGACCGACAGGTTCAGCGGCTTCAGGCAGTCTTCGCGCACGATGGCGCCCGGATGCACAGGGTTCTTCATCTCCCATTCGGGGCGACACGGTCCTTTATAGCGCGCCAGAGTCACGTTGACATTGTGGCATAGCCGAGAAGACTCCGCACGGACGCGAACATCATCGCTTGAGGCGCGGCCGCTGCGTTACCCGGCGGGCCGGCTCCGCAACGAGAACGCGGTGAACACCAAGCACTTGACCCTGTCGACGAGCTTTCAGGTGGTGAAGGACCGGAACGTGACCGCGTACGGCGGCCTCTCGCCTCCGCGTTTTCGCATCGGCCATCACCGCCGGGCTTGCTATGGGCGCGTTGCATCGAACGGCAGAATGTAGTTACATTGCTATATTCAACGCCGGAGGTTCACCGTGGCCATAACGACCGTCACGAGTCGCCAACTCAACCAGGATCTTGCCCACGCCAAACGGGCCGCCCGCACCGGCCCGGTTTTCATCACCGACCGCGGCAAGCCCGCGCTCGTGCTGCTCTCCATCGAAGACTACCGGCGGTTGTCGGGAGAGCGTCGCAACCTGCTGGAATCCTTGGCCATGGAGGGTTTGTCGCCTATCGGCCTTGAGCCTCCGCGGGCGGACGTCGCCAGTCGTCCCGCCGAACTTCTCTGATGTTCCTGCTCGATACGAACGTCGTTTCGGAACTCCGAAAGGTGGGCGACGGGAAGGCCGACGCCCACGTGACCGGATGGATCTCCCGTCAGGATGCGTCGAGCTTGTACGTTTCCGCGTTGACACTGATGGAGCTCGAGATCGGCATTCTGCGCATCGAACGGCGAGACGCCGTGCAGGGAGAACGGCTGCGAAGCTGGATGGATCGGCACGTCCTGCCGGAGTTCCGTGAACGCACCCTGCCGATCGATGCCGCGGTCGCCCTCAAATGCGCCCGCCTGCACGTGCCCGATCCGCGGGCCGAACGGGACGCCCTGATCGCTGCCACGGCCCTCGTGCATGGGATGACTGTCGTGACGGGAAACCGCGCTGACTTCGAGGCGACGGGTGTCGCCTTGATCAACCCCTGGACGGAGGCCTGACCGGCGCTCTCAGCCCGTCACCCGGCGGCCCAGCCCCACAACGCCAGCGCCGCCAACGCCATGACGGCGCCCATCACGGCGACGCCGATCGGCACGCGCTTCTCCCAGGCCCCGACCAGGTCCGACGGCAGGACGGCGGCCCGCGCCGCGATGCCGGCCGCCGCCGCCGCGCCGAGGTCGAACGCCGCTCCGATCGGGTCCAGGACCCACCGGCGGGCCGGTTTCCCGGCCGCGCGGTAGAACCAGTCCGTGTCGATGGAGACGGTCGCCGTCGGCTTCAGCGGATCCAGGAACAGCCAGAACGCCAGCGCGGTGAACGCCAGGTACTCGGCCGTGTGGACAAGCTTGTAGCTGGTGTAGGGCTGGAAGTCGATCGCGTACGGCAGCAGCTCGTAGAACGGGTAGTGGTACACGCCGATTCCGATCGAGAGCGCGGCGGCCAGGCCCATGCCCGCGTACATGTTGGCCGGGACCGGGCGTATGGGCATCTCCCGCCGCGGACCGAACCAGGTGAAGTAGGGCAGCTTCAGTCCCGTGTGCAGGAACGTGCCGATCGAGGCCGCGTACAGCAGCAGCGCGGCCCAGATCAGGCCGGACTGCTCGGCGGCCTCGATGACGATGGACTTGGCGACGTAGCCGCTGAACAGCGGGAAGCCCGAGATGGCGAAGCCGCCCACCATGTAGAGCACCATCACCCAGCGCAGCCGGTCGACGACGCCGCCCAGCTCGGTCAACTTCGAGCGCCCCGTGGCGTACAGCACGGCGCCGGCGCCCATCACGAGCAACCCCTTGTAGAGGACGTGGGCGAAGGCGTGCGCGGACGCGCCGTTGACGGCGATCTCGGTCCCGATCCCGGCGGCGGCGACCATGAAGCCCACCTGGCTGACGATGTGATAGGCCAGAAGCCGCCGCGTGTCGTTCTCCAGGACCGCGTAGACGACGCCGTAGAGCGCCATGGCGACGCCGCCGTAGATCAGGACGTCCCAACCGGCGAAGCCGCGCAGCAGGGCGTAGACCGCGGCCTTGGTCGTGAACGCGCTCAGGAACACCATGCCGGTGATGGAACCTTCCGGGTAGGCGTCCGGCAACCATGCATGAAGCGGCGGGATGGCCGCGTTGACGGCGAAGCCCAGCAGGATGCAGACGGCCGCGGGCGTGACCTCGAAGAGGTCGAACGCGATCGAGCCGGTTTGCCCGATATGAATCAGGATGCCGGTCAGGACCAGGCCTCCGCCGGCCGTGTGCACCAGCAGGTACCGGAACGCGGCTCTCGAGGATTCCGGGTAGCGGCCCGCGTAGACCAGGTAGGCGGCGGAGACGGCCATGGCTTCCCAGAACACCAGCAGCGTGATCAGGTCGCCGGAGAACAGGACGCCCATGGCCGCACCGGCATAGGCCAGGGCCGCGATCTGCTGGCCGCGCTCGCCCATGTGGAGCGCGTAGACCCCGCCGGCCACGCCGACCAGTGCGAACGCCGCGGCGAACACGACGCTGAGCGCGTCGACGCGCAACGGCGTCAACTCGAAACCCAACCAGGCGACGCGGACGGCGGCGCCGGTCTCCAATTGGAACAGTTGGACCAGCACCAGGACGAACGCGGCGACGAAGGCCCAGGCGCGCAGGCGCCGCGGAACGACGAGCATGAGCGCGGCGGCAGCCAGCAGGATCACGCCGGGGGGGACGCTACTCATCGTCCGGTCTCCCCTTCCCGGCGTAATAGTCCTCGCGCTGCTGGACGCCGGCTTTCCCGATCCACTTGGACGCGAACACGAAGACCAGGAACCAGAGGACGGCGAACGCCGGCCAGTATCCGACCAGTCCGCTGCCCCACAGGGGCGTGGCGTGATGATCCCCCAGAATCAGAAGCACGTCGGCCGCCGCCGCGACGATGGCGGCCGCCAGCGCAATCCGCACGAGCTTCCGCGTCATGGCGCCGTCACCGCCGCGCTGACGTCCAGGGCCAGTTCCATGAAGCCGAACGCCGCGTCGGGGGCCAACCCCAGCACCAGCGCCAGGCCGGCGGTGATCATCAGCGGAACGACCATCAGGCCGGACGCCTCGTCGACGCTCGCGCTTCGCTCGGCGTGCCCTTCTACGGGCACATTGCGGAAGGCGCGAAAGACGATGGGAAACAGGTACGCCGCGTTCAGCACGCCGCTCAGGACGTACACGGCCAGGAACGGGACCATGGCGGCGTCCACGGCGCCGGCCCCCAGGTACCACTTGCTGGCGAACATCATGAACGGCGGCAGGCCCGCCATCCCCAGGCTGGCCAGCGCGAACGCCGCCATGGTCCACGGCATCCGCCAACCGATCCCGTCGAGCTGGCTGACGCGGTCCTTGTGGGCGTGGGCGTGGATCGCCCCGGCGCAGAAGAACAGCGTGATCTTCGTCACCCCGTGGGCGGCCATGTGGAACAGGGCGCCCACCCAGGCCGCCGGCGCCAGGATCGCCGTCCCGAGAACGATGTAGGACAGGTGGCTCACCGTGGAGTAGGCCAGGCGCTGCTTGAGGGGGTCCATGCCGAGCGCCAGGATCGAGCCGACCGTCAGCGTGACGGCGGCGAAGGCGGCCACGACATGCAACGCCCCCATGTCGGCCAGCAGCGCCGGCCCGAAGACGTATCCCATGACGCGCACGAACCCGAACGCCCCGGCCTTGACGACCGCCACGGCGTGCAGCAACGCCGAAACGGGCGTCGGCGCCACCATGGCCGCCGGCAGCCAGGAATGGAGCGGCATGACGGCCGCCTTCACCGCGACGCCCGCCGCCAGCAGCGCGAACAGGCCCCACAAGACGCCCCCGCGGCCGGTGAGCTCCGCCAGGAAACCTCCCGCCTCGAACGTCGCGTCGACGCCCAGCGCCAGGAGCCATGCCGTCGCCGCGATCAGCGCCAGCCCGGCCGTCAGCGTGTAGGCCAGGTACTTGCGGCCGGCCCGGATCGACGCGGCGTCCTGGTGGTGGGTGACCAGCGGGTAGGTGGCCAGCGTCAGCAGCTCGTAGAACAGGACGAAGGTCACCAGGTTCGCCGCGAGCGCGACGCCGACGGCCGAGCCGACGCTCAACGCGAACGCCGCGTAGTAGCGGGTCTGGTTGCCCTCTTCCAGCGTCCGCATGTAGCCGATCGAATAGACCGTCGTCACGACCCAGAGACCGGACGCGAGCATGGCGAACAGCATGCCCGCCGCGTCGGCCCGGAACGCGATCGCCGCCCCCGGCGCCAGCTCGAACAACACGGATTCGGCCGGCTCGCCCGCGAGCGTTCCGGAGAGCATCGACCATACGGCCCCCGCGGTGGCCAATGCCGCCGCCAGGCTCCAGGCCTCGCGCAGGTTGGGCCGCCGGCCCGAGAGCAGAATCGGGACCGCCGCGGCCATCGGGACCGCGACCGCGATGAGCGGGCTCACGGACCCACCGCCGGTACGAGCAGTCGGGTCACGATCGGAACGTTCGCCAGGCCCAGGACCAGGGTCGCCGAGGCCAGCACCAGCGCGGGCGCCAGCATGTCGGCGGGCGGGTCGGCCGCCTCCGCGGCGGAGCCGCCGTCCGGGGCGTCCCGCAGGTAGACGCGCTCGAGAATCCGGACCATGTAGGCCGCGGTCAACAACCCGCTGACCAGGACGACGAGCGCCACGCCCCATAGGCCCTCCGCCAGCCCGGCCTGTGCGAGGTAGAGCTTCGAGAAGAAACCGGCCGTGGGGGGGACGCCCACCATCGAGACCGCGGCCACGGTGAACGCCAGCATGGTCCACGGCATCGCGCGTCCCAGGCCCGCCATCCGGTCGATGTCGACCTCCCCGGTCCGGTAGCGCACGCTGTAGGCCGCCAGGAACAACGCCGCCTTCATCACGGCGTGGGTCATCACGTGGAACAGGGCCGCGGCGGCCGCCAGCGGGCTTGCCAGCCCGATGCCCGCGGCGATCAGCCCGACCTGCGCGATGCTGCTGTAGGCCAGGATGCGCCGGAGGTCGGACTGGGCGAAGGCCGCCGCGCCGCCGGCGACGGCGCCCCCGAGCCCGACGACGAGCAGCACCGTGGCCACCGGCGTGGCTTCGGCCAGGTACCCGGCGGGAAACACGGTCAGGAACATACGGAGCATGGCGTAGGCGGCGACCTTGGTGGCGATCGGCGCCATCAGCGCGGTCACCGGAGAGGGCGCGTAGTTGTAGGCGTCGGGCAGCCACCAGTGGAGCGGGACCAGGGCCGTCTTGACGCCCAGACCCGCGAAGATCAGCGCGGCGCCGGCCAGGACGGCCGGCGAGTCCAGTATCTCGGGCAGGCGCGCGGCGGTGTCGGCCATGTTGAGCGTGCCGGTCGAGAAGTAGAGGTATCCGACGCCCAGAAGGTACAGGGCGCCGCCCAGCGTGCCGACGATCAGGTAGCGGAAGGCCGCGATCATGGCCCGGCCGCCGCCCATGAAGATCAGCGCGTAGGTGGCCAGCGACGAGATCTCGAGGAACACGAAGACGTTGAACAGGTCGCCGGTGACGACGATGCCGAGAAGACCGGTCAGCATCATGAGCACGGCGCCGTAGAAAAGCCCGGGCCGGTCGCCCATCTCGCGGTCCGCCATCCGGCGGGTGGCCGTCAGCACCAGCAGCGCGACCGCGGCCACGACGGTCGCGACGAACGCCGAGACGCCGTCGACGACGTATTCGATCCCGACCGGCGGCGCCCAACCGCCCAGCGCATAGCGCACGGCGCCGGCGCGCGCCGTCTCGACGAGCGATGCGATCGACGCGGCCGCCGAGGCGCCGACGGCCAGGATCGCCAGCGGGAAGGCGGATCGCGGACGCCAGAGGCCGCAGAGCGTGACGACGAACGCGCCGAGGAGCAGGGGCAGGATTATGAGAATGGGCAGGTGCGGGGTCACGTTCGGGCCGGGCGCTCCAGGATTTCGCGCTCGTCCAGGGTACGGTGGCCGTCGAATATTCGGATCATCAACGCCAGGGCCAGGCCGTTCGTGGCCGCCGACACGACGATGGCCGTCAGCATGAGGACGTGCGGCAGCGGGTTCACGTAGAGGGCCGGATCGGTGGCGCCCTCGTCGATGAGGACCGGGACGGTGGCGCCCGCCTTCACGCTGCCCGCGATGAAGAAGAGGATGACCGCGCCCTGAAACACGTTCAACCCGATCAGCTTCTTGATCAGGCTGCGCTTGAGAAGCATCCCGTAGAGGCCGATCACCATGAGGACGGCCGTCGCCCAGTAGGGGTACCGGCCCAGCAGCTCATCCAGCATCGCTGCCGCTCCATTCGGCGCCCGTGAGGTAATCGAACATCGCGCCCAGCACGCCCATCACTCCCATCGCGACGCCCAGCTCGATGGCGAAGACGCCGATGCTGCGCACGGTCACGCGCCCGAACACGATCCCGTCCGTGGCGGGGATGGGCAGGCGGCCGTAGTCCAGGTACTCGCCCCCGAAGAACATCGGCGCCACGCCGGTCAACGCGTAGACCAGCAGCCCGGCGACGGCCAGGATCACCAGGCCGCCGGTCGAGACGATGCGCTGCTCCCGCCCCAGGGCGAGCCGCGACAGGATGACCGCGGCGGCCAGGACCGCGCCGGCCTGGAACCCGCCCCCCGGTCCGGCCTCCCCGTGGACCAGGACATAGAACGCGTACAAGATGATGAACGGGATCATCATTATCCGCGCGATGAAGTTCACGATGATGCTGCCGTGCGGATCAGTCACGTTTCCGCCCTCTCCCCAGGACCATCAGGAGCGCGACCCCGGCGGTGAAGATCACGGCGGTTTCGCCCAGCGTGTCGTAGCTCCGGTAGTCGCCCAGGACGGCCGTGACGATGTTGGGCGTTCCGACCTCGCTGGCGCTCCGCTCGACGTAGTACGGCGAGAGATACCGGTGCGCGGGCGCATCCGGATCGCCCCGGAGCGGCAGCGCCGAGGTGGCGTAGACCACCAGCCCGGCGAACCCGAGCATCGCGATGACGGACAGCACTCTCAATCCACCGACCTCCGATCCATCCGGGCGATGCCGGCCACGAGGAGCACGCCCGTGACGCCAGCGCCCAGCACGACCTCGGTGAACGCGACGTCGACGGCGCCCATCACCGCCAGCAGGAGGGCCGTGAAGACGCTGAAGACACCCAGCGCGACCACCGCGGCCAGAAGGTCGCGCGTCTCCAGCGCGACCACGGCCGTCAGGACCAGCAGGAAGAACAGCGTCAGCTCGATCTCCCAGATCACGGCGCCGCGCCCCCTCCGGACGTCGGCGAACCGGCGCCGCGCCCGCCCGCGGCCGGCGCCCGGCGCGTCCACGGATGGTGTCCCAACCGGGCCGCCGCCCGTGCCAGGAGGTGCGCCGAGGCGGGTCCCGCCACGAAGATGAACACCCCGGCCAACAGCAGCTTGACGAAGACCAGGCTGACGCCCTCGTAGAACCCGAGGCCCAGCATGATCAGGGCCAGACCGAGCGTTTCGGTCTTGGAGACGGCGTGCAGCCGGGAATAGAAGTCGGGAAGCCGCAGCAGGCCGATGGCCGTCACCGCCATGAAGAACACGCCGGCCCACAGGAGGATGCTTCCGACGAGGACGTTCATTCTGCCCGATCCCTCTGCGACTCGAGATAGCGCGCGATGGCGACGGTTCCGATGAAGTTCAGAAGCGCGTACGCGATGGACAGGTCGACGAACATCTCCGGCCGTTCGAAGATGAACCCGACCAGGGCGATGAGCACGATGTTGGTCGTTCCGATGACGCCGGCCGACAGCATCCGGTCGAACAGCGTCGGTCCCACGATGACGCGGTAGAAGTTCACGATCGCGACCGCCAGCACGGCCATGGCCACGGCGATGAGCATCCCGGCTCAGTCCTCCTCGTAGAACCAGCCGACGTTGTCCACGTCGTGCACCACGCCGCTGGACTGCACCGACGCCGACGTGCCGAAGACCTGGCCCACCTTCCGGGGCATGCCGCCCCGGGTCAGTCCGTGGGCCGAGCCCGGGTAGAGCGAGTGCACCAGGAACCGGCCGCGCCGCACGTCCACGGTGATCGTGCCGGGCGTCAGCGTGATCGACTGCGCCAGCAGCACTTGCGCCGGTTCCATCTTCAGCGGCGTCTCGAATTCGACGAGGCGGGGCGAGATCGGCAGCCGCGGATGCAGCACCAGGTAGGCCACCTCCAGGTTCGAACGGACGATTTGATAGCCGAGATACGGCAAGTATCCGATGAAGCGGACCAGCGAAGCCAGAAACCACCGGAAACTCTCCGGCACGGGCTCGAAGCGCTCGGTGCGGGCCGGCCGCAGTTGGCCCTGCGTCATCCACGCCGCCAGGATCGCGCTCAGCAATCCGAGGACCAGGAAGTGGATCTCGACGTGCCCCGAGAGCATGAGCCAGAAACCGTACAAGACCGCGACGCGAGCCACGCCCATGAAGACGGGATGCTCCCATCCCCGGCGGGCCGGTACCGTCGCGCTGTCCCGGTCGGCTGTCATGTGGAAGTCGCTCCGCCCGTCCGAGGCGGAGAACAGTGGGTCAGCGTACGCGCCGGGCGCGACACGTGTCAAGGCGGCGTCCGATCGCCGGGCCCCGGAAGGCTCGACGCGGCGGAGCGCACAAAATTCGCTCCCCCGACACTGGGCGCCCGGTATAATCCGAAGACGCCTTTCGGGCGCACGCGACGCCCGCCTTTCATGGCCAACCCAGTGCCCCGAGAGCGCGCCGGACACCGGCAACGATGACGATCGCACGTTGGATCGCGGCATGCGCCGCCCTCGGAGGGTGGGCGCCTCTGTCCGCGGGCGCCCAGGACACTCTGGACGGCGTGTCCCCCCACGCCGCCCTGTTGGATGCCTACTGCCTCGGTTGCCATTCCACGGAACGGTTCGAACGGGGCGACGCGCCCATCGCGCTGGACACGCTCGATCCGGCCGATGTCGCGCGCGACGCCGAGGCGTGGGAAACCGTCGTCCGCAAAGTGCGCACGGGACAGATGCCGCCTTCCGGAGCGCGGCGTCCGGACGGGACCGCCCGGGACGGCTTCGTCCGATATGTCGAGAGCGCGCTCGATCGGGCCGCGGCCGCCGCACCGGACCCGGGCCGGACCGAGGCGCTGCACCGGCTGAACCGGGCCGAGTACCGGAACGCGATCCGCGACCTGCTGGACCTGGACGTCGACCCTTCGGCATGGCTTCCGTCCGACGACGCGAGTTACGGTTTCGACAATATCGCCGGGGTCCTCGGCATGTCGCCCACCTTGATGGAGCGCTACCTGAACGCGGCCCGGGAGATCAGCCGGGTGGCCGTGGGAACGCCGCCGTCCTTTCCCGCCATCGACTACTACCGCGTGGCGGACGACCTGTCGCAGGACGCGCACCTCACGGGCCTGTCGTTGGGCACGCGCGGCGGAGCGAAGATTCGATACACGTTCCCCATGGACGCCGAGTACACCATCCGGGTGGAGCTGACGCGCGACCTGAACGAGTCGCTGCCCTACTATCCGGAACCCCAGCACCTGGAGATCAGCATCGACGGCGAGCGCGTGCACGTGTTCGCGATCGAGCCCAATCCCGCGCCGCCGCCCGAGCCGGCGTCCGCCGAGGCCTCGGCCCAGGGGCAGGAGCCGCAGATCAGCCAGGTCGCCCGCCGCGGGCCGCGGCTCACCCGCGAGGAACGCGCGGCGCACAACCGCGTCGACCGCGAATGGGAAATCCGGATCCCGGTCCAGGCCGGCGCGCGCGACGTGCAGGCCGCGTTCGTCCGGCTGACGTCGGCCGTCGCCGAGACCGCGCGCCTCCCATTCTTCCGGCCGTACCCGGGAGGCGTCAACATCCCCGAGTCGCGGCTGGGCAACTATCTGCGCGGCGTCGAGATCAGCGGTCCCTACGATCCGACCGGCCCGGGCGACACGGCGTCCCGGCGGCGGATCTTCGCGTGCCGTCCGGGCCCCGGCGCCACGCCGGACGAGGAAGCCGCCTGCGCCGGGCGGATCCTGGGAACGCTGGCGCGGCGCGCCTACCGCCGGCCGGTCACCGGGCGGGACCTGGAACCCCTCCTCGAGTTCTTCCGGCGGGGACGCGCCGAGGGCGGCTTCGACGACGGGATCGAGCGCGGCCTCGGCCGTCTGCTCGTCAGCCCGGAGTTCCTGTTCCGCGTGACGGCCGACCCGCCGGGGGCCGCGCCGGGCGAGGTGTACGCCATCGACGACGTCGAGCTGGCGTCGCGGCTGTCGTTCTTCCTCTGGAGCAGCATTCCCGACAACGCGCTCCTGGAGCTGGCCGAAGCCGGCCGCCTCTCCGAGCCGGACGTACTGGAAGCCGAGGTCCGGCGCATGATCCGGGACGAACGGTTCGACGCGTTCGTCGAGAACTTCGCCGGCCAGTGGCTCTTCCTGCGCAACCTGGAAGCGACGGTCCCGGTGCAATACCGCTTCCCCGACTTCGACGACGCGCTCCGGCAGGCGTTCCGGCGCGAGACCGAACTGTTCTTCGAGAGCGTGGCCCGGGAGGACCGGAGCGCACGCGACCTGCTTCGCGCCGACTACACGTTCCTGAACGAGCGGCTGGCCGTCCACTACGGCATTCCCAACGTCAAGGGAAGCCACTTCCGGCGGGTGACGCTGGACGCTGGCGGGGGCCGCTCCGGCCTGCTGGGCCACGGCAGCGTCCTGACGGTCACCTCCTACCCGGACCGGACCTCGCCCGTGGTCCGCGGCAAGTGGATCCTGGAGAACCTGTTCGGGTCGCCGCCGCCGGATCCGCCGGCGATGGTCCCGGAGTTGGAACCGTCCGACACGTCGGGAGACGTGCTCTCGATGCGGGAACGGATCGCCCAGCACCGCGCGAATCCGGTGTGCGCAAGCTGCCACGCGACGATGGACCCGCTGGGCCTGGCGCTGGAGAACTTCGACGCCGTCGGCCGGTGGCGTACGCTCGAAGAATCGGGCGCCGCCATCGACGCGACCGGCGCGCTTCCGGACGGGACACGGTTCGAAGGCGCCGAGGGACTCCGGCAGGCCCTGCTCTCCTCGGACCTGTTCGTCGTGACGCTGACCGAGAAGATGCTGACCTACGCCCTGGGACGGGGGCTGGAGTACCATGACGGGCCCGCCGTCCGCGAGATCGTGAGGGACGCCGCCGGCGGCGGCTACCGGATGCAGTCGCTGATCGCGGGCATCGTCCGGAGCGTGCCGTTCCGGATGCGGACGGCGGGACCGGCAGCCGCGGAATGAAGGAGGCGCGCCTCGAAACATGTTCATCACGAATAAAACGCTGAACCGCCGCGCGGTGCTCCGCGGCGCCGGGGCCGCCGTGGCGCTCCCCCTGCTCGACGCCATGGCGCCGGCCTTCGGAGCGGCCCGCCAATCGCCGGACACCGGCGCCCGCCGCATCGGCTTCGTCTACATGCCGAACGGAGTGTCCAAGAACTTCGCGGGCATCGACTACTGGACACCCGCCGGGGAAGGCGCCGGCTTCGAGCTCTCGCCGATCCTCGAGCCGCTGGGACCGTTCCGCGAGCGCCTGCACGTCATCAGCGGCCTGGCCCAGCACCAGGCCGACGCGCACGACGACGGCGCCAACGGCGACCATACCCGGGGAACGAGCAGTTGGCTGACCGGCGTTCACCCCAAGCGCACCGAAGGCGCCGACATCCGCAACGGCACGTCGGCCGACCAGATCGCCGCGGCGCGGCTCGGGGCCGAAACGCCCCTGCCCTCGATCGAGCTGGCGATCGACCTCAACTTCCTGGCCGGCCAGTGCGAGAACAGCTACAGTTGCGCCTACCTGAACACGCTGGCGTGGACCTCGCCCACCACGCCGCTGCCGACGGAGAACAACCCGCGCATCGTCTTCGAACGCCTGTTCGGCGACGGCGGCACGCCCGAGCAGCGCGCCCGGCAGGCGCGCCGGGACGGGAGCCTGCTCGACTCGGTCCTCGAGGACCTCGACCGGCTTGGCCGGAGGCTGGGGCCGGGCGACGCCGGCCGCGTCGGCGAGTACCTGGACTCCGTGCGGGAGGTGGAGCGCAGAATCGAACGGTCGGGCGGCCGGGCCGACGCCCCGCTGCCGGCCCTGGACCGCCCGCGAGGCATCCCCGATCAGTTCGGAGACCACGTCCGTCTGATGTACGCCCTCCAGCGGCTCGCCTTTCAGGCCGACCTGACCCGCGTGGTCACCTTCATGCTGGGACGCGAGCTGAACTTCCGCGTCTACCCGGAGATCGGCATCACCGAGGGGCACCATGGCCTGTCGCACCACGGCGACCGGCCCGAGCAACTCGAGAAGTACTCGCGACTGGGCGCCTACCAGGCGACGTTGTTCGGCGAGTTCCTCCAGTCGCTGGACGACACCCCGGAAGGGGACGGGACGCTGCTGGACCACTCCCTGTTCCTCTACGGCGCCGGGCTGAGCAACCCGAACGTGCACGCCCACTACGACCTGCCGCTGGCCGTCATCGGGGGAACGGGCGCGCTGGAGGGAGGCCGGCACGTCGTTCTGCGGGAGGAGACGCCCATGACCAACCTGCTGCTCACGATGCTGGACCAGGTGGGCGTGCATGCCGAATTCCTCGGCGACAGCACCGGCCGGTTGTAGCGTGCGCCTTCGGATCGGAGTTCCCGCTCTCCTGTTGCCGATCGCTTTCGGCGCGGCCGCCGCCGCGCGCCAGGTCTCGCTCATCGACGCCGTACGATCGGCGGACCTCGACGCCGCGCAAGCCCTGCTCCAAGCCGGCGCCGACGCGAACGAGGCCGGCGCCGACCGGACGGCGGCGCTCCACTGGGCCGTCCTGAACGACGACCCCGACATGACGGCCGCGCTCCTCGACGCCGGCGCCGATCCGCGGGCGGCGAACCGGCTCGGGGTCACCCCGATCCATCTGGCCGCAACGAACGGCAACGCCGCGATCGTTCGCCGGCTGCTCGCATCCGGCGTCGACGCGAACACGGCGTCGCCCGGGGGCGAGACCGCGCTGATGACCGCGGCGCGAACCGGCGTGGTCGAGGTCGTCGACGCGCTGCTGGAGGCTGGCGCCGACCCCAATGCGCGCGAGAGCTGGAGAGGCCAGACGGCGCTGATGTGGGCCGCCGCCGAGAACAATGCCGGCGCCGTCGAGGCCCTCGTTCGGGGCGGCGCGGCACTGGAAGCGACCTCCGACGGCGGCGAGATGACCCCCTTCCTGTTCGCCGTACGCGGGGGCCACGTCGACGCCGCGGGCGCGCTGCTCGCATCCGGCGCCGACGTCGACCAGACGCTTCCGGACGGCATGAGCGCGCTGGTCCTGGCGCTGTGGAACGCCCACTACGAGATGGCCGGCTTCCTGCTCGACAACGGGGCCGACCCCAACGCCGACCTCCAGGGCTGGACCGCGCTGCACCAGATCGCCTGGTCCCGCAGGCCCAACGCGGGCTTCAACATGCCCGGCCCTCCCGCGACGGGCGACCTGGACAGCCTGGAACTGGTCCGCAGACTCGTTGACGCCGGCGCCGACGTCGACCGCCGGGTGAGCGCGGAACCGCGGGACGGAAACCGGAACATGCTGAACCGGATCGGCTCCACGCCCTTCCTGATGGCGGCCAAGTCGGACGACGTCCCGCTGATGCGCGTCCTCCTGGAGATGGGCGCCGATCCGTCGATTCCCAACGAGGACGGCACGACGGCCTTGATGGTGGCGGCCGGAGTCGGGATCTGGGCGCCGGGCGAGAATCCCGGCACGCACAAGGAAGCGCTCGCCGCCGTGAGGCTCGCGCTGGAAGCCGGCGGCGGGCAGGTGACCGACATCGACGCCAACGGCGAGACCGCCGTGCACGGGGCGGTCTACCGCGGGGGCGCCGTCGACGTCATCCAGTTCCTCGCGGAGCGGGGCGCGCCGCTCGACGTCGTCAACGACAAGGGCTGGACGCCGCTGACCGCCGCCGAGGGCGTGGAGTACACGCCCGCCGTCCTGAAGCGGTACCCGGAAGCGGCAGCTCTGCTGCGCCGCCTGATGCGCGATCGCGGCCTGGACGTGCCCGAGCCGGGCCCCGCCCTCAGCGTCGCCGTGACCAACCTGGAAGGCGCCCCGCCCCGCACCGACCGCGACGGCGTCTTCACCGGGGAGCAGGCCGCGCGGGGACTCCGTGTCTACGAACAGTCATGCGGGTCGTGCCACTACGCCAACCTCCGCGGGGACGCCGACGCCCCGCCGCTGGCCGGACCGGAATTCGTCGAGCGATGGGCGGGCTCGAACGCGGGCAACATGGTCCGCGTCGTCAGCAACCAGATGCCGCCCGACGCGCCCAACAGCCTCGGCCGGCAGGCCTACGTCGACGTGGTCGCGTACCTGCTGGAAGCGAACGGCCGCCCGGCCGGGGACGAGGAGATGTCCCCCAACCCGCTGGTCCTGGAACGCATCGGGCTGACGGGGCCGGCCTCCGACGAACGACCATCGGACGACTGACGTCAGCCGAAGTGTCCATCGCGGCGGTTCGGCATCGGGCCCCGCCACTTTCGTCGCGGCGGTGTCCGTTCGCCGTCCGTCAAGCCGTGTCCGAATCGAGCACCGCTTCGGCGCGCAGTTTCAGCCCCAACGCGGCCACCACCCTCAGAACCGTGTCCAGTGTCGGTTTGCGGTCTCCCGACAGCGCCTTGTACAAGCTCTCACGGGAGAGGCCGGCGTCGGCCGCGACCCGCGACATGCCTTGGGCGCGGGCAATGTCCCCCAACGCCTTGGCGATGAACGCGGCGTCGCCATCGGCTTCCTCGATGGACGCCTCCAGATATGCCGCCATGTCCTCCGGCGTGCGCAGGTGCTCGGCGACATCGTAGGGTGAAGTGGGTGTTCTGGTCATGGCGTTCACCTGAAGGTCTCTTGCGAGGCGCAAGGCTCGCTTGACGTCCCGACTCCGGGTCCGCTTGTCCCCGCCGGCCAACAGAACAACCAGCGCATCGCCGGTCTTCTTGAAATACACCCTATAGCCGGGTCCAGAGTCGATCCGCTATTCGGAAACACCCTCGCCCACGGCCCTGACATCTCCCGGATTGCCGGCCGCAAGACGCTCGATCCGAACCAGGACGCGTGCGCGTGCCCGCGGATCCCGCAGACTGTCGAGCCAGTTCGCGTATGGCTCCGTCTTGCGAACGTCGAGCACACGAAGAATGTAGCCTCGAGGCTACAGCCTGTCAACCCAGGCCCGCGCACAGTTGGCGGTTGCGGCGATGCAACAACGCGCGAGGGAAACCGGGGCCGGATGTTGGCGTCGTTCGAATACGCCGAAACCGCGCCGGTACTCCGAATCGGTTCGTCAGTCCCAGGTTCCGGCGGCACAAGCGTTTCCACGAATTCCGTCCACGCCATGCCGAAGGCAGTCTTGACGGATCCGTTGTATTCCTCGAACTTGACGGCGAACCCGGACTGACCGTACCGTCGACAGAAGTGTTCGGACGCCGAAATCGGCGTCGTCGTGTTCTTGGCGCGAACCGCGCCCCCGCGTCACCCGTGCTCGCGGATCACCGCCAGGAACGTCTCCGCGTAGCGCTCCAGCTTCGACGCGCCCACGCCCGAGATGTCCGCGAAATCCTCCTTCGACGCGGGCCGGCGCTCGGCCATCTCGGCGAGCGATCGGTCGTTGAACACGACGTAGGCGGGAACGTCCTGCGCCTGGGCGAGTTCCAGCCGCTTGGCGCGCAACGCGTCGAACAATCCCCGGGCCTCGGACGACACGGTCTTCGGCGTCGGCCGCTCCGACGCCGCCTTCCGCCGGCGTGCGGCCCGGGGCGCCTCGGGGCGGAGGCGGACCGGCGTCTCGCCCCGCAGGACCGGGGCGACGCGATCCGTCGGTCCCAGCCGCAACACGCTGTGGTGCTCCAGGTCGACGCGGATCATGCCCAGCGCCACGAGCTGCCGGACGATGCCCAGCCACTGCCGCTCCTCGAGATGGCCGCCGCGTCCGAAGACGTTCAGCCGGTCGTGCCCGAAACGCCGGGCCTTTTCTGTCGACGCGCCCCGAACGACGTCGACGATGTGCCGGCTGCCGAAGGACTCCCGGCAGCGGTGGATCGCCGACAGGATCATCCGCGCCTCCTCGGTCCGGTCCATGAGTTCGACCGGCTCCAGGCACGTGTCGCAGTTGCCGCACGGATCGATGGTTTCGCCGAAGTACTCGAGCATGACCTGGCGGCGGCAGCGCGCCGTCTCGCAATAGCCCAGCAGGGCCTCCAGCTTCTTGACCTCGATGCGCCGGACGGCGTCCGGTGCCGTCGACGCGTCCATCAGCCCGCGGAGCAGCGCCAGGTCCTGCAGCCCGTAGAGCATGAGGGCGTCGGCCGCCAGACCGTCGCGTCCGGCCCGGCCCGTCTCCTGGTAGTACGCCTCGAAAGACTTGGGCATGTCGATGTGCGCGACGAAACGCACGTCCGGCTTGTCGATGCCCATGCCGAACGCGATGGTGGCCGCCATCACGACGCCCTCCTCCATCAGGAACCGCTCGTGATGGGCCGACCGGGTCCGGGCGTCGAGCCCGGCGTGATACGGCAGGGCGCGAATCCCCTCCTTCTCCAGGAACGCGGCCGTCGCTTCCACGGTCTTCCGGCTCATGGCATAGACGATGCCCGCGTCGCCGTCGTGCTCGCTGCGGATGAATTCGAGCAGTTGACGCCTGGGATTGTCCTTCACCCGCACCCGGTACCGGATGTTGGGACGGTTGAAGCTGGCGACGAACACGCGGGCGCCGCGCAGGTCGAGCTGGGCGGCGATGTCGCGCCGGGTCACCTCGTCGGCGGTGGCGGTCAGCGCGATGCGGGGCACGGACGGGAACCGTTCGGCCAGGATGGACAGCTCCCGGTATTCCGGACGGAAGTCGTGCCCCCACTGGCTGACGCAATGGGCCTCGTCGATCGCGAACAGGGCGATCGGCACGGCGGCGAGCCGGTCCAGCAGCGTGTCGCCCAGGAGCCGTTCCGGCGAGACGTACAGGATGTCCAACGCGCCCCGGTCGATCGCGCGGAGCGCGTCCCGCGCCTGGACCGCGCTCAGGTGCGATGTCAGCGCCACGGCGTGGACGCCCGCCTGGACGAGCTGGGCCACCTGGTCCTCCATCAGCGCGATCAGGGGGGACACGACCACGCCCATGCCCTCGCGGCACAGGGCCGGCACCTGGAAGCAGATGGACTTGCCGCCCCCGGTCGGCATCAGGACCAGGGCGTCGCCCGACGCCGTCACGTGGTCGACGATCTCCTCCTGCAGTCCCAGGAACTCGGAATGCCCGAAGACCCGGGACAGCACGTCGCGGGGAGTGGCGCCGGGCGCGTGGGCGGACGTATCGGTGGGCATGCGTTTGGGTGTCTCGCGAGGGCCTCGCGGGGTATAGTAGCGCGAATCGACAACGGTCGTGGAGGTCCCGTCATGAAGAAGTCCCGTTTGTTGGCCGTCTTGTCCTGGCCGCTTTTCGCCGGCGCAGCCTTCGCCCAGGGAACCCTGGACCGCGTCACCGTCTTCGGCCCGTCGCTGGAGGGGAACCTCATGGGCGCGCCCGACGCGCCGGAGGTGTCGATCTACCTGCCCGAGAGTTACGCGGGCGAGCCCGACCGCCGCTACCCGGTCGTCTACGTCCTGCACGGGTACACCGGTACCGACCAGGGCTGGTTCGGACCCGAAGGGCGGCGGCAGACCGAGCTCATCGCCGACCGCGTGTTCGCCGCGGGCGGAGCGGACGAGATGATCCTGGTCATGCCGAACTGCTACAACGCGTACGGCGGGTGCATGTACGCGAACTCGGCCACCACCGGGTATTGGGAGGACTACATCGCCGACGACCTGGTCGCCTACATCGACGGCCGCTACCGGACGCTGCCGGAACGGGAGTCGCGCGGCCTGGCCGGACACTCGATGGGCGGATACGGCGTGATGCGGATCGGGATGAACCGGCCGGACGTGTTCTCGGCGCTGTACGCGATGAGCTCCTGCTGCCTGAACGAAATGACCCCGCGCGGCGGGGAGCGCGCGTTGGCGATGGAGCGGATCGGGACGCCCGCCGAGCTGGCGGAAAACCGCGGCGCGCTGCGCACGTTCGCCGTGACGGCCGCGTGGGCGCCCAACCCGGACAAGCCGCCGTTCTATTTCGATCTGCCGACGAAGGACGGCGAGGTCATTCCCGAGGTCGCGGCCCGGTTCGCGGTCAACTCACCGATGGCGATGCTCGACTCCCACGCCGGCGCGTTGAGGAAGATGACCGCGATCGTGATGGACGTCGGCGAGCAGGACGGGTTGATCGGGTCGAACCGGGAACTCAGCGCGGCGATGACGCGGTTCGGCGTCGACCACGCGTTCGAGACCTACGAGGGCGACCACTCCAACAGAATCTCGGAACGTTTCGAACTCGAGGTGCTGCCCTTCTTCTCCCGGCATCTGGCGTTCCGGTAGAGCGGCGCCGGGCGCGTCTATCCGACTCGCTCCTCGCGCCCGTCGGCGTGCCGGGCGTAGCGGCCCTCGCCGCGCGGCAGCACGGGCTCGTTCTCCGGCCAGGGCCAGCCGCCGAACCCGGTCCTGCGGTAGTCGTCGAACGCCTGCTGGATCTCGCCCGGAGAGTTCATGACGAACGGACCGTACTGGGCGACCGGTTCCCCGATCGGGCGGCCCTGCAACAATAGCAGACCGGCCGCCTCCGGGCCGTTCTCGATCGCCGCCTCGGCGTCCGGCCGCAGCCGCGCCAGCGACGGGCGCTCGACGGCCACGCCTTCGACGCGGATCTCGCCGCCCCGAAACAGATAGACGGCGCGGACGGCCTCCCGTGACGCCGGAGGGAGCGACCAGACCGCGTCCGGCGCCATGCGGATCGTCCAGATCGCGACGTCGGTGTCGCCGCGCGCGGCCCAGGACTTCGGGGGCGGCGGGGGCGCCGCGGCGCCGTTCAGCCGCCCGGCCACCACGCGGACCTCGGTGGATCGCCCCTGAGCGTCCAGCGCGGTGTGCGTGGGAATCTCCTGGTCCCACAGCATGGCGAAGTGGGGCGCGACAAGCTTGTCCTCTCCCGGGAGATTCAGCCATATCTGAAACAGTTCCAGGGGGTTGGGCCCGTCGCGATCGAGCAGCGGGAACATCTCCGAATGCACGATCCCGCCGCCGGCGGTCAACCACTGGGCGTCGCCGGGCCCGAACCGGGCCGTGGCGCCCAGAGAATCGGAGTGGTCGACGTAGCCGTGGCGCATGATCGTGACCGTCTCGAAGCCCCGGTGCGGATGCTGGGGGAACCCCGGAACCTGCTGTCCGTGGTACATGCGCCAGCCGTCGCGGCCCTCGAAGTCCTGGCCGATGGCGCGGCCGGCGAGCGACGCGTCGGGCCCCATCCGCTCGTTCCCGGCCGGATAGGCGTCGTGGTGGTGGACGCAGAACAGGAACGGGTCGAACGTCTTCCAGGGGGGCGCGCCAAGCCGTTCGACGCCCAGGACGACCTCACTCATGAAACGACTCCAGCTCGGGGCTGTCCACGTCGCGCGCCCGATCGAACGACGCGACCGGGGACCCGGTCCGCACCTGCTCCAGCCACAGCACGCCGTCGTAGGGCGTGCTGTTGCCGCGCGTCGTGACGAAGTCGACGTCGCCGTCGGCGTCCATGTCCCGGGCGATGAACTTGTCGAACATGCCGCGCCGGCGGCGCGAGATCTCGTGCCGGAGCCAGCCGTCGGCACCGTCGTTCTCGAACCAGACCAGCACGCCGGCCGCGGAGTCGACGGCCAGGTCCAGGTCGGCGTCGCGGGCGCCGCCGCTGTAGCCGCCCGTCATCACGTCGGGGCGCCCGTCCCCGTTGACGTCGGCGACGACGATGCCGACGACCTCGTCGGGGTGGTAGTCGGCGATCTCGTGGAGCCGCCATTCCCCGTCCAGGCTCTCGGGTTGCTCCAACCAGACCAGGGAGCGGCCCAGGAGCGTCGAGAACTCGAACGTCACGATGTCGAGGCGGCCGTCGCCGCTGAGGTCCACGTAATCCATGTTGAAGCCGCTGACGAGCGCGTCCTCGTCGCCACGCCGGCCGGGCGGCCGTTCCTCGCCCGTCAACGACGTGCCCGCAATCCGCATCGGATGCTCCGTGAACGCACCCGCCCCGTCATTCTCGAACACGATCATGCGCGTCTCGGCCACCGAGCCGCCGACGATGTCGATGTCGCCGTCACCGTCCAGGTCGACGGGCTCGGAGTTGATGGGCCAGACGACGCGCGTCAGCTCGTGCTCGATCCAGGCGTCGGGCTCCAGAGGGTCGCCGGCGATCTCGAGCCAGGAAATGGCGCTCGCCGGCTGGTCGCGGCGCGGGCTCTGCGCGCCCTTGTTCGGCGTCATCACCTCGGGCTGCCCGTCGCCGGTCAGGTCCGCGATGAACGCGCGGATGTAGGAGCCGCGGCCGTTCGTCACGGGCGGAATCAGGCGGGGCCACGCCTCGGTCGCCCGGATGTCCGTCCCCGGGTTCTGGAAATAGATCAGGTGGGCCAGCTCGCAGGCGGCCACGATATCGAGAAACCCGTCCCCGTTGAGATCCGCGATGGCGACGTCTTCCGGCGCGGCCGCCTCGGCGCCGCTCGAGAGCGTGGTCAGATCCCACGCGTCCGGGTCGGCCGAGCCGAACGCCACGCGGATATGGCCGTCGGGCACGCCGTCGTACTCGACGTCGGACTCGTGGACCGAGACGATGTCCATGTAGCCGTCGCCGTCCAGGTCGGCCATCGCCAACCCGTCGCTGCCGGCGATGGCCTCGCCGCCGATGGCGGGATCGTCGACAATGTGCTCGCGCCAGGAAATGTAGCGGCCGTCGTCGGCCATGGCCCGGGTGGGCGTCGAGGCGACGCCCACGCCCGGGTCGGCGTCCGGCGGGCCGCCGTCCGGCTCACCGCCGCACGCGGTTGTCAGAAGGGCCGAGCCGACGATAATCGCCCATGGCGCACGCATCAGGGATTCCCGCATCGTGTGATCGTATTCCCGGCGACAGGGTATGTCAAAAAGCGGCCGGAACGGACGGGCGATTCTCGGTGAGGTGGCCGGGCGAGGCGTCAGCCCAAGAAACGAGACCGACACGGTGCGGCGGCCCGGATGGCCGTGCGGGCGCGTGTGTCAACAAGCGCCATAACGACAATCGCCGTGGACGCTCATCGAGAAACGGATGGGTCGGGATCCATGCGCGGCGCATCGGCCGCGAGCCGTTCCAGCTCGTCGACGACCCGCTCCAACTCGTCGACGAGCGGCGTGCGGCCCGCCCGGATCAGCGTATCCAGCACGGACCGGTAGTACCACAGGGTCCCGTCCTTGCGAGCCCGGAACCGATTCCAGATGTCCGCGCCCACGCCGCGGTAGTCGCTCACGATGCAGCGCGCGTTGTGGAGCTTGTCCGCGGCGCAGACCAGGCGGACCGATTCGGACGCGCCGCCGAGCCGCGCGATGAAAGCCCGCTTCCGCTCTTCCCAAGGAGGTTTCGGCGTGGTGTCGGAATCCGTGCAGCCGTCGACTATTGCGGTCACGCGCTCGCCGAAACGGCGGCGAATCTTCGCCCGCGCCGTCTCCCCGCCCTGGTCTTCGATGGCGTCGTGCAACAGCGCGGCGATGGCCTCGTCCTCGCCGCCTCCGTGCTCGATGACCAGCGACGCGACGGCCAGCGGATGCGAGATGTAGGGAACGCCGGTGCCTTTCCGCCGCTGCTCACGGTGGAGGTTGGCGGCGAAGGCGAGGGCGTCGTCGAAACGTCGGGTGAGCGCGACAGGCATGGCGGCGCACGATTGTACCCCGCCGGCGGATCGTAGTCCCACCGTTCGCCGCGTTTGGGCGTACCGTTCCGATGCGGTAGTCTTGAAGACGCCGCCGGCGGCGTCCACGACTCCCTCTCCGACGACGAACCGCCCTTCGCGCGTTGTCCGGCGGGCGACGAGCCCAAACCCAGGCGGGATGCACTGAACGCGTTCGAATCCCGCCGCTTTCAACGAGGTTCCACGATGAGATTCAAGATCATGGACACCGAAGTCGAGGTGCCGTCCTTCCGGGAGACGCACATTTCCCGGCGGCCGATCCTGATCGGACTGGCCGCCGTCCTCGCTTTGGTCGTCTTGCTGGGCACGGTCTACCAGATCGCCCCCGAGGAAGCCGGCGTCGTGCTCCGGCTCGGACGCTACGTCCGCACGACGGATCCCGGGCTGCGTTTCAAGTTTCCGCTGATCGAACAGGTCACCAAGGTTCCCGTCGAGCGCCAGCTCAAGCAGGAGTTCGGGTTCCGCACCGAAGAGGCCGGCGTTCAGAGCCGTTTCTCGACCGCCGGACTCGAAGACGAATCGCTGATGCTGACCGGCGATCTGAACGTCGCCGTCGTCGAGTGGATCGTGCAATACCGGGTGGCCGATCCCTACGACTACCTGTTCCGTGTGCGCAACGTCGAAGAGACGTTCCGCGACATGAACGAGGCGGTCGTCCGGGCCGTCGTGGGCGACCGCACCGTGACCGAAGTCCTGACCATCGGACGGCAGGACATCGAGGTGACGGCGCAAGCGGCGCTGCAGGAGCTCTGCGACCAGTATCAGAACGGGATCCGCATCGAGCAGATCGTGCTGCAGGACGTGAACCCGCCCGACCCGGTCAAGCCGTCGTGGGACGAGGTGAACCAGGCGCAGCAGCAGCGCGACCGGATGATCAACGAGGCGCTGACCGACTACAACAGCGTGATCCCGCGCGCGCGGGGCGAAGCCGAGCAGACGATTCTCCAGGCCGAGGGATACGCCCTGAACCGGGTGAACCGGTCCGAGGGCGACGCGGCGCGGTTCACGGCCCTCTACGAAGAGTACCGGCAGGCGCCGGAAGTGACGCGCCGCCGCATGTACCTGGAAACCATGAGCACGACGATGGCAAGGGTTTCCCACAAGGTCATTCTGGACAGTGACGCCCAGGGCGTCCTGCCGCTGCTGCCGATCGACGGCATCGGGAACCGGCTGGCCAGCAACGCGCCCAACCAGGGAGGCAACTGATGAGGAACACCGGCACGAAAATACTCGCCGCGGCGGCCGCGGTCGTCGCCTTGATCGTCCTTTCCAGCGCTCTGTACATCGTCGACGAAACGCAGCAGGTCATCGTCACGCAGTTCGGCGAGCCCGTGGGCGACGCCGTGAACACCCCGGGTCTGCACGTCAAGTTGCCGTTCATCCAGCGGGCCAACTATTTCGACAAGCGGTTCCTGGAATGGGACGGCGACGCGAACCAGGTGCCGACGCGCGACAAGCGGTTCATCTGGGTGGACGCCTACGCGCGCTGGCGGATCAGCAATCCGCGGACGTACCTGGAACGGCTTCGCGGCGACGAAATCACCGCGCAGTCCCGGCTGGACGACATCCTGGACGGCGAGACGCGCAACTCGGTGGCCCGCAACGACCTGGTCGAGGTCGTGCGGACGACCAACCGCGTGCCCGCCACGACGGAGAGCGACGAGGAGGAAACCGGCACGCTCGAGGACATCACGACGGGACGCGCCGACATCGCCGAGGTCATCCGGCAGACGGCGGCCCCGCGGCTGGCCGAGCTGGGGATCGAGCTGGTCGATTTCCGCTTCAAGCGGATCAACTACGTCGCCGAGGTGCAGCAGGACGTGTTCGCCCGGATGATCGCCGAACGGCAGCGGATCGCGCAGCAATACCGCTCCGAGGGCGAGGGCGAGGCGGCTCGGATTCGGGGGGAACGGGAACGCGACCTCCAGCAGATCCAGTCGGAAGCGTACCGGCAGGCCGAGGAAACCCGGGGCGTCGCCGACGCGGCCGCGACGGGCATCTACGCCGAGGCCTACGATCGCGATCCCGCGTTCTACGCTTTCCTGAAGAGCATGGAGACGTTCCAGACGGCGATCGACCCGAACACGACGCTGGTGCTGACGACGGACGGCGAACTGCTCCGTTATCTGGACAACCCGTAGTCGAAGCGCCCGGCGGCGGGCGTCCGGCGCGGCGAATGGCCGTCGACCGGACGCTCCGCCGGGGTCCGGAATCGAACGGCTCGTCCGACGACGACTCCGCTACGTGTCGCGTATCGAGACGTCGATGACGCAAACCGAAATCTTGCGCCTTTCGTCATCGGAGAGCGTACCCGTCAGACGCTCTTCGAGTTCGCCGGCGCTCTTCGGCGGCGGCCCCTCGCCCGGCGTCGGCCGGCAACGTTCCGTGTGTCCGAACCAGAAAACGAGATAGATGCCGTAACCGTGCGCGCCCGAATCCCGGGTGTATTTGGCGATCAACTGCGTCCGGACCGCGCTCCAAAGATCTCGATGGCAGCTCTTCTTGATCTCCACGGGGACGTTGAAGCCATCGAAGGAGACACGAATGTCCGACCTCTTGTCATCGGCGTATCGTGCCTCGGAATGCGCGTTGATGTTCAACGGGCCTATTCGAGTCTTCAAAACGGACAGGAGGGCGTCGCGGCACGCGTCTTCCGGTTTCGGGTCCAGAGGCCGATTGTAGGAGTCCACGTTCCAATACTGCCGCCAGTCCGACGTGTCCCCGTCCCGTATATTTCTCGAAATCTCGCGCAAATGCTCGAGGGTCAGCGCGGCCAAATCGGCGGCGTTGGTCGGTGATTGGTTGTCCAGCACGGCAATCACGTTTTCGACATCGAACCGGCGGAATTCCGCTTCGCGTCGCGCGGCGTTTTGCCGATACGCCGCAACGTCGAGTTGGAATCGCCATGCGCGCAGGCTGTCGTCGGACGACAGTGCCTCGAGTGCCTCCGAGGCCGCCCGGGACGGGATGGCGGCAAGGTGGCTGATGTACGTCTCGACAGTCAAACCCGTGGCCATGGCCGACGTGTGCCCCCGGCGTTCCGCGGAATCGGATCCATTGGACTCCGGATGACGAGAAAGAAGTCTGCAGGAGCCGCCAATCAGCCGAATCAAGATCGACAAGACCGGAACGTCGAAAGCAATTGTTAGCCGTGGGGACAATCCGTTAACGGCAAAAAAGTCCACGAGATGCCCGATCCGGCGTTCGTTCCCGGCCACGCAGAACTCCAGTTCCTCCAGATACCGCTCCGGCGAAACCGTCAGCCCGGCGGCGAGCCAGTTGACGCGCTGTCCGACGCTCATGCTTCGGTGCGCGAGCCTGCGGTCGATCAACTCAAGTAAACGCTTCTCCTGACCGTCCCGCCGAACCGATCCGAGCAGAACGCTCAAGTTCCAGAGTTGCCGATTCGAACAGCGCACGGGAAACGCTTCCAGCAAGGCCAGTGACGCCAAGTCCGAGACGGCGGCATGGTCCTCGTCGAGCAATTCATGGACGCCGGGAAAATAGTCCGCGCCGCTGCGCATCCTGGACGCGGTGGATCGAATCAGGACGTCGGCAACCACATGGGGACGAGACGCCAGCAACGGCGAGAACCACGGCGGCGTCCGTTGCGCGGGATGCCGCGTATACGGCCGCATGGGAACGGTGTAGTGGATGGCAACAGCCACCCGGATCTGTGCTTCGTCGAGCAAAAGCTTCCCGTGCGGGGCGTTCCGAAACTGCTCGTCGAGTCCGGCCATGATCGGAAGCGCCAAGTGGTGCGTCCGACTCCGGGCGTTGAGCTCCAGAATCTCGGCCAACGTGGGGGCATCGCTCCTGGCGATCGATCCGCGAAAGCCTTCCAGAACAGCGGCAATCAGGCTCTCGTCGCCACCCAGCAGGTCACCCAATCGTTCCGTGCCGGTACGGCCCACAATGTCGACGAACTCTCCGAAGTAGATCCTGGCCAACTCGTGAAGTAGTTCCGGAGACACCCGACCTTCGCGGAACGCCGCCTCGCGAGACTTCACCCGGTCTTGCCAGTCCCGCCGTATTTGCGCGTCCCGGGTCTGCTCTGTCAGCTCGTAGCGTTTTCTCCATTCACCGACCCCGGCACGAAACCCTTCGAATTCGGCCCACTCCTTGTGGAACAGGTTCAGCAGGTACGTGTTGCCGGCCAGCTTGCGTTCGACGGCTTCGCGAGAAAGATCCCCATCATGAATACGCTGGTTCAGGCAACGCGCGACCTCGCTCATGAACCAGGCTGCGGCGTCGCCGTCTTCGGCGGCGATGGCTCGGTCGAGGCACCAGGATCCGTAATCCGGCGTTTTGGCTCCGAATAGACGGTCTTCGACCGCATACATGCAGCGGCGAAAATCCCCAGAGCGAACGCTTTGCCCCACGCCGACGTCGATGATCGTCTTCAACTCGCCGGGATGGCTGTCCAACCAGGATCTCAAGTATTCGGCGCCGTCTTTGTCCGTTCGAAGTTCGGGATCGGACACGATCCCCAGCCAATCGAAAAGCCGTGTGGTATCGACTCTGTCTAGAGATGTCTCCAGGTAACGTTTCAAGAGGACTACGACGATCGGTCGAAGAAAGGCCGGGTTCCCCCGAGATCCCACGAATACGGGTTTCAGTCGATCGAACTGCCGGGCAATCGCGTCGAGGATTTCGGCCAGTTGGGCGTTCGTCGACGTTTCCGGAACCCGACCGGTCCAAAACCGCACATAACTGGCAACGAGCGAAGCATTCTTTGGCGTCCGCAAGTACCGGATGCTGTCGGATACCGACAGATGCGCGGGATACAACTCGGTCAACAGACAGCCCAGCAACTCATCGTCGGGATCCGATACCCGTTCGGCATCCACATCCGCGAGCAGCGCCTCGAGTTCAGCGAAAACCTTTGCGTCGTCTGTTCCGTTCCGGACGAAGACCTGGACCGCACGCCGTCTGATCTCGGACTGCCATGCGCCGTCTCTGACGATGTCCACCATGACGTCGGCGAGTCCGAGGACCGGCGTTCCATGCGCGAGCGCTTCGACAAGGAACCGGACCAAGGCCTGACGCGCGTCGTCCCTCGCCGGATCGTTCAGAAATCGTCGAAAGACGTCCGCCATGTCCGGCGTTGCAAGGTCGCCCAGCCGAGGATCCAACTGGATCGTCCCGCCAAGCCAGGGATTCCTCTGTGTGTCCCGGCACAGGCAATCCAGTACTCGACGCTTGTCTTCGGTCGAGAAACCTCGGACGTCTCCGTAGAGGACGGTTCCGAGCGGATCGCGCGTGATCAGTTCCGCGCGGCCGCGTCGACTATGCGCAGCAAGCCAAGCGGCCAGACCGCGCAACTCCGACACCGGGACACCGTCATGGCCGGTCATCAGGGCCAGAACACGTCCGACCGGCAGACCCCGGTCGATTAGCGCGGCCAAGTGCCGGGCACCGAGAAACTCGGCGATCTGGCGGTGAACCGGGACCGCGCAACCGTCGCTAGGCGCCTCGAACAGCTTGGTGCCGAGCGCGTGCCGCAGGATGTCACGGTCTTCGCCGGGTATCGTTTCCGATCCCAGGTATTCGCTATCGCTCTCGCCGCCGACAAGGGCGAATCCGGCGCTGCCGGTCAGCAGTTGCACCGCGCAAAGCCACCCCGCGGCGTCCATCAGATCGGAAGTATCGAAGCGATTCCGGGTCGCGATCCGGTGTTCCTCGTTGTGCTCGCGGAGCAACGTGCGGCACGCCAGATCGAACGTCTGCAAGCGCGACTCCGGCCAAACGCCGTCCGAAACGGCCTTCGCCAGCATCTCCAGGCTTTGGGGATTCGACAGAAGAGTATCGATTCCCCTCTCGCGGGCCGAGCTGACCAATTCATCCGCGTCTTCGATGCCGAAGTTGGCCCGCAGGATCTCGCGAATGTCGGCATCGGAGAGTGGGTTGAGGCGCAGGACCGTCACCTTTTTGTCCCGCGATACGTTCTTCAGATGATCTCGGTCGTTGGCTCCGAACCAGTCCGCCTCGCGGCAGGACAAGCGGAACTTCGGGCGGTCCAGTTGGTCGAGCCGGGTGCGGATGTTGTCGAGCGGCGTGCGACCGTCCTCGGACCCGGCCCGCGTTTCGTCGAGCCCGTCGATGAACAGTGTCGTGTCGCGCCATTCGGCTCGTTCGTCGAACGTAGTGAAGTCGCGCGCAGTGACGTACGGCCCACCCGTTGACTCGGCTTCGCTTCGGAATGCCGTCGTCTTGCCGGCGCCGGGAGCGCCGAGTAGCACGCACGCATCCATTTCCCTGAAATCGTCCAACGGCCGGGGCGTGTTGCCCGGATCACCGCTGTAGGCGCCTCTCTCGATCACGGTGCACGTGCGTGGAACGATGCGCTTCATGGTTCGTCGAACCACTCCCCGGCCGGGATGGACAGGAACTCCGGAAGCGGCCGTCCGCCCTCCCCGACGAGTATCGAGAAGGTGACGCCGAACCGCTGTCCGAATTCCGTCAGCCCACTCACGCTCGCTTTCCGCAAACCGCTCTTGACCTCGAACGCGGCCAACTTCTTCCCGCGTTGCAGAACGAAGTCGACCTCGTGATTGTCGTCCCGCCAGAAGTAGAGCCGGTCTCCCGCCGACTTGGTGTTGAACAGATGCGCGCCGACCGCGCTTTCGACCAGCCGGCCCCAGAAGCTTCGGTCGGACCGCGCCTCTTCGAACGTGTATCCGGACTGGGCGGCCATCAGAGCGGTATTCAGCACGTTGAGCTTGGGACTCGAGGCCCGGCGGCGTTGCGCGCGGCCGGCATACTTGGCGAGACCGGCGATCAGGCCGGCGTCCGACAGCAGGTCGAGGTAACGCGCCAGGGTGGTCGTGTTACCCGCGTCCTGAAGTTGCCCGAGCATCTTGTTGTAGGACAGGATCTGGCCGGAATAGTCGGAGCCGAGATCGAACAATCGCTTCAGCAGCGCCGGCTTGTCCACTCGCTGCATCGCCAGAATGTCGTGCTCGATATTGGGTTCGACCAGCGATTCCACGATGTATTGGCGCCACCGATCCTGCGCGGGAACGAGCGGCGCCGCGCCCGGGTAGCCTCCGAAGTAGATGTAGGTCGGCAGATCGAAGTCGAACGCGGCCGCCATCTCGGCGAATGACCAATGGGAGAGATGAATGGTCTCGTAGCGGCCGGCCAGACTCTCGATCATGCCCTTTTGCGTGAGCAGCGGGGCCGAGCCCATCAGAATCACGTGCAGTGGACGTTCGTGACGCCGGTCCGCATCCGACAACCCCTTGACCGCCTCCGACCAGTTCGGGATCTTCTGGATCTCGTCGATCGCCAGAACGAAGCCCCGTTCCGAACGGTCGGCTTCCATTCGAGCCTGCTCCCAGTGACGGACCAGCCAACGCACGTCCCGCTCGCCGGCTAGGCGGCCGGGCGCGTCGCCGGGGTACACGTTGGTACTCGTTTCACTTCCTGGGAACGGTGGGAGCGTGGCAGAATCCGGCTCATCGACGGACACGTAGCGGTTCGGCCGGTCGATCCGGGCCAGCACCTGGCAGACAAGCGTCGTCTTGCCCGTCTGACGCGGCCCGGTGACGACGATCAACCGTCGCGGGGCCTCCCCCAGACGGCTGATGAGCGTCGACTTCTGTGCGCGTTCATAGGCGCTCATTCCAAGATGATGCGTCTATTGAGTAAATGTTCTCAATAGACGTATCGGATGAACTTCAGCGCGACGGCTGCTCGCGGTCAACGAAGCGGCATGGCCGCCCGGTCACCGGAAACGCTGGGGCCCGACGGTCGGCGGCCCATCACTCCTGGATCGCGAAGCTGTCCGATGCCAGGGTCCGCCCGCCGGCGTCGCGGATCTCGACCGTCCACTCGCCGGTCCATTCCGGCAACAGCGTCTTCCGGCTCCACGTCCTCCAGGAGGGGCTGCCCACGTCGAGGGGCACGACCCACTCCAGGTCCTTGTATCTCCAGACATGTTCGATGGTCGTCCCGGACAGGCCGATCGCGCGTGTCCACGCAACGACGTGCTCCTGGCCGGCCGGAAACGTCCGCTTCGGATCGACGGGTTGCCGGTCGACAACGTCCCCGGCAAGGACCAGCTCGACGCGGGCCTCCGGTTCTTGCGCGGCCGATGCGACGGCGACGCACGCCAACATCGCGACCGCGAACCCCGAACGACGAAACGCTCTTTCCTTCATGGCAACCTCCCGTTGTGCGCGGGCGGGTGAATTCCCTTCCCGGTCCGTCGCGTTGCACGCACCGTTCCATTCCGGCAAGTCGTTGAACAGGCGTGGGATGGCGGAATAGTCCGCTTTCCGGAAAGAACCCGAAAACGGGAATAATTCCCTACTCCGGGTTCGGCGCGTATGTCAGAATTGGCCGAACGCTTTCGACCGAGGAATCGACGATGCGGATTCCACAGCTCGCTCTGCCGTTTTTCGTCGCGACCGTCGCGACGGGCGCCGCGTTCGGAGCCCAGGACACACACCCCCTGATCGAAGCGTCGGAGAACGGCGACCTCCCGAGGGTCCGCACGCTGCTGGCCGAGGGCGCCGACCCCGACGCCCGGCGCATCGACGGCACGACGAGTCTCCATTGGGCCGTCCACTCCGATCACGCCGAAACGGCCGTGCTTCTGCTCGAGGCCGGCGCCGACGCGCGGGCCGGGGACCGTTACGGGATCACGCCGCTGCACCTGGCCGCCGTCAACGGCAACGCGGCGCTGATCGCACGTCTGCTCGAGGCCGGCGCGGACGCCAACGCCGTGGCGCCCACGGGAGACACCGCGCTGATGACGGCGACGCGCACGGGCCAACCGGACGCCGTCAGCGTGCTGCTCGAGGCCGGCGCCCGCGTCGACGCGCGCGACGCGGAGTTCCAACAGACCGCGTTGATGCTGGCGGTGCGCGAGAACCACCCCCGCGTAGCGGAGATGCTGATCGCGAGCGGCGCCGACGTCGACGCTCGGACGCGCGTGGGGGCGACGCCCGAGTTCCAGCCGCCGTGCAAGGGCACCGGGTGCGGCTCCGAGGGCGTGGGCATCAACCGCGGCGGGTTGCCCGACCGGGGACGGCGCGCCGAGACCCGGGGCGGCATGACGCCGCTGCTCTACGCGGCGCGCGAGGGGCGGATCGAGGCCGCGCGGCTCTTGATCGCGGCGGGCGCCGACGTGGAGCGGGCCGAGGCCAACGGCATCCGGCCCCTGCTGATGTCCGTCCTCAACAACCGGCTCGACGTCGCGCGCCTGCTCCTGGACAGCGGCGTGGACCTCAACGCCGACGACTTCTGGGGCCGCCGGCCGCTTTGGGCCGCCGTGGAGTACCGCAACCTGGACATGAACAACCGCGACCAGGACAGCCCCACCCACAACGGCGTCGACCGGGCGCCGATCCTGGAGTTCATCCGCGTCCTGCTCGACGGCGGGGCCGATCCGAACGCGCGGACGCGGGAAGTGCCGCCGTCCCGGCGTTGGCTCTACTCGCTGGGCGACGTCTCCTGGGTGGACTTCACCGGCCAGACGCCGTTCCTTCGGGCCGCACTGTCGGGGGACACGGTCGCGATGCGGCTGCTGCTGGAATACGGCGCCGATCCGAATCTGCCGACATTCGCCGGCACGACGCCGCTGATGGCCGCCTCCGGGGTCAACTGGGTCGTCGCCCAGACCTACACGGAATCCGGCGCGGCGGTGATCGAAGCGGTCCGGCTGTGCCTGGAGCTCGGCGCGGACGTCAACGCCACGAACTCGATGGGCCTGTCGGCGCTGCTGGGGGCCGCCAACCGGGGCTCCAACGACATCATTCGCATCCTGGTCGACAACGGCGCACACCTGGACGTGGTGGACCGGGAGGGGCGGACGGCCATCCGGTGGGCGGAAGGCGTCTTCCTGGCCGCGGTCGGCGCGGAGCGCAAACCCCAGACGATCGCGCTGCTCGAGGAGTTGATGGCCGCGACGGCGGCGCCCTGAGTTCATGATCTACGCGTTGTCCAGCTTCCTGGTCCCGGCTCTCGCGCTCGGCGCGGCCCAGGAAGGGGGGAGACTCGAGCCGGGGGAGCTGCTGGAGGCGTATTGCGTCACCTGCCATAACGCGGCGCTCCTCGCGGGCGAACTCGACCTGAACGCGCTCGATCCGGACCGCGTGGGCGACGACGCGGAGACGTGGGAACGCGTGGTGCGGAAGCTGCGGACGGGCCTGATGCCGCCGGCCGGCGCCCGACGGCCCGACCGCGCGGCGTTGGACGCATTCGCCGCGGGCCTGGAGGACGCGCTCGATCGCGCCGCGTCGCTCCGGCCCAACCCCGGGGCGCCGGTGCTGCACCGCCTCAACCGGGCCGAGTACGCCAACGCCGTGCGGGATCTTCTGGACCTGCCGGTCGACGCGGCGGCGCTTCTGCCCGCCGACGATTCCAGCAACGGCTTCGACAACGTCGCCGCCGCCCTGAACGTGTCCCCGGCCCTGATGCAGGCCTATGTCGCGGCGGCGGGCAAGATCAGCCGGATGGCCGTGGGCGACGCGACCATCAGCCCGGCGCGCACGACGTACCGCCCCGCCCGCGGCCTCTCGCAGGACAACCACATCGAGGGTCTGGGCCTGGGAACGCGCGGCGGCATGGCCGTCGACCACGTGTTTCCGCTCGACGCCGAGTACGTCTTCGATATCGGCCGGTCCGGCGGCGGGTTCGGCCAAGCCACGACGGGCGGCTCCGAAGCGGTCGAGATCGCCATCGACGGCGAGCGCGTCGCGCTGGCCGCCCCGGACGGGCTTCGGGGCATCCGGCTGCGCGTAGAGGCGGGTCCGCGCCGGGTCACCGCGGCCGTCGTCTCGACGAGAAGCGCCGTGGGCGTCGACGACCTTTACTCCCGGCTGGCGGTCAGCCCCGGCGTCGCCAACGTCTCGATCTTCGGACCCTTCGACCCGACGGGTCCCGGCGACACGCCGAGCCGCCGGCGCATATTCTCGTGCCGGCCGGCGGCGGAAGCCGGGGAACGCGCCTGCGCGATGGAGATCCTGGGCGCGCTGGCCCGACGCGCGTTCCGGCGGGCCGTCGACGACGCGGATCCCAAGATGGAGACGCTGATGGGGTTCTTCGAGTCCGGGCGCGAGCTCCGCGGATTCGAGACCGGAATCCAATACGGGGTGGCGCGCATCCTGGTCGATCCCGAGTTCGTCTTCCGGTTCGAAGACGAACCGTCGGCACTGGCCGACGGCCGCGTCTACGAGCTGGACGGCCTGGAACTGGCCACGCGGCTCTCGTTCTTTCTCTGGAGCAGCATCCCGGACGCGAGGCTTCTCGACGCCGCCGCCGCGGGGCGGCTCTCGGATCCCGAGGCGCTGGAAGCCGAAGCGCGGCGCATGCTGGCCGATCGGCGCGCCGGCGCGCTGGTCGAGAACTTCGCCAGCCAGTGGCTGCTGCTCCGGCAACTGGATACGGTGGCGCCCGCGTCCAACGACTTCGACGGCAACCTGCGCCGCTCGTTCCGCCGCGAGACCGAGATGCTCTTCGAGAGCATCCTGCGGGAAGACCGCAGCATCATGGACCTGATCGACGCCGACTACACGTTCATCGACGAACGCCTGGCGCGGCACTACGGCGTCCCGAACGTCCGCGGAAGCCGGTTTCGGCGCGTCAGCGTCGAGGACGAGCACCGCCGGGGCCTGCTGGGGCACGGCAGCGTCCTTACGGTCACCTCGGCCGTCAACCGGACGTCGCCGGTCAAGCGCGGTCACTGGATCCTGGAGAACCTGCTCGGCGCGACGGTGCCGCTGCCGCCGCCCGGAGTGGAATCGAATCTGGACGAGAGCGCGGACGCGGGGCCGGCGCCAGCCTCCATGCGCCGGCGCCTGGAACGCCATCGAGCGGACCCGGCGTGCGCAAGCTGCCACGCCATCATGGACCCGATCGGTTTCGCGCTGGAAAACTTTGACTCCGTCGGCAAATGGCGCGATGCTGACGGTGGCGCCCCGATCGACGCGAGCGGCGAGATGGCCGACGGAACGGCGATCGACGGGCCGGCGAGCCTGCGGCGCGCGCTCATGGATCGGAGGGACGCGTTCGCGGCCGTCGCCGTCGAGAAGCTCCTGACCTACGCGCTGGGACGCACGGTGGATCACGACGACATGCCCGCCGTGCGGTCCATCGTCCGGGGAGCGGCCTCCGACGACTACCGCCTCTCGTCGCTGGTGCTGGGCGTGGTCGCAAGCGACGCGTTTCGATCGAAGATCAAGGTGTCCGACGAGGCTCGGGATCGATAGAGGAGACGACGATGTTCATCACCCGGAAACACCTTTCCCGCCGCACGTTCCTCCGCGGCACGGGCGCGGTCGTGGCGCTGCCGTTCCTGGAATCCATGGTCCCGGCGCAGACGCCGCTGGCCCGGACGGCGGCCAGTCCGCGAACCCGGCTGGGGTGCATCTACATTCCTCACGGCGCGACCATGGACAAGTGGACACCCCTGGGCGAGGGCCGCGACTTCGCGTTCTCGGAGATCCTCCAGCCGCTGGAACCATTCCGGGAACGCGTGTGCGTCGTCAGCGACCTGGCGCACGCGCAGGTCGCGCCCTGGGAAGGCGAGGACACCGGCGGCGCCGAGAACCACGTCCGGGCCGCGGCGGTCTTCCTGAGCGGCGCGCACCCGGTGAAGGGCGACACGGCCGTCGTCGGACCGTCCGTCGACCAGGTTGCCGCCGCCCACGCGGGGCAGGACACGCCGCTGCCGTCCATCGAGCTGTCGATCGAGGCCGTGGGCCTGAACTGCGATTCGGGTTTCACCTGCGCCTACCGCAACACGCTGTCCTGGAAGTCCGAAACGCTCCCGCTGCCGATGGAGAACAACCCCCAGATCGTGTTCGAGCGGCTCTTCGGCGACGGCAGCACGGACGCGGAGCGCCGCGAACGGCGGCGGCTGTCCCAAAGCCTGCTCGATTCCGTCCGGACCAAGGCGGCGTCGCTGGGGCGCGACCTTCCCGCCCCCGACCGCGTCCGGCTCGATGAGTACCTGGAACAGGTCCGCGAGATCGAGCGCCGGGTGCTGCTGTTCGACGAGCGGCTCTCGACCGGCCTGGAGCTGCCGGAGGCCCCCGTCGGCGTGCCGAGCGATTTCGAGGAGCACCTGGACCTGATGTTCGACCTGCAGGTCCTGGCGTACCGAGCCGAGATCACGCGCATCTCGACGCTGATGCTGGCGCGCGAGAACAGCAACGCGGTCTATCCCCGAAGCGGCGTTCGCGAGGGGTTCCACAACGCCTCGCACCACTCGAACGAACGCCGGAACATGGACCAGTTCGCCGTGATCAACCACTATCACGTGGGGCGGCTGACCCGGTTCCTGGAGAAGCTCGACGCCACGCCGGACGGCGACGGGTCGCTGCTGGACCATTCGATGATCCTCTACGGCAGCAGCCTCAGCGACGGCAACGAGCACAACTACGATCCCTTGCCGGTCGTCCTGGCCGGCGGCGCTTCCGGACGGCTCGAGGGCGGCCGGCACCTGCGCCACGCGCCGCATACGCCGATGGCGAACCTGCTGTTGAGCATGCTCGACAAGCTCGGCGTTCACGTCGACGCGATCGGCGACAGCACGGGACCGGTCCAGATCTGAGGCCGCCGCGTTGACCGCCGGTCCCGGGCTTCGATAACCTTCTTCTTGCGATGACGCGACCATCGAGCCTCCGGATCCTGTGCGCCGCGGCGCTGTGCCTGGCGGCGCCGGCCGCCGCCCTGACGCAGTCGGAGGGGATCCGCTTCCGCGTGATCGCCGTCCCGACCGAAGACGACGCCGCGCTCCTTCTGGAACAGCTTGCCGGCGGCATCCCCTTCGACGAGCTCGCCCGCCAGTTCTCGATGGACGCGACCGCAGAGGCCGGCGGCCTGATGGGCCCGATTCCGCTCGCCGACATGCGGCCGGAATTCCGCGGCGCCCTCCAGGGCCTACCGCCCGGCGAAACGAGCCCGCCCGTTCCCGTCGACGGCGCGCTCATGCTGTTCCGCCGGACCGATCCCCAGGAAGAGCGTTGGATGCGACTGCGGATGGACGGCCTGGATGCGTTCGCCCGCGAAGACTACGAAGCGGCCGAGACGTCTCTGCGCGACGCGGTCGAAGCGGCGGAACAGCTCGGGGCCGCGGACCTGCGGCTGGCGCAAAGCCTGACCACGCTGGCGGGCTTCTACCAGACCCAGGCGCGGTTCGCGGATTCCCTGGCCATGCTGGAGCGCGTGTTGGAGATTCAGACGGCAGCGGTGGGCGAAGACCATCCGTTCGTGGGCGAGACGCTGAACAACCTGGCCGAGATCCATCGGTTCGAGGCGCGGTTCAACGACGCCGAGACGCTCTACCTGCGCTCGTTGGCAAATCTGGAACGGTCCCTGGGCCGGGAGCATCCGAACGTCGGGGTCATCCTGAACAACCTGGCGATGCTCTACCAGGACCAGAACCAGCATGCCCGGTCGCAGCCGCTGTTCCTGCAGTCGCTGGGCATCATGGAAGCCCTCGTGGGACCGGACGACCCCAGCCTGGCCGGAACGCTCGTCAACCTGGGCCGCGCCTACCACGCCCAGTCCAACTACACGCAGGCCGCGCGCGCGTACCGGCGGGCGCTCGCGATGCTGGACCGCGTGGAGGGCGTCGACGAGGCTACCGTCCAGGAGATCCGACGCTACCTGACGGCGGCGTCCCGCGACCTGCCCATGCCCGAACAGACCGACGCGTTGTCGACGCTGCCGCTTCAGTAGCGCGTTTGGTGTCTCCTGCGTGGGAACACTGAATCAGGTGGGTCCGTGGTCGGGGACGGACGCCTCGGCCATGGCACAGCCATGGCCTCGTTGTCCAGCCGCGGCGAGGAACGCCGCGGGTCCAATGGGGCATACGGTAATGTCTTGCGTATCGTCTACGTCTCGGCATCCCCGCCAATCCGCCGATGCCCTAACCATCCCCAAGGTCCGCCACAAACTCGCGGGCCCCTACAGTAGTAGCCGCGGCG
>JAJEEE010000044.1 GCA_022821145.1 Acidobacteriota bacterium
ATCGCCCGCTCCAATTCCCGGGCGGGATACGTCTGCATTCGCCCCCCTCCTTCCCGAATGCATCAATATCCCCTCCCAGAAATCCTCGGAACCGGACTTTTCATTTGCTACATCCTCCGGACACATCATTTGCTACCGACATTGGCCGGCCGGAGCGTTGTCAAACGCACATCATTGGCATAATATGCCAATGATGTGCGAACCGAAAGGAGCCGATCGATCATGCCCACACGCAACGTCGTCCTGTCGGATCATCAGGCCGCAGTGATCGCCCGGCTGGTCACATCCGGCCGTTACCAGAACGCCAGTGAAGTGATGCGCGCGGGGCTGCGACTGATCGAGAGGGCAGAGACGGAGAACGAGATCCGCCTCCAGGCCATGCGCGAAGCCGCCGATGTCGGGATCGCGGACATCGCTGCCGGACGTTACCGGACATTCGAAGAAACGGAAACGCTGCGCGAGAGCCTGTCCGCACTCGTCGCCGAGACTCTTGGCCGGCGATCGTCCGATACGCGCGGCGAATGATCGCGGGCTCCGGCCAGTGGCATGTCCGTCTGACGGCCGCGGCCGAGAACGACTTCTGCAACATTCTCCGTTGGACATCGGAACGTTTCGGAAGCGAACAGGCGCGCGTCTACGCCGAGACGCTCGCTCGCGCCATCCAAACGCTCGCGGCCGGACCCGAACCCCCCGGGTCGCGGCGGCGTGATGAGATCGCGGAAGGACTGATGACGCTTCACGTCGCACGCGGCGGCCGGAAAGGTCGACACTTCGTGCTGTACCGCATCGGGAGTCCGGCGGCGCCGTCCGTGATCGACGTCGTCCGGCTCTTGCACGACTCGATGGATCCGACACGCCACGTCGATGCGTGAACGGAGGAAACGCGACCGGAGGGCGATCGACAACTTCGGGAACCGCCGCCTGACCGTGTTCGGAAACAAGCGCTGAGGGCGCGCGAACCGGCCGGAAGCTCAGATTCCGGAGTGGTCGTGCTGCTCGTAGTGCAGCCGCAGCAGGTCCTTCCCGTAGTCGTTCCCGTTCGGCGTCCGAACGACCGTGTGGATGTGGTTGCGGCCCGGGACCCCGCCCGAACGCTGGTGATCGAACTCGATCAGGATCACCGGATTCTGGATCCGGTAGTAGAAGGGGCTTCCGGGAGCGGCGCTCCCGACCCACGCGAAGTGGGTCTCGTCGAGGTGGCCGCGCACCTCGTCCATGCGCACCTCGGCGTGGCCGCTTCTCAACCGGCCGACGTATTCGGCCATGAGGTCGAGGAGCAGCGCCCGTTGCCCGTCGTCGAGCGCCGTGGCCGGAATGCCGGCGTAGTCCAGCACCACGTTGTCCTGGTAGGCCCCGGCGTATCCCATGTTCTCGGTCTTCTCGCCGGCGGCGATCGTGGCCCGCGCCTTCTGGTCGTCGCTGAGCGCGGCAAACAGAGCCAAGCCCCTGTCCTGCTCCGCCTGCAGCACCTCGACGCCCTCGAACTGTCCCGCGTCGGCCCGGACCGGCTCGGAACCCATGAAGACCGGCGTCATCACGACCTGATCGCCGAGCACGAAGTAGTTGACGACCAGGTGGTGCCCGTCGAGCTGCCAGCCCCACGGTTCGGTTTCGGACGGCGTCCCCATCACGGTCATCCAGTACAGCCAGTGGCCGAACGTCTCCCAGTCGTCCCGCATCTCAGCCAGCGTCTCGTTGAGCTTCATGATGTTGTCGACGGTCTCCAGACCCCGCGCGCTCAAGCTGGCCGCGAACAGGTCGAACGCCTGTTCCCGCTGACTCTCCGACATCTCGTCGAACCCGACGCCCTGCCGGGGCACGCGGGGACGGTTGTCCCACCGCCGCCACTCGGAATCGTCGAGCCCGAACATGGTGCGCGAGCGCTGCGCGTCGTCCAGACCGTCCAGAAACGCCTCGGCCGCCGCGCGCACCGGCGCGGTCGACACGCCCGTCGAGCGGATCTCGAACAGGCCGGGGATGACGCGGCCGTCCGTGGTGAGGCCCCGGAAGACGTCCGCCACGCCCTGGTTCTGTTGATCCTGAAGCCGCGCCGCCCGGTCGGAGACCTGTGTCCAGGCCGCCAGCGCCGCAACGGCGAAACACCCGCAAATCAAGGCCGCTCTCTTCATGGTCCACCTCGACGGTGCCGCCCGGAACGGGAGACTCGCTCGATGGTACGGGCCAGGGGGCGGAAGATCAACGAATCCGCGTTGGCCAGTGGCCCCACGGACGTGCGCATCCAGTGTCACGCTCGGCGGCCCGTGGACGACGGCGGAGCCACGGGAGATATGTAAGGCATTGCTTGACAATTCCGCCGATACGTCCCAATTTGACAATAGTGATCGGGAGCATTCGGCACAAGGCGCTTCGCGACTACTGGACCGATGGCCGAGCGACGGGCATCAACGCCGCGTGGCGAACGAAGCTACGACGAATTCTCTGGGCACTCGATGCCGCCGAGCGGCCGGAACAAATGAGATACCCCGGGTCGTACTTCCATGCCCTGAAGGGTGATCAGGCAGGCCGTTTCGCGGTTCGCCTGACCGCCAACTTCCGCGTCACTTTCGGATGGGACGACGACTGCGCCGTCGATGTGGACATCGAGGACTATCACAGATGATCGAGAGACATCCTTCCATAGACCCCGTGCATCCTGGGGAGATCCTCCGGTTGGACGTCGTGCCCGCGCTCGCCATGAGCAAGACGGCGTTGGCCAATGCGCTCGGAATATCGAGGCAGACGCTTTACGACATCCTCAACGAGAAGCAGCCGATCACGGCGGAAATGGCGGTGCGTTTCGGCAAGCTGTTCGGCAACGGCTCCAGCTTCTGGATCAACCTGCAGCGGGCTCATGACTTGGCCGTGGCCGAGCGCACCGTGGACGTGTCGAAGATCCCGACGATCCGGACCTAAAGGGATCGAGCGCGATCGCATTGCCATTCCGAAGATGTCGATCGATCACGCCGCCCCGCGATGCCTGGACGAGATGCGCCTGTATCCCCCCAATGACGGCGGATCCGAGCATCGCACGAATCATCGCGGACACGTGTCGTTACGTTCTACACGGTTAGAAACAGGACGGACAACCGGAGTCACGCCGACGAATTCCACGGCGGCGCAATCCCGAGCTTGGCCGCCGCGGCTTCGACTTTTGCCTGAGCGACGTCGAGGGCGGCTTTCGCGGCGCCGCTTGCAACCGCTGTCTCGTATGCGCGCAACGCCCGCGTGTAAGCCGCCTTCAATCCCGGCGACCCCTGCGTCGGTTCGGTACTGGCGGCTTGGGTCCACCGCCCAGGCGGCTTCAGGCGGCGAAGGAAGTGCGCGACGTCGTCCGTCGCCGGCGTCCGGTCACTCAGCGAAGCCGTTGTTTCCGAAATCAGGGCGACCAATCGCTCGTCCGGTTCCGCGTCGGAATCCGCCTTGACCAGACGCGCCCAGGCCTTCGGTATCGCCTCGCGAGCGTGGCTTCGACCTCTCCGCTCGATGAGATCCTCCCTTGCGTAGTCGGCCGCCTTGCCCGATTCCGTGTTCGCGTAGGAAAGATAGCGGTCTAGCGCGGCCGCGACTTCGCCGGGTTCGTCCGCCTCGATGTCGAGACTTCTGACAAGACGCTCGGCGTAGGTTCCGGCGCTTTGCGTGGAGTAGAAACGCCAGTGGACACCGTTCGTCAGCAGAGCCAACGAAACGCCCGCGTGAAACGAGTACTCGAAAAGCTGCCGATCGCCGGCGGAACCGGCCGGCTGCTTGAGGTCGTGTCCGGTCGACTTCAGTTCGATGATGCATCGAGGATTGCGATTCGAGACACACAGCGCCAGGTCGATCCGCCGCGTCGTCGTCTTCAGCTTCAACGAGTATTCCGCGCAAACGTGGTCCGGGTTGTAGACGTCCCACCCCAGCGCGTGAAGAACGGGTTGGATGACCTGGGTACGGACGGCCGTCTCGTTCGGATACTTGTCCTGCGAGATGCCGCGCCGGATCTTCTCGATCACTTTCGCGATATCAGTCACGTTTCCACGCTCCCGACGCAACGGGTCCATCCCGGACTGCCGCCCATGACTCCTGCAGCCTTCGTCACTCGCCCGAATGGGCCGTCGCGACAACCAACGAAAAACGACGAACGCCTCCGCCGCGCGCCGATGCCCCCGATCTCCTGCGCCAGAACCCAAACCACCGCGTGAGCGTTCCGCATGACGTGAACGCGGAGGCCGGGCAGTCCCGAAGCGTCCGAAACCGTACCACACGGCCGAGGGAGTTGTGGATCGAGAGCGGCAAGGACGCCGGGATTACACAAAGTGCTGCGCTTCGTGGGGTCGCTAGGCATCCATGTTAACCTTGCAATCATGGAATTCCGATCCGGAATTGCAAGGTGATCGACAGATTTCTCACGTCGACCGTAGCCGCACGGCTTCGGCAGTTCCCGGCGGTTGCGCTGATCGGGCCGCGACAGGTCGGCAAGACGACGTTGGCGCGGCAGTTGGCTGCGGCGGAGGCCGGCAGCGTGTACCTAGACCTGGAGGAACCGGCCGACGCGGCCAAACTGACCGACGCGGCCGGCTACCTGCGTGCGCAGCAAGGGCGGCTCGTAGTCATCGACGAAATGCAACGCGCGCCGGGCCTGTTCCGCCTCCTGCGCGTCCTGATCGATGAACGCATACGCGGCGGCGAAACAGCGGGGCACTTCCTGCTTCTCGGATCCGCCGCGCCCGAACTGCTGAGGCAGTCGGGCGAGAGTCTTGCAGGTCGGATCGCCTATCTCGAGCTCGGCCCGTTGGACATCCGCGAAACCGGCCGCGACGACACGGCCCGGTTGTGGGTCCGCGGCGGTTTTCCGCCGAGTTTTTTGGCCGTCAGTGACGGTGAGAGCGCCGAATGGCGCGAGCAGTTCATTCGGACGTACCTGGAACGCGACATCCCGCAACTGGGACCGCGCGTGCCGGCGGAAACGCTGCGGCGTCTATGGACGATGCTCGCGCACAGTCAGGGGAGCCTGCTCAACATGGCGGCCTTGGCGCGCGCCCTCGCGATCGACGGCAAGACCGTCGCCCGATACGTCGATCTTCTGGTCGATCTGCTCCTGGTGCGGCGCCTCACGCCGTTCCACGCCAACGTTCGCAAACGGCTGGTCAAGGCGCCGAAGGTGTATGTGCGCGATAGCGGCGTCGTCCATGCGCTGCTGCGGCTCGACGACGAGGACAGCGTACTCGGCCACCCCATCGCCGGCCCAAGCTGGGAGGGTTTCGTGTTGGAGACGCTCATCCGGGCGGCGCCCCCACGGGCGCGGCCCAGCTTCTACGGGACAGCCACCGGCGTGGAGGTCGATCTTGTCCTGGAACTCCCGGGCAATCGAATCTGGGCCGTCGAAATCAAGCGCGGATCGGTTCCCGGCATCGCGCGCGGGCTGCGCGTCGCGATGGACGATATTCGTCCCGAACGGACGTTCGTCGTCTATTCTGGCGAGGAGCGCTATCCCGCGGGCGGCGACGTCGAGATGATCGGTCTCGCCGGCATGGCGGAAATGCTGGCGAAGCTTCACGCGGAATAGAAGGTGTCCGGGTCGTCTGACACCGAAACGAGGGCGGGGTGATGAATCAACCGAAACACGGCCTCTCGCGGCGCGAGTTCGCTGCCGGCGCGGCGGGTCTCGTATTGGGCGGGCTGGCGCCCGGCGCGACAGCTCGGCCAAGGCAGGAGTCCGTCGCCGACACCGGCGGCGTCGACGGCGACGTGACGCTCGTCAACGGGCAGTTCGTCGACTATCGCGGGGTGGTCGGCACGGCTCTCCGCATCCGCAACGGGCGCATTCGCGAGCTCGATCCGGCCCAGCCGGCGGCGCCCGGCGAGCGCGTCATCGACCTCGAAGGACGGACGGCCATTCCCGGGTTCGTCGACTCGCACGTCCACTACACGCGGGCGGGCGTGAACCCCGGCCACCAGGAACGCCGCGTCGAGCGCGCCTTCTCCATCGCCGAGTTGCAGGAGACCCTCGCCCGGCGCGCCGTGGGCGTTCCCCCCGGCGAGTTCATCACCTGCGTCGGGGGCTGGAACCACACGCAGTTCGCCGAGGCGCGGCGTCCGACGCGGGCGGAGCTGGACGACGCGGCGCCGGACCATGCGGTCTACATCTCGGGAACGCGCGGCGGCACCGGCGCCATCGCGAACGGACGCGGCGCGGCGTTCTTCCAGGAACGGGGCGTGGAGGTCGATCCCGCCACGGGCGTGGTGGGGTCGCCCGCGGCGGCGCTGGCGGCGCTCCGGGAAGTGCAGACCGACGACGACAAGCTCCGGGGAACCGCCGACATCAACGCGTATGCAGCGAGCGTCGGGCTGACGACCATCGTCAACTCCGGCAATCTCGCCGACCAGGAATACCCGCTGAGGCTCTGGCGGGAAGACCGGCTCTCGGTCCGCATGCGTCCGATGTTCCCGGCCGGCTCGCCGGAAGAAGTCGCCGCGCGCGCGGGGAACAACTTCAGCCAGGGCGGCCGCGCCGTGGGCGACGACCGTTTCCGCCCGAACGGGTTCGGGGAGCGGATCGGCGGCAACGACACGATGTCGGACGCCTTTCTGCCCACCGCACGCGCCGTCGCCCGGCACCGCTGGCTCCTGCACCAGCACTCCATCACGGCCGAGGAGAACGCCTTCCACGTCGAGGCGTTCCAGGCCATTGCCCGGGAACACCCCATCGACGAACTCCGGTGGGCGCTGATTCATCTCCGGGAAATCGGCGGGCCGCACCTGGACGCGCTGATCGGCCTGGGCGCGGGCGCCAGCGCCCAGACCTGGACGTACCTGTCCGACGCGGGCGGTCCGCCGTTTCGCCGGATCGTCGATTCGGGCATCCGTGCGGCCGTGGGCAGCGATGCGACCAACGTGTCCGCGCTCGACCCCTGGGCCGGGATCTTCTACATGACGACGGGACGGAACCTGGCCGGCGAGCTCACCAACGACGGCCAGCAGATCTCGCGTCTCGAAGCCCTCGGTCTCTACACACAGGGCGCGGCGTGGTTCTCGTTCGACGACGAACAGGCCGGATCGTTCGAACCCGGAAAGTACGCCGATCTGGCCGTGCTCAGCGACGACTACCTCACGGCGCCCGAGGCCGCGATCCGCCGGATCGACTCGGTCCTGACGCTCGTCGGCGGCCGCGTCGCGCATGCGACAGCCGCTTTTCGGGACATCCTCCGCGCGCCGGTGGACCCCATATGATTCGCGGGCGGACGAAAGAGCTTCCCGGTTAACTTCGTATTCGCCCGACGGGAGTGAGGTGGAGGACCGTTTGAAAGCGAGTGTCTGCGTGCTGTGGGTCGGACTGTATCTGGCCCCGATCGCGGTCCAGGCGCAAACCGTCTTCTACGTTCCGCCCGTTCCGTCCCGGACGACGCTTCTGTCGGTGTCGAACCCGACGGCCGACCCGGCGACCCTGATCCTCAGATTCCGGGGTTCCGGCGGCGTCCACAGTGGGGAACCGGTCACGCTCATTGTTCCGAGCACAGGGCAAGTCGAGCGTCGTGTCTCCGAACTCTTTCCGGACGCGAGCAACCGGGGATGGGTCGAAGTCGATTCGAGCGTCGCGGACGTCGCCGGTTTCTTTCGGATCGGAAACTTCTCTTCCACGACGCTGGACGGAGCCGAATGGGCGGCCGCGTCCAACATGCTCACGTTTCCGTGGGTCGTCGAGGACGGCAGCTCGACGACCGAGATCACGCTCGCCAATACCACCGATTCGACACTGTCGGTCTTCTTGTCGCTGTACTCCAACGATGGCCGGCTCGTGGGCCTGCGGACGTTGACGATGCGGCCGAGACAACAACTCGCGCCCGGAACGATCGCCACGTTGGTTCGCGTCGACGCGCTGTCCGGAGGCTACTTGCGCGCCGAGGCGACGGGGCCGATCATCGGCTACGAAACCGTTCGCGATGGCACGGTCGACGTTGCGATTCTCAACGCCCGTACGCCACGGCCGTCCCGATCGCTCGTCTTCCCCCATACGGCGACGGGAGGTGGGTACACGACGCGCGTCTCGCTGCTGAATACCGCAAGCCAGGCGCTCGAAGTGGCGCTCGAGTACCACTCCGACAGCGCCGGGACGGCCGCGCTCCGCAACGTCACGCTTCAACCGAACGAACAGCTTCAAGAGACCGTTGGCCGGCTCTTCGATCTCGAAACCGCGACAACGACGGAATCCGGATGGGTGCGCGCCACGGCCGACACACCCTCCCTGGAAGGGTTCCAGGTGTTCTTCTTCGGCGATTCCGGAGGCGCCGCGGCCTTTCCGGCGAGTCACACGGCCTCGACGCGGCTGTTGCAACTGCATCTCGCCGAGCAAACCGGACCGGAAGCCGGGTCGAAGGACCTGTTTACGGGCTTGGCCCTCCTGAACCCGTCGACTCAGGCGGCCCACGCCACGGTCGCGATCGTCAATGCCGACGGCAGAACGCTCGGCCAGGGCGAGATGTCTCTCGCCCCCATGGAGAAGAAAGCCGTTCTGCTCCGTCAGATCGCGATCGAAGCGCTCGGCGAACTCGGCGGCACCGTCTGGATCGAGGCGGACGTGGGCGTGCATGCGCTGTCGGTGTCCGGCAGCCGCGACTTGGCGATACTGTCCCCGGTACCGTTGCGCCCGATCGACGGCATCGAACGGATCGGCGTCCCGGACGCACCGCGCTGCTCGGTTTCGGGCCGCGTTGCCGTTGCCGATCCGCTGCCCGCCGGCGGGATTCTCGTCGACCTGGCCGGGCCGGAACGGTCGCAAGTCCGTACGAACCACCAGGGCGCGTTCGTCTTCAAGGATCTGACTTGCGGCGCCTACTCGCTGACGCCGTATCTGGGCGGCTACACGTTCGAGAGCCAGAGGATCGACCTTACAGGATCCGCGACGAACCTGTCGTTCAACGCGGTTCCGGTGCCCGTCGAGCTGTCACCGGAATTGACGGCCGGAACGCAGTTGAGCGTGTCGACCGTGGCAGCCGGTTTCACGTCGCCCGACGGCGTGTGGGGGAACGGAGAGAGCCTTTTCGTCACCGACCGGCTCGATCACACCCTGCACAAGATCGATATCGCCACAGGCGCGCGGAGCGTCTTCGCGGGACAGTCGGGCGTTGGGAGAACGGCCGACGGCGCCGGCGTGACGGCGACGTTCTGGTTTCCCCATGCCCTCTGGGGCGACGGATCGGACCTGTATGTGGCCGACTATGGAAGCCTGCGCAAGGTCGCACTGTCCACGGGTGAGGTGACAACCATCACGTCAGGCGCCTTCGGTGGGATTTGGGGCGATGGATCCCACCTGTACGCCACCGAAACCGATCGTCATCGAATCGTGCGGATCGACCCGCAGACAGGTGCGTCGACTGTGCTCGCCGGACGCCGCACCGTTGAAGGCCTGAGTGACGGCGTCGGCGTCGAGGCGTCCTTCAGCTATCCGGACGCGATCTGGGGTGACGGAACGTACCTGTATGTCGCCCAGAACAGCCCCACGATTCGCCGGATCTCGATCTCGACGGGGACGGTCACAACGATCGGCGAGCGTGTGGCCGACTTTCCGTTCTACTACCGTTACGTGTTCCGCGGAGGCCTGTTCGGCGTCGGGTCCCATCTCTATATCGCCGAGTCATGGTTGGCCTCGATCCGCAGGCTGGATCTCTCGACGGGCGAACTCGCGTTCGTGGCCGGAGCGGAACAACGCGGCGTGGTCCTGGGCCGGCGTCCCGAGGCCGCGGGTTTCGCGGATGGAGTCGGCCCGCGGGCACGATTCGACAACCCCCGCGGCTTGTGGAGCGACGGCCGGAACCTGTACATCGCGGACGCCGGGAACGGGGCGATTCGAAGGGCCCAAGGGGTCGCGAAGGCGCCGGTGTTGAGCCGGATTTCCCCGGATCATGCCGACCGGGGAACGTCGATCAGCGTCCACCTGCATGGCGCCAACTTCGTGCCGGACGCCACCGCGTTGAGCATCGGCGGATCCGGAATCGTTGTCGACGACATCCACGTACTGGACAGCTCGAACTTGACGGCAACACTGCGGATTTCGCCATCGGCCGAAATGGGCCGGCGTGACGTCGCGATCGTGACCCCTTTCGGGACCAGCTACGTGCAGGCGTTCACGGTTCACCTGCCGACGCTCACCAGTTCCAGCATCACGTCGGGACATGCGGGTCTGGCCTACAGGATCACGCTGACCGGAACGGGTTTCATCGAGGGCGGCACGACGGTGTCCATCGGCGGCATCGCCCCGATCTCCGACGTGTCGGTGGAGAGCAGCACGCGATTGAGCGCCACCGTCCGGATCCCGGCTCGAGCGAGGCCGGACGTCTATCGACTCTACGTCACCACGGCCGTCGGTCAGAGCAACCACCTGGACTTCACCGTCCTGCCGGCCGTGCCCGGTGAACCGACACAGATGGAAGTCGACTTCTTCGTGGGGGGCCGTTACCAGCGCGGCTCGGCCGATGGAGTTCTTCGATCAAGCCGATTCAACGAACCCTCGGGCGTATGGGGGAACGACGCGGCGCTCTACGTCACCGACACGGGCAACCACACCATTCGGAAGATCGAGCGCGCGACGGGCGCGGTGTCGACGTTCGCGGGTTCGGCGGAAGTTTCGGGGTTCGTCGACGGGCCGCGTGAAGCGGCACGGTTCCTGCGGCCGGACGGCGTGTGGGGGGACGGCCGTCACCTGTACGTCGCCGACACCGGCAACGACGCGATACGACGGATCGATCTCGCCTCCGGAGCCGTCACCACACTCGCCGGCGCCGGCAGCGGACTGCGCTCACCCGCCGGTCTGTGGGGCGTGTCGGGCGTTCTTTACGTGAGCGATTCCGGAAACGGCGCCATTCGAAGCATCGATCTGCAAACCGGAAGCGTGGCGACCCTGGCCGCCGGCCTGGCGTCGCCCGCCGGACTGTGGGGCGACTCCGCCGCCCTCTATGTCGCCGACTCGGTGGATCAGACGATTCGAGCGGTGGACTACGCAACCGGAGCGGTGACGACCCTTGCGGGTCGATCCGGCAGCGCGGGCTCGGAAGACGGCACGGGCGGGGCCGCGCGTTTCAACGCGCCGCGGGATGTGTGGGGAGACGGTCATCACCTCTTTGTCGCCGACACCGGAAACCACGCAATCCGCCGGATCGATCGCAACTCGGGCGTGGTCGACATGCTGGCCGGTTTGCCTTTGCACACCAGCTTCCCCGAGGCAGGAACCGGCCCGGGAGCCCGGATCGTGTCTCCGACCGCCATTTGGGCAACCGCCGGGGAGTTCTACATCGTGGAATCGGGCGGCAACACGGTCCGGACAGGACGGCAGTCCCGGCTGGCCCCGCTACTCCGAAGCGTAACTCCCGCGCTCCACGCCTCCGGAACGACCCGCACGATGACCCTTTCGGGCGAGAACTTCTTTGGCGAGATCGAAGTCTTCATCGGGGCCTCCAAAGTGACGGTGACGGATGTTACGGTCGTGGACGACCGGACGATTCAGGCGACGGTCCGAATCGACGCCGATTCCACCGGACTGTACGCGCTTTCCGCTCAAACCCCATATGGCTACACGTACAACCGCACGATCGCGGTGGACGCACCGACCCTGACCGGCCTGTCCCCGTCAACGGCCCCTCAGGGTTTCACCACCGAGTTCACGCTGACGGGAACCAATCTCGACCGTGGCGTCGGCGTCGAGATCGAAGGCGATGGCGTGCGGCTGACCGCGTCGCCCAAGACCCGGGATCCTTCGGCAATCACAATCTCCTTGGAGGTCGATGTCAACGCCGCGCTCGGACCGCGCGCCATCCGACTTCAAACGCGGGGCGGAACGACCGAAGCCCTCAGCTTCACGATCGTACCCCCTCCGAGGCCGAGACTGTCTGGTCTCACCCCCGATCGGGCCGTTCAGGGAACGTCGCTGCAGGTTCGGCTCCGGGGTGAACACTTCATAGCCGGGGTCACGGAGATAGTTGTCGACGGCGCCGGCGTACACACGGACTATGTTTCCCTCGTGGACCACAACAACGCGGAGGCGACGTTCATCATCGATTCCACCGCGGCGCCGGGCGTTCGGAACGTCCGGGTCGCCACGCCCGGGGGGCAGTCCGATCCACGGATTTTCCAGGTCGAAGCTCCCGCACCGGCGACGATGTCCGTCAGCCCGACAACCTTGTCTCCGGGCGGTCCGCGCAACGTGACGATTACCGGTTCCGGGTTCGCCGAAGGATCGGCCTCGGTGAGCGTCGACGGGTCCGGCGTCGCCGTCACCCACGTATACGTCGTCAATGACTCCACGCTGGTCGCGACGCTGGCCGTCGACCCATCGGCCGATCCCGGGTCGCGAGCGATCCACGTCACGACGTACGGGGTCGGAACACGCTCGCTCACCATCGCCATCGCCGTTCCCAAGATCGGCGACGGGACGCAACTCCGCGTCTCGACTCTGTCGACCCGCTCGCCAGTCCACCCCACCGCCATCTGGGGCGACGGCACGAACCTGTACATCGCCGAACACCATCAAGTCGTCAAGAAAGTGGTGTTGGCGACCGGCGAGGTAATTCCCCTGGCCGGCGATCCGTCCGTATACGCAAGCCGGGACGGCGTCGGTTCGGCGGCGCAACTCAGGATCAGTGCGATCTGGGGCGACGGCGTTCATCTGTACATGACCGAACGCGGAGCGATCCGAAGGCTGGATTTGGCCACGCGCGAGGTCACGACGATCGCGCGCTCGACTTCTGTGGGAGGATCCGCCGACGGCGTGGGTTCGGCGGCGGCATTCGGGTCGGCGGCAGGAATATGGGGGGACGGCGCCAATCTCTACGTGAGTGACATCGACGCTTCCTCTGTCCGCAAATTCGAATTGGCGACCCGAATGGTGACCACCTTGGCCACCCTGCCCAGACTGCCGTCTTCCATGCGTCCCTCCGCCCCCTCGGCAATATGGGGCGACGGTACGCGCCTTTACGTGGCCGATCCGGGCCACCTCCGGATCCAGGAAATCGTCATCGCGACCGGAGCGGTGACCCCCATCGCCGGGACGAGCATTCCGCAAACAGTGGACGGAACAGGAATCGAGGCGTCCTTTACTTACCCCGACCATCTGTGGGGTGACGGTCAGAACCTCTTCATCTCGGACGTGTCGACCGTGCGCAAACTGCGTATCGCCGACCGCGTCGTGACGACTGTCGCCGGAAGGCCCCAAACCACGTGCTGCGCGGATGGAGTCGGCGCCGCGGCGCGTCTCTGGGCCGGGCCGATGTGGAGCGACGGCTTCCGCTTGTACTGGGCCGACCAGGGCCGGATCCGCTACGCCGTCCCGGCGGGCGCCGGTGCGGCATCCGACTGACCACCATGGTGCACGGGCTCGCCCCGCACTGTAATGTCGGAGAAGGCCTCCGGAAACGCCCATCGGCTCGGCACACCGATCATTGCTGTCCAAATTAGCCGATGTTGGACGGGTTCGGCGTTGAATCCATTGGACATACGGGCGCCGTAGGGGATTCCTGAGAAACAGGTCCCCGGTAGTGGGCGGGTCGGCGTGTGCGGATATTCGTCAGGTGCT
>JAJEEE010000083.1 GCA_022821145.1 Acidobacteriota bacterium
AGCACCTGACGAATATCCGCACACGCCGACCCGCCCACTACCGGGGACCTGTTTCTCAGGAATCCCCTACGGCGCCCGTATGTCCAATGGATTCAACGCCGAACCCGTCCAACATCGGCTAATTTGGACAGCAATGATCGGCGGCGGCAACATGAGCGGCGTGTCCAGCACGATCGCGCGCCAGCCCGGAACCTACTACAACGCGTTCACCGGCGGCGACAACGGCACCCAGTACCTGGACCTGACCAACCTGGCCGACGTGATTCCGCCGGATCCGCCCATCCTGCCCGCGCGCGTCCTTCCCATCGGCGACCGGTCGCTGAACATCACGGCGTACGACGAGAACCGGATCAACCCCTACGTCCAGAACCTGACGCTGTCGATCACGCACCAGGTGGCCAACAACTTCTCGGTCGACCTCCGCTACATCGGCACGATGACCCGGAAGAATTACAGCAGCCTGCAGCTCAACACGCCGAACTTCCTGACCAACGGGTTGAAGGAAGCCTTCGACGCCGCCCGCAGCGGCGGCGAGTCCGCGCTTCTGGACGACATGTTGGAGGGCGTCAACGTCGCCGGTTTCGGATGGGGTCCGGTCGGGTCGAGCCCGCGCGACACGGGCGCAGCGCACCTTCGGGCATCGCGCACGTTCCGAAACAATCTGGCTAACGGCAACTACTCCGGCGTGGCCAACTCATTGGCCGAGCTGGACTACTTCAACTTCTTCCCGGGTAACGGCGGGCTCCCGCCGAACGACCCGAACGTCGTCGGCGAGGTCCTGCGCCTGAACCGCTACCCCGACAACTTCATCGTGACGAACCCTCAGTATGACGGCGCCACGCTGAGCACCAACGCCGGGTACTCCAACTACCACTCGTTCCAGGTCCAGGGGACCCTGCGGCCGACATATGGGTTGAACCTGCAGACAACCTACACGTGGAGCCGCAACCTGGGCGTTCCGTTGTCCGGTTATACCGATCCCTTCGACCAGGCGGCGGACTACTCGCTGCTGGCTTCGCACCGGCTGCACTCGTTCCAGGCCTACGGAACGTTCCGCCTGCCGATCGGCCCCAACCAATTGATTGCGGGCAACAGCTCCGGCCTGCTGGCCCGGCTGATCGAGGACTGGGAAGCCAGCTTCATCGTCAACCTGGAGTCGGGACGGCCGATGACGGTCGGGGCGCAGAACACGCTCTACGGCAACGGGGTTCCCGACCTGGTCGGCAACTTCGACACGTCGAGCATGGCCAACTACTGGGACGACGGCGCCGACTTCGGCAACATCTTCCCGGTCGCATACCGGAAGGTGGACGATCCGCAGTGCGCGACGATCGACGCCAGCCTGCAGCGTTTCTGCACGCTGAACGCGATCGCCGACCCGTCGGGCAACGTCATCCTGCAGAACGCGCTGCCTGGAACCCGCGGGAACCTGGGCCGCAACACGCTGTACGGCCTCGGCTATTGGGGCGTCGACATGGCCATCTCCAAGGGCTTCACCATCAGCGAGTCCTGGAGAGGCGAGCTCCGGATCGACGCCAACAACATCTTCAACCATCCGACGCCGGGTCCCGGCAGCGGGAACAACCGCGGCACGGCGTCGGTGAACCTGGCCGGCGGCACGCCGTTCGGACAGCTCGCCGGCAAGGGCGCATCGACCTCCCAGTTCCCCGAGTCGCGGCAGTTCCAGTTCAAGATCCGCCTGGAGTTCTAGGGCGGACCGAACCTAGTCACAAGGCAGCTCCCCCGCTTCGGCGGGGGAGCTTTTTTGTGTAACATTCCACCGATGCGGACCGTCATCGGACTCTGGGCCATGGTCGGCCTCCTCGTGCCGGGCCAGTCCCCCGAGGAGCGCGAGACCTACGAGAACGCCGTCCGCGTGCTCACCGCCGACGTGGAGGACGATGCGTCGGACGCCGAGGCGTGGTTCGGCCTGAGCATCGCCTACATGCATCTCGGGCAGCCGGAGGCCGCCCTCGACGCGACGTCGCGGGCCGCGGCGCTCGACCCGTCGGACGCCCGCTTCGTCGACCAGCTCGGCGAGGCGTACATGGCGCTCGGCCGTCCCGAGGACGCCATCGACGCTTTCGAACGCGCGGCGGCCATCGCCCCCCGCATGTTCTTCCCGCGGCTCCGGCTGGGCGAGCTCTACGTCCAGACCGGGCGCGCCGTGCGCGCCATCGCGCACCTGGAAGAAGCCGTCGTGCTGAATGGCCGCGACGCCTCGGCCCGGCGTTTCCTGGGCATGGCGTATCGGATCGACGGCCAGCACGAGCGCGCCGTCGCCGAATACGAGCGCGCGATCTTCCTGGCGCCGGGCGAGGAGTTCCTCTACCTCGAGGCGGCTGACGCCTTCTTCTCCGCCGGGATGGAGGACGAGGCGGAGTCCGTCCTGAACCGGGCCCTCGAGCGGTTTCCCGGGTCGGGACAGGCTCACCTGGGCCGGGCGCGTCTGCACGTCGAGGCCGGACGTCTGCGCGAAGCACTGGACGATTTTCAACTCGCTCTCGACTCGGGCCAGGAGATTCCGTTCGAAGTGGTCTACAAGACCATGGGCGACATCCATTCCGACCTGATCGAGCCTGAGCCGGCCCTGGCGTACTACGACCGGGCGCTGGAGGCCAACCCCGAGAGCGTCGACGCGTTGCTGGCCAAAGGCGACCTGTACCTGAACCGGAACGACGTGGACGCGGCGTCGGCCGCGTACGGGCAGGCGACGGCGCTCGATCCCGCGCGTCCGGACGGTCACCACGGGCTGGCCGAGACCGCCCTGCGCCGCGGCGATCTCGAGGCCGCGCTCGTCGCCGCGGAGCGCGTTCTCGAGCTGGATCCGGAATTCCGGCCCGCGGCCTACGTCCGGGGCCAGGCGCTGGTTCGGCTGGGACGGCTCGAGGAGGGACGGCGCCAGATCGAGTCCTACCAGGAAGCGCAGACGGCGGACATCGCCGAGGAACAGCGCGCACGCGACATCCAGGCCCACAACCAGGAAGCGCTGGCCCTTCTGGACGCGGGAGAGAACGCCGGGGCCATCTCCACGCTCCGGGACGCCATCGCGCTCTATCCGATGGAGGCGCTTCTCTACCGGAACCTGGCCGTCATCCAGAGCCGGTCCGGACTCCACCAGGACGCCGCGGACACCTACCTGGAGATCATCGCGCTGGGCCTGGGCGACGCCCTCACGCATCTTCGATTGGCCCGGGAATACGACCGGATCGGCGACGCGGACGCGAGCCGGCGGCACCGCGCGATCTACGAGGAGCGGCGGGAAGCGGAGGCGGCGGGTCGGGGGACCGACTGATGGTGCGGCATTGTCCGCCTCTCGCGTCGCTCCCTCTCGCGGTCGCGCTGCTCGCGGCGTCGGGCGCCGGCGCGGCCGTCCAGGACGCGGCCGTCGCGATTCGCGTCATCCGGACGGATTCGCCAGTCGAAGCCGAGACGCTGCGGCAGCGGATCGCCGCCGGCGCCGACTTTCCGAATCTGGCGCGAGCGCATTCCCGGGACCCGACGGCGCCATCCGGGGGGTACCTGGGGACGTTCCGTATCCCTGACCTCCGACCGGAATTCCAGGACGCCCTCGCCGGAGTGGCGCGAGGCGAGACGACGGGCGTCGTTCCCGTCGACGACGGGTGGGTCATCCTCCAGATCGCGACCGAAGGCGAGGACGCCTGGCGGGCCGTGACCGAGGCGGCGCGCCAAGCCCTCCGGCAGGGCCGGGGCGCGGACGCCGAAGGGTACTTTCGGGAGGCCGTCGCCGCCGCCGAGGCATTGGGCGCCGCAGGACGTCCGCTGCTCGTCGACAGCCTCCGCGACCTGTCGGCGCTGGTCCGGATCCAGGGCGACGGCGCCGAGGCGGCGCGCTTGTACGACCGTTCGTTGGAGGCGGCCTGGGCCGCGCCGAACGCGGAAGGCGACTCCGGCGTCCACGACGTTGTCGAGGCGTTCGTCGACGTGCTTCTCCTCGGCGCGTTTCCCGACGCCGCATTCGAAGTCGCCCGCGAGCGCCACACCGAAGCCCTTCGGCGCGCTTCCCTGGACGAGCGCTTGTACTGGGCCATGGCGGGCGTGTTGAACGCGGCGGGCATGACGGATGAGGCGGAACGGACGCTCGCGCTCGGCGTGGACGCCTTTCCGGACTCGACCGCGTCTCGGGCGCGGCTGGGCGATCACCACGTGGACTCGGGCAACTACACGCAAGCGATCGACACGCTGCGAGGCGCGATCCCGGCGGCGTCCGACACCGCGATCGACCCGTGGCTGGGAGTCGTCCCGGCCAGCTACCTGCACCAGCGGCTGGGCGACGCATACGGCAACGTGGTGCGTTACGAAGACGCGGTCGAGTCCTATCGCCGGGCGTTGGACATCGACCCCGGAAACCCCGGCGCGCGGTTCGAGCTGGGGCGGCTGCACTACGTCAACAACCGGTTCGAAGACGCCCTTCTCGAATACGACGCCATGCTGGAAGCCAATCCCGGCAGCGTCGACCTGCTCCACCGCATCGCCGAGGCCGAGTTGGCCGCGGGGCGGTTCGAGGACGCGGCCGCGACGGCCCGGCGCGCGCTCCAGATCGACGCGGATCACCGGCGTTCCTTCTACGTGCTTGGAACGGCGCTGGTCCGAATGGGGCGCGTCGAGGCTGGACGCGCCGAGCTGACCCGGTACGGCGAGCTGGAAGCCGCCGCGGGCGAGGCGGACCGTCTCGGACAGGAGCTCTCGACGCTGGACAACGGGGCCCGCACGGCGTTCGCCGACGGGCGCGCCGACGAGAGCATCGGCTTGTACCGGCAGGCCATCGAGGCGCATCCGGACGTGGCGCTGTTCCGGCTGAACCTGGCCGTCGCCCAGATCCGCATGGGACGTCTCGACGACGCGCTGGCCGGACTGGAAACCGTCATCGAGCGCGGCCTGAGTGACAACGCCCTCGTGCATGCGGCCCTGGCCGACGCTCACGCCGCCCGGGGCGACGCCGGCGCGAGCCGGGAACACCGCCTGGAGAGCATGCAGCGCCTCGACGCGTGGCTCCGCTCGGAGCTGGAATGACGGCGCGGTCGATCAGTCCGGATCGCTCGTCCCGAGCGGCCACATCCGGAAGAAGTCGGCCGAGAAGGCGAGGAACGGGAACGTGACGCCCAGCAGCGCCGACGCCAGCCAGATCTCCCGCTCGTAGGCCGGCGGGCCGGCGCCCAAGTCGCCGGCGAGGACGGGCGCCAGCACGCCGAACGCCCAGGCCAGGATCACGCCGTCCACGGCGGCCACCGCCGCGCTCACCAGCCCCCGGACCGGCTGCTTCAGGCTTCGGAACACCGACGCCTGGAGCATCTTCAACATGATGATCGAGCCGAAGATGAACGGAACGGGAACCGCGACCATGAAGATGACGGGGTCCATCTCCATGACGCCCACGCCCAGGTGGAAGACCAGGCCGCCCAGCGCCAGCGCCGTTGCTGTCCAGACGACGCCCAGGACCGGCTGCTTCATCAGGCGCGGGAACAACGCCAGCGGCCACAGGTCCAGGTGCAGGAACAGGAACATGATCGACAGCGACGTGACGGCGAAGGCCACGGCGCTCCAGGCGTTGAACAGGCCGCCGGGATCGATCGACGCGGCGTATACGGGCGCGTCGGCCATGAACCCGTAGTCGTAGAAGACCTGGAACAGCGCGTAGTTGATGGCGTAGGCGGCGGCCAGCAGCGCCAGTCCGCCGGCGATGGGGCTCCGGACGCGGTCGAACGGCCATCCCCCGAACATGATCGCGAGGCAGAAGGTCACCGGGACCGACACGATCGCCGCGTGGATCAGCATCGGCGCCGGAGGATCGATGGCGCCGCCGATGGTGACGAAGTAGACCGCGCCCACGGCGGCGCCGGCCGCCGCGGTGACGGCCAGCAGCAGGACGCCGCGCGACGGCTGGGGCGCGGACGCCGCGAAACGTGGATGCCGCCCGCCCCAGGTGACGTCGATGACGATCGACATCGGAATCAGACAGATCAACCCGTAGGTCACCCACCCCGAGAACGTCGGATAATCGAACAGCGAGACGAAACCCAACGACACGACGATGACAAGGAGCGTCGCCGCGGCGCCGAGGGCGGGTTGCTTCAGGTTCACGTGGTCTCCCGATCGTCGATGACTCGCGACGGAGCCGGCCGGCTCCGTCGGCGCATCTTATCAACCGCGGCTCCCGGCCCGCCATGGTTTTCCGCGCCGCGTAGTCGTTCGTCCGACACGCCCGCGCGGTGTATGATTCGATTAATCCACGATCCCGCCGCAAGGCGCGGAGGACGCATGAGCAGTGTATGGAAACGCCTGTACGCGATCGCGGCCGGGGCCGGGCTGTGCGCGGCGACGCTCGCAGCGCAGGACGACACCGTGGTCCGGATCATCCAGACCAACTCCGCCGGCACCGACGCGCAGATCATCGACCCCGCGACCCACGAGGTGATCGCCGTCATCGAGGACGTCCCTCGGGCGCATGCGGCCGTCGATCATCCCGAGGGCTACTACTACTACTTCGCGAACGAGCGCGACAACACGGTGGACGTGATCGACACGCGGACGCTCCGCACGATCATGCACATCCCGCTCATCGACCAACCCAACAAGCTGGTCATCAACGAATCCTTGGGCAAGCTCTACGTCGGCATTCGCGGCGTGCCCTACACACAGGTCATCGACCTGGAGACGCACGCGATCGTCAAGACGATCGAGATGATCCACGGCGTCCACAACGTCTACGTCACCGCCGACGACGCCTACGTCGTCGCGGGCCTGGGCGCGACCCCGTCCTCGGTGGACGAGCACACGATCCAGGTGATCGACGCCCGGACCGACGAGATCGTCTGGGGGGTGGCGCTGGACGGCCACCGCGTCCGGCCGATGGCCCTCGAGTACAACCCCGACGGCTCGACGGAACGGCTGTTCGCCCAGGCGACCCGGCTGAACGGGTTCTACGTCGTCGACTGGGACCGGCGGGAGGCGGTCGACTTCATCAGCCCGCCGCCCCTTCCGGTGTCGCGGCAGAACTTCGACGGCATTCAGGACGGGACCGGCCACGGCCTGCTCGTCCTCCCCGACCAGTCGGCGCTCTGGTACGCGAGCCGGCTCGACAGCCGCATCTACGGCTGGTCGCTTCCCGAGCTGGAGTTCATCGGAGGCCTGGAGGTGGGGGCGTCCCCGCAGTGGCTGACGGCCACGCCCGACAGCCGGATCCTGTACGTCAGCATCGTCGGCACGATGGAAACCGTCGCCGTCGACCTGGACGCCATGGAGATCGTGGCCCGTATACCGGTCGGTCACGCGCCGAAGCGCAACTCGACGCATGTCCTCCCGGCCGACCGGGTCGAGATCGTGGGAGTCGGCGATGAATAGCCGACGAGCGGCCCTGGCCAGCGTCCTGGCCCTGCTCGCTCCCTCGGTGGCGGCGGCCCGGCAGGGCCTGGACTTCGACGTCTACCGCGAAACCGTCGAACCGATCTTCATCCGTTCCCGCGGCGACTTTCGGCCCCCCGACCCGGGCAACCCGGCCTGCGTCATGTGTCACACGTGGCAGACGAACACGCGGCTCGCGCTGGAAACGCTCGAGGAGGACGCAGACGGCGGCGTCTTCTGGACCGAGGACCAGTCCCGGCGCAACTTCGAGGCCGTCTCCCGCCTCGTGGCGCCAGGCGATCCCGACAACAGCCGCCTGCTCCGCAAGCCGCTGGCGGCGCCGGCCGGCGGAACGCCGTCGCACACGGGCGGCAAGTTCTGGACGTCCCGCGACGACCCGGAGTGGCAGGCCATCGCGGCGTGGGTTCGCGCCGCTTCCGGCCCGGCGCCCGCCGAGGGCGAGGTCGACTACGCGTTCTTCCGGGCCTGCGTCCAGCCGATTTTCATCAACGCCGTCCCGGGAAGCCTTCCCTGCACCGAGTGCCACACCGAGGGCGGCTCGGCCTTCCTGCAGGGGATCCCGGACGGCCGCGCCGTCTGGACCGAGGAGGAATCACGGCGGAACTTCGAGATCGTGACGCGGCTGATCGCGCCGGGTTTCCCGGCCCAGAGCCGCCTGTTGATGCATCCGCTGCATCCGGACGGCGGCGGCGACTACGCGCACAACGGGGTCCGGCGATGGATGTCCCGGGACGATCCGGAATGGCGGATGCTGGCCGCGTGGGTCCGGGGCGAGCGCGCCGGCGCCGACTGTCGACGTTGACCGCGGAATCGAGGTCCCGAACATGATCATGCCCAACCGGCGCCGAGTTCCGAGGCCGTGGATGCTTCCGATCTGTCTTCTGGCCGTGACGCCGCCGGCGCCCGCGCAGGAAGCGGGCGTCCCGGCCGGCGAATGGCGCTATATCGGCGGCGACGCCGGCCACACGCGCTATTCGGCGCTGGATGAGATCGACGGCGGCAACTTCGAGGACCTGGAAGTCGCCTGGGTCTGGCGCGGCGACAACTACGGCCCGACCGTCGATTACGTCTCCCGCTCGACGCCGCTCTACGTCGACGGGCTGCTGTACACCGTCGCCGGCTCGCGCCGGACCGTCTCGGCGATCGACCCGGGCACCGGAGAGACCGTCTGGACGTTTCGCGAGCCGCACACGACGCGATACGAACGCGGCATGCGCAACAGCTACGGAAAGGGGGTCGCCTGGGCCGAGGTCAACGGCCGCGGCGTGATCTTCATGAGCAGTCCGGGGTTCTTCCTCCACGCGCTGGACGCGAAGACCGGGCGGCCGATCGATGGCTGGGGCGCGACCGTGCCGCTGGACGGTTTCGCGGCCACGGGCGTCGTCGACATGCTGCCGGACCTGGTCGGCGACTGGGAGCCCTGGCTGCAGTCCGGCTACGCCTACGACCCGGATCACGGGATCCCGCGCGACCTGGGCAACCTGAGCACGTCGTCCCCGCCGATCGTCGTGAACGGCGTCGTCATCGTCGGCAACGTCCACGAGCAGGGGTACTACCAGACCCGCACGGAGAACATCCCGGGCGACATCCTGGCCTACGACGCCGCCACCGGAGAATTCCTCTGGAAGTTCCACGTCATTCCCCGGCCGGGCGAGTTCGGGCACGATACGTGGGAGAACGACGCCTGGATGACCACGGGAGACGTGTCGTCCTGGGCGCCGATGTCGGCCGATCCCGAGCGCGGGATCGTCTACATCCCGACCAACCCTCCGACGATCGACTTCTACGGGGGTTTCCGGCCGGGGGACAACCTGTTCGGCACCAGCGTCATCGCCCTCGACGTGCGGACCGGCCAACGGGTGTGGCACTTCCAGACGGTCCACCACGACATCTGGAACTTCGACAACCCCACCGCCCCCGTGCTGTTGGACGTGACGATCGACGGGCGCCGGAGGGCCATCGCGGTGCAGACCACGAAACAGGGATTCGCCTTCACGTTCGACCGCGCGACCGGCGAGCCCGTGTGGCCCATCGAGGAACGCGAGGCGCCGCCCTCCGAGATCCCCGGGGAACGGCTCTCGCCCACGCAACCGTTCCCGACCCGCCCGGCGCCCTACGAGATGCAGGCGCTCACCGAGGACATGCTGATCGACTTCACGCCGGAGCTGCGCGCCGAGGCTGTCGAGATCGTCCGGAACTACCGGCTGGGACCGCTCTACAATCCCCCGATCCAGGTGGGGCATCCCTCCGGGCTGCGCTCGTTCGTGAGCTGTCCCTCCGGCGCCACCAACATCTACGGGCCGACGTCGGCCGATCCCGAGACGGGGATCCTCTACGTGTCGACTCTTCGCGGATGCCGTTCCGAGAACATCGTCCCCGGCCACGAAATGGATGAACCGGACGATCCGCTGACGACCGGACGCACCATCGCCGATTGGGTCGTCGCCGACCGGGGCGATTTCGGCGGGCCCCAGGGCCTTCCGATATTCAAGCCGCCGTACAGCCGGATCGTCGCCATCGACATGAACACGGGCGAGCACCTGTGGGAGATCCCGAACGGGGATACGCCCGAACGCATCCGGGATCACCCGGCGCTGGCCGGCGTGGACCTTCCCGTCACCGGAAAGACCTCGCACCCGGTCACCCTCACCACCCGGACGCTGCTGATCACGGCCGAAGGGACCCAGGGCGATCCCCTGCTCCACGCCGTGGACAAGCGCACGGGCGAACGTGTCGGCACGGTTCCCATCCCGGCGTCGGGTCAGTACGGCATGATGACCTACCTGCACCAGGGCCGGCAGTACGTCGTCGTGCAGATCGCCGGCCCCGACCATCCCGGTTCCCTGGCGGCCCTTCGACTGGGCGAATAGACCGGGCGGCGGCTCGCTACGGAACGACCCGGCTGGGCGCCTCGGCCTCACCGTAAGCGTTGACGATGTTCGACGGGAACGTGTTGTTGTCCTGGCAGATGTACTCGAAGATCTCCCGGTCGGGCGTCCACTGGATCGCGAACCCGCTGTCCCAAGGCGCGTCGTAGGCGCCGGGGTCGTCGATCGTGACGTCGTACCGCAGCGTGTCGAAGTCGGTCCGGGTGATCCGTTCGATCAGGCGCATCCGGTCGGTATGGGGCAACCCGTCGCGGTTCATCCAGAACCGCTCGTTGAAACCCACGGTGTCGACGATGAGCGTGTCGCCGTCCCATCGCCCGATGGAGTGCCCATAGTAGCTGGGCGTCGGGTTCTCGGGGTGGCTCCGTCCGTCCATGTAGACGATCCGGTAGGTGTGGGGGCCGCCGATGTCGAAGATATAGATCCGCTCCAGCTCGGGGAGATCGACGATCTCGAGCCCGTAGGGCGTGACGAACTCCCGCGGGCCGCCGGAGGGCTTGCACCGGGCGTGCGGCTCGTAACTCAGGAACGTGACATGGCGCTCGTCCACGATGGCGCGCGCCCAGGGTTTCAACGGCACGTCGTCGATGTGGATGGGCGCGTTGAGCGTCCTCCGGTACTCGTAGTTGTTCGGGTTGACGGCCAACCTCCCGCCGTTGCCGACCCACAATCCGGTCTCGCCGGGAAGCGGGCCCAGGTTGGGACGCCCGTCGGGATGGCGCGGCGCGGGCCGGGCGGCCGGGGCGTCCCCCCCGCCCCGCTGCGAGGACGCGGGCATCATGGAACCCGCGGCCAGGATCAGGAACGCGGCAAGAACGATCTGACGACGATGCATGTCCATACGACTCCCGAGCCGGCGATTCGGACCGGCGCCGAGCACCCGGCGCCGAAACCGTTCGCGCCCGGCCTGTTTGATTTTCCGTCCCTTGAAATGATATCCACTGAACCTCGTATCCGGAGGCGTAAATGAGCGATTCCATGCGTTTCGACGTGATGCACTTCATGCCGTACGTGCATCTGCCGGACAACCACAAGGACTACGTATCGACCTGGGTCGACTTTCCCAACAAGTACTACGACCCGGAGAAGGCTCACGGGCTGTACCAGCAGTACTTCGACCAACTGGCCCTGGCCGACCGGCTCGGCTACGACGCCATCGTGCTGAACGAGCACCATAATACCGTGTACAGCATGATGGCCACGCCCAACGTCGTGGCCGCGACGCTGCTCCCCAGGCTCCGGCGCGCGCGCATCTGCGTCTGGGGCGTGCCGCCGAACTTCATGCAACCGAACCGGCTGGCCGAGGAGTACGCCATCCTCGACGTCCTGTCGAAGGGCCGTCTGGAAATCGCCCTGCCCCTCGGCACGGGAATGGAGTACTGGGCCAACTCCGTGAGTCCGGTCACGTCGCGGGAACGGTTCCGCGAAAGCCTGAAGATCATGCTGCAGGCATGGTCCGAGGACGGACCGACCACGCACTACGGCAAGTACTTCACCTACCGTTACCTGAATCCGTGGCCCCGGCCCTACCAGAAACCGCATCCCCCGTGCTACATCGTCGGTACGGGCAGCCCCGAAACCATCGAGCTGGCGGCCGAGTTGGGCTTCGGCTATTCCTCGGTGTTCGCGACCCAGGCCCGGGCCAAGGAGTTGAACGACACGCTGCGGGAGCGGGCGGCGCATCACGGCTTCACGTTGCGACCCGACCAGTTGCCTCTTCTCACGTTCGTCTACGTGGCCGAGACCGACGAGGAAGCCGAGCGGGAATACAAGGGACACCTGCGGCGGTTCTACGAGGACTTCGCCCGCAGCACGCCCCAGTGGCTGGCGCCCCCGGGCTACATCTCGGTCGAGCAGCTCAAGATTCGCGCCGCGGGATCGGACCGTCTGCACGGCGGTTTCGACTTCGACCACATCCGCGACTCCACGTTCGTCGCGGTGGGTACGCCCGAAAGAGTCGCCAACCTCTTGGGCGAGTGGGCCGAGCGCATGGGAACGAACCACCTGAACAACGTCATGCACGTGGCGGACATGCCGCACTGGAAGACGACCAAGAACCTGACGCTGTTCGCCGAGGAAGTCATGCCGCGCCTCGGGGCCGGATCGAGGGAAACCGCCGCCGTCGGCGGATGAGGGAAGGACACGACACATGAGCACGTTTTCGAAGCGGACGCTGAACGTCAACGGCATCGACACCGTCGTCCACACGGCAGGGACCGGAGAACCCCTCGTTCTGTTTCACGGCGCGGGAACCGTCGACGGTTTCGACTTCACCGTGCCGTGGACGGACAAGTTCCAGGTCATCGTTCCCCACCATCCGGGCTTCGGCGAGTCGGCGGACGACCCCTCCGTGGACGAGATGCACGACTACGTCATGCATTACCTGGAGCTCTTCGACGCGCTGGAGCTGGACACGTTCCACCTGGTGGGGTTGTCGATGGGCGGCTACCTGGCCGCCAAGTTCGGCGTCGAGCATTGCCACAGGATTCGGAAGCTGGCGATGATCGCCCCCGCGCTGATGCTCGATCCGGAACACCCGATGCTGGATATCCTGGCGCTGTCCGGGGACAAGGTGATCGGCGCGCTGGTCAAGAACTTCGACGCCCTGAAGCCGCGCCTGCCCGAAAACCCCGACATCGACTTCATCGCGGACCGGTACCGGGAAACGACGTCGCTGGCACGCCTGCAATGGGAGCATCCCAACGACCTGAAGCTGCCGCGCTACCTGCACCGTCTGAAGACACCGACGCTGATCGTATGGGGCGCCGAGGATCGGATCGTTCCCGCGGCGCAGGCGGCCGCCTGGCGGAACGCGCTCCCCGACGTCACGATCGACATCGTCGAGGACGCGGGCCACCTGGTCCACCTGGAAAAGCCCGAGGTGGTGGGGCGGATGGGAGACTTCCTGGGCGCCTGAGCACTCGGCGCCCAGGCTCAGCCCGGGGCCGAACCCGACGCTGTCACGGAACAAAGGGACCGCCGCGATCCCGGATCAGCCGGTCGACGGTCTCGATCAAGGCGTTCAGCTTCGCCTCGGTCTCGGCTTGCGCTTTCGCAAGCTTGTCCTGACTGTCGGCCAGCCGCGAATGGCTTTCGGCCATGCGAAGCTGGCTCTCGGCCATCCCCTGCTGGTTGCCGGCCAGCTTCAGCAACACGGCGTCGGTCTTCTTCTGGATCTCCCGGATCTCCCGGATCTCGCGGACATCCGCTTCGTGCAGGGCCTGACCTTCCCTCAGCGTGGATGCGAGTTTCTCCATCCGCGTGAAGCGTTCCTCGGGCGTCATCGACATGTTTGGCGCCGATCAGCGAAGGGCCCATCGACTATACACCCGGTCGCAGGGCCGCAGTTCGGCGATGACGGAACGTCGTGGACTGTCTCGAAAAGTCGTTATCGCACGCAGTGACGGACACGTCGCCCGACTATCCGCCGGAGATGCGGGTGATCCCGGATGCTCTCCTGACCTGTAAGTCAATGAAAATACTGTGGAATTTCCAATCGTACCCGCGGCGTTCCTCGCCGTGGGTGGACAAGGAGCGCAGCGAGGCGTCAGTCCGTAATCGAGTGCACGAAATTGTGAGACACCACGGCAAGCGTCACTCAGCGCGTCGCGCGAGAGGTCGTCCCCAAACAGATCGCCCCCAGCGCCAGCAGGGCGCCGGCGACGTCGGTCCAGCCGGTCGGACGGGAGAACAGGACGACGTCCCAGACGAACGCCAGCGTGGGTTGAACCAGCAGCATCAGGCCGGCCCGGGAGGCTTCGACCAGCGCCAGCCCGCGGCTGATCAGGATCCACGCGAGGGCTTGGCACAGGATCCCGTAGCCGAGCATCGCGGCCCAGCTTCCGGCGTCGGGAATGCGGAACGACTCGCCCTGGAGCGTCCCTTCGACGGCCATCATCGCCGCGACCGCGAGGCAGACGATCATCAGGTTGGCGGCGGGCGATCCGCGCGCCGTCCCCGACTGGAGCCGCCGGAGACTCAGCATGTACCCGGAATACGCCACGGCGGTGACGACGCCGAAGACGACACCGAGGCGATAGTCGGGTTCCAGCGCGCCCCAATCGATTCCGACCAGGAGGAACAGCCCGCCCAGGGACAAGGGGGCCGACACCAGGAAGCGCCAGTCGAGGGACTCCCGGAAGATCAAGACGCCGGCCGCGGCCAGGAAAAAGACCTGGAAGTTGGCCAGGATCGTCGCCAGTCCCGGTCCCACGTAGAGGATCGAACGGTGCCAGAAACTCAGGTCGGCGGCGAACATGACCGCGGCGGCGCCGGCCCAGATCAGCGGCCCCGTTCCCTGCCAGACCCGCTCCTTGCGAACCCAGACCACGACGGCCAACGCCACGGCGCCGAACAGGCACCGGTACGCGCCCGCCATCGACGGCCCGACGTCGGCGACGCGGACGAACACCGGCGAGAAGCTGATCAGGGCGGCGCCGCTCAGGACGTAGACTCTTCCCTTCCAGGACGTGGCAGAGGCCGACACGACGCCTCACTCTACACCATGGGACGCGGCGACGAGATCGAAGGGGCCAGCCCCGTCGTGCGGCATGGCTATTTCACGCTGGTAGCGAGTTGAAGCGATCTTTCCTTGGACTGAAGCCTTGCTCCGCCACCTCCATGGCCATGCCATGGAGGTGGCGGACGCCGAGGCGTCAGTCCAGGAAAATGATCTCTTTGTTGACGGTGTTGGCTACTTGCGAGATCTCGTCTTGCTGACGCGGCGGCCCGGAGGCCGCCTTGTCCACCCGCGGCGTGGACGCCGCGGGTCCTATGGGGACTGCGGCGACGACGTGCGTGTCCTGCGTGCGTGGGTATGGCGCTCGGTGTTTCGCTGCGACCTTGCGGGACGCTCCAATTGTAGCCGCGGGGTTCCTCCCCGCGGCTGGACAACGAGGCGGACGCCGAGGCGTCAGTCCAAGAAAATGATCTCTTCGTTCACGGTGTCGCCGGTTGGCGAGATCACGTCTTGCTGACGCGGCGGCCCGGAGGCCGCCTTGTCCACCCGCGGCGGGGGACGCCGCGGGTCCTATGGGGCATGCGGCGACGTTCTGCGTGTGCTCCGTGGCTTGGCATGGCGCTCGGTCTTTCGCTGCGACCTTTCGGGACGCTCCTATAGTAGGCGCGGCGTTCCTCGCCGCGACTGGACAACGAGGCGGACGCCGAGGCGTCAGTCCAA